>DAOUBQ010000001.1:0-17152 GCA_034432755.1 Anaerolineales bacterium
ATGGAATCGCTCCCGCTTGAACTGCATCCCTGGCAGACGTATTGGCTGGTGGTGATTTCCGAATCCGACGACTCTGGTCAGCGGGGAGGGCGAACCGGGGTCGGGTTGATTGGGTTTAAGGGCTACCTGAACACCCTGGGTGAGGCGGAGGTGGGCTACGGAATTGCCCCAGCGTTTCAGGGGCGCGGGTATACCACCGAAGCGCTGCGCGCCCTATGCACCTGGGCTTTCAGAGACCCCGCCTGCCGCGCTATTAAGGCGGTTACGGTGCTTAACCCCGCCTCGAATCGGGTTTTGCATAAGGTGGGGGGCCAAATTTTCGATGCGCGCGAAGGCAAAATGGACTGGAAAATTTACCGGTTGGGGTTTCAGCCCCTGGGTGAAATTATCCCTTTTTAACCCCGAAGCAAGATTCAGCCCGCTCTAGCCGCGCGGCAGGCCCCCTTCTCTCCAGCAGAACCCTGCGCGCGCGTTTTTAATAAAAATCTTACCTTGCCATTGCGGAATCTCGGTATAATCGAAATCAGACCAAAGGAGTCTGATATGTTCCTGTTTGAAGGCCCAGATAGAAGAAAAGAAGAGCAACGTATTCGCAGCGAGGGGCGGTTGCCGCCTGGTCAATCACTGACGGTCAAGTTCCCCGTTTTGCACTACGGCCCGGTGCCGCCCTTCAACCCCGCAACCTGGGATTTTCGCGCCTGGGGCGAAGTGGAATCGGATGCGCGCTGGACGTGGGAGGAGTTCAACCAATTGCCGCGCACCAAACTGGTGATGGATATTCACTGCGTGACGCGCTGGAGCAAGTTTGACACGGTTTGGGAGGGCGTTTCGGTGCGCGCAATGGTGGAGCAGGGTTTTATCAAACTCAAACCGACCGCGAAATACGTGATGCAGCACGCTGAGTATGGGTTTACGGTCAACCTGCCGCTGGAGGTGGTCTTGCAGGAGAATTTCCTTCTGGCGACGCATTTCAACGGCGAGCCGCTGACCCCTGACCATGGTTATCCCTTGCGCGGGGTGGTGGGATATATCCCGAACCAGCCGGGGCTGGAGTCGCCGTATTTTTGGAAAGGCGCCAAGTGGCTGCGCGGGCTGGAGTTCATGCCCGCCGACCGGCGCGGCTTTTGGGAGCAGGCCGGCTATCACAATCGGGCCGATGTTTGGAAGGAAGAGCGGTTTGGGTAAAAGAGCCAGCCCGTGCAGTTTGGGGCGTGCTTTGGGTGTGCAACAAGCAAGTCTCATCCATGCAAATTGGGGCTGCTCACCCTGGGCAGCCCCGTTTTTTTAATTCACAGGCCGCCCAGGGTTTATTGTTTTTCCTCTGCGAGCGATTGAGACGAGCCGCCTGCAAAAAATGTCGCCAGGTGAGCCGAAACGGCCTCGGCTTCGTCATGTTGCACCCAGTGGGTTGCGTTCTCAAAATAGACCAGTTGCCCCTTTGGGCAAAATTTCAGGCTCTCGGCGGCCATTTCGGCGCTGAGGGCTACATCGTTTTTGCCCCATAGGATAAGAACGGGCATTTGCAGGCGCGGGTTGTCTGGCAGGGTGGGTCGTTTTTGCGCCAGGGCGCGATACCAGTTAATCATGCCGGTTAGCCCGCCGGAGGCGCGCCAGGCTTGTTTGTATTCTTCCAATTCTGGGCGGCTGAAGGTGCCTTTTTTGCCGCTGCCAATCAGCAAACGCGCGGCCAGGGCAAAGTCATCCCGCGCCAGCAGCCAATCGGCCAGGCCAGGAATTTGAAAAAAGGCGATGTACCAGGATTTGAGCATTTGCCGGGGGCTTTTGCGGATGAAGTCTATCATCACCGCTGGATGGGGGACGTTCAAAATCGCCAACTTTCGTATCCGTTGCGGGTAGGCTATTCCGATTGTCCAGGCAACCGCCGCGCCCCAATCATGCCCGGCCAGGTAGACCTTTTCATCACCGAGCGCATCCATCAGCCCGACGATGTCCTTTGCCAGTTCCGTCAGAGTATAGGCCGCCACGCCGCGCGGTGTATCCGATTGCCCGTATCCGCGTTGGTCGGGGACGATGACGCGATAGCCGGCTGCGGCCAGGGCCGGGATTTGCCGCTTCCAGCCGCCCCAATACTCTGGGAAGCCGTGCAGAAGAATGAGCGGTTTTCCCTGGGCAGGGCCAGAGAGAACAACATGCAGTTGAATGCTGTTGCTGTTTAGAAAAACGTGTTCGAGGGGGGGCATTGGCGGGTTTACTCCTGGTCTCACGGGGCGGCTGAAAAATATTTCGTCACAATGTCTGAATAATCGGCGGTGGTATGGCTCTGCAGGATGCTGAAAAAGTCGGCAGGCCGGGTGATTTTGCCGCGCATTTGGGCGGAGTAGTCTTTGAGGAAGGCAAAGAAGGCTTCATCGCCAATCCGCTGGCGCAGTTCGTGCAAAAAGCGTGCGCCCTGCCGGTAGGTGGCATTGGTGTAGGGGGTGAACCCGCCATAACTGGGGACGGTGCCGTCAATTTTTCCTTCTGGCTGAAAGAAGTCAATCCGCGCCGATTGCCACCAGGGCAGGGAGTCTGGGTAGTTTTTCTCGTAGAACAGCCGCTCGCAGTAGGTGGTCAGGGACTCATCGAGCCAGGGGTGGTTGGCCTGGTCATTGGCAACCGCCCCAAACCACCAGGCGTGACAGGTTTCATGCGCGGCGACCATCACCAGATAATTGTTGGGCGTGCGGTCATAGAGGTTATAAAAGGCGTTGCTCAGGTAATACAGGCTGTCAAATTCCATGCCGTCGTTAAAATCGCCCTGCACGGCGGCCAGGGTGGTGTGTGGGTAGGGGCCAAACAGGTCGGTATAGGTTTGGAGGGCCTTGAGGGTGGTTTCTAAAACGGCCTGCCCTGGGATTTCAAAGCCGGGGAAGTAGTAAGAGGTGACGGTGACGCCGTTCATTTCGGCGGAGGCCGATTGCATGGTCAGCCCCATTGCCAGGGCCAGGGTGCGGCCTTGTTTGAGGAGGTAGCGCGTTCCTTCGGCGGTGGACTCGGCCTGCCCGCCGGAGGCTACGGTTGGGGTTTTGGGTGGGTCGGCAAAACTGAGGGTGAGGTCGAAATCGGCCAGAGGGTAGGTGAGGTGTTCACCGTAATACCAGGGGTCGGCCAGCAGCCAGCCGTTTTGGGGGTCGAATGGCACGAGCATAGGATACCAGTCGGTGAGATTGACCTGCCGGGTGGTGTAGCCGAAAATTTGGGGGCGGGTGAGGTTGGGGTCGCCTTGTTCGATGAGCGGCAAAGCCAGCAGGTAGTTTAGTTCAATTTGGGCTGTGGCGTCGTTGGGGATGGGGGTTGGCGGGTTGAACGTCAGGCGGTGTTTTTCGAGGCTGTAGTTGTTGAGGGAGATTCCATCCATGCCCAGCCGTTCGATGCGAAAGATACCGCCCTGACGATTGGGTTCAACGGCCATCGTAATTGTTTCAAGCGTTGTGCCGCTGCGGTTGGTGAAGGTGACTTTTTGTTCAACCAGCATGGTTTTGTTGTCGTAGTCGAACAGGGCGTTGAGGGTGTAAGAGATGTTTTGGAGGGCGGAGGAAATATTCGGTGGAGGGGTATGGGGGTTGGGGGTAGGAGGGGGTGGGGGGGGCAGGAGGGGGGTGGAGAGGGCCGGGAGGGCAGTCTGTTCGGGTAACGGCGAGGCAGGCTGCGGCGGGGTTGTTGGGGTGACGGACGATGCTGGGGTAACGGTGACAACGCCGGGCAGGCCGGGGCTGCACGAGGTCAAAATCCAGAGAAGTAAGAGGCAAGAGGGGATGAGTTTTTTCATCGTCGGTAGGTGAAATAGGCGCGAATCAGGTCAGAGTAGTCGGCGGAGGTGTGTTCGGCGAGGGTGGCGAAGAAGTCGGCGGAGGCGGCGATGCGCCCGCGATGGCGGGTGTAGTAATCTTGCAGGAAGGTTACGAAAGCGGCATCGCCCATGCGGGAGCGCAGGCTTTCGAGGAATTTGGCGCCTTGAAAGTAGACGGCGTTGACGTAGGCGCGGAACGAGCCGGTGTCGTAAATGCGCCAATCAACGTAGCCAGTGGGGTTGTAGTCGTAGATGCGAAAGTTCCACCACCAGTTGAGCGCACCGGGGTAATTGTACTCGTAAAAAATGTGTTCGCTATAGGCGCACAGGGCTTCATCGAGCCAGGGTTCGAGGGCCTGGTCGTTGGCAACGCCGCCATACCACCACTGGTGGGCAGTCTCGTGGACGGCGATGACCGTCAGGTTGTTGCGCACCGTGCCATCGAAGGCGTTGTAAAAGTTGGCCGCCAGGAAGTATAGGCCGTCGGTTTCGAGGCCGTCGTTCAGGTCGGTTTCAACCACTGTGAGCGCGTTGTGCGGGGAGGGGCCGTAGACGCTGCTGTAGGTGAGGACGGCCTGGCGGGTCATTTCCAACACGTGCGCGGCGGCAAGGGCGTGTTCGGCGAAGTAGTAATTGTAAATGGTGATGCCATCTGCGTTGGCGGTTTGCACCAGGAAGTGCGGGCTGATGCTGAGGGTGAAGTTGCGGGCGTTGGGTAATTCATAAACGAATGCGCTGTTTTCGTAACGCGCCGGGGCTGAGGCGGCGACTACGGGCGGCGTAGAATCGGCGAAGGTGAGATGGATGCGGAAATCGGCCAGGGGGTAGACCAGGTTTTCTCCGTAGGGGTGTGGGTCGTGCAAAATCCATGCACCGTTGCCGTCGTAGGGGACGACGAAGGGATACCAATCAATGAGGTTGACCTGCCGCCACGTGTAGCCGAAATTTTCATAACGGGCTGAACTGTAGGGCAGGTTCAGGCGGTAGGCGATTCCGAGTTTGACGGCCTGCCCCGGCTGGAGCGGCGGGTTCAGGCTGACGATAAGCCGCTGACCATTGAGGCTGTAGTCGCCGGGGGCGTCGTTGACGGTTAGGGTATCGAGGAAGAAAACGCCTGCCCACAAATTGGGGTTGACGCCCAGCACCAGGTTGGAGAGCGTTTCGCCGCTTGGGTTGGGGTAGAGAATGACCTGGCTGACGGTGACTGTGCGATTGGCGTAATCCATCAGCGCGGAGAGGGTGTATTGGGGCTTGTCGCCGTTTATGGTCGGCGGCGCGTCGGTTGGGCGAGGGGTTGGGGAGGGTGGGTTGGTTGGAAGGGGTGTGAAGGTTGCCGTTGGGGAGGGCGGAAGGGTTGGGAGGGGGATGGGCGTTTGGGTATGGGGCGATGGCTGAAAAGGGGTGGCGGTGGCTTGCGGCCTGGCGGTGACGAAGACGTAGGCTTCCAGCGGGTGCGGGTCGGTGGAGGTGGTGAGGGGGGCGGCCAGGCAGGAGGCCAGGAGCAATGAGAGAAGAAAAAGGGCAGCGAGACAGGGTCTTTTGTGGGTGGGCATTGAAGGAATTATACCTTCGTCTTAAAACGAAGCCGGGCCGGATTGGTTCCCGGCCTGGTTATCCTGGGGTCATCCCCTTTGCGCCATCCCGCCTGGACATAAATGTTCGGGCTATTCATCCAAAGCCGTCTGAAGACGGCTCAAAACCGATTATTCGGTTGAGTTTAGGAGCGGAGCGAATTTGCGTTACGCCTTGCTGATTTCAAGCAGTGCTTCTTTTAGGTTCTCCACTTCCTCCAGCGTGTTGTAATGCACTGCTCCAACGCGCACCATGCCGCCCTTGTCTTCGAGGCCGAGCCGCTCGGTGACGTTGATGGCGTAGTAGTTACCATCCCAAACGTAAATGCCCCGCTTTGCCAGTTCTTCGGCCACCTGGCGCGGGTGCCTGTCTTTTAATCGGAAGGAGAAGGTGGCAACGCGCTGTTCGAGTTTTTTGGGGTCGGTGATTCCGTAGAGTTCCAGTCTTGGAACCGATTGAAGGGTGGAGAGCAGGGCGCGATTCAATTCAAATTCATAGGCGCGGACGGCCGTGAGCCCTTTTTTGAGTTCTAGCCGCCGCCCGCTGTAGCCTTCTTCGGCGAGACCTTCGGCATGTTCGTCGCCGAACTCTTTGCCCAACCACGCGTAGTATTCCACTGCGCCCAAGACCCCGGCAATTCCTTCGTGGTTTTGGGTGCCGGTTTCGAATTTGTGGGGCAGGGCATTGGATGCTGGGCGCACTTTGTAGGCAAATAATTCTTCCAGGAGGTTCTGTTTGCCATAGAGAATGCCGCAGTGCGGGCCAAAAAATTTATAAGACGAGGCAACCAGGAAGTCGCAATCCAGTTTTTTTACATCAATGGGGCCGTGCGCGGCGTATTGGACGGCGTCTACATAGACCATCGTTCCTGCCGCGTGCGCCATCTCGATGATTTTGTGGAGCGGGTTAATGGTGCCGAGCGCGTTCGATGCGTAGCCGATTGCGAGGAAGCGTGGTTTGCGCTCGAGGGCGCGCTGTAAATCATCCATCTTGAGTGTGCCGTCTTCGACATCGAAATCAACCCACAGCACATTCACGCCCCTATCCTGCGCCGCCAGCACCCAGGGTGTGACATTCGCGTCGTGGTCGAGGCGGGTGACGACAATTTCATCACCGGGGTTCCAGTTGCGTGAAATTGAGCGGCTGAGGTGCAGGGTGAGGGTGGTCATGTTGTTGCCAAAGATGATTTCCGCGGCGCTGGGGGCGTTGTAGAAATCGGCCATCGCCTGGTGGGCTTCTTGCAGGATGGCGTCTGATGCGATGCTGGTGGCAAACGCGCCCTCGTGGTTGGCGTTGCATTCTAACAGGTAGTGATTGATTCGGTCGAGCGATTGGCGGGCAATCTGCGTGCCGCCGGGGTTGTCGAAAAAGATGACGGGTTTGTTTAGGGAGGGAAACTGGCTGCGAATGAGCGCAAGGTCGAGTGACATCGGAAGCCTCCGGGGTGAATGGGAATTTAAGAATGTTCGCTGGCAATGGCTTCGGCGTGCTGAAATTCTTCGGGGGTGTTCAGGTTCCAGAAAACCAGGCCCGATGGGTCGTAGGGGCTCATTTCATCGGGCTGAATCGTTCGTACTTTGACTTGCGGAAACCAGGAAATGAGTTTCCATTGGTCAGCCAGAATCGCGCCCTCGCAGGCTGGCAGGCAGGTTTCGCGCCGGTACAGGCTGTGAAGCGGCTCTAATCCCTGCGGCCCGGCGGGAATGACGACATCGGCGTCCTCTTCAAGCAAGATGCGCTTTTGAAATTCAATCAGCGTGGGGCTGGCAAAGGGCATATCGCAGGCCAACACCGCCACCAAAGGGTGTGAGGCGTAGGTTAGCGCGGTGTGCAGCCCGCCCAGCGCGCCGTGTTCGGGGTAAATATCGGCAAAGAGCGGCAATCCCAGAAAGCGATAGGAGGCCGGGTCATTGGCGATGAGGATGATTTCATCGGCAATGGGTGCCATCCGTTCAACGATACGCTCAATGAGCGGACGACCCAAAAAGGACATCAGCGCTTTATTGCGCCCCATGCGGCTTGATTTTCCACCTGCCTGAATCGAAACGGTTAACATTGTTGTATTATATAGGTGTGTTTACCAGTTTACCAGTCTTCCTGTTTCTCTAAAGAGGTGCCGCCATGCAAGACTTGGGAACGTTCCTTGACTTGCTGACATCCCAGGGGGAACTTTACCAAAAATTAGAAAACGGCAGTCTGCGCTGCACGGCCTGCGCCCATCGCTGTCTCATTCGCCCCGGCAAGCGGGGCATTTGCCAGGTGCGGTTTAACCAGAATGGGGAGTTGCGCGTTCCTTGGGGCTATGTGGCTGCCTTGCAAGCCGACCCCATCGAAAAGAAGCCGTTTTCTCATGTGCTGCCCGGCGCGACGGCATTGACATTTGGGATGCTGGGCTGCGACCTGCATTGCGATTACTGCCAAAATTGGTTGACCTCCCAGGCCATGCGTGACCCGGCTGCGGCGGTGGCCGGAAATCTCGTCCGGCGGGTCACGCCCGACGAAGTGGTCAGGCTGGCAAAGCGCCACCAGGCCGAGGTGGTGGTTTCCTCTTACAATGAACCGCTGATTACTTCTGAGTGGAGTGTTTCCATTTTTCAAAAAGCCAAAGCCGCCGGGTTGTTGTGTGCCTTCGTCTCTAATGGCAATGCCACGCCCGAAGCGCTGAACTATCTGCGCCCGTGGCTGGATTCCTACAAGGTGGATTTGAAATCGATGCAGGAGAAGAACTATCGCCGTCTGGGTGCGGTGCTGAAAAACGTGCTGGAGACCATCGAGCGGGCGCACGCACTCGGCTTGTGGGTGGAGGTGGTGACGTTAATTGTGCCGGGTTTTAACGACAGCAGCGAGGAGTTATACGATGCGGCGCGCTTCCTGCGCTCGGTTTCGGTGGATATTCCCTGGCATGTCACCGCATTCCATCCCGATTACAAAATGACCGACCATGATTACACCCCGCCCCAAACGCTCATCCGCGCCGCCGAGATTGGACGCGAGGCCGGGTTAAATTATGTTTACGCCGGCAACCTGCCAGGCAGAGTAGAAAATTATGAAGCGACACATTGCCCAAACTGTAACCGCGTGCTGGTCAAACGCCAGGGATATGTGGTGACGGCGTATCACATCACCGAGACGGGAACTTGCTCGTATTGCGGCGCGAAGATTGCCGGTTTATGGCCGGCCAACCCGAAGCGCGTTCGTTTGCATGGGATGGGTATTCCGTTTTCTCTTTAAGCAACTGATTTTACGCAGTTCGTCCGTGCTGCAACACATCGTCTCCGAAGGGGGATTCATATCGCCTGAAACCGCGAGCGATTGCACTTTTGCAAATTGCCCTAGCCATCCAGATAACGCCAAACATTCACCGCAAAGCCCGCCAAGAACGCAAAGACGCCCTTGAACCCCTGGCGCTCTTCGCGCTCTTGGCGGTCAAAAATTCAAATGCGAGATACCCCCTGCGGGGACAATCTCTCGCGGTACGCGATTGCTTGATGAATTTGTCAATCTGCAAAATCTCGCGCTGCCGCGTAAGGTGAGTTTAAGTAATTGTTAACCTGTTGTATAATACAAACGCACGGTATTCACTGTGCCAGAGGAGACGGGAGACGCCAGACAATCCCTTTTCTCTGTGATTCCAATTCTCTCAGGAGGAGAAACATGAAACGTTCGTTGTCCCTTTTGCTGTCTCTATTTGTTTTGGCAAGCATGGTGTTGGCCGCCTGCGGAGGCAGTGCAACTGCTACCCAGGCGCCTGCCGCCCCGGCCGAACCCACCCAGGCCGCCGAACAGCCTGCCGCCCCGGCCGAACCCACCCAGGCTGCCGAACCGACTCCGATTCCCGATGTTCCGGTTGCAACCTTCGATGGCAAATCGCTCGTCGTTCCGGCGGAAGAATGTAACGGCGATTACGCCGGTCTCTTCCAGGCCATCGAGGCGGTGGATGATTACACCGTCAAATTCACGTTATGCCGCCCCGACCCGGCCTTCCTCTCGAAGATTGCTTTCTCGCCGTTTGCCATCTACCCCTCAGAATGGCTGGAAAAAACCGCCGCCAACGGCAAGCGCACCAGCGAAGGCCTCGAGAAGCCGATTGGCACTGGTCCTTATCAGATTTCTGAGTGGAAGCGTGGCGAGAGCGTTAATTTCACGGCCTTCGATGGCTATTGGGGCGAAAAACCCTTTGCCAAAACCCTGGTGTTGCGCTGGCAATCTGAAGCTGCTGCCCGCCTGCTCGAACTTCAGGCTGGCACGGTGGATGGCATTGACAACGTTGGCCCCGCTGATTTTGAAGTGGTTGCCGCTGACTCGAACCTGACTCTTGTTGAGCGCGAAGCCCTCAACATCTTCTACATCGGCATGACTAATACCTTCAAGCCGTGGGACGATGTGCGCGTGCGCAAGGCGATTGCCTATGGCATTGACCGCCAGCGCATTGTGGATAACTTCTACCCGGCTGGCTCCGAAGTCGCTTCGCACTTTACCCCCTGCTCCATCCCCAACGGCTGCGTGGGTGACCCCTGGTACGACTTCAACCCCGAAGAAGGCCGCAAACTGCTGGCCGAAGCCGGCTTCCCGGATGGATTCAAGACCAAACTGTATTACCGCGACGTGGTGCGTGGCTACCTGCCCCAGGTTGCCAATGTTGCCCAAGATGTGCAGGCACAACTCAAGCAAAACCTGAACATTGATGCCGAAATCGTGGTCATGGAATCGGGCGCGTTCATCGAAGCCTCGACCACCGGCAAACTAGATGGCCTGTACTTCCTCGGTTGGGGCGCAGATTACCCCCACATCACCAACTTCCTCGATTTCCACTTTGGTGCGTCCAACCCGCAGTTTGGCAACCCCTTCCCTGAAATCTACGAAAAACTGACCAAAGGCGCCCAAATTGCCGACCCCAAGCAGGCAGAACCGATTTACGTGGAAGCCAATAACGCCATCCGCGAATTGGTGCCGATGGTGGCCGTAGCACACGGCGGCTCCGGCACGGCCTATCGCGCTGATGTGACCACCCCGCAGGCCAGCCCGCTGACCAATGAGCAGTTTGCGGTCTCGAACCCCGGTGGACGCGATGTGTTCGTCTTCATGCAGAATGCCGAACCTATCAGCCTGTTCTGTGCCGACGAGACCGATGGTGAATCCCTGCGCGCCTGCGACCAGGTGATGGAAGCCCTCTATGGATACGAAGTCAATGGCACAGCCGTCGTCCCCATGCTGGCTGAGGTCTGCGAACCGAATGCAGACTTGACCGTTTGGACCTGCACCCTGCGGCAAGGCGTTAAGTTCCATGATGGCAGCGATTTCACCTCGGCTGACGTTGTGGCAACCTTCAACATGGGCCTGAACATTGCCTCGCCCACCCATGCTGGCAACACCGGCGTGTGGGAATACTACGATTATCTCTGGGGTCTGATGAAGAAACCCGGCAAATAACCTTCCTGTAACACACCCAAAAGAACACGGGATGACGGTAAAACATCCGTCATCCCGTGTTTACACAAGGAACGTCCCGCCCATGATGCTTCAATATATTTTTCGCCGATTACTTGCAGCCATTCCGGTACTCATTGGCATTTTGCTGGTCACATTTGCCCTGGCGCGCATGATTCCTGGTGACCCCTGCCGCGCCCTATTGGGCGAAAAAGCCACCCAAGAAGTTTGTGACCGCTTCATGCGTGAAAAAGGACTGGATAAGCCCATTTACGAGCAATTTCTTATTTATGCTCGCGATGTCGTGCGCGGTGATTTTGGCAACTCCATCCGCTTTAGTCAGCCGGTCACCCGCATTTTGATTGAACGTCTGCCCACAACGGTCGAATTGAGTTTTGCGGCCCTGTTTGTCAGTATGGTGGTTGGCATTCCCCTCGGCATTATTTCGGCGGTTCGACATAACTCATGGGTGGACGTCGTGACGATGGTTTGGGCCAACATTGGCGTTTCCATGCCGGTTTTCTGGCTGGGGTTAATGCTGGCCTACGTCTTTTCGCTGTTGCTCAAAGATACGCCCTTTTGGCTGCCTCCCTCAGGCCGGGTGAGCGCCGGAATGGATACCACCGCTTTTTACATCGCCTGGAATTTAACCCTGCCCGAAAGCAGCCTGTGGCGCGGTTTGGCTGAATTTATTTCCCGTCTAAATATTCTCAACGCCGTGCTGACTGGCAACTGGGAACTTTTGCGGAATGCGGTTCGCCACCTGATTCTGCCCGCCCTGGCGCTGGGAACAATTCCGATGGCGTTGATTGCCCGTATGACGCGCTCCTCTATGCTCGAAGTGCTTGGCCAGGACTACATTCGCACCGCGCGCGCCAAAGGGGTTCGATATAGCAAGGTTATTCTCAATCACGCCTTTCGCAACGCGCTCCTGCCGATTGTGACCGTGCTTGGCCTGTCGCTTGGGACCTTGCTTGGCGGTGCGGTACTCACCGAAACCATTTTCGGGCTTTCGGGCGTTGGCCGCATTCTCTACGATGCAATTACTGCCCGCGATTACGCAGTGGTACAGGGCTTTACCGTCGTCATTGCCATCTTCTTCGTTATTCTCAATCTGATTGTGGACATTTCTTACGCCTATATTGACCCGCGCATTCGCCTGAACTAGCCATGATGACCAACCAACCTCCCCAAACACCCCCTAAAATTGCCGAGTTGGATGCCGAATCCATTTCTCTTGACTCGGTCAGTCTGTGGCGAATCACCTGGCGGCGCTTGTTTCGCCGCAAATCCTCGTTAGTTGGCCTGGCAATCATCCTGATTCTGGTGTTTATCGCCCTGACAGCCCAGTGGCTTGCGCCGTATGACCCGCTGCAAGTGCTGATTGGCGTTGAAAATGTCAAAATGCGTCAGGCGCCATGTATCCACTTGTTCGGCTGCCCAAAAGACCAGCCCCAGCATCTGATGGGCATTGATGGCAATGTGCGCGACCAATTCAGCCGCCTGCTCTACGGCACGCGTTTGAGCCTGATTGTGGGCTTTTCAACCGTCACCTTTGCCATTTTCATCGGCACGGTTTTGGGCGCGTTGGGCGGCTACTTTGGCGGTTGGATTGACAACGCAATTATGCGCGTGATGGATGTGCTGCTGGCCTTTCCCTCGCTCCTGTTGGCAATTGCCATTGTGACCGTGCTGGGACCTGGTTTGATAAACGCCCTGCTGGCAATTGGCATTGTCTCCATCCCAGCCTATGCGCGAGTCGTGCGCGCCAGCGTGCTTTCCATTCGAGAAATGGATTACGTCTCTGCCACCCGCGCCCTGGGCGGCAACACAAACCAGATTTTGTTCGGACGGATTCTGCCCAACGCCCTCACTCCGCTCATTGTGCAAGGCACGCTTGGCATTGCCACCGCCATCCTCGATGCCGCCGCGCTCTCCTTTCTCGGCCTGGGCGCGCAGCCGCCGACCCCGGAATGGGGCTCCATGCTTGGGGCAGAGCGCAACCAGGTTTTCACCGCCCCACATCTGGTCTTTTTCCCCGGCTTTGCCATCATGCTCACCGTGCTGGCCTTCAATCTACTTGGTGACGGCTTGCGCGACGCCCTCGACCCGCGCCTGGCGCACAGCAGCAAATAATTCTTGCGCTTGATGGCGAGGTTTTGATGTATAATTACCTCCTCCGGGAGGAGTAGGCGACTGGAACGCTGATAGAGAAGGCGGTGTTTGTTGGCCGAGTAGCATGAGCATACCGAAACCAGGCCCAAACGCTGAAAGCCGCCCCAGCAAACCCCTCGCCGAAGTCGCCCGGAAGCATTGCCGAAGAAAGCCAGTGTTCCGTTGTCAGTGAACAGTGTCCAGTAGACCGGCACGGTCGTCCCCGTTAGCGGACAACCTGATGATGGTCAGGGAAGTGCGCCGCTGCATAATCGGCGAATCGAGGTGGTACCGCGGAAGCCAACGCTTTCGTCCTCAACGGACGAAGGCGTTTTTGTTTTGCCGAGTACCGAAACTTCATTTAGAAAGTTCCGGCACAAGGGCCGTGATACAATTGCCTTGCCACCATAGTGGCGAGATGCTGCACAGACAGCGCAGAAGGAGAAGGCATGAATCAATCGAGCATCAAACTGACCATCCGCATTCCCGCCAGGCTGCACAAATTGCTGCGCCGCCGCGCCGAGCAGGAAAATCTCTCCTTGAACAAACTGGTCATTGACACCTTGCAGCTGGGCCTTGAACAGCCGCCCGCCCTGCCCAATCAGCGGGAGCGCGTTTTGCTCGCCTTAAGGAATGCCGGGCTGCTGACTTCCGAAACTCCGCCCGCCCAGAGCGCGCCGCATTTTTCGTACGCAGAATGGCGTCAGCATCTAAAAGGAATCACCCTTTCGGACGCAGTTTTTGAAGAGCGTAAAACTCAACCATGAACGCCTACTATCTCGATACCAGCGCCCTGGTAAAACTATTTGTGGCCGAACAAGGCAGTCAGTGGATGGAGACGCTTGTCCTGGCAAAAGACCCGCAAAATACCCCGCTCAACCTGCTTGTTTTTTCGCAGGCCGCCATTGTTGAACTTGGTTCAGCCTTATCGCGCAAAGTACGCGCAGCCAAAATTTCCAGCCAAATGCGGCGCGAACTACTGGATGATTTTCGCCGCCGCTTGTTGCAAGAATTTTTGCCGCTGGAAATCAACGCAGAAATTTTATGGAAAGCCGCCGAATTGACCGAAACACGCGCGCTGCGCTCCTACGACGCTATTCATCTGGCGACCGCGCTGGCCTTCATTCAAAATACCGACTTGCCTGCGCTGACCTTTGTCTCTGCCGATGAAAATCTCTTGCAGGCCTGCCAGAATGAAAACCTGCCGACTTTCAACCCGAACACACAACCCTGATGAAAACGGAGCCAGAATGAGCTACGAACTACCCAAAACCTACGATTTCAAATCCACCGAGCAACGTATCTACGCCATGTGGGAAGCAGGCGGCTACTTTCAGCCGCACAACGACCCCAACCAGCCAAATTTCGACCCATCGGTCAAGCCCTTCGTCATCACCATCCCCCCGCCCAACGTCACCGGCGAACTGCACCTCGGCCACGCCATGTTCGTCAGCGTGGAAGATTTGATGGTGCGCTATCACCGCATGAAGGGCTACTCCACCCTGTGGGTGCCAGGCACCGACCACGCCGGAATCGCCACGCAGTTGATGGTGGAACGTCAGCTGGCAAAAGAAGGCAGCAGCCGCGAACAAATTGGACGTGAAAAGTTCCTGGAGCGCACCTGGGAATGGAAACGCAAATACGCCGGTCACATTACCAGCCAGATTCGCCGCCTGGGCGCCTCTTGCGATTGGACGCGCGAACGCTTCACCCTCGATGAAGGCCTCAGCAAAGCCGTGCGCGAGGCTTTTGTGCGCCTCTACGAGAAAGGACTGGTCTATCGCGGCCCGCGTCTCATCAACTGGAGTCCCGGCCTGAAAACCGCCGTCTCCGACCTGGAAGTGGAATACTCCGAAGAACCCGGCACGCTCTACTATTTCAAGTACATGTTGGCAAATTCGGAGGATTTCATCCCCGTCGCCACCACCCGCCCGGAGACGATTCTCGGCGACACCGCCGTCGCCGTCCACCCCGAAGACGAGCGCTACCAGAAATTCATCGGCAAAAAGGTGATTGTCCCCATGCTGGGGCGCGAAATTCCCGTCATCGCCGATGAATACGTGGCGCGCGAATTCGGCACCGGCGCCCTCAAAATCACCCCCGGTCACGACCCCAACGACTACGAAATCGGACAGCGTCACGGCCTGCCGGTACTTTCCATGCTCGATAAATCCGCCCGCGTCACCGAAATCGGCGGCCCCTACCAGGGGCTGGAGCGCTTCGAGGCGCGCAAAAAACTGTGGGCCGATATGAAAGCCGCCGGGCTGGTCATCAAAGAAGAACCGTACACCCTCAACGTGCCGCGCTCACAGCGCGGCGGCGAAATCATCGAACCGATGATTTCCGAACAGTGGTTCGTCAAAATCGCCCCGCTGGCCCAAAAAGCCCTGGCCGCCGTCAAAAACGGCCAGACCAAAATCGTGCCGGAACATTTTGAGAAGGTTTACTACAACTGGCTGGAAAACATCCAGGATTGGTGCATCAGCCGCCAACTGTGGTGGGGACACCGCATCCCGGTCTGGTACTGCGCCGATTGCGGCCAACAAACCTGCACCCGCGAAGACCCCTCCGCCTGCGCCCACTGCGGCAGCGCCAACATCGAACAAGACCCGGATGTGCTGGACACCTGGTTCTCCAGCGGCTTGTGGCCCTTCAGCACCCTCGGCTGGCCGGAGGAAACCCCCGACCTGAAATATTTCTACCCGACCTCCTACATGGAAACCGGCTACGACATCCTCTTCTTCTGGGTGGCGCGCATGATCATGACCGGGCTGCTGTTCACCAACGACATCCCCTTCCACACGGTCTACCTGCACGGGCTGGTGCGCGACGAGGTGGGCCGCAAGATGTCCAAGACCTACAACAACGTGATCGACCCCATCGCGGTGATGGACGAGTTCGGCGCCGACGCCCTGCGCTTCACCCTGCTCACCGGCTCCACCCCCGGCAACGACATGAACCTCAGCCTCGACCGCATTCGCGCCAACCGCAACTTTGCCAACAAGATCTGGAATGCGGCGCGGTTCACGGTGACGAATCTGGGCAAGCTGGCGGGGGACGGTCAGCGGTCAGCGGCGACCGGTGATCAGTCATCGGAAGATACCGGTCGGTGGAGCTTGGCCGACTGCTGGATCATGAGCCGGTTGCACGCCACTGTGGCTGAGGTGACCCGGCTGTTCGACGCCTTTCAGTACGGCGAGGCTGGGCGCCAGGCGTATGAGTTCCTGTGGGGCGACTTCGCCGATTGGTACATTGAGATCGCCAAGACGCAGTTGGCACAGGGCGGCGCGACGGCGTGGCGCACAGCCGCCATCCTGGTTCATGTGCTCGATCAAACGTTGCGTCTGCTCCACCCCTTCATCCCGTTCGTGACCGAGGACATTTGGCAGAACCTGAAGCGCGCCGCTCAGGCGGTTGGAATGACGCCTGCTGCGGCATTGTCCGAGCTTGGCTTCGGCGGTGTGCTGCCCACAGCGTCGACTGAGCCGGCCGGGCAGTGGCCGGAGGCGCTGATCATCGCCCCCTGGCCCCAAGCGGGCGCCGTGGATGGCGCAGCCGAGGTCGCTTTTGGTCGCATCCAAGAGGCGGTGCGCGCCATTCGCAACGCCCGCAACGAGTACAACGTGGCGCCAGGCCGTCGCATCGGTGCGCTGATCAGCGCTGGTGAGCATCTGGCGTTGTTTCAGGAGGAGCTGGCTGTGATCACCAGCCTAGCCATGCTTGACGCAGAGCACGTGCAGCTCGGCGCCAGCCTGGCGATGCCGCCCAAATCGGTGGCTCTGGTGGCCGGCGGCGCTACGATCGGCTTGCCCCTGGTCGACTTGGTGGACATGGATGCGGAGATTGCTCGCCTGCAGAAGGAGCTGGCTAATGCCGACAAGATGGTGCGCAGCGCAGCCGGCCGATTAGCCAACCCCGGTTTCGTCAACAGCGCGCCGCCGCACGTGGTGGAAGGGGCGCGTCAACAGTTGGCCGAATGGGAAAGCAAAAAAGCGCAGATCGAGCAGCGACTGGCCGCGCTGGCGAGCTAGCGCAGACCGACGTCAGGCGCTCGCCGCTAAGCCGGTCTGACGGTCGCCACTCTCTTGACAACAGACCAGCGCAACTTCGTAGTGACGACGTAACTATTCAGGTGCCGGGCACTTGCGACCGGTTTCCAGCTTGAGCCGGCTCTGCAGACGCCCTGGCCAGCGCAGCCTTAAGTGCCCG
>DAOUBQ010000002.1:0-15313 GCA_034432755.1 Anaerolineales bacterium
TTGGAAAACAGGCTCGGATGTAAGCAAGGCGCTCATCCATACCCCTTTGCCCAGGTGAACGCGCAAAGGCGGCTGGAGCAGGGAATAATGAGGCGCGGTCTTGAGAATACAGGCTTGCAATGCCATTAAGAACAAAATATGATATTAAACGTATACTGTGAGAAAGAATGAATATGTCCAAGTCTATTGATGAATTATTGCGTGAAGCCATTGAGCGTGGCGAATTCCAAAACCTGCCCGGCAAGGGTAAAAAATTAAACCTGGACGATTACTTCGACACACCCGAAGAGGTGCGGCTGGGGTATGGATTGTTGAAAAGCAACGACTTGCTTCCTGAAGAAATCCAAACGCTCAAAGATATCGAAGCATTACAGGAAAAACTAAAACAGACAACCACCCCAAAAGAACGTCAAACCTTAAAGCGAGAAATAGAAGCGCGCCGATTGAAATACAACCTGTTGATGGAACGATTCCACCGGTGGCGGTGAAAAAGCACTGTCCACCCTGGAGGTTAGAACCGCCGCCATGACAGAACTCGAAATAATCCTGGTCAGTATTCAGTTTGCAGGCGCGCTGGTGGCCGCTGTTGCAACGCAAGTTGCCTGGCGGCAACGCCCTCAGCCAGGCAGCCTGCCACTGGCGCTGCTTATGCTATCGGTCATGGTTTGGGGAATTAGCGTAGGGTCAACAAGTTTTGCGCTTCCTGAACGAAAAATCTTCTGGCATGCCCTTGAAATTCTGGGGGCAGGGTTGGCTTCAACGCTCTATCTGGTGTTCATCCTCGAGTATGTCCAACAAGAAAAAATTATCTGGCGCAAGATTACCTACTTCTTATGGGTCATTCCGATTATTTCAGCCCTACTGGCTTATACCAATCACAGCCATTTCTTATTCTGGAAGCACCCACAATCAGAAGATTTGTCATTTTTTATTGGCTTTCTCGTTTATTACTATTCCCTGCGGCTGATAGCCACAGCCGTTCTAGCGCACGCCATCCTCCGGCTTTCACCAACTTCTCGCACCCAGGCCTGGGTTTTGACCCTGGGCGCGCTGGCACCCTGGCTCAGCAACATCGCCTATGCGGCCATTGCCCCCGCCGAACAATTTTCTCCTAGCAGCCTGGAATTGCACTCCTTGGGTTATGCGCTCAGCGGCCTGGTACTGGGCTGGGGTATCCTGCGCTACCGCATTTTGGAAGTCGTTCCGCTGGCCCGCGACCTGGTGCTGGAACACCTGCGAGATGCCATCATCACCCTGGATTCGCAAAACCGGATTGTAGACCTGAATCCGTCTGCCCAATCGCTGCTTGGGGTCCAGCGCAAAGACGTATTTGGCCAGACTCTGACCGATGTGCTGCCTCCCTTTCACCCGCTACGAGAACTCATTCTTAACAGCGCCATCAGTCAGCAAGTGCATATTCCCCAGCCCTTTGACCGCTATTACGATGTCGAAAACATCCCCGTCAAAGATAAACGCAGCCAAAAACAAAGAGGCTGGCTCATCGTGTTGCACGACATCACCGAACGCAAAAAAACCGAACAAGAACTACAATCCAGCCAGCAAATGTTTGATGCCATTCTAAAAACCGCCCCGTTTGCGCTGGTAATTACCTCGTTGCAAGATGGTCAAATCCTTTACGCCAACCCAATTGCCGTGGAATTTTACGAATTACAAGACAAACCACTTCACATGTTTCGCAGTAGCATGTTCTATGATGAGCCACATTTGCGCCCACTTATTGTTGAGACCATCCAGGAAAGCGGCAAAATAGACCGCATTGAATTACGCATGCGAACAGCAAACAAAAAGCAACTCTGGGTAATGGCTTCGATGCGCCAAATGACCTACCAGGGCCAAAATTGCATTCTGGCTGCGTTGATAGACATCAGCGACCGGAAACAGATGACCGAGGAACTCGAAAAAAGCCGCGCCCAACTTAAGGTCATCTTTGATTACGCCAGTCTCGGAATCAGGGTCACCGACCGCTATGGACGCTACCAATTTGTCAATGACCGCTGGGCCGACATGCTCGGCACCGAGCCTAAGAATTTAATTGGAATGGAGGAAGCTATATTCCTCCACCCCAATCACATCCATTACAACCGTGAGCAACACCATGCACTGATACAAAGAGAAATTGAACAATACCAAATTGAAAATCAGTATATTAACAGCCAGGGCGAGTGTTTTTGGGGCGAAATTACCGTCTCTCCTATCCTGAACGATAAAGGCCAGGTGGAATCTGCCGTTGGCTTTATCATCAATATTACCAAGCGCAAGCAGGCTGAGATGTTGCTCCGTGAAACGGAAAGACGATTTAGAGAAATCGTGGAAAACATCCAGTTGCTCGTTATCATGCTCGACTCCGAAGGCAATCTCACTTTTTGCAACCATTACTACCTGGAAGTGACCGGTTGGGAACGGGAAGATATTCTAGGACGTAACTGGCTAGAAATAAACAGCAACGCCAACCAAGAAACCAAAAAGAACTTTTCACGTGCCATTCAGCGCGGCACCATCGTTTCTCGCAACGAAACCATACTGGCTACGAAAAATAAAGAAAAACGAACCATTTCGTGGACGAACATTACCCTCAAAGATGAGAACGGTAAAAACAACGGCATTGCCAGCTTTGGACTGGATATTACCGAACGCCGCCTCGCGCATGAAGCCGAGCGGGAACAACGGATGTTGGCCGAGGCGCTCACGCATACGGCAGAAAATCTCACCTCCAGCCTGGAGTTCGACCAGATTTTGCAACTCATTCTGAAATATGTTGGCAAAGTCGTGCCACACGACGCAGCAAACATCAGCCTGATAAAAGGACAACATGTGTATTACGTTGGCACCAAAGGGTACGAAAAGTATGGCATAGCGCCCAACGCAGTCCAATCACTGAGTTTCAAATACAAAGAAATTTCCAACTTGCGACAGATGTACTTGACCAAGCAGCCGGTTGTCATTCCCAACACCCAGCAAGACCCCCAATGGGCAAAAGTTCCTGAAGCCATGTGGATACAGTCCTACGTTGGCGCGCCCATTATTATCAACCACAAAGTGGTAGGGTTCATCAGCCTGGATAGCAGTATCCCTGATTTTTTTAACGAAAAACACGCCCAACGCCTGGAGGCCTTCAGCGCGCAAGCCGCTATCGCCATCCAAAACGCGCGCCTCTTTGGGAAGGTTCAGCAAGCGCTGGCCGAACGGCTCAAAGCGCAGCAAGGACTGCGGCGCGCCAACAAACGCCTGGAAACAAAAATCGCAGAAATCGAACAACTCCAGGCCCGCCTGCGCGAACAGGCCATCCGCGACCCACTCACCGGCTTATACAACCGCCGTTATCTCGATGAAACACTGGAACGAGAAATCGCCCGCGCCGAACGCGATAACCTGCCGATTGGCATCCTGATGCTGGATATTGACCATTTCAAAAAAGTGAACGACACTTACGGTCACGAAGCCGGAGATTTGATACTGAAGTCGCTGGCGGAAATCCTGCTGCAAGAAAGCCGCCGGTCTGATATTGCCTGCCGTTATGGAGGCGAGGAATTTTGCATCATCATGGTCGGCGCCCCGCTGCCCATTGCCTGGCAGCGCGCCGAATCTTGGCGAAAGCACTTCGCCGAATTCGCACTGGACTACAAGCATCACATCCTGCGAGCCACCCTTTCGATAGGAATTGCCATCTACCCAGAACACGGCGCAAATGCCAACCAAGTCATACGCGCCGCCGACCAGGCGCTCTATGCAGCCAAACAGGCTGGGCGCAACCGGGTGGAAATTGCGCCCACACCAGGCGTTTGACAAATGCCCCACCTGTGCTATACTGACACCCATTCAAAAGACTTTCCCTGCCCCTCTGGGCAGTGCTTTCTTTGCAGGCCAGCCAAAGCGGTTATGCACCCCCCTCTTCACAGGGGCTTTTGTCTTTTACGAGAACTCAACCGCCCTGGGCGGAGATAAAAAACCAAAATTCAGGAGAATTTTTCAGGACCATGAGTCAAAAACTTAAAATCATACCCCTGGGGGGGCTGGGGGAAGTGGGCAAAAACATGATGGCCTACGAATTCAACGACCAGATTCTGGTCGTTGATGCCGGTTTAATGTTCCCCGAAAACGATATGATTGGGGTTGATTACATCATCCCCGATTTCGAATACCTGTACGATAAGAGTCACCAAGTTGTCGGGATGATTATCACGCACGGACACGAAGACCACATCGGGGCAATTCACCACGTCGTCCCGCGCGTGCCTGCTCCCATTTTCGGGACCCAACTGACCCTTGGGCTGGTGGAAGTCAAACTGGCCCGCAACGGCCTGGCCTCCAAAGCCAACCTGCGCCGCATCAGCGCCGGTGAAACCACGCAAATTGGCCCTTTCAAGGTTGAGTTTTTCCATGTCTGCCATTCCATCCCCGACGCGGTTGGCCTGGCCATCACCACCCCTGCCGGCCTGGTTGTGCATACCGGCGATTACAAATTCGACCACACCCCCGTTGATAACTGGCCCACAGACTACGCCAAACTGGCAGAACTCTCGCGGCGCGGCGTAGACTTGCTCTTAAGCGACTCGACCAACGCCGAGCGACCCGGCTGGACCCCCTCCGAACGGGTCATTGGCCCGGCGCTTGATGAAGTCATCAAAAACGCGCCAGGGCGGGTTATCGTTGCCACCTTTGCCTCGCTCATCTCGCGCATGCAGCAAGTGGCCGATGCTGCCGTGCGGCACCGCCGCAAACTGGCCTTTGTGGGAACCAGCATGGTAGATAACGCCAAAATGGCGCGCAAACTCGGCTACCTGCTTGTTCCCGACGAAACCCTTGTGACCATTGACACTGCCCTGAAACTGCCACCCGACCAGGTGGTGTTGATGTGCACCGGCTCGCAGGGCGAACCGTCTTCCATCATTGGGCGGCTCTCCGCCGGCACAAACCGCCAATTCGACCTGCTGCCCAGCGATACGGTTGTCCTGTCCTCGCATCCTATCCCTGGCAACGAAGAGACCATTAGCAAAACCATTAACCGCATGTTGCGGCTAGGCGCAAATGTCATATATGACAACCTGGCCCCGGTGCATGTCTCTGGTCATGCCAGCCAGGAAGAGCAGAAATTAATGCTGAACCTGGTGCGCCCCAAATACTTCATGCCAATTCACGGCGAATTGCGGCAGTTAAAACGCCATGCCTGGCTGGCCGAACAGATGGGCATTCCAAAAGAAAAAATTGTGGTTGTCGAAAACGGACAAATCGTGGAGCTGGAAGACGGTAAACTCGCTCTCGGAGAACGAATTCCTGGTGGCTATGTTGTGGTAGAGGGCGGCTCCATCGGCGACGCTGACCCAGACGTGATGCGTGAGCGCGAACAGTTGGCCCGCTCTGGCATTTTTATCGTCAACCTGGGCATTGACAAATACTCCAACCGCCTACTCGAAAACCCAGAAATCATCACGCGCGGATTCGTCTCAAACGAAGATGCCGAAGACCTCATCCCCCTGGTGCGGCAGCGAGTGATTGATGTCATCCACAACGGCGGGCTCGATATGCAGAAAGATATTGTGGATGTGGTCAAAACTTTCATTTACAACGAAACGCGCCGCAAGCCAATGGTCTTTGTAACACTGACAAAAGTCTAAACAGAAAAAGGACACCCGAAACTCGGATGTCCTTTTTGATTCAAGCAAAGCACAACAGAGGGTGCTTAAGAGGCCTTCAAAACGTCCACGGTCGCTTTCGAGCGCATAATCGCCCAAACGGTGCCTGTCAACAAAACAATCGCCACCAGGGCAACCACCACGTCCAGCGAACCATCAGGTCGAATCATCGGGTACTTGACGATGATGGGCGCGGCCAGCAACGAGACCAGGTTGGCAACTTTAATCATCGGGTTAAGAGCCGGGCCAGCGGTGTCCTTCATCGGGTCGCCAACAGTATCGCCAACCACGCCCGCCTTATGGCGCTCAGAGCCTTTGCCAGTGTTATTAGCCAGGTCGCGCGGCTCATCTTCAATGGCTTTTTTGGCGTTGTCCCAGGCACCACCTGCGTTAGACATGAAAACCGCCAGGAGCTGACCAGAGAGAATGATTCCCGCCAGAAACCCGCCCAAGGCTTCCACTTGCAGCACCAGGCCAATCACAATCGGCAACAACACCGAAATCGTCGCCAGCGGGATAAGTTCCTTCTGAGCCGAAGCGGTCGAAATTCCCACCACCTGGGCATAATCTGGCTGAACCGTTCCTTCCATAATTCCAGGAATTTTGAATTGGCGGCGGACTTCCTCAACGATGTGTCCCGCCGCCCGGCTGACGGCGCGAATGGAAAGCGAGGAGAACAGCCAGGGCAGCGCGCCACCCAACAGCAAGCCAATGAAAACGCGCGTATCCGAAATGCGGATGGCGTCCATCACAGCCTGCCCTAACTGGGCCTGCACGCGGCCAACATCCGTAATGTATGAAGCAAACAGTGAAACCGCCGCAATCACCGCGGAGGCAATTGCAATGCCTTTCGTGATGGCTTTGGTGGTGTTACCAACCGCATCCAGGTCGGCCATAATCTGGCGAGCTGCTTTGGTCTCTTTGTCGTCCATATCGTGCCAGGCCATTTCGCCAATGCCGTTGGCGTTATCTGAAATAGGGCCATAAGAGTCCATTGCCACATTGTTGCCCGTGTGTGAGAGCATGCCAATGCCTATCATGGCAACTGCATAAAGCACATAGACCGCCCCCTCCCCGCTATACAGCAAGATAGAGAAAATAAAACTGACAACGATGACAACCAGCGCCCAAACGCTCGATTCCATCCCCACCGAAAGACCAGAGAGGATAGTGGTTGCGGGGCCAGTGCCAGTAGACGAGACAATCTCCTTAACGGGGGCTTTCTTGGTAGATGTGAAATAGGAAGTCAGCGGGTTGAAAGCCACCGCCAACCCCACGCCAATGGCAGTGAGGGCAGCAAGGCGCCAGTCGCCTGCGTAAAAGACTGCAATCAGGATGGAAATCAGAACGGTAAAAATGCTGGAGACTTCGTACGAGCGAAACATGGATTCTTCTGCATCGTAGGCGCGACCCAAAATGGGCAGGTTAATTTTGCTCCAAATCGGCACGGTAAACGTACCGATGATGGACGAAATCACACCCACTGCGCGGATGATGAGTGGGAAGATAATCCACTTCAGGTCGCCGGTGAGGGTCACCAATGCAAGGCCCAATATCAAGGCGGAGACGATAGTAACTTCATAAGATTCAAAGATGTCAGCGGCCATGCCGGCGCAATCGCCAACATTATCACCGACTAAATCGGCCACCACTGCGGCATTACGTGGGTCATCTTCGGGGATGTCTTTTTCAACTTTGCCCACCAGGTCTGCGCCAACATCGGCTGCTTTGGTGTAAATGCCGCCGCCCACGCGCATAAACAGGGCCAGCAGTGTGCCGCCGAATCCAAAGCCAAGCAGGGCATCGGGAGCAGCCTTGCCAAAGACAATGAAAATCAACGTACCACCCAACAGGCCGAGGCCGTCGGTCAACATGCCGGTATAGGTTCCGGCGTAATAAGCAATGGAGAGGGCTTCATTAAACCCGCGCCGCGAGGCAGCCGTTACGCGCACATTGGCCTGTACGGCCATGCGCATTCCCCACTGACCTACGATTAAAGAAAAAGACGCACCCATAATGAAAGCGATGGTACGTCCAATGGCGATAATCAGGGTCGTGGTTTGCTGTCCGAACGCCTGGAACTCCTCGACAGCCTCTTGACTGGGTGGAACGACGTAGACGCTCAAGAACATCACCACCGTTAGGATACCAATTAACGGCAGAATGGTCGTGAGTTGGCGATTCAGGTACGAATCTGCGCCCACCCGAATGGCGTTCCAGATATCCTGCATAATCTGGGTGCCTTGGTCTTTTTTAAGCACAGTACTGCGCAGCCACCAGGCGTACAGCAGGCTGATAAACGCAGCCACAAGAACCACAACAACAGCAATCTGCTCAAAGCCATTCAGGCCATGGCGACTGCCTAACCATAAAATATCCATATTGTCTCCAAGAAGCAGTGGGATTGGGGTTTGCCACAACGGCCTGGGGGCTGTTATGGCAAAAGCACTATTGTGTAGTATAACGAAAAGGATGGAGCAAAACAATCTGCCTTTTTTCGCACTTTAAGTTGACAAATGACTTAAATTACTCGCCTTACGCGATAGCGCAAGATTTTGCAGATTAAAAACGGGCGATTGCCGAAACCATCCTTGACCAACGCAAGAACATTTCGCAGATTGAGCATTCGCGCCACCAAAGTCCAATCAACTTCCTGGTCAATCTGCTTTGCGGCGTGATCGCTTATTGTCGTCAGCCTAAGAAACCTTCTCTCGGCCTGGGGGCCCCCGCTTTGGTTGCCTAACCCGAGATCACGTGAATCAAAAAACGGCGCACGATTTGCGCCGTTTTTTGAATGCAACCGGTCAGATTAGCGAACCAGAAGAGAGAACAACAAGCCCTGCCCGTTGCTGAACGCCACAATGAGCCCAGCAAAAACGACTGAGACCATAGACATTAACTTAATCAGGATATTAAGCGAAGGCCCGGCAGTATCTTTGAACGGGTCGCCAACGGTATCACCAACCACCGCCGCTTTATGGGCATCAGAGCCTTTGCCGCCGTGTTGGCCGCTTTCGATATATTTCTTAGCATTATCCCAAGCACCGCCCGCATTAGACATCATAATCGCCAAAGAAAAACCAGCCGCCAAACCACCCACCAGCAAGCCAAGCACACCGGCCACGCCAAAGACGATGCCAATCAGAACGGGGATAACAATTGCCAGGAGGGCCGGGGCCATCATCTCACGCTGGGCCGCCGCTGTGCTGATTGCAACGCAGCGCGCATAGTCGGGCCTGGCCGTTCCTTCCAAGAGACCAGAAATTTCACGGAACTGGCGGCGGACTTCCTCGACCATACCGCCTGCGGCGCGTCCAACCGCGCTCATCGTCATGGCAGAGAAGTAGAAAGACGTTGCTACGCCAGCGAAAACCCCAACCAGTACCGCCGGATTAAGCAAGGTCACACCGTAGAAAGACATGAAATGTTGCATGGTCATTTCGGTCACTTTAACCATTTGCCCATCCACCAGCAGTGAATCGACGCCGCGAAGTTCGTGCAACACCAGGCGAATTTCTTCGAGATAGGCCGCTAATAGCGCCATAGCGGTGAGCGCGGCGGAGCCAATTGCAAAGCCTTTGCCAATGGCCGCCGTGGTATTGCCAACGGCATCTAACTGGTCAGTACGGTGGCGCACAACCGGGTCAAGTTTCGACATTTCGGCATTGCCGCCCGCGTTATCAGCAATTGGCCCGTAGGCATCGGTCGCCAGGGTAAAGCCCAAGGTTGAGAGCATACTAACCGCCGCCAGGCCAACACCATAAAGTCCCAGAAGAATATTGGTTGCACCGCCCGAAGCGTAGAAACTGACTACAATCCCCATCGCCACGGCTGCCACCGGCAAGCCGCCAGAGCGCATCCCAACCGCCAGGCCTTCAATCATGGAGGTTGCAGTGCTGGTGTTGGCATGCTCGGCAATGTTGCGGGTTGGCTCAAAGGCGTGCGAGGTGTAATATTCCGTCAGTTTGCCAACCGCAATGCCAACCAACAAGCCGGTCAACACCACCACCCACAGGTTGATAGGGTTGGGGATGCCAAGCATAAAAAAAAGCGGCAGGCTCAACACTGCAATCCCAGCAGAACTGATATACAGCCCGCGGCTGAGCGCACTAATCAGCTCTCCCTGGCTGGCATCTTCCTTAGAGCGCACCACAAAAATCGCCAAAATTGAAAGCAGAATGCCCAGCGCAGCGAGGACAATGGGGGCCGAGATGTAAATCATGCTCATCTCCAGCGCTGTCTTGCCGGCGAGCAATTCTGTTCCCTTAAAACCAACCGCCGCCACACCCAGAGCCGCCGTGGCTAAAATAGAACCGGCATACGACTCATACAGGTCAGCGCCCATGCCTGCAACATCGCCGACGTTGTCACCCACGTTATCGGCGATGGTGGCCGGATTGCGCGGGTCATCTTCGGGGATGTTGGCTTCGACTTTACCAACTAGGTCCGCGCCGACATCGGCAGCTTTGGTGTAGATACCCCCGCCCACGCGGGCAAACAGGGCCTGGGTCGAGGCACCCATCCCAAAACTGAGCATGATGGCGGTAATCTGTGGCAGCGGGTTTTCGGCCAGACTGATGAAATGATTTGGAAAGAGGATGGGGAAGAGATTGTACAAAAGCAAAAACCAGACTGTGATGTCGAGCAGAGCAAAGCCAACCACCACCAGGCCCATTACGGCCCCACCACGCAGAGCAACCTGCAAAGCGCTGTTGAGGCTTTTGGTAGCCGCAAATGCAGTGCGCGCCGAGGCATTGGTGGCGGCCTTCATACCAATAAAACCACAAATACCAGAAAAAAGCCCCCCTGTCAGAAAGGCATACGGCACAATTGGGTTTTGCAATTTCAAAAAGGACAACAACAGAAAAATAACAAACAGGCCGGCAAAAACCATGATAACGACGCGATATTGCCGCCCTAGATAGGCCATGGCGCCTTCACGCACGGCCTGGGCAATTTCTTTCATGCGTTCATTGCCCTCGCTCATCTGTAACATCTGCCTGTATAGAATATAAGCGAAGACAAGTGCAACCAGTGCCATCACCGGCCCCAACCACCATAACAACGGAAGCGGCGGCCTGGCGGCATTGCTGGCAATTTCAAGCAGATACGCAGTATCAACGTGCATAACAACCCTCCCAAGTTGGCGAATAAATTTGGAACGCAACGTCTGTTTTGGACAGACGAGGTATTTTACGGGTTCGACAGGCCTGCGTCAAGTTATATTCAAGTTTACTTCCCGCTCAGTTGTTTCCATGCCCCTAACCAGGGGCGTCCCAAGTGGTGACCAGCCGGAACCTGGACTTTGGCGAGTTTCTGTGCCGTCTGGGTCATAACCATCGCCACGCCCGCCCAATCTTCGGCCAACAGAGCGGTTTTCATTTTTTCGGCGTATAAACCGGCCCACAACCACTCCATGCGGAATTTATCGGCTTTAACCCAGTAGCCGCGCTTTTCCCAGGCCGCCACTGAAACATCAATCCCTTGTGCGATTTGCGCCAACGCCAAAGAGATGAAGGCTGCCAGGTCGCGAAACTCCGGCCCCGGCTCGGTCTGCTGGGCAAGATGCCGAATCGCCAGCACAACCTCTTTGGTCAGTTGCGTTCGTTCCTTGCCGGCTGAATCGGGATTGATGAGTCGTCCCATGACAAAAATTCTCCTCGCATGTGTTTTGAAAGCCCGCCGATTATACCCCACGAGAACAGCGTGCGCCCACCCTGCAAATTCCATCATAAAGAGCCGCGAAATTCGCGGTATAATTCCGCCCGCCTGGGGACATGCTGGAACTGGCAGACAGGCATGACTTAGGATCATGTGCCGCGAGGCGTGAGGGTTCGATTCCCTCTGTCCCCACAGCGTCACGCACTACACCAGAAAGGATTTTTGCTTTGAAGATAGAAACCCACCCCCGCGAAGACCACCAGATAACGATGGTCGTCGAACTCGAACCGGAGAAACTGGAAGGCGCGCGCCGCAAGGCTGCCCGCCGCATCGCTGAGAAAGTCAAAATCCCTGGGTTCCGGCCCGGCAAGGCCCCCTACGATGTCGTCCGCCGCCTGTATGGCGATGGCGTGTTGACCGAGGAAGCGGTGGAAATCCTCGTGGACGAGATTTACCCCGAAGCGTTGAAGGAAGCCGACATCAAACCCGCCGCTGCTGGCGCGCTCGAAAACATCGAAAGCCTGGAACCTCCCAAGTTCATTTTTACCGTCCCGTTGCTGCCGACCGTTGACCTGGGCGATTACAAGTCCGCGCGCCTGCCCTATGAATGGGTTGAACCCGCCGAGAGCGAAGTGGAAGAAGAAATCGAAAACCTGCGCCGCATGTACGCCACCAGCGAGGCCGTCGAACGACCGGCCCAGGAAGGCGATTATGTGCTGGTCGCGGTAACCGGCCACAGGGCAAATGCGGAGGAGGGTGCAGAGCCACTGCTTAAGCGCCCCAGTTACGCCGTTGTCATGCGCGCCGAAGCCAAAGAGGGCGAATGGCCCTTCCCTGGCTTCTCGAAGGAACTGGTCGGCGCAAAGCCCGGCGACGTGGTCGAATTCTCGCACACGTACGAGAAAGATTTCGAAGACGAGTCACTTAAAGGCCAAACGGTCCAATTCTCTGTCACCATCAAATCGATTCGCGGCATGAACCTGCCCGATCTGGATGACGAACTGGCCAAGAAGACCGGCCTGGGGCAAACGGTGGACGAAGTGCGCCAGAAGATACGCGAGAGCGTCCACCGCGAATCGCAGCGCAAGTACGATGATGAATACTACGAGAAGTTGCTCGAGCAAATCAAGGCTGGGGCAATCATCAAATACCCGCCCCAGGTGTTAGAGCATGAACTCGAACATGTCCTGGAAGAAGTGGAACAACGCCTGAAATCGCAGGGGCTCGAAAACCTGGAAAAATACTTCACGATGATTGATACCACCCGCGAGAAGTTCATTGAAGAACAAGCCCGCCCGGTAGCCCAAAAACGCCTGGAACGCGGCCTGATTATGGACGAACTGTCCCGCATCGAAAAAATCGACATTGACCAGAAGTCACTGGAAGAAGAATTCGGCAATCTGTGGACAACCCTGGCGATGACCAACGAAGACTTTGCCCGCCAAACCAAAGGCGGCACAAAACCAACCCGCGCACTTGTCGATGCGGTGGCAATGGACTCGATGAACCGCCTGGTCACCCGCCGCTTGCTAGAACGCCTCAAGGCCATGGCCACCGGGCAAGCTGAAGCCGAACCCGAATCCGCCGAAGAAAAACCCAAGGAAAAGGGCAACCAGGCCGCAAGCGAGTCCCAGTCAGAGGCCCCTACTGAAGATGCAAAACTGACCAAAAAGAAGAAAAAAGCGAACGAGTAACCCGCGCCCTCCCTGCAGGTTTTTGCGGAAGCATTTTTATTGTCTCGCTGGCATATCAATAGCCGCGGTCGTGTGATTTCAAGTCGAGGATGCTGAACTCAGGGTTTTGTTGGCGAAACGGCTATCCGTCCGTTGGGTGCCAGCATTCCAAAGATCACCTGGCTCATCTGGCGCAATGTGGTTTTAGAAAGTAGAGGCGCAATCGCTTGTAAGTAAAAGTGTTACAATTTCTGTCATGGGCTTTTCATGGTAGGTTGGATTCTGACAAACACAACTTTACCTGAAAAGCCCTGTTTTTTTCAACTTATTTTGGCGAAGGGATTGATTGATGCTTACTCGCCTAAAGTTTTGGATTTCTAACTGTTCTGAAACAGTCTGGCGAATAATTTGCTTAACCTGATTGCTCATCGTAAAGCCCCATTTCTATTCGGAATTTTTCGCGTATGTCGCCAAGACTGACAACATGACTGTTTTCCTGCAAAAACCAATGTTCCCAACCATTGCACGGCGCATTGTTCATATAGTGACTGCCCGCTTTATGAATGCTGCCTTCAAAGCCGTCTGCTGTGCGTAATCGTGAATCTGGCCTGATGGTGGCAACTTTGCTTTTATCTTTTCCAAAAAATAATTTTTGACCAGGTTGTAAATATCCATTCTCAACCAAGGCCGAAAACTCAACTTTTGGCGCAGATTTCGCTTTACTTGTTACATCAAATGTAGCGGGGTCAAACATTTCTGGCTGAACAGCGTCTATCCGCTTTTTTGCAACTTCAATGTATTTCTTTTCTCTTTCCAAACCAATCCAATTCCGATGAAGCCTTTTTGCAACCGCGCCAGTTGTGCCGCTTCCAAAAAACGGGTCAAGAACAACATCACCAGGGTTGCTAGACGATAAAATGACTCGATAAAGCAAGGATTCAGGTTTTTGCGTAGAGTGGGCTTTATCTCCATTGTCGTCTTTAACCCGTTCTGCGCCTGTTGCCAACGATAAAAGCCACCAATCAGAACGCATTTGCTTTTCATCATTCAAGCCTTTCATGGCTTGGTGATTGAATGTGTATTTTGCGCCTTTTCCTGTGCTTGCCCAGATAAGCGTTTCATGGGCATTTGTAAAACGCACGCCCCGAAAATTGGGCATTGGGTTCGTTTTGACCCAAATGACATCATTGAGAATCCAAAACCCCAAATCTTGCATGATTGCCCCAACCCGAAAAATATTATGGTAAGAGCCAATCACCCAAATTGTGCCTGTAGGTTTCAAAACTCGTTTGCAAGCGGTAAGCCATTGCCTTGTAAATTCATCATACGCCTGCATAGACTCGAATTTATCCCATTGGTCATCTACGGCGTCCACTTTAGTCATATTCGGACGGTGCAAGTCGTTTTGTAACTGTAAATTGTAGGGCGGGTCGGCAAAAATTAAGTCAATAGACTTCTCAGGCAGAGCATTAAGATTTGCGATGCAATCACCTTCGATGATCTGATTCAAGGGTAGTATCATGTTTATCGTCTCCAACCCATGATTGTAAGGCGATTTCATTGTCCAAAACACAATTTTTAGGTAGAGGGGGTTGCCCAACGAGACTGTCGAAAAACCCTTTGCACGAAAAAACAATGTCACCGCTATCGGGAATGTATGCCATAGGCTCACCAAATCTTGGTTCCTACGGCAAATCCTATATCAACTTCGGTATGAAGATTTTCTTTGGTAATCGCTGCGAACAAATCATCCAACGTCCAACTCGGCGCTGAAACTGGCGTGATAATAATTTTGCCTTTGACAATGCTGATTTCGACCAGAGAATCATTCTCCAATTGAGCGTCAACAGCAAAGGCTTTGGGAATTCGTAGGGCAAGGCTGTTGCCCCATTTTTGAACTTTTGTGAGCATAAGGTTATCTCCTGTTTGTGTATACAACAAAGATACACCTTTTTGCTGGATTTTTCAAGTTTTTGTTGTGCAAGGGGCGTGCCAACGGTGTGCGTTAGCGGCGGGTGGGCGGGCGTGGATTCGCTTCGAGATGTAGAAAAAGCCCGAAGCGAGCAAAATGACTGTAAGTCGGGACGAATCCCACCAGTCGGCTGCACGCTTTGTTGGACAGTTTTAATGGGCACAAAACGGGATTCGTAAATCACTTTACTTTCCGGTAAATAGTGGTCAAGCAGTCCGCTTGACACGGCGATGAGCATCGATTCCCCTGGGTAGATGTGCCGTAACCGAGTTCTTTTTTCGAAGTTGCGGCATGTGAGCGGGTAAAGTTGGAAAATCAGCCTTGTCCAAGAGCCGGCGCAAGCGTCCCGGCGTGGC
>DAOUBQ010000003.1:0-34865 GCA_034432755.1 Anaerolineales bacterium
TCCGCAAACTGGCGGGATACTTCCGCCTGGCATGGACGAAGCGCACGCGCAAGGGGTTTTTCCTGCGGGCGGAGGATTTCTTCGGCTACGCCAAATCCATGCGGCAGACGCGCGAAGAACTGGAACAAAACCTGAAGGACGTTGACCGCGATTACAAGGGGCACTCGAACTATGCCGCAGAGTTGGCGAGGTCTGCGTACCGCGGACAGTTGTCGGCGATTCAGAACCGCCACGGCAGAGACCTCGACAACTACTCACACGGCGAATCCTTCCTGACCTTGTTTCAGGCGCGCTTCGTCCCCGACGGTTTATACCTGCTCGACGAACCCGAAGACGCGCTTTCCCCCATGCGTCAGTTGACGTTCCTCGCCGCGATGAAGCAGATGGTTGGGCGGAACGCTCAATTCATCATCGCCACGCATTCGCCGATTCTTCTGGCATTCCCCGGCGCGCAGATACTGGAGTTTGCAGACGGCAGGATTCGGGAAGTACAATACTCCCAACTCGAACACGTCCAATTGACGAAGGACTTCCTCAACAACCCCGAGCCATTTTTGCGGCACTTGTGAATCCAATCATAATTTGCCGCGTACCAATTACTGATCACTGATTACTGATTACCGCTTACTGATTACCGCTTACTGCTTACTGATTACTGATTACTGCTTACTGCTTACTGATTACTGATTACTGCTTACTGATTACTGATTACTGCTTACTGATTACTGATTACTGCTTACTGATTACTGATTACTGATTACTGATTACTGCTTACTGATTACTGCTTACTGCTTACTGATTACTGCTTACTGCTTACTGATTACTGATTACTGATTACTGCTTACTGATTACTGCTTACTGCTTACTGATTACTGCTTACTGATTACTGATTACTGCTTACTGATTACTGATTACTGCTTACTGATTACTGATTACTGCTCACCATGACCTCCCTGCCTCCCGCCCCGACATTCATGTCGCCTGAAAATACGAGATAAATCTCACACCACTGCGTAAGGTGAGTTATACAGAAGATCAAGAGAACAAGCGGTTTTGCAAGGCGGGGTCAGAGGCGGATTTCGAGCAGGTGGCCGCGTCCCGAACTTTTTGCAAATTTTGTCAAAAGCTCAAACGTTAAGCGCATGAAAGATGGTATCATGCGCTTTGCGAATGGCATCGCCGAACCTGCGTTACCTGCAAAATTCGTTTCAAGACCTTTGGCGAACCGCCAAGGTCGCTAAAAACGCGAAGTTTAAGAAGGGTTTCTCGACTGCCCTTGCGGGCGGTGCAGTGGCGCTCTTTGCGCCCTTCGCGGTTCAAACAATGTTTTTTGTAAAGCCACAGCGAACCGCCAAGGCCGCTCAGCACGCCAAGTGTAAAAAGGGTTTCTCGACTGCCCTTGCGGGAGTGCAGGTAGTTCTCTTTGCGCCCTTCGCGGTTTATTTAAGTTTTTTATGAGGAGCAATTCATGGACTGGACCAACAAATCTGTCTTAATCACCGGCGGCACCGGCTCTTTTGGCAAAAAAATGACCAAAACCCTGCTGGCCGAAAAATCCCCCAAAAAAGTCATCATCTTCAGCCGCGATGAACTCAAACAGCACGAAATGCGCGTCGCCGGCTACAACGACCCGCGCCTGCGCTACTTCATCGGCGACGTGCGCGACCGGGAACGCCTCGTGCGCGCCATGCACGGCGTAGACATCGTCATCCACGCCGCCGCCCTCAAACAGGTTCCGGCCTGTGAATATAACCCGATGGAGGCCGTCAAAACCAACATCCTCGGCACGGCCAACGTCCTCGAAGCCGCGCTCGATACCGGCGTCAGCAAAGTGCTCGCCCTCAGCACCGACAAAGCCGTCAGCCCGGCCAATCTCTATGGCGGAACGAAACTCGTCGCCGAAAAACTCGCCATTCAGGCCAATGCCTACGCCGCCGGGACGGCCACCCGCTACGCCTGCGTGCGCTACGGCAACGTCGTCGGCTCGCGCGGCTCCATCGTCCCGCTCTTCCTCAAATTGCGCGCCAGCGGAAAAATCACCGTCACCGACGAGCGCATGACGCGCTTCTGGCTCTCGCTCGAACAGGGCGTGCATTTCGTCATCACCTGCATCGAACAAATGGAAGGCGGCGAAGTCTTCGTCCCCAAGATCCCCAGCACCAAAGTGATTGACCTGGCCCGTGCCATCGCCCCCGCAGCCCAAATTGAAATCATCGGCATCCGCCCCGGCGAAAAACTGCACGAAGACCTGCTTTCTGTGGACGAAGCCCGTCACACCATCGAACTGGACAAAATGTTCGTCATCCAGCCCGCCGAAGCCAGCTGGTTCGGCTACTCGTGGCAAAATAAAGGCAAAGCCCTGCCCGAAGGTTTCTCCTACACCAGCGACAACAACAGCGAATGGCTCGACGTGGAAGGTATTCGCAAATACATCGAACCGTTTGAAGAAGCCTTTGCCAATGGGACGCTGGAAGGATAAGAGACGATGGTCGAGTAGGGCGTAGCCTGTATCGAGACCATTCTTTGGTGAGCAAATCTTGTCGCCTGGTCTCAATACGCCTTTCGCCAAAACCGCTCAAGGCTACTCGACCAGCGTCTCAACGAGTGACTTATGAAAATCCTGGTAACTGGCGCCTCCGGCCTGCTCGGTCTCAATCTTTCCTTGATGGAAATTGGGACGCACACCATCCTCGGCGTGGACCGGGGCAAACTGCATGGTACGCCCTTCGAGTTAATCCGCGCGGAACTGACCGGGCCGGGGGCTGTCTCCCGTTTAATGGACCTTGCCCGCCCCGATGCCATCCTCCACACCGCCGCCAACGCCAACGTGGATTCATGCGAATCAGACCCCGCAGGCGCCCGCTACCTGAACGGAGAAATCCCCGGCATATTGGCCGAGGCCGCCGCCCGCGCCGGAATCCGCTTTTTGCACATCTCCACCGACGCGGTTTTCGACGGCGCCAAAGACGGAATCTACACTGAAGAAGACGTCCCCAACCCGCTCTCAGTTTACGCTCAAACCAAACTGCTTGGCGAGCAAAACGTCCTTTCGGCCAACCCTGCCGCCGCTGTTGCCCGCGTCAACTTCTTCGGCTGGTCTTTGTCTGGAACTCGTTCCCTATCTGAATTTTTCTACAACAAACTCTCGGCGGGCGAACCTGCCAACGGCTTTACCGACGTTTATTTCTGCCCGCTCTTCGTCGGCGATTTAGCGGAGACCCTGGTCAGGATGTTGGACAAAGGCCTGTCGGGGCTGTACCACGTCGTCGGGTCGGAAGCCTTGAGCAAGTACGAGTTTGGGCGGCGAATCGCCCATCAATTTGGATTCGACGAAGGGCTGGTTATCCCCAAATCGGTCGAAGAATCCGGCTTAAAAGCCCGCCGTTCCCACAACTTGCGGCTTTCCATCCACAAGTTATCCACCGCTTTGGGCGCAGAAATCCCCGGCGTTTCCACCGGAATTGAGAAGTTTTATGCACAGGCTCAACAGGGTTATCCCCAGAAAATGCGCAGTTATCAACAGGTAGGCAGGTAAGTGAAAACAGAAGATGTTCCTGAAAAAATTTCAGACGTTCAACTGGCTTATCAAGTTGGTTTGCCGGTTGGGCAGACTGTTCGCGCCAAACCGTTCCTAAAGTGGGCTGGCGGGAAGGGTCAGCTGCTGGCAATGCTGGAACAGTTTTTTCCGCAAGAGATGCGCGCTGGGACGATAAAAAAATATGCTGAGCCTTTTATTGGCGGCGGCGCGATGTTTTTTTATGTGGCTCAAAACTACCCTTCGATAAAATCTTTTTTTCTTTCTGATATCAACCCCGAATTGATCCTGGCATACCGCACAGTGCAAGAAAATGTCGAGGGTTTGATATCTGTTTTATATGATTTGGAAAAAAGGTATCACGCCAAGAACCGGATTGAACAAAGAACATTTTTCTATGAAATCCGAGCCGTGTTTAATCAAAAATTATCGTCCGTAAATCTTGTGCGCTTTGATGACGCGTGGCTGGAACGAACAGCAATGATGATTTTTTTAAACCGCACGTGTTTTAATGGCTTGTTTCGGGTTAATTCGCGCGGAGAGTTTAACGTTCCGTTTGGAGATTATAAAAATCCAAAAATTTGTGATGCGGATAATTTGCACTCGGTTGCCCAAATTTTGCAACGTGCCGAGATAGCCTGCACCGACTTTTCGGCAAGCGAAAATTTTATTGATGACGAAGCCTTCGTGTATTTTGACCCGCCTTATCGCCCGATTAGCAAAACTGCCAGTTTTACCTCCTATTCAAAACAAGATTTCGGTGAATCTGAGCAAAAAAGATTGGCGAAATATTTTCGTTGCATCTCTGATCGTGGAGCAAAATTAATGCTGAGCAATTCTGATCCCAAAAATCAAAATCCCGATGATAATTTTTTTGAGCAGGCTTATCAGGGATTCCACATTGAACGGGTGAGCGCGGCGCGCATGATTAATTCAAATGCGCAAAATCGTGGTAAGGTCAAAGAATTGCTGGTCATGAACTACTAGGAGAGAAAAATGGAACGCTCCGAAGCAATCAAAAAAATCCATTTGTTGCAAGGACAAGATTTGCGTACCCTGGCAGATCAACTCCATATAACCGTCAAAAAAAATGGAAAACCGAACAAAGGCTGGGCAGGTCATGTCATTGAGCGATACTTAGGGCTTCCTCTGAATTCTGCCCAGTCGCCCAATTTTGGATCCTGGGAGTTGAAAGTTGTTCCACTTTATTATTTAAAAAACGGAAACCTGGTTGTCAAAGAAACAATGGCAATTACCATGATTGACCCGTACGAAGTCAGCGCAAAAGAATTTGAAGAGAGTCATTTATTGAGCAAACTCAAGAAGATTTTGGTGGTAAGCCGAATTTTTCGTGACCCGCAAAAAACCTCGGCTGTTTTACACGCTGTTACGGAATTTGATCTGAACGACTCAAGTATTTATAGTCAGGTAAAACAAGACTATGACCTGGTACGTCAAACGATAAAAGAGAGGGGTTTTTCGGCATTGACAGGGAAGATGGGTGTTCTGGTGCAACCGAGAACAAAGGGCCCTGGGCATGGCAGCACATCCCGCGCCTTTTATGCCCGCAAACATTTTGTTGCGAAAATTTTAGGGATTTAATTCATGAATGCGTCAGAACCAGGTGATTTTTCACTGGAAACCACAACCGTTTGGGATTTTCCTGTGCGAGGCGCGTGGGCAACTCACAAACCGGATTATCGCGGAAACTTTGCTCCCCAAATTCCCCGAAATTTGATCTTGAATTACTCCAGCGAAGGTGAGTTAATTCTTGACCCAATGGTGGGCAGCGGAACAACGCTCATTGAAGCCAGGCTGCTCAATCGAAACGCAATCGGAATCGATGTCAACCCGGCGCCTGTTCAGATGACGTCTGAGCGGATCGCTTTTGATGTTCAAAATTCATCTGAACAGGTTGTCAGGTTGGGCAATGCGCAAAATTTGTCTGGCATTGATGATGACACGATTGATTTGATAATAACTCATCCCCCTTATTTGGGTCTGGTGCAGTATTCTGGCGGCCAAAACCCCGTAGATTTCTCCAGTATCGCCGGAATCCCCAATTTTTTAGACGCGCTCGAGCTTGCTCTGCGGGAAATGTACCGGGTCTTAAGACCGGGTCAGGTTTGCGCGATTTTAATTGGCGATACACGCAAAAGACAGCACTACATTCCCCTTTCCTATTTCGTTCTCAAGCGATGTCTCAAGACGGGTTTTGTTTTGAAGGAAGAAATTATCAAGACGCAGCATAATACAACCTGTGCGCCGCGCTGGTCTGCCAGCGCCAAACAGTACAAGTTTTATTTGATCATGCACGAGCATCTTTTTGTTTTTCGAAAACCAGCGCCAAACGAAGACCTGTCAAGAATTCGCTACAGCACCTGGGCAGGTCTGCAATCTGTTTATCTAGAAGATTGACCAGCAAGCCGGTACACGAAAAAATGGAGGAACACATGGACTTCACAATCAACAACCGCACCATTGGCCCCAACCACCCCACCTATTTCATTGCCGACATTGCCGCCAACCATGACGGCGATTTGGCGCGGGCCAAAATGCTGATTCGCCTGGCAAAAGAAGCCGGGGCCGATGCGGCCAAATTCCAACACTTTCAGGCGCCTAAAATCGTCTCGGAATATGGCTTTAGCCACATGAACGCCCAGGTCAGCCACCAGGCCAAATGGAAAAAGTCGGTCACGCAGGTCTACGCCGAAGCCTCCCTGCCGCAAGATTGGACGCCAATTCTCAAAGAAGAATGCGACAAGGTGGGCATTGACTTCTTCACCTCGCCCTACGACTACGACTCGATTGAGCATGTTGACCCGTATGTGCCGGCCTACAAAGTCGGCTCTGGCGAAATTGACTGGATTGAAACCCTCGAACACATGGCCAGTAAGGGCAAGCCGATGATTATCGCCACCGGCGCGGCGACAATTGGCGAGGTGCAAAAGGCGGTTCACGCCATTTTGAAAATCAACCCGCAGTTGTGCGTCATGCAGTGCAACACCAACTACACCGCCAGCCCCGAAAACTACGACTACATCAACCTGAACGTGCTGAAAACCTATGCCACCATGTTTCCGAATGTCGTTTTGGGGCTTTCTGACCATACTCACGGCAACGCCACGGTTCTGGGCGCGGTGACGCTCGGTGCGCGCGTCATTGAGCGCCACTTTACCGACAGCAACGACCGCGAAGGGCCTGACCACAAATTCGCCCTTAACCCCGAAGCCTGGGCGCACATGGTTGAAGAAACCCGCCTGCTGGAGCGCGCCCTCGGCTCTGCCGATAAATTCATCGTGGGCAACGAGCAGGATACACAGGTCGTCCAACGCCGCTGCCTGCGCGCCGCCCGCGACATCAAAGCCGGCGAAGTCTTCACCCGCGAGATGATTGACGTTCTGCGCCCGGCCACCCCCGGCGCCATTAAGCCCGACCAGATTCAAAATGTCATCGGAACGCGCGCGTTGACTGACCTGCCGCTCGGCAAGGAACTGCGCTGGACGGACCTTGGCGCGTAGCCGGCCTCGAAAGTCTCCTGACTTTCGAGGCAAACGTCAGGAGACGTTTGACTCGATGCGAATCATCTACTTTTCTCTCGACTACACCCCGCACGACCACCGCTTTCTCTCTGCCCTCTCAAAGAGCGAACACGAAGCCTTTTACGTCCGCTTGCAGCGCGGCCCGCGTCAGACCGAAAGCCGCCCCGTACCGGAGAATATCCGCATTGTGCAATGGGCGGGTGGACAAAAAATATTCGAGTGGAAAGACCTGCCAAAATACGTTCTCGATTTCCGCCGCGTGGTCAAAGAAATCAAACCCGACCTTGTCCACGCCGGGCCAATTCAGACCTGCGCCTTCATCGCTGCGCTGAGCAGATTCCGCCCGCTGTTGACCATGTCGTGGGGCTTCGATTTGATGAAAGATGTTCAGCGTGGCAAAGGCTGGGAATTCGCCACCCGCTACACGCTGAAACGTTCCACCTTTTTCACCTCCGACGCGCAAGTTACCCGCGAGATGGCCGTTAAATACGGCATGAACCCCCAAAGAACGGTCGTCTTCCCCTGGGGCGTGGATTTGAAACACTTTACCCCAAAAAACGGGACAACCAGACAACCGGATAACGGGATAACATTATTTTGCAACCGCGCTTGGGAGCCAATCTACGGAGTAGATGTCCTCGCCAGAGCTTTTGTACGGGTAGCGCAACAAAGACCCGAGGCGCGCCTGCTCCTGCTGGGGAGCGGGTCGCAAGGCCACTTGATTCGAGACATCCTCGCCAAGGGCGGCGTTCTCGAACAAACCACCTTCGCCGGACAGGTCAACCATGCCGATTTACCGCGTTTTTATCACATGGCCGACCTGTACATTTCCGCTTCCCATGTAGACGGTTCCTCGGTTTCGCTCATGGAAGCCATGGCCTGCGGCCTGCCCTGCCTGGTATCCGATATTCCCGCCAACCAGGAATGGGTACAAACAGGCTACAATGGCTGGCTCTTCCGCGATGGCGATGAGCGAGATTTGGCAACCAAAATTCTCCAGGCGATAGAAAATCAGAAATCCCTCTCCCAAATTGGGCAAAATGCGCGTATCATTGCAGAGGCACGCGCCGATTGGCGTAAAAGCTCGCAAATTTTGTACCAGGCCTACCAAAAAACGATGGAGGTGCGCTAATGTCTACGCTTTATCTCGTCCTCGCGCTGGTAATTGCCATTATTGCGGTCATTTTTGCCCTGCAAAATACGGCCGCAGTCACCATCTCATTCTTTGCTTGGGAGATTGGCGGCTCGCTCTCGCTGGTTGTGCTGGTAACACTGGTGATTGGCGTGCTGGTCGGCTGGCTGTTTGCAGCGCCATCGCTGGTTAAGAACCGTTTTCAGGGTTTAAGCCAGCGGAAAAGGATTTCAGCATTGGAAAAAGAAGTGAACGAATATAAAGCCAGCCTCGAAAAACTAGAAAGCCAGGTCAAAACATTGCAAGCCGAGCTAAGCGCTGCCCGCAACCCACCCAAACCGGTTGATTCCGCCCCCAACGCCCCCCAGTGAAACACGCCTTACCCAAGCCACCGTGAAAACACTTGCCATCCTTCAGGCCCGCATGGGCTCCTCCCGACTTCCCGGCAAAGTGCTTCTCGACCTTGCCGGGAAGCCCATGATTCAGCATGTCATCGAGCGGACCGGGCGCGCTCAAATGGTGGATTCGGTCCTCGTCGCCACCACCACCGACCCCTGCGACGACCCGGTAGCCGCCTTCGCCGCTTCGCTGGAGATTCCCTGCTCTCGCGGCTCGCTCCACGATGTCCTCGACCGCTACTACCAGGCTGCCAAACCCCTCCAGCCAGATGTCATCGTCCGCATCACTGCCGACTGCCCGCTCATCGACCCTGCCCTGATTGACCAGACTATCCAACTGATGACTGATAACGGCTCACTGATAACTGACTTCGCCTGCAACCGCCTGCCGCCCCCCTTCACCCGCACCTTCCCCATTGGCCTGGATGTGGAAGCCTGCGCCTTTACCGCCCTCGAACGCGCCTGGCGCGAATCCACCGAAACCTTTCACCGTGAACACGTCCTGCCGTTTTTATACGAGGGTGTTGCGCTCTCATCCCCCAAACGAATAACGGAGAACTGTTTACTGTCTACTGGAGTTTCCCCGCGCGGCTTTCGCATTGCCCAACTCCATCACCAGCCCGATTACGGCTCCCTGCGCTGGACGGTAGATACCCCCGAGGACCTGGCCTTCATGCGTGAGATTTTTACGCGCTTAAGCGGCAAGCCTGATTTCACATGGTATGATGTATTGGAAATTGTCCAGAAAGAACCGGAACTATCCCAAATCAACGCCGCCGTGCGCCACAAAACCATGACCGAAGTGGACGAGAGAACAAACAAGGAAACAGGGAAACAAGCAAGATAAACGGATTGCTGAACACTGATAACTGATGACTGTCCCACTGATTACTGATGACTGTCCCACTGATAACTATCTTCTCCGCCCCCAAACCTTTCACCCACCCGCACATCGCCACCATTCAGCGCAATGCCATTGCCTCGTGGACGAAACTACCAGATGTGCGCGTTGTTTTGCTTGGCGATGAACCCGGCCTGGCCGAAGCCGCTGCTGACCTGGGCGTGACTCACATCCGCGAGATTCCGCGCAGCGAAAGCGGCGCCCCATTGATGGACGCCATGTTCCGCCTGGCGCGGCAGGCCAGCCCCTCGCCGTTTTACGCCATCGTCAACGCCGATATCCTCCTGTTCGAGGATTTTGTGCAGGCGGCCAAAAACGTTTCAGCCCGGCTCAAAAAGTTTGTCCTCATGGGCCAGCGCTGGGATGCCGACATCACCGAACCGCTCGATTTTTCCGAAGGCTGGCAAGACCGCCTACGCAATACGATACGCGCTACCGGCTCGCTCCACCGCCCCGCCGGAAGCGATTACTTCCTTTTCCCGGCTTCCTGTTATACCGATTTGCCGCCCTTTATCATTGGCCGCGCCGGGTGGGATAACTGGATGATTTACCACGCCCGCAAGAGCGGTTTTCCGGCCATTGACGCTACCGCCGATGTGATGATTGTCCACCAGAACCACGATTACGCCCACCTGCCCGGCGGACAGCCGCACTACAAGCACCCCGAAACCGAAATCAACATCCGCCTGGCCGGGGGCCGCCCCATGACCCGCTTCACCCTGCTCGACACCGATAAACGCCTGGTTAACGGCCAAATTTTGCCCCAACCGCTCAATTCCACCCGGCTGTGGCGCAAAATTGAAGCCTGGCCGCTGCTGGCGCTGGGGTCAGTCAGATTATCGAATGCGCTTTGGAAATTAAGAAAACAAGTAAACAGGTAAACAGCAATGCGCAAAGGCCAAAACCCCGCCAAATTTGCCAAAACCGTCGCGAAACCAGAACGGATTACCGTTGCAGTGTTGAACTACATCCCCTTCTTGAGCGGATTCTACGCCGAAGGGTTAGACGTGCTGAAGGTCTCGCTGCAATCCATGCGGGTTGACCCCGGCCTGCCCTTCGACCTGATGGTGTTCGATAACGGCTCTTGCCCCGAAGTGCGCGATTGGCTCATCAGCGAAAAAGAAGCCGGGGGAATCCAATACCTGATTCTCTCCGAGAAAAACCTGGGCAAGGGCGGCGCGTGGAACATCATCCTGGCCGGTGCGCCGGGCGAAATCATCGCCTATTCGGATAGTGACATTCTCTACTACCCCGGCTGGCTCGCCCGCTCGGTGGAACTGCTCGAAACCTTCCCCAATGTGGGCATGGTCACCGCCCGCCCCTTCCGCACCAACCCCGACTATCACACCGCCACCCGCGCCTGGGCGCAGGCAAACGCCACGCTGCAAGAAGGCCAGTTCATCCCCTGGGAAACGTTCTGGGAGTTCAACCGCTCACTGGGGCAAGATGAAGCCGAAAACCGTAAGGTGTATGCGGAAACGAAAGATTGGAAAATCACGCTTCCAGTCGGTGGTCGAGTAGGCGGCGTGCTGGATACGTCTCTCACAAACACCGTTCAGGACGACTCGCCCCTCGCTCAAAGCCGCCGTACCGAGACGACTGCCTATGCTGGCGCCTCGCACTGGCAGTTTGTGGCCTATAAAGCCCGCCTGGCCGAATTTTTGCCCTTCGACATGGATAAACCGATGGGGCAGGTGAAGCAACTCGACCAGCGCATGAACGCGGCAGGCTATCTGCGCCTGATGGTCTCTGACCCGCTGGTGATGAATCTCTCGAACACCACCGACTATGTGAAGGGCGTATATGCCAAAAGTCAGCCTGCCGACAAACACCCCAGCCTGCTCAAACGCCTGGTACAATTGCCCCCCCTCAAAAAAGCCTTGCTGGCGGTTTATGACCAGATTTTCAAGTGGTATTACTCGTGATAAGCCGGCGGTCAAGCAGCCCTGAGCGTTCTTTGCGAAGGGCGTATCGAGACCACCTATTGTTTCAGGATAATCGCTTTTTACTCAGATAGAATGTGGTCTCGATACGCGCCTCGTTGACACTCGGCGCTACTCGACCACCGTACAGGATAAGGAATTTTATGGCCTGGATGTATATCCTCCAATGCGCAGACGGCTCCTATTACGTCGGCTCGACCAAAGACATTGAACGCCGCCTGTGGGAACATCAGTCCGGCCTGGGCGCGAACTACACCTCGCGTCGCCTGCCCGTCAAACTGGTTTACTCTGAAGAATACGAGCGCGTTGCTGATGCATTTGCTCGTGAAAAACAAGTTCAAAACTGGAGCCGCGCCAAGCGCGAAGCCTTGATTAACGGCGAATACGACAAATTGCCGCCGTTGGCAAAGAAAAAATTTGCAAAAAAGAGCAAGCCGGTGGTCGAGCAGCCGCCGGTGGTCGAGTAGCCGCCGGTGGTCGAGCAGCCGCCGGTGGTCGAGTAGCCGCTGGTGGTCGAGTAGCCGCTGGTTGTCGAGTAGCCGCTGGTGGTCGAGTAGCCGCTGGTGGTCGAGTAGCCGCGAAGCGGCGTATCGAGACCCAGCGGCCTATCGAGACCCAGCGGCCTATCGAGGCCACCGATACCCTGCAAACGATTATTTCCCATGAAATGTTGGTCTCGATACGTCCCTCACAACACCGTTCGGGACTACTCGACCAACGTGAAAAGGAATTATGCCCAAACGCATCTTCATCTCCGCCGACCATGGCATGGCAGTCATCTACTTCCTCCAATCCGACCTCGTCCCGGCGCTGCTCGCCGCGGGCGTTGAAGTCATCCTGCTCACCGATGACGAAATCAAAACCCAACTCCAGGCCCGCTTTGGCCGTCCCGGATTAACGTTCGAGGGCCTGCGCATCCGTGAAGCCAACCGCTACGCCAACACCGTCCACCCGCGCTGGCAATGGCTGCTGGCCTACCTGCGGCGCGTGGGCGGCTCATGGCGCATCAACACCGAAGCCATGGACAGCCATATTTGGGAAGTCTGGTCCGAAAATTCGTGGAAATTCCGTTTGGGAATTTGGATTCCCTCCGCGCTGGCGATTCTGACCCTGCGCTCCAGCCGCGCCGCCCGCAGAGCATTGGTCAACGCCCAGATGCGTTTCACGCCGCATCTGTATACCGATTTATTTGAAAAATACCACCCTGATATGGTCATCGCTTCGACCCCCGGCTGGAGAATCGACCGTTATCTGCTCCGCGAAGCCGCCGAAAAAGAGATTCCCACCCTAACCGTCATCGTCGGCTGGGACAACTCATCCAGTTACAACATCTCCGGCGCGCCGGTGCAGTGGGCCACCTGCTGGTCGCAACTGCAAAAGGATGAACTCGTTCTCGGCTCCGACTGGAATCCCGAAACAGTTCACATCGGCGGCATTCCCTCCTACGATGGCTACCTGCGCCGCGAGTGGTTAATGCCGCGCGACGAGTATTTCAAACTGCACGGGCTTGACCCCGACCGCAAACTGATTTCCTACGCCAGCAGTTTCGTCCACTTTGCCCCCAATTTCCCTAACATCGAAGCCCTGGCCCGGCTGGTTTCGTCAGATTCGCTGGCCGAACCATCCCAGCTGCTGATTCGCCTGCATCCCAGCCACTTCCAGGATAAACCCAAAATCTTCGCCGATGAACGCAAGCGCGTTTTCGAGTTAGAAAAACAATATCCGCACGTGCATGTCGTCCAGCCGGTGCCGCTCGGCGGTTCGCTCGGTTACTACGGCGGCGAAGACATGCCCGAAAAAGCCTCCATGCTGGCCTATTCCGATGTCATGGTGACGGTCTACTCCACTATGCTGGTCGAATGCGCCGTCCACGATACGCCGATGATTGCGGCGGTGCTGGATACCCCCGGCGGCTGGAACATTCCTGGCAAATTCTCACTGGCGCTCAAAGACATTGGGAACTGGCCCACCCACCAGCGTTTTCGCCAGGCCAGAGCCGGGAAAGTCGCCATGGATGAGTCCCAACTGCGCGAGGCGCTGAATGCCTACCTGAAAAATCCCAATTTTGATGCCGCTGAGCGCCGCCGATTCATCGAAAATGAAATCACCTACACCGATGGCACAAGCGGCAAACGCACCGCCGAGTTCATCCTCAGCATACTGCAAAAAAGAGAGGCAGATTGTTAATCCGCCTCTCTTGGTTCAAGGCTGTGCCAATGCCATTAATTTCCCGAATCGCTGGCCGGGGTGGGTGTCGGCTGCGGCCTGCTAATATCTTCCACATAGCTGATGGCGCCGCGGCAGGCCGGGTCGAGGGCTTGTGCCACCAGGTCCCAGCTGAGGGGTGTTTCTGTGCTTGCCACCTGAGAGGCCTGCTCGAAGGCCTCGCTCAGGCAGCCCGGCCCGGCGTTGTAGTTAACCAGGGTCAACTTCCATAAGGTTTCGTAATCCAACGTCCGCCCGGCCGATTTCCCCGTCACGTTTTGCACGATTTTGCCTGTCTGTTCGCAGTTTGCCAGCAGGGTGCGCCCAAAGACCGAAACGCTGAAGTTGGCGCGCGAGATGTCTATTCCCAATGGGCATTTGGCGCAGGTGGCATCTACACTGGCAACCAGCGCGCCGCGCAGTAATTTCTTGTTCGATTCACTTAAACTGCTATACGAGTTGTTCTCGCAGGCTTTTTTATCCAGCACCAGGGGGCAAAAATCGTCAAAAAAGGCGCGATTCCACAGTAAGGCCGTATCTGCGCCGTTTTCGGTCAATTGCCCCAGCCCCACGTCATCTCCGTTGCGGAAAACGCCTGGCCAAAACTGGCTCTCGCGGCTGAACAAATTCTTGAGTAACTGCGCCGGCGTGTCAGTTTTGATAGCGATGTCATAAATCAAGGAATCGAACTGATTTTGCCACTGTTCCACGGCCGGTTTGGCGGCCTCCAGGCCACAGGCAGAAGCCGTGCCTTCGGGGGTCAGACCACCATCGAGGCAGGAGCGCACATCCACCACTCCCTGAGAAATCAGGTTCCCGGCCAAGTAGGCGTAGGGAATGTTGGAGGTCAATTGTTGAGGAAATTCTGGGGTGATTAACCACTCTGGCAGGCCCTCGGTGGGAGGAAAGGCATCCCAAGAGATAGCGCAAGAGGCAATCCGCGCACCTGTCCATTGCGTGCTGAGTACATCTACATACCAGCGCTTCACCAGGCGCGGTTCATCACTTTCACCACCCTGTGTCAAGACGCGCACCAGGGCCGTGAAGAGATTGCTCGAGTCGCCGTAAGTGGAGTAGGCCCAAAACTGAAGTTCTACGCCATCGGAATTCGTTTTTTCCAGGCTAAATTTGCAGCGTTCGCCCTGGCAGGAAAACGCATCGCTCCCAACATAGCCCTGAATGCTGGTGATGGACTCGTTAGGGAGCGGTTCTTCACCCGTCAGCACCAGTTGGGGTGAGGTGGAACACCAGCCGTCGGGGTCGGGGTTGCAATTTTCAACAGAAACCCATACCTGGGGCGGCGGCAGTTTGACGGCGATTTCTTTTGTAGACGGTTTACTCGAGACGTTTTGCAAGTAGTACCCTGGGCAATCGCGGATGTTTTCGGCCTTGCATGGCGCAGAATACGCTTTCCACTCTTTGTACACTTGCTCATCACAGGCCCAGGAGAGTTCGTTGTCGGTCGGCAAGCCTTCGTGGTCCACCCACAGGGCGCAGTAGATGTTGTTGTCCTTCCAGGCAATCATCCACCACTCATAGAGAGTAATATCCACCCTGGCAGAAGTGAACCGGTCGGGGCCAGGCGGGCCGCTGCCAGGGGCCGAAGCAGCTTCTACAGGCCTGGTCGAGGTCATCAGGCCAGACAAAATGACCAAGCTGAGTGCAGTGGCAAAAACAAAAACCCACCCAAGATGTGATTTCGTCATAGCAGACGCTCACCCCAATAATACAAGGAGTACGTTACAAAGCATAGTATAGCGTACTCCTTGTCAGATTTCTATGAGCGATTGGCTCACTTTTCAAGGTCTTGGAGCGTTTGTTCCTCGCGTTTGAGATTATTCCAGCGGACGACCAGGCTGACGATATAAACAAGCATCACAACCGCAAAGACGACGTGTCCGACTATCATGTAGTTGACGGTATCGGGCGTGGGTTCCATGTCTGCTCCTAGTGAGTCAGTTTCAACTTGAGTTGTTCAACTTTTTCGGCGAACTGTCCCAGGCGGATGCGGTGCCAGAACAGGGTGACGAAAATGACCGAGAACACCGCGATATTGACCAGCATAGTGGTGACCATTTCGCCAGTCATGTTCATCGTCTCACCGCCGCCCCCGCCAATGATGACCGGATGGATGGTGCGAAACAGGCGAATAGAGACGAAGGTCAGCGGAACGCTGAGTCCGCCGACAATGGTGTAAACTGCCCCAAAACGGGCGCGGCGCTCCGGGTCTTCTATGCCCTGGCGCAGGAGCAGGTAGGCCAGGTAAATCATTTCCAGGATGGCGGCGGTGGTCAGGCGCGGCTCCCAGGTCCACCAGGTTCCCCAGGCCGGGCGCGCCCAAATCGAACCAAGCACAATGGCGATGAAGAAGAACACCAGGCTGATTTCAACGGCGGCCACGTTGATGGCGTCCCACCTCAGGTCTTTGGTGACCAGATAAAGAATGGCAACGATGGCGGCAATGATAAAGCCAATCATCCCCACCCAGGCGGTGGCAACGTGAAAGTAGAACACCTTCTGCACCGCGCCCATCACCCGCTCGATGGGGGCGTAGGCAAAGACCATGACGGTAGCAGCGGCCAGCAGGAGGACGGAGAGGATATTGAGGGCTTGCAAAAGACGGGGTTGGGCAGGCATAGCACTCCTTGCGCGTTATGAGTTAGGAATTACGAATGAGGATGAGGACTTACTTCACTCTTCCACAACAAAATCGAATACCATAAACGCAACGGCAATAAAGATGACATCGTAGACAAGCAAGATGTTAACCCAGGGGGCAATCTCGCTCCACTCCAGGCCGGTCAGGAATCCGCTGGAGGCTTTGACGGCGGCCACCAGCACGGGGATGATGACCGGGAAGAGCAGGATGGGCAATAGCACGTCGCGGGTGCGGGTTTGCACCGACATCGCCGCGAGCAGCGTGCCTACAGCGGCGTAACCAACCGAGCCAAGCAGGGTGACGCTGAGCAGCCCAGGATGGAACAGGTTGACGTTGTACATCACGCTATAGAGCGGCAAGACGATTGCTTCGACGACGAGCATGAAAGCCAGGTTGCTGATGGCTTTTCCAAAGTAAATGGCCGAGCGGTCCACCGGAGCCAGCAGGAGGCCATCAAAACAGCCGCGGTCTTTTTCGATAGCCATTGAGCGGTTCAAGCCGAGCGTCCCGGCGAAGGCAAACGTGACCCACAAGGCCCCGGCGATGATGTCCATGCGGGCTTTGATATCCAGTTCGAGGGCAAAGTAAAAAATGAGCAGCACCAGCACCGAAAAAACCAGCATTGCCGAGAGCAGTTCGCGCGAGCGCAGTTCGGCGGCCAGGTCTTTCCAGGTAACAGCAAGGACGGCGCGGAAATAGGCAGCAGATGACGGAACGGGCAGCCGAACGGATGTGGAGGCAGACGAGCCGGAGGAAGGCATGTGTGTCGTCATATCAGCCTGCTAACGCCTGTTTATAGAAGGTCAACAAGTTGGAGCGTTCGAGTTCGGCGCGCGAGGCCGAGGCAGCGATCACACCGCGCGAGAGGACATCGAAACGGGTGGCAAGGTCTTCGGCACGAGCCAGGTCGTGAGAAGTCATCACCACCGTCCGCCCGGCGGCGGCCACGTTTTTCAGCACTTCGTCGAGCATTTCGGAGGCGTCTTGGTCGAGGCCGGTGTAGGGTTCGTCGAACAACATCACATCTGGGTCGTGCAGCACGGCGCGTCCAATCGCCAGCCGTTGCTGCATCCCGCGTGAGAAGGTGCGAACCAGGTCGCGGCGGCGGGCCGAGAGACCCACCATGTCCAACACATCAGCGATGCGCGATTCGATGTTTTGCAGGTCGTACATACGCCCGTAGAATTGTAGATTTTCCTCGGCCGTCAGGTCGCCATACAGAAGCGGCAGGTGCGAGACGACGCCCAGCCGGCGGCGTACCGCGGCGGCCTGGGCCGGGAGTTTGTACCCGGCCACGCTGACCTGCCCCAGGCTGGGGCGCGAGAGCGAGGCCAAAATGCGCAGGAAAGTGGTCTTCCCGGCGCCGTTTGGTCCCAGCAGGGCCACAAACTCCCCGGCCTGGACATCGAAATTCAGCCCGCGCAGGACATTTTTTAGCCCAAAGCGTTTGACGAGTTTTCTGACTTCAATCATGTTCGATATTCGATGTTAGATTTTCGATATTCGATGCTCAAATATCGAATTACGAATTGCGCAACATGGCTTTAAGTTCGGCGCGGCGTTCCTGGTAGGCTTCTTCAGAGATGTTTCCGGCGCGGAACTGGTCATCGAGGGCAATGATGGCGTCCAAGATGTCCTCTTCGCTCATTTCTTCAGGGTCTTCCTCATCATCCTCTGGTTCTTTCTGACGGTCGCGCCAGTAGAAAAAGACCCCGGCTAAAATGAGAACAACCCCAAACGCGCCAATGCCAATGACCAGGTTGGTGCGCGAATCACCCGATTGAGAGACAGTAGATGTGGTTGCGGCAGGCGTGCCAGAGATTTGGGCGGTAAAGGTTTGCCCGGCTTCAAGACTGCCCGCCCGGTATAACTGGAAAGTGAAACCGTTGCCCATGTTCTGCGCGCCGCCATCTACCAGGGTTTGGCCTTCGGCCTTAACCCCTTGCGGCACGAGCAGGTTGAGGGCAGCTGTTTTAAGATTGAAGGTTTGGGTCAGCTCAAATTTTTGGCCGCCAAACAGCCCGGCCCAGGGCGATGAATCGGCCTGATAGGGCATGTCAAACGCAAAGACGAGAGAAGTCTGACGCTGGCTGTCGGTCGGTGGAATGGGGAGGGTATCACCAAACCCGGCTGCCGTCTGAATGAATCGCCCTCCCAGCACGCCGTTCTCAAACTGCAAATTCTGGTAGCCAGCCGGCAGCGGAATTTCAATCACCGGCTGGCCTGCTTCGGCAGCGACAATGGTTTTATCGCCTATGTTGGCAAAGACAAAAAATTCCACAACCTGAATAATGCCCGGCTGAGAATAATCGAGCAGAATGTGGGCGGTGGAAATTGCCAGGCCGGAGGTGTCAGTAGTGGTGTCATAGATGATAATGGGCAGGTCATACTTTTGCAAGCCGTCTTGGGCGGGGATGGCAGAGGCAGATTCGTAAATGACGCCATCATATTCCACCGAAACGTAATAAGCATCGCTTGGCGAGAGCGGCAAGTCGGTAAATTGGAAAGCGCCCTGAGATGAAGTGGTCGTTTGGCGCGATTCGCCTTCGGTAAACTGCTGGGTCGCCAAGTCGTGAACAAACGTGTGCAGGGTGACAGGCAACCCGGCTGGCACCCGACCGCCAGAGCCATTGGTGATGATGCCGCTAATCGTCCCGCGCTGCACGTCAGACGCCGGGGCAGCAGATTCAGCGGCTTCTGATGTTTCAGCAGCAACAGGTTGCGGCGTAGAAGCGGCTGCCACGTTCTCTGCAGGAGCAAAAGTAAAGGTCCGAAGGTATGCTGCCAGAGCCGCCGCATCGGCATCTGAGAGATTGGCGGCGGGCATGGCGGGCGGAATGCCCTTCTGGCTAAGGGCGGCCAATTCCTGGTTCGAGCGTGCGGCCATCCGTTGCTGATTGTCGAGACTGGACTGGGGCAGCTTGCGCCCGTCCAGGCCATGACATTCCGCGCAGTTGACCTCGTAAAGCGCTTTGCCTGCTTGCACTTGCTCAGCGGGGGCGCTCAGCGAGAGCGCATAAGCCACCACATCCCAGCGTTGCTGGTCGCTCAGGCTGGAGAAACCCGGCATGAAGTTTTGGAGATTGCCCTGCGTAACGATTTGATACCAACGGGCGGGAGATTTGTCGAAAGCAAAATCGGCTTTGCCCAGCGCGGGGGCGCCATTGGGCAAATTGGCCGCCTGCGCTCCATCGCCCTGACCAGTGGGGCCGTGACAAGGAGAGCATTTTTGGGCGTAGATGGCGGCCCCGCTGTCCACATTCGGGGCGGAGGCCGGGAAAACGTCTGCCGCGAGGGTCGGCGCAGGCGTGGGAGCAACATAATTAGGCGGCGGGGTGATATCCTCGGCCAGTGAAATGCAACCGGTGAGAAGGAAGAGCAGAGAGAGAAGGAGGAAAGATGGAAGACGCATGAGCGAATGAGGGAATTAAAGAATTAGGGGGTGAGGGAATGAAGAATTACCTGACCGCCTTGCCGCAGGAGGGGCAGAAGCGGTCGGAGCGCAGCACGGGCTTGCCGCAGTTGGGGCAAAAACCGCCCGATTTTTCTTTACGCTGGGCGCGGCGGGCAGCAAGGCGGTCTTCGAGGTCATCGTCAGTGGGCGCACTGGTGGGGAACTTGGCGGCAGCGGAGGCGTCGGCGCGGCGGGCGGCAATGGCCGCCTCCACCCGGCTTTCGGCATCGCCAACCGCAGGTGTTTTGGCTGGCTGGAGTTCATCAATCCGCCGCAACACATCGGCGGCGTGGGCCAGCAGCGCGGCGCGCATGTTGGGATAATCCTCCACCGGAATTTTGCCCAAAACGTGGTCGAAATCAAGTTCCTGCAAGGCAGTAATCAGGCTATCGCGCTCAGCCAGCAGATGTGAGAGTTCGTGTTCTTCCGCCGAAATCGCATACGCGCGGCGACTTTCTATGAAGGGGCGGCTGACGAACAGGCTAACCAGCACCAGCACCGCCAAAGCGAGAAAAATTGCGCCTGGTTCCATAGAGCCTCTATTTGTTCAGCAAAGGGGTAAGGATGGCGTGAATTTGCGTCTCGGAGGTAAAAGGCCCAACCTGCACATAGGCCAGTTTGCCTTCGCGGTCAATAAAATAGGTTTCAGGCACGCCCTTGATGCGGAAAAATTGCGAAATGCGCGTCCCCAAGTCGGGGCCGTTGGGGTAGGTGATGTTAAATTTGGTCAGGTAGCCGCGCGCTTCGGGTTCAGTATCCACATAATCAATGCCCAGGAACATGACCTCGCCGCTCTCGCGGTATGAGCGCCAGGCCGATTCCAATTCTGCGGCTTCTTGTTCGCAGGGTTTGCACCACGATGCCCAAAAATTAACCACCACCACCTTGCCGCGAAAGTCGGAAAATTTGACCTCGCTGCGGCCTTCGTATTCGTACCCGCTGAACAGGGTCAGCGCGAAATCGGGAACGGTCTCCCCCGGCTGGATGGTTCCCTGCTGGGCGCGGCGCAGGCCGAGGGCCACAATGATCAGCAAGCCGATTAACCCCACCCACACAATCACCTGCGCCCAAACCGGCACTCCCCGGCGTGGCGCAACGTTCATCTCAGACATAGATTTCTCCTCATCCTAAGAATCATTCCGAGGGCTTCTTCAAACGACTTTCATGAATGACGAAAGCCTTCAGGACGTTCAGGCTTAATCGCGTTTTTTGAGTTCTTCTTCTACCCGGCGCAGGTACTCGTTGTCCTGGCTCGCTGAGGTCTGTTTCACCGCTTGGATGGTGACAACCTCCGCCGCAGCGGTTGCGCGCATAGATTGGTAGGCGCGGAACAGGATGTAAACGCCCAAAAGTAACAGTACAACCGGCACGATGTAAATCAACCAATACCAGCCCTGGCGCGGCGGCTCCGATAGCACCCGCGCACCGTATTGGTCAACAAAATACTGTTTAATTTGGGTTTCGGTCCAACCATCGGAGAGTTTGAGACGAATTAATTCGCGCCATTGTTTGCAAGCCTCGGTTGGGCAGACATCGAGCGGCGTATTCTCGCAGACCGGGCAGAATAATTCTTTGGCAATGGCATTCACTTCATCATCTGTGGGCGGGTTGGCGTCTTGCGCCGAGGCCGTGCCAGCCCAAGTCAGGGTGATGATGAGTAGCAGCGTCAAAACAAACATCGTTTTCTTCATAGGAATATCGCTCGTGGAGATTTTTTTGAAAAATTTTGTTCTCTTTCGCGGCCGGGCTGCGCAACAACTTCCTCGTTAAACACAACACTGATTAAGGACCACTGAATATTGACTTAATCTCTCACCTTGCGCAGTGACGCAAGATTGAGCAATTAACAATTAATCGAGCAACCGCGTAGCGCGAGATTTATCTCGCCTTTGGCACAGGCGCCCAAGATATGGTGAGCGGCATGTATTCCCATGCGGGAACGATGTATCGTGGTACGAAACCCTGTCTCTGGATTGCTAGAATAATTTGGAAAAGTGCAATCCCTCGCATTTTCAAGCGACATGAATGTCGCGCTACGGAAAAACTGCGCAGCATCCGTTAATCACCTGGCTGGTAAACGGCTTTCGCACTGCGCACCTGCAAAGGAACGACCTCGCGTTCTTCTTCTGGCCAGGCGGCAATGAGTGTGCCAAAAATAAACACAAATGCGCCCAACCACAGCCAGTTGACCAACGGGTTGTGATAGACCTTGAACGGCGCGATTTGCGAAGTCACGCCCTCCCAGTTGACCAGCAGGACATACAGGTCATCGGCCAGGGTGGAGCGCACGCCAGGAATGGTCATCGGCTGGCCATCCGAGTAGACATCATAACGCGGATATAACTCGGTGACGAACTGCCCATCCCTGAAGACGCTCATCACGGCCCGCGTCACCCAGCGCCCGTCGCTGGCTGGGAATTGTGCCAGAGAATCGTAGCGAACGGTGTAACCGGCCAATTGGATGCTTTCGCCAATCGCCAGGCTTTTTTGGGTTTCGGTTTGGAACATTTCGATGCCGATGACGCCTATCGCCATCAGAATCACGCCCAGATGGATGGTGTACCCGCCATAGCGGCGGCGGTTGCGCCCAGCCAATCGCCACAAGGCAACAAACAGGTTCTCGCTCTGAGCGCGGGCCCGGGCGCTGGCAGCGCGCCAGAACTCATAGAGGGTGATGGAGGCCGTGAGCGCGACGAAAGTCAGGCCAATCAGGGCGTAAATATTGGTGATTCCCGCCACGAGCAGGCCAATCAGCACCAAAACGGCGGGGATGGCTGGCTTCCACATCAGTTTGGCGATGCCGAGTATGTAGCGTTTTTCAAGGTCGAGGCCGTTTTGGGCGACGATATTCTTAATGGCGGTATGTCCCCAGGCCGAGAGCGGGGCAACACCCATCAACAAGACCAGCAGGGCAAACAACGGCCCGGTAGCACGCTCGTAGTAGGGTGGGCCGACGGTCACCTTCGAGCCGGTCAATAGTTCAGTAATCAGCGGCGAAATTACGCCCCAGAAACAAATGACCAGAATGCCCATAAAGAGCAGGTTGTTGAGCAAGAACAGGGCCTCGCGCGAGAACATGGAGTGCATTTGGCCTTCGGCTTTGAGCGAATCCCAGCGGTAAATGAGCAGGGCAATCGAGGCCGCAAAGGTCAGACCGATAAAGATAAAGAAAGACGGCCCAATTTCACTCTGGGCAAAGGCATGGACAGAGGACAAAACACCGGAGCGGGTCAGGAAAGTGCCAAATAAGACCAGGGCATAAGTCAGGATGACGAGCATCATATTCCAGTGCTTGAGCATGCCACGCTTTTCTTGAATCATGACCGAGTGTAAAAAGGCTGTGCCAGTGAGCCAGGGCATAAAGGCGGCAATTTCCACCGGGTCCCAGCCCCAGTAACCGCCCCAGCCCAATACGTCGTAGGCCCAGCGCCCGCCCAGCACCAGCCCAAGCGAGAGAAACAGCCAGGCAACCAGCGACCAGCGGCGGGTGAGGCGAATCCAGCGGTCATCGGTGCGCCCGGTGATAAGGGCGGCAATTGCAAAGGCAAAGGGGATAACATAAGACACAAACCCCAGGTAGAGCATGGGCGGGTGGATAATCATGCCCGGATGCCGCAATAGAGGGTTCAGGCCGCGCCCATCCTGCACTGTGAACGGCATGGCATTGGCTGGCCGAAAGGTGTAGGCTTCTATATTGTTGAAGGTTTGCCAGAGCCGGGCAAAGGGGTTCTCAAAAAAAATATTCAACCCTAAAAAGAAAGCAATGGTGAGGCTAGAAACGAAAATCACCCAGGGTAAAAATTCGCGGTCACGTTCCCATTTGCGCAAGGTAACAGCGGTGGCGAAGGCCGACATGAGCCATGACCAAAACAGAAGCGAGCCAGCTTGCCCACCCCACAACGCGGTCACTTTCAGGTAGGTCGGCATAGCACGGCTGGTAACTTCGTATACGAACTTCACATTGAAATCGCCACTGACAAGCAGGTAGATAAGGGTCAGCGAGGCCAGGGTCAGGAGCGGGAAGGTGAGCAGCATGGCCAGGCGGGCGCTCTCCACCCACTTCTGTCGTTTAGAAAAATGACCATACAGGGCTGCGCCGATGCTATATAGCGCAGTGAGAAAAGTAACAACCAGAACTCCAAAACCAAACTCAGCAATCATGAGATTTTCCTATCCTTCAGATTGCGCCGGAATGGCCTGCTCATAACGCGTGGGGCATTTTAGGAGCAATTCATCGGCATAGAAAATGCCGTCTTCGCCCATTTTGCCGGTCATAATGGCCTGGGCTTCGTTGCGCAACAGGTCGGGCTTGGGTCCGTGATACACAACCTGAATGCGCGGACGGTTGGGGTCAATGGTGGCCTGGTAGAGAACTTCAGCCAGGCCGCCTTGGGCCTCAATTTCGGCATTGTCGCCGGTGACGTGCGCTACCGTAAACGAAAGCGTGAGCGACTGCGGGTCATAGTTAATGGTTTCGCCAAGAACTGCGCCGGAGACGCGCACATTCTTGCCAACAACACTTTGCCCTTTGGCATTGAGCTCTTCGATGGTCATAAAATACTGCGCGCTAGCCTGAGTAGATGAAACAATCAGGTAAACCACTGCAGCCAAAATAAGTACGCCGCCTAAAATAAACTTGGTGCGCGGGGATTGGGCCATGTTTCACTCCTTTTGATGAAGATAACTACTTAAGGATTATACATAGCCAGATTAACGAATACTGAAAAGTGCTGCCTGATTTGTAATGATAAATGTCACAAAAAGCCATCATTTTTGTCCTGTTTTTTAACCGTTTTTTCCGAATTCAAAACATGGCCCGCAAGCGGGCAAGCCTGCGGGTCATGGGGGCAAAAAATCGGTAAAAATCCTACTGTGCGTGAGCCTCGCCCTGATGCTGCCGCTCAAAGGGCAGGTAGCGGGCCGCCAGAGAGAAAAGCAGCAGCCAGTAAGAAATGACCATGCCGCCAACGGCAAACTCAACCCAGGTGGGGGTGTAAGAGTTCAGTATCACCGTAGGCGTAAACGGGTCGTAGGAAATCGAAGCAATCAGCCCGGCGAAGTTGTAGTTCCAACGCATCAGAATGGCGTTGAAAATTGGGATGGTCGCCAGCGCCAACAAAACCCGAAAACTGCGAATCCGTTTGGCCGCCAGGAGCAGCGCGCCTGCCAGGGCCGGCAGCAGCGCCTGTCCTAACCAGAAAGTGAGCGAATACGGGGCAATCGTGTCGAGCAGCTGGGTTTGCAGGGCCACTTCACGATCAAAGCTGTAGTAGTTGGTCACGGCCCAATCCCACACGCGCAAATAGGTCAGAAGCAAAGTGGCCGCGCCAGAAATGCGCGCCAGGTCGTAAAACACATCATCCTTCACCTGGCCGGGACGCATAATGCGGAAGACGACAATGCTCAAGAAAAAGAGCAAGGCCACGCCGCCCGCTACAGCCGAAAGGACGAACTGCACCGGCGCCGATTGGTTGAACCACAGCCCGCGCCCGGATAGCACTGAATAGGTCGCGCCCAGCGAAGCCTGATGCAACAGGGATAGCGAAAGCCCAATGACCGCCAATACCGGGCTTATAGCGTGCAGTTTTTCGGCCAGCCAAACCAGGGCGTTTCGGACTTTGCAGAACACAGCAAAACGCCGTGTCAGGACGTTATTGCAGATGCCGGGGTGCTCCAGCACAATTGGCAACAGTTCGGCCATCAAGACCATCAAATACAGCACCACGCACATCGTAATTTCCCATAGCAGGGAGTGGGGCTGCCAGTATACGATTGGATGCCAGAAGCGGAACGGCTTACCCAGGTCAAACAGCAAGACCATACCCGCTGTTGAGTAACCCAAAAAGCCCAGCAAGATAGCCAGTTTGCCAACCACTTCAAAGCGTTTAATGCGCAACAGATGCACAATGACGCCGAAGACAAAAGCGCTGCCTCCCAGCGCAATCGAAGAAAGGTCAATCGTAATCCAGAAGGCCCAGGGGACTTTGTTGGAAAGCCCGGTAACGTGCAAACCCTGAGTGAGGACAATATAGGCGCCAACTAAGCCAAAGGCAATCAGGCCAAGCAGCACAGCAATCCAGTAGGGGAAAATGTCTATCGAAAGTTTCCCAATGCGAATTTTGGGGTAATGAACAATGGCCTGCATAATTTATTCTCCCATGTGGAAAGGCGGCTTATAGGCCGAATCGGGCGGGATGTAATAGACACGCGGCTCGGTGCTGAGTTCTTCGCGCAAGCGCAGGGTAACACGGGCTTCCTCGCGCGCTTTGGAGATGGGACTTTGGGGGTCATTCAGGTCACCAAAGACGCGCGCTCCGGTCGGGCAGGCCACCACGCAGGCCGGGGTCGCCTGCTGGTCTACGCCGGGGGTCAACTTACGCGCCAGGCCATCATCAATGCGATGGGAGCAGAAATGGCACTTTTCCACCACGCCGCGCTGCCGGTTGGGGACTTCCTGCACGCCAAAGGTAGGCGAAAGTTCGCTTTTGGCAATTGGCTCCCGCCAGTTAAAGACGCGCGCATCATACGGGCAGGCCACCTGGCAATAGCGGCAGCCAATACAACGGTTGTAATCCATTGCCACAATGCCATCTTCTCGGTAGTACGTCGCTTGAACCGGGCAGACATGCACACAGGGCGCTTCGGCGCACTGCATACAGGGGCGCGAGAGGAAATATTCGGTGCGGTTTTGGGTTGTTTCGGTCAAAACGACGTTATAGAGCATGTCATCGGCCAGGTTGTTGACGGCCTGGCAGGCGTATGTGCAATAATTGCAGCCAATGCACTTGTTGATGTCAATTAACATGCCCCACTTCACGCCGCCCTCTCCGCCACTCTCGGCTTTGAGCGGGCTGGCAAGGGAATGGAGGCTGATAAACTGGGTCAAACCGACCGCCGCGGTCAGGCCACCGGCCAGTTTCAAAAAATCGCGCCGCGAGACGGCATTTTCATCTTGCGGTTTATTTGTGTTGCGAGTCTTTTTCATCGCGCACCTCCGAACTCGCTTCTTCCTGTTTGGCTGCTTTGCCATTGCCATTGTTGACGTCCAACTCACGCTCAATCAACACCCAAACCGCACCGCCGCCCATGCCCATGCCAACGATGAAGAACAACCAGGTGGGAAGATTAACGCCGCCCCGCTCAGGCTGAACGGATTCAACCGCGCGCGGCTTAACTTCTGGCGAGACAGGGGTGATTGAAACGCCGCGAACCAGGCTGTTGGCCTCATGAATGTCTGAGTGGCAGGACTGGCAAGTAGAAATTTCAGAAATAAACGTATGCCCCACCTGAGGGCCCATGTGACAATCAAAGCAAGTCAGACCAGCCGCGCCATGAGTCGAGCCGTGCACGGCCTCCATCTGGTTGCGGTGACAGTTTTCACAAGTGCTTGTGTTCTCACCAACCAGTTTTTGCATCTGCGAATGTGGCTCGTGGCAGGTTACACACCCCATGCCGCGCTCACCATGTTTGCTGGTCATCCAATCATTCTTGATATCAACATGGCAAGTGTCACAGGTTTCTGCTTCAGTCAAATTCAAATAATTGACTGTGGGGTGCGCCCCCTCGCCTTCGCCCAGTTTATGACAGACAAAACAATTGGTGGCCTCCGCCCCGTGCTTGCTCTGACTCCAGCGGGTATATACATCCGCATGGCAGTTCACGCAGGCATCCGTCGGGCTGCCTTGCTGTGCTTCTGCTGCCCGCACCGGTCCGCTGGGGGCCGCCAGCAGAATTCCTAACCCGGCCACAAAGAGCATCGCCAAACCCAACAAAGCCATCGCCTTCCAAAAAGCAGATTGATTCATATCACATTCTCCCAGGTAAAATGAGATTGGGGTATCAGATTTGAGGGTAATGACAAATCATAACCTTCACAAGTGTTACCTGTCATCATGCAAGCAGACTAAAGTAATCCCAATCTATTAGAAAATCTTATCTAACGTCATATACAGAAGCAATGGTTCTCCATAAACCATGAAAGAGCGATACGGCTGCCAGCCAAATGGAACAACAACGCCCCTGACGGGGCGTTGTTGCAAAGCAGAGCATGGTTGCCAAAACTTGCAAGGCTACAATCTCAATTTCGTACCACAAGCCCGGCAAAAGCGGTCGCCGGGCTGGGCACGCTTACCGCATTGGGGACAATACGCCGAATCGGCAGGGACATCTTCAGGCTGGGTAGCGTGCCGCTTGCGCGCGCGGCCCATTGCTCCACTGCTGGAGCGGCCCGAAAGCCAGTACCACACCCCGCCCCCCAAAATAAGCGCCAGCCCCAACCCGCCCAAAATCCAGGGCAGAAAAGACAGAAACGGGGGGGATGGCTCCAGCGAAGAAGCAGGTTGAGGCTTATCCATCGACGTTTCAGAACGCGTGCTGTCATAACTGACCTTGAGCGCAATCCGTTCACCCGCCTTAAGGTTTTGAGAGGTAAACGCGCGATACACAAATCCATCCGCACCGGTTCCCAGGCTGGTCATAGCCGGTTCTGTCACCACATTGGTTGCGCCAATTGGCTCTTGCAAAACCATGCGAAACGAAGCCGCTGCGTAATCACCCGGCCAGGTGTAAATGAAACTGCGTGTTTGTCCTTGCCGCACATACGGGATGTAAAACTCCACCCGGTATGTGAGCCGGTCGGTCACCACAAACGTAACCACACTGTAATTTCCCTCTTGCACAGGTGAATCATGATCCACGTTCACCAGATTGCCATCTTCCTCCCTGGCAACCGCAAACAATTGCGCCCCGGCGGGCATCCGAATATTGACCTGAGCGGGCAGCGAGGTCCCACCAGAGAGAACCAAATCGTATAACACCAGTACCGAGGGCTGGTCAAAATCGGGCCAAAGCTGGATATTCAGGCTCTCCAACACCACCGCCGATTGCGCCCGGGCCAGGCCAGGCAGAGCCAATAAAGATACCCACAACAGCAACACACACACAGCACGACGCATTCTGACCTCCGCAAAGGAAACTGTGCGGATATTACCATGATTCGCGCCTGTTTTTATGCCCTGCGCAAAGCACTCACCAATTGCCACATCGTCCAATTGACCGGCGCAGGCACGCCGCGCTTTTGCGCCGCGCGAGTTACGGCTCCGCAAATCGAATCAATTTCAGTGCGCGCCCCGCGCTTCACATCCTGCAACATAGAGGAGCAATTGGCCGCCGTCCGCCGCGCCACATCCTCCACCGCCGCCACCGGGTCGGCAAAGGGCAAATTCACCCCATCTGCCGCCGCCACCGCCGCCGCCTCGCTCGCCAGAGCAGCCATCAACCGCCGCGCCGCCGGCCGATGGAGTAGTTCGCCGTTTGGCACGCGAAGCAGAGCCGAGAGCGGATTAATGGCCGCATTGATGACCAGTTTGCCCCAGGCCAAGGCATTTGCATCGCGGACGATATCCACCCGAAAGCCGGCCCCGCGTAACAGGCCTTCCACCTCCCCGCTGCAAGGGTGCGCTTCAAGGGAGAGAATACCTTCCCCACCAGAGCGCGCCAACCCTGGCCCAAGCAAGGTCGCCCCGTAGGTACAAACGCCCAACAGCGCCCGCGCCTCGCCCAGCGCCCCGGCCAAAATCTCGTGGTTGCAGAGTCCGTTCTGAAACGTGACCGCCAGCCCCGAGGCGGGCAGGCAGTCCAATAGTTTTTGGGCGGCCTCTTGGGTCTGCCACGATTTCACCAGCACCAGCGCCAGGTCTATATCGGTACAACCTGACGGGTCATCCGTCGCCCAAACCGGCCAGCGCATCTCGACTCCCTCGGCAGTGACCAACCGCGCCCCATCCCGGTTAAGAGCTTCGAGGGCGTTTTTCCACGTCCCCAGCATCGTCACCGGGCTGCCAGCCGCCGCCAGCCGCGCCGCAAACAACGTCGCCAGCGCGCCCGTACCGACAATCAAGACCTTTTTCATGTCACACCCCCTTGAGGACTTCCACCTCGACCAGGAAGGCCTGCCATTCCTCATCGGCCATATCAACGGCGTGCATTTCTGCCGGGAATTGTTTTTCCTGCACATCGGCAATGTAGGCTGTGAACGCCTTCTGCATTTCGGCGTGCAGGCTGGCGTATTTCTTGACAAATTTGGGCGTAAAACGGTCGAACAGGCCCAGCAGGTCATGCGTCACCAACACCTGGCCGTCTGTGCCGGCCCCTGCACCAATGCCGATGGTGGGAATCGAAAGCCGCTGCGAGAGAAATTGGGCCAGCCGGGCGGGCACCGCCTCCAGCACAATGCTGAAGCACCCGGCTTCTTCGAGCAGAAGCGCGTCCTCAAGCAGCCGCCGCGCCGCTGAGGCTGTTTTGCCCTGGGCGCGGAATCCACCCAACTGATGAATGGACTGCGGGGTCAGCCCCAAGTGGCCCATCACCGGAATTCCGGCCCCCACAATCGCGCGGATGGCCTCAACCCGCTCACGCCCGCCCTCCAGCTTGACGGCATCCATACCGCCCTGCTGAAGAAAGCGGCCCGCGTTACGCAGCGCATCTTCCACCGAAACCTGGTACGACATAAACGGCATGTCGCCCACCAGCAAAGCACTCTTCGCGCCGCGCGAGACGGCCCGCGCATGATGGAGCATTTCCTCCATCGTCACGGGCAGGGTGTTTTCGTAGCCCAACACCACCATGCCAAGCGAATCACCAACCAGAATAGCATCTATCCCGGCCTGGTCGAGCGCCAGGGCAGTGGGATAATCGTAAGCGGTGAGCATGGTAATCGGCTCACCACGCTCTTTTTTCTGGCGAAAGGTAAGCGTGGTCACTTTCTTTCGCGCGGAAAGACCAGAAACAACAGTTGGAGTAGACATGGGTACCCTCCGGTGAGTGGTAGAGTCCGTCCGGCAACATCCCCTGCGCCGGTGGATAGAAAAGGGAATTACGCGCCGTCACGTTCTTGCGATACATGCGGCGGGAGGTGAATTATACGACAGTTATGCAATCGTATAGAGGAAAGCGGAGCTGGATGTTGACTTGGAAGCGGCAGACGGGTTCCAGCCGTTGTATAATGCGGGAAAGATGTTAAATTAGAAACGGTAAAACTCAAATTCGCGTACATTCGTGGAGAAGTCAATGCAATTTCTTTCCCGCATCAAATCTGCCGCCCGCATCCTGCTGCAAGGGAACGACTCTGACAAAAAACGCACCCCCATCCCGGACATCACCGATGAGGAAGTGGCCGAGATTAAACAGTTCTTCCCGCGCGAAAAATTTTTCATCATGGGACATGCCCGCTCTGGCACAACGATTCTGATGCGTCTGACGCGCCTGCATCCCGAAGTCCACTGCAACTACCAGGCGCACTTCTTCACCCGCGCCCCCATGCTCAAATCACTGGTGGATACTCCCGAAGCCGCCGAGTGGCTCTCGCGCAAATCCAACCGCTGGAACGGAGGCCGCGACCTATCGCCGCTGGTGATGCGCGCCGCCGCCGATTTCATCATGGAGCGCGAAGCCGCCCGTGAAGGTAAGAGAATCGTCGGCGACAAAAGCCCCTCCTCCACCATTCACGGACAGGTCGTGCGTGACACGCACGCCGTTTATCCCGACGCCAAACTCATTTACATCGTCCGCGACGGGCGGGATGTCTTGATTTCGGAGCGCTTTCGCAACTTCGTTGAAGACTCCAAATTCCTGACCAGCGAAGACCGACGCATTCTCGAAGACCTGAAACGCGACCAGTCACCCTTCACCGATGGCCGCCGTTCCATTTTCACAGATACCTTCATCCGTGAAATTGGCCAGCGCTGGGCCGATGACCTGACCGAAATTGACAACGAGGCCAAACGGCTTTACCCTGGCTCTTACTTCTCCTTGCGTTACGAAGATTTGCTCGCCCACCCATTTGCCGAAATGACCAAACTCTGGGCCTTTCTTGGCGTTCAGGTTGACCCTGCCCTCGAAATCGAAGTCAAAAACGAGATGAACCAGAATCTCGACGAGGAGTGGCAGGCCCGGCGGGCGGGCGATATTGCCAGTTTTCTGCCCAAAGGCAAAGCCGGCAACTGGCGCAACATGTTCACCACCCACAATCGGCAGGCCTTCAAAGAAGTTGCCGGGCAGGTGCTGGTGAAATGGGGATATGAAACCTCAACCAATTGGTAAGCCAAATATTTATGATATTTATCTACTTTATTGACAAACCCAAACGGGACTGATATACTCTAGTTTGGAATCTGTAACTCGCTTTGCTGCAGGCACTCTTGCAAAGTAAACCAATACTCAGGTTACAAATCCAACAGAGAGAGTATGAAAAGCACACGCGACCGGATTTTACAAACCTTGCTGCGCCGACCGCGCACCACCATTAACGAATTGGCTGAAGCAGTCGGCATTAACCCAATTTCAGTGCGCCACCATCTGACCAATTTACAGGTAGAAGGCTTGGTGGATGCCGAAGAAGAACGGCACGGGGTCGGGCGCCCGCGCCTGGTCTACTTTCTCACCGAAGACGGGCTGGAACGCTTTCCCACCCGCTACCTGCGCCTGACCACCCGCTTGCTGACCCAAATGAAAGAGACCCTGCCCGGCCCGGTGGTGGGCGAATTGTTCAAAGAAGTCGCCACCGGCCTGGCAGAAGAACACCAGGAACAGTTGCAGGGCTTGAACGTGGAAGAACGCCTCGAAACGGTCAAAGAACTGCTCGCGGCGGAGGGCTTCGTCGTCGAGTGGGAGAAAAAAGGCGACGAATATCACATCCACGAAATCACCTGCCCCTATTTACAGGTCGGCCAGACACACCCTGAAGTTTGCGCGGTAGACCAAACCCTGATTTCGAAAATGCTGGCGATTCCAGCCAACAAAATCCAGTGTATTTTGAGCGGTGCGGCGCACTGCACCTATGTTGTCAAAAATCCCGCAATGGAGAGCCTTCCATGAGTGAAGAATCCCTGAATATCATCAAGTGGAGCATCCACGATACCCACCCGGAGATGGTGGAACCGGCACGCGAGAAACTTTCGGAAGTGGTGGACCCCGAAATCGGCATGAACATCATCCAACTGGGGCTGGTGCGCGATATTACCATCGAAGATAGCACCGCCCGCCTGAAAATGATTCTGACCACGCCCTTCTGCCCCTACGGCCCGGCGATGGTCGATATGACCCGCCAGAAGGCCCAGGAAGGCCTGAAAATGCCCGTGACGGTGGAGATGGGCATGGAAGTATGGGATTTCTCGATGATGGAAGACCCCTCCGCGCTGGATTGGGGCCTGTACGCGTAACGAATCCACCAATTTAAGCCAATCACTGTGAACTTACCACGCCCGCAGCTGCGCTGCGGGCATATCTGTTTTTGCCTACACCCCCGAAATTGAAGGATTAACACTCACCAGGGACAATATGGTCGCTGTTGGCGACTCTGCCATCAGAGTGCATTTGCTATGGACCGTTATGCCCTGAAGTTACCCGTCCGTTTGAAACAAGAGGCCGAAAAATGGGCCTAACAGCCATATCCCCGACATGCCAAAATCCTGCTCTCAGCGCAAAAACCCATGCCCAAATTGCTGGCCGCCCTCCATTGAATGATGAATAAGACCAGCGCCGAAGGATGGGTAAGACAGATGCGCTGGCTAAACGATTGAATTTGAATGGGTCAAAAATGCTATAATCGCTTTTTAGGAAGGAGGTGCCCCCATGATTCACACGGAAGACCGTTTCAAAACCAAAAACGGCGCGAACATCTATTACCAGCACTGGCAGCCCAAAAGCGACCCCAAGGCCATCCTGCTCATCGTTCACGGAATAGGGGAACACAGCGGACGCTACCTAAATGTAGTCAATTATTTTGTGCCGCGCGGTTTCGCCGTCTATGGTCTCGACCACATCGGTCACGGCAAATCAGACGGGACGCGCATGTTTGTTGAGCGATTTAGCGACTTCACCGAGCCGCTCAAGGCCTATTTCGACATGATTCAAAGCTGGCAGCCCGGCAAGCCGGTTTTCATCGTCGGCCACAGCATGGGCGGACTGATAGGGTCGGTTTACCTTCTGGAGCATCAGGACGAACTCAAAGGCGCGGTGCTTTCTGCCCCGGCGGTCAAAGTGGCCGATAACATCTCCCCCGTCACCATCATGATGGGCAAAGCCCTATCTGCCATCCTGCCCCAAACCGGCCTGCTTGCGCTGGATGCCAGCACAATCTCCAGAGACCCATCGGTTGTCAGCGCGTATGTGAACGACCCGCTGGTTTACACTGGCAAAGTGACCGCCCGCCTGGCTGCCGAAATGCTCTCCGCCATGCAGCGCATCACCACCGAAGCCGCCAGCATTCACCTTCCCATCCTCCTGCTACAAGGCAGCGCCGACCGGCTGGTGAACCCAGATGGGGCGAAAATGCTTTATGAAAAAGCCAGCACGCCCAATAAGACGCTCAAGGTATATGAAGGCCTGTATCACGAAGTTTTCAACGAACCAGAGCGCGAACAGGTTTTCAAAGACATGGAAGCCTGGCTCAATGCTCAGCTGTGAATCTCGCCCCAAATTTTCCATCGCAAACAAAACACCTTACGGATTTTCACAACCCGTAAGGCGTTTTCGGTTTAGCCAACGCTGTTATCCTGCCCTGGCTCATCTTTGGGGCTGACAATCCAGAACGAGACCGCGCCCATAATCGGGATAGCCAGGATGACCAGCGTCCACAAGACACGGGCGGTTTCACTCATGCTCTTTTTTCGCAACCCTAGCAGGGCAGCCATGCTCAACCCAAGCCAGGCGAGCAGCACCAGGCAATTGAGCGTTTGAAAAATCAAAAAACGAGCGTTGAAACCATCGAAGAACGGCATAGAGGACTCCTTGTGTAGTTGAACTGAAGTTAGTGTAGCACAAAAAAAGCGCAAAACAAAACACCCTCGCGGGAGGGTGTTCGGCTTTGGGGCGGCTGATGGGTTTCGAACCCACAACCCTCACATCCACAGTGTGATGCTCTGCCGTTGAGCTACAGCCGCCATACTTTTTAAGCGGAATGATTATATCATTACCATAACGTAGTTTCAAGGATTCACAACAGCAATCAGCAATTCCAAATCTGAAATTCTCTACCGCACATTTTGAATTTTTTAGCGCCAAGAGCGCGAAGAACGCCAAGGGTTAAAAGGCGTCTTT
>DAOUBQ010000004.1:0-14440 GCA_034432755.1 Anaerolineales bacterium
TCTCCCTCGCCAAATACCGTTCCTTCCAGCAATGCGCCTCGCCGCGCGGCACCTTCACCTTCCTGGCCCTCGACCATCGTCAGAACCTGCGCAAAGCCAACCCGCGCTTTCAGGACGATGCCGAACTCAGCCGCTTCAAACTGGACGTGACCCGCCAACTGGCCGCCCACGCCACCGCTGTCCTGCTTGACCCGGAAGTCTCCGCCGCACAGGCCATCGCCAGCGGCGCCCTGCCCGGTGAGCGCGGGCTGGTTGTGGCGCTGGAGGCCACCGGCTACACCGGCGACCCAACCGCCCGCAAAGCGCAACTCATCCCCGGCTGGAGCGTGGAAAAGGCCAAACGCATGGGCGCGCAGATGGCGAAATTGCTCGTTTACTACCATCCCGATTCGCCCGCCGCCGCCGAAATCGAAGAGTTCACCGCCCAAATCGCCGCCCAGTGCCGGCAACACGACCTGGCTCTGATGCTCGAACCGCTCTCCTATCCACTCACGGGCGAGAAACTCTCTGCCGAAGAGAAGCGCCGCGTGGTGGTCGAAACCGCCCGCCGCCTGACCGCCCTCCCCGGCGTGGACCTGCTCAAGGCCGAGTTTCCCCTCCCTGCCGACGCTCCCGAAGCAGACTGGGCTGCCGCCTGCGCCGAACTCAACGCCGCCAGCCGCGCCCCGTGGATTGTGCTTTCTGCCGCGGTCTCGTTTGACCTGTACCTGAAACAAGTCATCGCCGCCTGTCAGGCCGGGGCGAGCGGCGTGGCGGTAGGCCGCGCCGTCTGGCAAGAAGCGGTCAACCTGGATGGACAGGAACGGCTGGATTTTCTGCGCACCACCGCCCGCGAGCGCCTCATCCGCTTGACCGCTCTCACCCAGGCCCTCGCCCGCCCCTGGACGGAGTGCTACACCACCGAAGCCCCGTTCGATTGGTACAAAGTAGGGTAGGACAAGGCTCAGCCTTGTCCTACTCCGCCTGGTCTCGGCTTCAATTTTTCTTCTGCAAAGAGGAGAAATTCGCGAAAACCTTGCTCCAGGTCTGGTGAAAATGGCGCTGCTTCGACCTGATTCTGTGAACCATTGTGAAAATGGCGCGGAAACGTTTCCACCCTGTGCCAGGCAATATCGGGAAAGTTATCGTAACGATAGATGGTTCCGTCCAGGTGACGCCTTTCCCAATGAAAACCAAAGCGTCCTGCTATGGAATGCGAAATCCAAACATCAATATAACTGCCATCTTCAAGAAAAAGCCGCAACTTCTCCCCCAGGATCGCACTTTCAAGAACGATAGCGGCAAATTCAACTTCAGCAATGCGCGCCAGAGCGTGGAAAAGCATCATAAAGAAGTCAGCAAGTCCTGATATTTGCGCCGTTCGCTTTCGAGATGGTCAAAGCGAAAGAAATCTTCAAATGCCTGCTCTTCGTGGAAAGCCCCTGCCTGGATGCGCTCGTCCAGCTCACGGACGCTATTCACACCGTACTTTTGTGCCAGCGTGAACAACTCGCTCTCCAGGATGCGCAATTGCCGTTGAATATACATTCTCAAACTCTCGCGCTCCAGTTTCTCCGGCGGAATGTTCAATTGCGAGGCCACCTGTTCCAGCAACATATCTGCCTTCCTTTTCATAACCTGATTATAACCTGTCCTGTGTAACCTTTGACCACCTATCTCCCTATCTCCCTATCTCCCTATGAACCCCTTCGACCTCCTCCTCCCCGGCGAAATCAACCCCGACCTCATCCTCTCCGGCGATGTTGAACCCCAGTTTGGCCAGGTTGAAAAACGGGTGGATTCAGCCCACCTGACCGTCGGCTCCTCCTCGGTCATCACCGCCTGCGGCGCAGCGCGGCTGGGACTCAAGGTGGCCTTTATCGGCGTCTGCGGCGACGACCTCTTCGGGCGTTTCATGCTCGAGGAAATGGAACGCCGCGGCGTGGATACCTCCGCCGTTCTGGTGGACCCGCATCAGTCCACCGGCCTGACCGTCATCCTGAACAAAGGCCACGACCGTGCCATGCTCACCTTCCCCGGCGCCATCGCCGCCCTGCGCGCCGACCAGGTGAGCGATGACCTCTTACGTCGCGCCCGTCACCTGCACGTGGCCTCCTACTTCCTGCAAGACGCCTTGCGCCCCGGCCTGCCCGACCTCTTCCGCCGCGCCCGCGCCCTCGGTCTCACCACCTCCCTCGACACCAACTGGGACCCAGCCGGACGCTGGGAGGGCGTCCTCGACCTGCTACCGCTGGTGGACGTCTTCCTGCCCAACCGAGCCGAAGCCTGCGCCCTGACTGGCGCAACCGATGTGACCCGCGCCGCCCGCCGCCTGGCTGACCTGGCCGGGAGGGTGGCTGTCAAACTCGGCGCAGAGGGCGCCCTCGGCGTGCGCGGCGAGCAGACCGTCCGCGTCCCCTCCATCCCGGTGGATGTGGTGGATACCGTCGGCGCGGGCGACACCTTTGACGCCGGCTTCCTCTACGGCTTCCTCCACGGCTGGTCGTTGGAACAATCCCTGCGCCTGGCGGCTGTTTGCGGAGCGCTCTCCACGCAATCGGCGGGCGGCATCGCAGCCCAACCCACCCTCGACGAGGCCATCGCGGTGATGGACGGTGGACAGTAGCCGGTGGACCGTAGCCCCCCGACCACCCGACTAGCAGACTAACCGACTAACAGACTAACAGACTAGCAGACTACCATGACTTACCTCGACGACCTCACCGCCTCCCACCACTTCGGCGACCGGCGTGGCATTCCCTCCGTCTGTTCGGCGCACCCGCTGGTCATCGAAGCCGCCCTGCGGCACGGCCTGACTCACCAACAGCCCGTGCTGATCGAAGCCACCTGCAACCAAGTCAACCAGTTTGGCGGCTACACCGGTCAGACCCCGGCCGACTTTGCCCGCTTCGTGCGGGAGATGGCGGACCGCCTGGGCTTTCCGCGCAGCCGTCTGATTTTGGGCGGCGACCACCTCGGGCCGCTGCCTTGGGCAAGCGAACCCCCCGAAACCGCCCTGCAAAAAGCCGTCGACCTGGTGCGCGCCTTTGTTCGGGCTGGTTTCACCAAAATTCACCTGGATTGCTCCATGCCCCTCGGCGGTGAGCGCCATCTGCCTGTGGAGGTCATCGCCCAGCGCACGGTGCAACTGGCCGAGGTGGCCGAACAAGCCACTCACGAATTACGACTTACGAATCACGAATTACGACTTACGAATCACGAAGTGCGCTACGTCATCGGCTCCGAAGTCCCTGCAGCCGGGGGCGCCAAGGCTGGCGAAGACCATTTGCACGTCACCACGCCCGAAGCCGCTGCCCAAACGTTGGAACTGACCCGCGGCGCGTTTCTCGCCCAGGGGTTGGATTCCGCCTGGGAGCGCGTCCGCGCTTTGGTCGTCCAGCCGGGAGTCGAGTTCGGTGACGATTTCGTCCACGAGTACGACCCGGCTACGGCGGCGCCGCTTTCGCGCTTCATTGAGACCGTTCCCGGCCTGGTGTATGAAGCCCACTCCACCGATTACCAGACGCCCGCCGCCCTGCGCGCCCTGGTGCGTGACCATTTTGCCATTCTCAAGGTCGGCCCGGCGTTGACCTTCGCCCTGCGCGAGGCAGCCTTTGCCCTGGCAATGATAGAAAACGAACTGTTCCCACCCGAGGAGCGCTCGCACCTGATGGAACGGCTGGAAGCGGCCATGCTTGCCAACCCGGTTCACTGGCAGCGCCATTACCGTGGCGATGAACGCCAGTTGGCCCTGGCACGCAAATACAGTTTCAGCGACCGCATCCGCTACTACTGGGGAGAGCCGGATGTTCAGGTCGCCTTTGGGCGGCTGGTAGAAAATGTGGGGAGGACAACCGTCCCGTTGGCGCTTTTAAGTCAGTATTGGCCCCGTCAGTATGAGAAAGTCCGCAACGGGGAACTGAAAAACCACCCGCGTGAACTCGTTTTGGCGCGGGTGATGGATGTGTTGGATGATTATGCTTTCGCGTGTGGGGTCTGGTGGGGAGAAACCCATGCGCCGGGCCGCAGACTACCCAGCCCCAGGGTGGTGTTGCGCTGGGCGTGGTAAAAATCTTTTAGCGCCGCCAATTCTCCCTCCGACAGTTGGGCGAAATCGGGCCCCTGACGCGGGTGTAGGTGGTCATGCAAGATGCGCCGCAGCTGGTCTTTGTCCAGGTAAAAACTGGGGGCGGCGGTGAAGTACAGGTTTTCCTCGGCAAAATCGAGCAGAGGGTAATCAGCTGGGTTGAAGGTGTCGAAACCGATGAACAGGTTTGCCGCTTCGATGGCTTCCCCGTAGTAAAGTTCCATCATCATCTGCCGGTTGGGAATTTGCCCGGTGTGGATGAAGTGCCGCACCGAGAGGTCGGCGATGTTTTCGGCGGCGTTGCTGGTAAACAGGCCATAAAATAGCCGATGGGCCGTGTTCTTGCGGGTGTGCCTGGATAAACGCTCGAACTGCCCGGACAGATAGGCATAAGGCGTACCTGCTAGTTGACGGCGATAATCGCCATAAAAGTGGACGCGGACGCTGTATTTTTCGTAGAAGCACAGGAAATCGCTGTGCGTAGTCAGGATTTCCAACCGCCGCAATCGGGATGTTGGCGATTCTCCGTCCTCCTCCGTCAGGCCAGGCAGTGGCGAGACCAGGGTATGAATACCTTGGTTGAAAAACAGGCGATACAGGTCGAGCAGTTTTTTTGTAATTTCATCTATAAAATGACCGGGACAATTTATGTCCATATACTTTCCATATTCCATAGTGTACCAGTGTCGTACCCCGCTGATGGGGAATACGCAAACCTGTTGGCCACGTTCGTTAACCAGTCGCGCTATCTGTTGGTCTGAAAGGTGTACGAAGGTATCTAAATCGGTCATGTTCTTTCCTGGGCAGTGATTCTGCTTTGTGCATGACGGAAGCCGGTAAGGGTTCTTCGGGGAATATAAAACGAGTTGCCCCCTCCTGCGGCTCCCCATGCAGCAGGTGATTACTGTCCAATTTTATCTGTATCCCTGTTTTATGCCTTAACAAAGCATGTAACTTGCGAAAATGAAAACTAACCGCGCCAGTGACCTTGCGCGGTTGTCAGGAAAGAACTGCAAGAACGATTTATAGGAACTGGGGCAGGAACAGGACGGTGACGACTTTCAAGATAATGTCCACGAAAAAATGGGACAGCATGGCGCTTTCGAGGCCGTGCGTCCAGTAGAGCCAGCCAAAGAGCAGGCCAATCAGCCCGTTCATGGCAATGGTTGAGCCGACGACGGCCAGGGTGAGCGGCATATCGAGGATGAGCAGGTTGGAGATGTGAACCAGCCCAAAAACCAGCGTGCTACCCAGGTTGGCTGCCCACAGGATGGCGAGGAAACCCAATCCGCTGGACTGACGGAAGATTTTGACCCCTGCCCAGGCCAGGACGCTCAACAAAAACAAGCGCAGCATGATTTCCTCGTTAACCGCTGCGCCGAAGGAGGCCAGCAGGCCATCCAGGGCGGAAAACTTGATATCGAGGTTGACGCCGCTGGCAACCAGGTCGGATTTGATGAGCGGGCCGAAGACGTATTCTTGCAACAGGAGCAGGAGCAATCCACCCAAAATGCCGGTCAGGATGCCGACCAGCAATCCCTTTTTCCAACCGGAGGGCAGGGGCTGCTTGTAGAGCAGGGCCGAAAAAACAGGCGCGCCCAGGCCAAGCGGTTTGGCGGCCAACATGCCCAGGGCGGTCAAAGGCCAGTTGAAAAAGACCGTTTGTCCCAGGGAAACCAGGCTGATGATGACCAGGTTTATCCAAAACAGGGTTTGGGGGGAAACGCCAGGCTGTGGGGTGAGATTTTCGAGCGAGCCGGCCGAGAGCGCCAGCGAGTAAGGGATGATTGCCAGTGCGGCGGGGATGGACAGGGCGCAGAGCAGGAAAAGCAAGCGCCATTCAAATTTGGGGCGGTGAGGGAATTGTTCCATGCTAAATATTCTCCTTGTCGCAGGAATCTAGGCACGAGATTGCAAGAAGTTCTTGTCACAGGCCAGACGGCAATCGCCGCGTTCCGCCTATGATGCCTGATTTCTCTCAGGCTTTGGCGTCGTTTGGTTTGTGCTGATATCCAGCAGGCTGATGACCAGCGGCTTAACCAATTCCTGGAGGGCTTGCTATTTGATACCGTCCACTTTTCTAGCAATGATTGAGGTGGCGCTTGTATCCTCTCTGTTTTCGTGGATGGATTGTATCAATCGAGCAGCTTCCTCGGGTTTGTAAGGCATCATGACGCTTCATTGAACCTCTCGGCGGCGGCCTGCCAGCATTTGGATTGGCCCTATTGGGGTTGCAACAGTCCGTTTTGGTTGGTTTCGGTGGCGCTCTGTATGTGGGTGGCCGCGATGGGGTTGCTGATTGGCGTGCTTGTGATGTGTGTTTTACAGCATCCCCACCGCCTGCAGGAATTCGACTGTCATGCGGGCGGTCACACCCCATAGCAGTTCGCCGTCGTAGGGCAGGTAAGCAATCAGTGAGCGGCTGGTCTCTTTGCGGATGAATTCCATGCGGTTGCGAGGGTCCGCCAACCAGGGCAGGGGCATGGTGAAAACGCGCCCGACCTCTATGGTATGGACTTTGAAGGTATAGGGCCAGGGGAAAACGCCCACGACCGGCGTAACAAGGAAATTGGTGACGGTGAGCATTTCACCCAAGCGGCCCAGGATGCGTACGTCGGGCCGCAGCAGGCCAATTTCTTCTTCCGCTTCGCGCAGGGCGGTGTCTTCGGGGGAGACATCTTCCGGGTTGGCGGCCCCGCCGGGGAAGGAAACTTGCCCTTTGTGATGCTCCACTGTGTCGGCGCGGCGGGTGAACAGGAGATGCCAGCTGCCATCGGCGAGAGTGAGTGGAATCAGGACAGCTGCCGGTCGGGCCGGGCGGCTGTTGAATTCGGGAAAAGGCGTTTCGTGAAATGATTCGTGCCGTGCCGTTTGCAGCCGGAGCATGATTTCCGCTTCAGAGAGTGGCTGCTGTAAGGGGCTGAGCATGGATGGGGTTAATGCGCCCGAACCGGGCTGCCGCAGTAGGGGCATTCGGCGGTGCGTGCATCCAGCCATTCGACTTCGGGAGAACGGATGGGGCCGCCGCACGATTCGCAATGCGTGGGCAGGAGAACCGCTGCCATGTCGGGACCACGCTCGGTGGGCATGTCGGCCATGGATGGCACACTGTTTCCAACCAGGGCGGCAATTTCGCGCGCTTCGCGTTCCAGTCCGCGCAGTTTGAGTTCTTGCACGATGCGCTGACCGGTTTTGTATAACTGGCTGTACCTCCCACTGGCGGCAAGCAGTTCCAGTCCGCGTCTCAGGTGTGGCAGAGCGGCGGCGGGCTGGTTGTTCAGCATTCGCGCCCGCCCGGCCTGTAAATGCAGGTAGGGCGCGCGCGGCCCATTGCGCATTTCGGCGGTGTGCGCGATTTGCTCGAAGATCGTTGCCGCCTCGGCATATTCGCCCATGTTCATCCTATCATGAGCGCGCCGCAGGGCCGGGGAAATCAGCGGCGAAGTGGTTTGTTGGAAAAGCGCGCCAAATCTTTGTCGCATACAACATTCTCCTGGGCGAAACTTGCAAAATTATTCCTGGTCAGACGAGTCAACTTGTGAAACTTCTTCCGTTTTTTCGAGCAGGCTGACCATGCCGGCCTCGGCCAGCAGGTCGGCGGCGCGCGGGTCGTCGCTGGGTTCGATGCGCCGGGCGAAGATTAAAAATCCGGTGTGGGCCACCATCCGGTCGGTGGGACGCAGGCGCATTGGCTCTGGTTTGTAATAGCGGAGCATCACCTCGCACATTTCGAGGAAGGCGAATTTGTTGCGGCGCAGGGCGTAGAGCAGCTTTTCAGCCTGGTTGAAGGTTGGGACAATTGAGCAGAAGAATCCGCCGGGTTTGAGCGCGGCGCGCGCCTGGGCGATGTAATCATACGGGGTGGGGACATCCAGGAAGAAGGCGTCTACGTCGGTTTCGTCTAGCCCTTCGGCGATGTCTTTGAGTTTGAACTCGACACGTTCTGCCATGCCCAGCCGGGCCAGGTTTTTGCGGGCCAGGTTTTGCATTTCGGCGCGCCGCTCGTAAGAGTAGACTTTGCCTTCCCTGCCGACCGAGAAGGCCAGGGCGGTGGTCATGGAGCCGGAGCCGGTTCCGGCTTCGATGACGCGCTGGCCGCTGCCAATGCCCATCGTAACCAGAATGAAACCGATTTCTTTGGGGTAAAGAATCTGCGTGTTGCGCGGCAGTTCGGTCAGGATGTCGCCCAGCATGGGCTGGAGCAGGAAAAAGGGGCTGCCGAGGTGGCTGAAGACCTGGCTGCCCCAGGGCAGGCCAATCAGGTCATCGTGCTTGATGATGCCGCGATGCGTGGACATCGTCCCACCCGGTGTGAGCGTGATGATAAAGTGTTTGTGACGAAGGCCGACGAGTTGGATGAGGTCGCCCGCCTGGGCGCGGGTAGATGTCAGGTTCCAGGGCATGAAGTCTTTTCTCGTTTTCGATGAAATATGAACGCGCGGTACATTTCCCTTTGACTTGATTATGCCAGAATTATGGCTGCAAGTGCTTTGCAAAAAAGTCAGTAATGGCGTTATAGCAGGTTACACGGTTTTCGTATTTGAGAACATCATGACCCTCGTCCTCGAAAATGAGCAGTTCGATGTCCTTACCCTGCTTACGCAGTTCGTTTGCCAGGTCTTCCGATTCGGCGGCGACGACGCGCGGGTCGTTGCGGCCCTGGATGACCAGCAGCGGGCAGGTCATTTGATGCAGGTGGGTTTTGGGGGAACGCTCGATGAGAAATTCGCGCTCTTCCGGTTTATCGGGGTCGCCGAGGGCAATTTTGAAGTAGGGTTTCCAGGTGGCGGGGATGCGCTCACAGAAGGTCAACAGGTCGTAGGGGCCGAACATATCGCAAGCGGCTTTCCACAGGTCGGCGTGCATTCCGGCCTGCATCAGGGTCATGTAGCCGCCGTAGGAACGTCCAACAACGGCAGCGCGTGTGGTGTCGAGCCGCTTGTCTTTGGGCAAAATTTCAGTCATGGCGTGGACGTGGTCGAGACGGTCCTTGCCGCCCCAGTCGCGGTCCACGTGTTTGGTGTATGAGAGTCCGTATCCAGTCGAGCCGCGCACGTTGGGGACGAAGACCGCGAACCCGCGCAGGGTCAGGTACTGAATGAGCGGCATGGAGAACCAGGCGAAGTTGGGGCGTTCTTGCCCTTGCGGGCCGCCGTGAATGTAGTAAACGAGCGGGCGCGGGCCTTCGTAGCCCAGTGCGGGGGCGGGCAGATAGAGCCGGGCCGAAATGCGCAGGCCGTCGAAGGAAGTAAATGAAGCATCCTCGCCTTTTGAGAGGTGTTCTTCGGGAATGCCCAGCACTTTTTCGTTGGTGTGGACGACAATAAAATCGCGTTTTTTGCGTTCGATGGAGTAGATTTGGGTGGGGGAAACCGCGGTGGAGAAGGAAACGGTGAAGATGTTGGAGGCTTTGTTGTAGTGGGCGTGTTCCAGTTCGCCGCTGTCGAGTGGTTCCGCACCCAGCACGACCGTCTTGAGTTTCATCGCGCGTTTTTCTTCGTTGAACGTTCCCTCGTAGAGCCACGAACAGCCGTCTATGTTGAAATAGACCGCATAGCGGTCATCGCACAGATGTTCCAGCCCGGTCATCTCGCCAACGCCCTGGTGGATGATGCCCTTCAATTTGACGGGATTCACCGTCCCGGGCTGGTCGAATGCGATGTAGCCGAGCGAATAGGTATCCTCGAATACCGAGCAGGTGACCAGCGCGCCATTCCCGCTGGGGCTGAATTCGGCCGCGCCGAGACCGTTCAGAGGAACTTGCTCGCCCTCTTTGCGCTTTTCGAGCGGCTTGCCGTAGATGACTTTCTTTTTCTTTCCCTCCAGTAAGTAAAGTACGCCATCGCCGACGGTGTAGCCTTCACCCATCAGCACCTGGCTGTGGTCGGGAGATGCCGCGCTGACGTAGCCGCCCCATTGCGATTCGGCGATTTTTTTCAACTTGTTCGCTGCCAGGTCGCCGTGGTAGGTCTCGTTGAGCGGTTTATCACGCCGCTCTGCTGTGAGGTAAATGATGTCTTGTTCGTCATCGCAGACGGTCAGGTGGACGCGGTAACTGGCAAAGAAATTGTCGAAAGCTGGTTCGGGGAATCCGCCTTCGATGGGAATCAGCATGGGCTGGTAGTTTTCGTCGCCGTCGTTGTCTATCATCACCAGGATTTTGCCCAGGTTGGGGAAGACGTGGAAAGAACGCCCGCCAATTAATTCGGGGTTTTGCAAAGCAATATGCGGCGGTAGGAGCGGTTCTGGCACGCTGCCGCCGTAATTCATGGCATACAGGCTGAGGTGCCCAGAAAGGTTGCTGATGAAAAAGATGCGGTCAGCGACCAATTGAGGGAAGAGAAACAAGCGCGCCGCGAGCAGGGATTCGATACGGGGAGGCATGGGAGGTCCTTTTGTTCAGGATTTGTTGGGTAAACGGGCGCGAAATTAATCTCGCGCTACGTTTACGCCGCTTTCGACATATTCTCTAAAAAAACTGGTTGGTTAGCGTTTCTTCTAATCTTACCATGACGCCTCGGAATTCATTCTTGACATCCCTATTCCAACCTGATAAACTTTTAATGTAAGTGGCACGTGTATTCTTGTTGTAGTCGGCAATGGCTTCACCTGAGCACGAACGCTGCTCAGGTTTTTTTGTTGTCGCTGGCGCAAGGTACTGGCCGTATCACATCCGTTTTTTTCAAGCAGTAAGGAGTAAAGGCAACATGAGCGAACGTGTTATCGGCACCGTCAAGTGGTTCAACAGCAGCAAGGGCTATGGCTTCATCCAGCGCGATGGCGGTCCTGATGTCTTTGTCCACTTCTCTGCCATCCAGATGGGTGGTTACAAGGCGTTGAACGAAGGCCAGCAGGTCGAGTTCTCCATCGAGCAGGGTCCCAAAGGACTGCAAGCCGCTGACGTCCGGCCGATGTAACTTACGCATCCAAACCGAATCCCCCGTGCAGACGCGGGGGATTTTTTATTTTAAACCACCCCGGTCCTTAACGCCCGGAATGCTGTGAGTGGTTCTACCTGGTATTGCCCACAGGCGGCTGGCAATACGGCGCTTTCGAAGCGGTGTAGGGTTACTTCACCGCCAGGGGCGATGAGACGGGCGGCGCCTTCTAAAATGGTGATGGCGTGAAAACTCTCACCCCTGGTATCCAGCGCGATGGATTGTGCTTTGGCGGAGAGCATTTCGAGCCGAAAGTAGGGCGATTGGCACAAGAGCGTCGGTTGCCCATCGGTGAGTGGGGGCAGCGGCAGGGCGCTGGCAACTGCATCAGGCCGGGAGACGACCAGGGATTTTTCGATGTGCAGGCGGCGGGAGTCTGTTTCGGGGCGGCCCCAGTCGTAGACGCGGTAGGTCCAGTCGGAGGTTTGTTGGACTTCGTAGATGAGCAGCCCTGGCCCGAGAGCGTGGATAGTGCCGGCGGGCATGAAAATCGTGTCGCCTGCTTTAACGGGGAGCATTTGAACGTGGTTGATAATCGTTCCGTTGCGTATGACCGTTTCGAGGGTTTCGGCGGTTGTGCCGGGCTTCATTCCGGCGATTAAGGTGGCATTGGGCGCAGCTTCGAGCACATGCCAGGCTTCGGTCTTGCCGAAGTTGCCGGGGCCTTCGAGGGCAACCGCCTGTTCGTCGTTTGGGTGGACTTGCAGCGAGAGCCATTGGGCGCAGTCGAGTAGTTTGACCAGCAACGGGAAGCGCGCGCCGGTTTTGGCGTAGGCGCGCGAGCCGAGCAGTGCCTCGCCTGTTTCGGCGGCGAGTTCACCCAGGGTTTTCCCGGCCAAAGGGCCGGCGGCGATGCAGTCACCTTCGTAAACAACCCAGGCTTCGGCTGTGGGGACAATGCCCGGGCGCAGGCGTCCGCCTCCCCAGATGTAGTCACGATATTCGGGGGTTAGTTGTAGTGGTTGATTCAGCATGAAATGTCTCCATAAACAATGTGCGGCGCCAGCCGCACATTGTAATGGGTTATAAATAATCTTTCAACTGCCTGGCCCGTTTCGGATTGCGAAGCCAGCGCAGGGCTTTGCCCTCGATTTGACGGATGCGCTCGCGGGTGAGACCAAATTTTTGGCCGATTTCTTCAAGGGTGTAGATGTTGCCGTCCTCGAGACCAAATCGCAGGCGCAGGATGTGCGCCTCGCGCGGCGAGAGCAAGTCTAGCACCTGGCGGATTTTTTCGCGCAGCAATGACTCGTAGGCGCTTTGTAAGGGTGTGGGATGGAGTTCGTCCTCGATGAACATGCCCAACTCTGAGTCTTCGTCATCACCGATTGGGCTTTCGAGCGAGAGCGGCGTCCACGAGACTTTGCGAATCCACTGCACTTTTTCGACCGGCAATTTCATGGCATTGGCCAGTTCGACGATGGTCGGCTCGCGCCCCAGGGTTTGTTCTAATTCGTGGGTGAATCGGTACATTTTCCGGATGCGGTCGGCCATGTGGACTGGCACGCGGATGGTGCGCGCTTGGTCGGCGATAGCGCGCGAGATGGTCTGGCGAATCCACCAGGTTGCGTAGGTCGAAAAGCGGAATCCGCGCCGGTGGTCGTATTTTTCGACGGCTTTCATTAATCCCAGGTTGCCCTCTTGTATCAGGTCGAGGAAAGCCAGGCCGCGCCCCATGTAGCGTTTGGCAATGCTGACCACCAGGCGGGTGTTGGCTTTGATGATGTGTTCGCGTGCTGCCTGTCCCTCTTGGATAACCGCTTCCAGCGTACGCAGGGTTGCTGGTGGCAGGCCGCTGCGTTGGAGTTCCTTGCGCGCCTGCCGGGCGGATTCCATTTTGCGGGCGATGGCAAATTCTTCTTCCATCGAAAGCAACGGGACGCTCGCCATGTCTTTCAGATACAGGCCAATGGCATCATTAGATGCTACCGAATCAATCGGACTCTCCCATGATTCGGCCTCGAAGCCGGTTTCACTCAACCGAACATCTTCCTGCAATTCGGACTCCAGCACATCCACGCCCCGCTGCCGCAGTACCGTTAAAATAACGCTCAGCCGTTCTGAATCACCATCTGGGGCGGCTTCCATCAGGTCGTCGGTGGTGAGATAACCTTGCACGCCCGCTTTTTCGAGCAGGCTGTTGAGGACTTCGTTGCGGTATCTCCGATTCGCGTGTGCCACGACTTCCTCCTCTATTCTCGCGCGTTCCCTCTACGCGGTGGAATAATTTCCGTGTTACAGTAAATCTTTCAACGCTGAAAACGGTGAGTCGATTTCGGGCCGGTGCCCACAGTCTTTTTCGTTCAGGTTTTGGCCGCATTCAGGGCACAGTCCTTTACAATCTGGGCTGCACAATGGTTTGATAGGGATTTCGAGCAGGGCAAAGTCGCGCACCAACGGCTGGAGGTCAATGTGTGCATCTTCGGGGACGAGCAGGCCAGATTCGGTGATGTTGTTACGGGTAAAGGAGTACAGTTCGGTAAATTCCCAGTGCAAGGGCTGGGTGTATTCAGCGAGGCAACGTACGCATTCGAGTTGGATGCTGCCGGTGAACTCTCCCTCTACCAGCAGGCCCTGGGGCGTGCGGCTGATTTTGGCGTGGCCTTCCACTTCGGCCAGCGTTATACCATCTTCATCGGTTAATTTTGGGATGTAAAACTCGAAATCGCGGTTGTATCCGGCAGCGGCGCTGACCAGGAAACCGACATTTAACCGCAGGGGTTTGCGAGGATTTGGCACGGTGTTCTCTTTAATGGTGAGATTCGGGGCGAACCTGCCCACATTGTAGCACGCGTGAATCGGCAAGTCAACGGGGTTTTCGTATAATTAATCTATCTCGCCGTCTCCATGCGAAGAAGAAAACCACTTCATGGCTTTCTCTTTATCGCTTGCGGCACTTTGTTTAACAGGATAGACGGGATAAACAGGGTGTTTTCGCCCTGCTTTCCGCGCGGCTTATCTTAAAATCCGGCCCATTCTGCTTGTTTTTTTTAGCCTGAAACCAGATTTTGAGAAAGCCATGAATACCACATTATGGCTTTCTCGTGTTTGCTTGCGGCACCTGGTTTAACAGGATCGGCAGGATAAAAGGATGAGTTCGCTGCAAAACGCCCCATTGAACCGCAAAGACGCCAGGCACGCGGAGGAAAAATAAGGGCGAATCTTTCGTCTTTGCAGTGAAATCATGATTTTTGCAGTGGAGTCAAGGATATTTTCACCCCGCTTTCTGTGCGGCTCATCCTTAAGTCCTTCCATCCTGTTTAAGACTTTGAGAAGGCCATACGAACGCAGTTCAACAATTCCAAATCTGAAATCGCCAATTTGTGTAACAGGATAAAAGGATAAAAGGATAAAAGGGTGTTTTTTGTATGGCTTATCTTGAAATTCCAGCCATTCCCTGTTCAAAGTTTCTGACGCTGTCAGGCGTTACGGTTCA
>DAOUBQ010000005.1:0-58485 GCA_034432755.1 Anaerolineales bacterium
ATTCGCTTCCAGCGTAGAACAGGTCAATTTGCTGGCCGCCCAATTGCGGGTTGGCAAAGTTCTCCCAGCCCAGGGTGCTGAAGGCGCGCACGAGAACGGCATCTGGCGCGGCAGATTGAAGCGCATCCAAATTGTTCATCTGCGGGCTGCGCGGGTTGTTGGTGGCGTCTATGACGATTTTGCCGTTCAAACGGGCGCCAAACTGCGCCGCAAATTCTGCCACGCCCGCGCCCGGCAGAGAGAGCAGAACAACTTCTGCCTCTGCCAGCGATTCGGCGATGGAGACCGCGTTCAGCCCGGCGTGCTTGGGGTCGGCAGGGTTGCGCACCCCGTAGGTGACCCGGTGACCGGCTTGCGCCCACTTGTTGCCGAGCGTTTTGCCGATGTTGCCTGCGCCAATAATGGAAATTTTCATGAATTCTCTCCTTTGTTTTCAGAGTATAACGAAACCAACCGCGACATGACGATGGTAATGAAAAAGACGCCCGCAATCATCTCCAGGTTGGCGAGCGAGCGCGCCCACCACGAGACGGGTAAAATGTCGCCGTAGCCGGAGGAGGTGAGGGTGGTGTACGAAAAGTAGATGAGTTGCTGCCACTGCACCGGGGCGTCGGGAAAAGTTCCATCGCGGAAAGAGCCAGGGAGCAGGATGTCCAACAGCCCGTAGATGGGGACGAAAAGGGCGCCAATCAACAGGTAGAGCGCTACTGCCGCGTAAAGCACATCACGGGTGATGGTCTGAACGGCAGCCAGGAAACGTCCCAAAATCCAGAGCAACATACCGATGTAGGGAATCAGCGCCAGATAGGTGGTGATGACTGCCCAGATAGCGCCGGGATTGAGCGCGTAGAGCAGGCTGTCGCTCAGGTAAATGGCGCCGGTGAGGCTGAGAAAGAGGGTATGGAAGCGCGAATCGCGCCCGAGCAGGATACCGACCACAATCATCGAGGCGTAGAGCAACTCGTAGGCGATGAGCGCCTGCGTGCCGTAGGCAGTGATGGGGTAGGCGAACTGCACCAGCACAATCAGCGCCAGCAGGTAAATCACTTTGCCTTCTACGGCGCGTTCGAGGGCGAGGTCGGAGCGGTTGGGCATTAATTAGAAGAGGTAGCCGTCTTGCGGGGTGAGGGCGGGCGGGAGGTCTTCCTGCCCCAGGGTGGCGAGCAGGTCACGCTCAATATTACGACAAATTGCAGTTAACGGCACATCGGTAATGCGATTTTCAAAAGGATGTTCGTTGACTGCGCCAATCCGTTCGAGAATGGCAAAGACAAACGAGAGTAAAACCGCAAAGGGAATCGCCAGCCATGTTTGCCCGCCCGGCAGGATGCTGAGCAAGCCAAACGGCAGCAGCAGGATGAGCAGGTAGACGAACAGGCGGGTGAAATAGTCGTATTGGCGCGGCACCGGCGTGGTTTTGAGGCGTTTTGCCATGCCTTCTTGCGCGGTGAGTTGCGCCAGGGCATTTTCCAGTTGGAAACTGTCGAAGCCTTGCAGGGTGCCGTTTGCCATGGCGGCATAAATGCTTTTGCCGTGCTGCAACATCAGGTAGCCGGGCTTGTTTTCCTGCTTGAGCATGGACTGGTATTCGTCATCGCTCAGGTAGGGTTGCAGCTCGTGCCAGTCTTTTTGTCCGCGCAGGCTCAGGCGCAAGGCATTTGCCCAGGCGATTTGGCGGTTAATCATGCTGCGCTGGAAATCTTTGGCACGGGCGGCATCATAGGCCGGGGTGTGGCGGTGCGAATCGACAAAGGTGAGGACCAGGCGGGCAAAAATGCGGCTCTGAGTGTGGATGGTTTGCCAGAGGGTGCTGGCTTCCCACCAGCGGCTGTAGGATGTGTTGTTGCGAAACGCCAGCAAAATTGCCATGGCGGTTCCGAGCATGGCGATGGGCGCAAAAGGCAAAACGGCTTGTTTGACCTGCGCAACTTCCACCAGGGCATAGGCGACGCTGGCGGTCACTGCAGAAACGGTCAGTTCGCGCCAGACGTAAGGCACAACTTTGCGGGGGTCAAAATTTTCTTTGAGAATCATGGGGTTGCTTCGAGAGCAGTTCAACCACCAATTCGGCCGCGGCAGCGCCGGAGTTTTGCTGCTGCCCGGTCACCAGGTTGCCGTCCATAATCGCGTAGGACGAGAAGGGTGCAGCGACCTTGAAGGTGGTATTGGGCAGTTTGCGGGCTTCGTCTTCAATGCGGTATGGCTGGATTTTGGTGCCTACGGCCTGGTCGGCGAAGTCTTCTTCCGCATTGGCGAAGCCGGTCCAGGTTTTGCCATCCACAATCAACGTGCCATCGCTCTTTTTGGCGCTGAGCAACAGGGTGGTGGAGTGGCACACGGCAGCCGAAGGCTTGCCCGCTTCATAGAAGGCCGCGAATAATTTCTCCAATTCAGAATTTTCTTTGAACGTGTACATCGGCCCCTGCCCGCCGACCAGGAAAATGGCGGCATAGTCTGCCGGGTTGACCTCGGTCAGTTTGCGGGTGTTTGCCAGCATCGCGTTAAACCAGTCCTTTTGCAGATACCCCAGCGAGATGACATCGTGCGCCGAATAGCCGCTGGCATCGGTGGGGTTGGAGTAGCCATCCATCATCAATGCGCCGCCTTCGGTGGAAACCAGCTCGACTTCGTAACCCGCTTCCTGAAAAACATGCAATGGATGGGTCAATTCTGCCGCCCAAAAACCAATCGGCCAGCCAGTTTGCTTTGAAACCGAAGGGCTGCTCGCCACCATCAGGATTTTTCCTTTAGTCGGCGCGCCGTGTGGGTGGACATAATTCAGAACTTCTTTTGCGTTTGACATTTTTCTCTCCTTGAAAAATTCTCTCTAAGTTTGGTCAATTTGGTCTGTATTTCAGACAGTCGTGATATTATTACAGCACAGACTAATCAGCAAGTACGCACTTTTCTGGAATATACTATCTAAAAAGTAAGCAAGGAGAGACAATGAATCACGCCACCCTCAGGCAAGTGCATGTTTGCCCGGTGGAGACCGGGCTGGAACTGATTGGCGGGCGCTGGAAAGCCCGCATTTTGTGGAAACTCTACAACGGCACCCTGCGCTTCGGCGAACTGCGGCGCGGGTTGCCTGGCATTACTGAAAAAATGCTCGCCCAGCAACTCAAAGAGCTGGAACAGGACCAGTTAATCATCCGCACGCAATACCCCGAAATGCCCCCGCGTGTTGAGTATTCGCTTAGCGCGTTTGGGCGGTCACTCGCCCCGGTGTTAGAAGCGCTCAAGGCTTGGGGGGAAGAAAACCAGACTCAGATTGTGAAGGTGATTGCCAGTGCAAAATAACAATCTTGCGCTCCGTCATTGCCGGATGGATTGGCTTCCGCACACCAGCGTCAGCACCGAATCGGCAGGGAGGAGAACCCCGGCAGAGCCAACCTGCGCCGGGCGGCTGAGCAAGCCATCGTGCGTGAACCAGGCTTCGGTCAGCGTTCCCGCATCGGGGCAAGCCACCAGGCGGGCCTGGCCTTTGTTGTAAAGCACCAGCGCAACACTGCCATCGGGGTTCTCGAAGGCCAGAGCGAGCAAATCATTGGGGGCGTTCACCTGAATCCGCACTGCGCCGGGCTGAATGGCGCGGTAAAAATGCCGCGAGACGGCGTAACGCGCGGTGGGCTGGTTATCCACGACCAGGCCGAACTGCGCGTTGCCAGAAGTCTCCGCCAAAGTCCACCACACCCAGGCCGAGGCATTGCCGTAGCCCAGAGCATTATAGATGTTGCCAAAGAGAAGGGTGGCGCCCGACCAGGTATTGGGATGGCCGCTGGTTTCGGTCATCCACATTCGGCGTGGACGGGCAGCATTCGCCCAGGCGTACATATCCGCCCATTCCTGCGCCCCGGCCCCACCGACGTTGATTCCGTCCGAATCGTAGTTGTGAATGGCGATGATGTCCGTCCCCTGGGCGGCTTCGGGAAGGCGGTCGAGTTCGGCGATGTATTCATCAATCCCTTTTTGTTGGGGCAAGGCTTCGGGGGCGAAGAGTTTCGTCTGAAGGCCCTCGGCCTGGAAGCGACGCGCCACCACCGCCAGCACCTGTGCCATCTTATCGGCGGGGAGCAGGGCCGAAGCATACGGCTCGTTGAATTGCGGCTCATTTTGCACGGAAATTGCATACAGCTCAATCCCCGTCTCCTCTTTCACCACCTGTACAATGGCCGCCAGGAACTCGGCGTATTCCTCGTAGTAGCGTTCTTCCACAAAATTTTCGCCCGAACCTTGAATGGCCGCCCGCGTGCGGCCTTTTTTCATCCAATCCGGCGGAGTCCAAACGGTAAGAATATATTTGTCTATCGCGCTTTCAGCCTTCAGGCGGGCAAGCCACTCCAGCGGCAGGGCGCGGCGGTCGAAGGCGTCGTAATCGGTCACGAATGGGTTGGCGTTGTCGTTGCGCGGCTCAAAGTCGGTATCAATGATTCCAAAGCGGGCCACGGTGATGTTCAGGTCTTGCACAAAGGGCAGGTTCAGGTCTTGCTTATCGCGCGGCCAGACGCCCGAACCGAGAAACGCGCCAAAACCGTCCATCTCCTGATAGCGGATGGAGCGGTCGAGAGACAGGGTGTCAGCGGGGGGCAGGTCGGGGACGATGACATCCACGAATTTTTCGGCGCGGCGGCCATCGGGGGCCTGGACGGTCACTTTGATGCGGGTGAAACCTGTTTTATCGGGGGCAGTTTTGAGCGTGAGCAAGAAGCGCCCCTCGTCTTGCGGAATCAGCCGGGCTTGGGTCAACAGGCCAGGCGTGGAGTCGCTCCATTCGATTTTTTCATCGCCTAACAAGCCAGAAATGGTCACTGTTTCGGCGGCGGCGCTGCCCGACAGCAGGGTGAGACGCGGCGGGGCCTGGATGACGAGCGCGGGCGGGGCGGCACGGACGGCGGCTTCGCTCCCGACGCGCATGTCGTCTAACCAGATTGTGCCGCGCTGCATTTGGCCGGGCGCAAAGTTGAACAGCAAGGCTTTCAGGCGCGAGAAATCAACCACCCGGCCCTCTGAATCGAGATTTTTGCCGGAAAAATCGAGGGTGTATTCTTTCCATTCGGTATCCACAATCACGGTGGCCGTTCCGGCGGTGTTGTAGCGGTCGTCGGCGTCCCATAGGAAGATGAGCATGGCGGTGGGGCGCTCGGCTTTCATGCGCAGGGTGATGATGGGGTTCTCGGTGAGGTTGAGCAGGCCAGGCAGGGTATACCACAGCCCGGCCCAAGGGTTGTTGGTGGCGAATTTGTCAAATTCAACCCGCAGGGCGCGGTCTTCAATGGTGAGGGTGTGTGCGCCTTCGCCGCTGCCGGCCAGCGAGGGGGCCACCTGGGGGCCGTCAAACGGGTCACTGAAGCCGGTGAGAGCGGGCTGGGTAAGGCGCACGGTGGCCTGGCGGCTGAAAGAAGCATTGCCCTGGTTGCGCGGGCTGCCGCCGTTGTCGGTGGCGGTGATGGTCAGGCGCGTGTCGCCCGTCAGCGAGGGGTCGGCGCGCAAAAGGAGGGTTTGGCCTTCAATGCGGGCGGTCAGACCGGGTTGGTCAGCCTGGAGGGTGAAAGTGATGCGCTGACCCGGCTCACCGGCGGAGAGGTTGGTAAGAGGCTGGCGCAGTTCGCCGCCGGAGGGCAGAGAAAGCACGGGCGGCAAGTCGAAGGAGGGGGGACGGTTGATTTCAGGATAAACCGAGAGGGTGAAGGTTTGGGAGGCGCTCGCGCCGCGCTCATCGCGCAGGGTGAGGGTAATTTGCGCCGTGCCGGGGGCTTTGGCGCTCAGGGTGAGATGAGCCCAGCGGCTGCGGCCATCGTGTTCGAGGCTTGCAATCTCTGTGATGGAAGGGTCGGCGCTGGCGGCGCTGAGGGTGATGGCTTGCGCCGCAGCAGGGTCACCATCATCGAGGCCGGTGAGGCGCAGGGGGAGCGTCTGACCGAGGGCGAGTGCCTGGTCATCGGTTGGGGGCAGGCGGGGCGGCTGATTTTGGGAGACAGTGAGGGCGAAGGCGAGTTCGACTGTTTTGCCGTCTTTTTCGCCAATCAGGGTCACTTGACCGCGCCCGGGCTGACCAGTCAGTGTATAGGTGAATTGACCATCCCGGAACTCGCCTGAAGCCACCAAGTTGGTGGGCAAGATGGCACGCCAGGTTTTGGCAATGTCATCGGGGCTGAGGGGGAAGGGGACGACCGGCAGGGGGTCATCGCCGAGGACGACTTCGACATCCGGCAGGGGGGCATAGGCGAGGGAACGGGCGGCGTCCGCGCCCAGGCGGATGTCAGTCAGGCGGAAGTTGGCGCTGCACGACGGGCCGCCGCGGTTGCAGACAATCCGCATGGCCGTTACGCGGCTCAGGTCAATGTTTGCGCCGGAGAAGTCGAAGGTGTGGGTGAGGGGGTAAGCGCCATGCGCCATTTCACGGTTGGCGTAGTTGCCAATCAGCCAGGCTTCGCCGCCGCTGGCGTCCACCAGCCCCACGGTGAGGTTGGCAGAGATGTCTGAGAGGGCGGTGACGCTGGCGTAGGGCGCGAGGCGCAGGTCGAGCGGCGCGAAGGCGGCCTGGATGTAGGCGTTGGGGTTGATTTTGTTGGCTTGAACGAACAGGATGCCAGATTGGGTGTTGAGCAGGTAATCGGCACCACCCTGCCAGAGCGCCGGGTCGGCCAGGCCATCCCACGAGGGGGGAATCTCTGTCGAAACGGGAGCAGGAGTGGGCGTGACAGAGGGGCTGGGGCTGGGAGCGGGTTCGGGCGCGGGGGAACAGGCCGGGAGCAGGAGAATCCCCGGCGTCAAAAACATAAACACAAAAAACACAAAGGGATTCTTATAAAATCGTTTCATGGCTGGAAATGGAAGGTGTAGGTCGTTTCCCATTGGGGGCGCGCCGGGTCGCGCAGGACGAGCGAGAAGCGGTCGAAGGTGAGGGCGGGCAGCGTAAATTCCAGCACGGGGCCGGGCTGATTTTGGGCGGCAGGCGCGCCAGGATGCTGCCAGGCACCCATCAGAAATTCGTTTTCACCGAAGACCAGCGTGGCCTGGGCCTTTCCGGCGGGCAGGTCATCGAACGAATCGTTAAGCAGGAAGAGTTCGGCACGGAAGGTTTCGCCGGGCCGCCAGGAGAACTTGGGGACGCGCGCCGAAAGCAAGGCCGGGCGCAAGGCCGCCGCCACCGCCTGGAGCGCCGGTTTAGGGCGCGCCGGCCACGAGACCAGGCTGCCGTTGACCGCCGCCGGCCAGGGTTCGTTGAAGCACCAGTTGAGCGCCAGCGAGCAGACCGGCTTCTGCCGCCGGGCTTCTTCGAAGACGAAGCGCAGGCCCTCGGCGTGCAACCATTGACCTTGCGCCACCATCTGCTCCAGGCTTTCTGCCGGGCCAAAGTACAATTCCTGGCGGTTCAGTTGCAGCCAGGCGTCTTTGCCCCAGGCGTCAAAGCCGTGCCGCACCTCCCAATGCGTGCCAGGGCGCGGCGGGAAGAGTTCATCCGGCGGGATAAGGCGGCAGATGGTTTCACTATCAACCAGGCCCGGCACGCCGAACTCGGTATAGGCCATGTAGCGCGCTTCGGCGAAATACTGAAAGACCTCGCGCCCATCCTCCAGTTTGAACGTGTAACCGCCATGCGCCCAGCCGCACAGCGGCGAGGTCGGCCAAAAGGGGCGGCCTGGGTCGAGGTCAAAGCAGTTGCGGTGGAGCAGGCGCAGGGCCAAATCCTGGTCGGTCATGCGCGACCAGTTGTTGAACAGTTCGTTGCCGCCACACCACAGGGTCAGGCTGGCGCGGTGACGCAACCGGCGGATGATGGAGCGCGATTCCTGGTCGAGAATCTTCAGGTAATGCAGGTCGTTCTCATAGCGGGCGCAGGCCAGCGGGAACTCCTGCCAGACCATCAGCCCGCGTTCGTCGCACAGGTCGTAGAACTCATCGGGCGGCGTGACCGCCCCGCCCCAGACGCGAATCAGGTTGAAGTGTGATTCTTTTGCCAGGTCGAGCAGCGGACGGTAGGATTCGGTGTTCAGGCGTCCGGGGAAAATATCGGGGCTGACCAGGTTGGAGCCTTTGCCGAAGACCGCCTGCCCGTTAACTTCCAGCGTCAGCGGCGGTTTGTGGCGGCTTTTTGGGAAGACTTCTAAAGCGGGGTCTTCCCACTGACCGGGGTACGTCGTCAGACGGATGCGGCGGAAGCCGATGCGCGATTCGCGCTGGCCGCGAACTTGCTCCCGTTCATCGAGCAGTTCCACCCGACTGACGTAAAGTGCCGCCGGGCCGCAGCCGTTGGGCCACCACAGCTCGGGCTGGTCGAGCGCGGCCTGAAAGGTGAGACGCGCCGAATCGGACGGGGCTTCTTGTTGCAGGACGGGCTGCCCCTGCGGGTCGAAGAGCGTCCAGCGGATGAATCCATCGCCCGGCTGGCTGAGTTCCACATCCAGCGTGATTTCGGCGCGGCGCAGGTCATCGCTCAGGCGGTAGAGCGTCTCGGCAGAACGCAGGTGACAGGCCGGGCGAATCTCCAGATACGTTTCGCGCCAGATTCCGAGCGGCACGAGGCGGGGGTGAAAATCCCATCCGTAACTGACCAGCGGCTTGGCGAATGTGACCACCTTGACGGGTTGGGAGATTTCCCACTGCGGCGCGGGGTGGACGAGAATCTCCAGTCGCGAACCCGGGCGGGCGGTTTCGGTTAAATCCAGTTCGATGGGCGTGAACATGCCTTCCTGCGCGTGCAGGGTATGACCATCCAGGCGGATTTCAGATTGATAGTCCACCCCGCCGCAAACCAGGAACAGGCGTTCATCGGGCGCAAGAGGCGGGAAGTCAAGCGCGGCGCGGTAGAGCCAAAAGGAGTGTTCCATCCAGGCGTAATCGCGCGCCAAGACGATTCCGCCCTGAGCGTTGAAATGCGGCGGCTGGCCTGGTTCGTTGCGGAGATATTCGACCGGCGGCCAGCCCTGGGCGCGCGCCCAATCGAGCTGAACCGCACCAGGCACTTGGGCAGAGATGAACGTTTCGGGCAGGCGGGCCGCTTCGGGGGTCGGGCCAACGTGGAAGGAGAGCGGGATGCGGCGTGGGGGCATGGAGACTCACTTTGAGGGCGGCGGGGCAGTGCTTTCGCGCACAATCAGCTTGGGGAAGAGGATGCGTTGATGGGGAGCCGAGCGAGGGTTTTCTATCAGTGATAGAAGGTGCTGGACGGCGTTTGTGCCGAGCGCGCGATAATCTTGTTGAATGGTGGTGAGGGGCGGGAGGCAGTGTTTGGCAAAGGGTTCGTCATCAAAACCAATCATCGAGATATCGTGGGGAATTTTCAGCCCGGCCTGGTGGGCAGCGTGCATGGCGCCCAGGGCGGTTTCGTCATTGGCGCAGAAGACTGCGGTGAAGGTTTGTCCAGAGGAGAGTAAGCGGTTCATCGCCATGAAACCAGAATCCATGGTAAAGTTGCCACTTTCGGATGGGCCTGGCGTGAGGCCGTTCTGGCGCAAGACGTGCAGGTAGGTTTCATGGCGGATGCGCGAATCTTCATATAGCCCAATGCTTCCGGTGATTTCGGCAATTTGGCGGTGGCCGAGGTCAATCAGGTGTTGCAGGGCAGTGCGGGTGCCATGCGCCTGGTCAATGAGGGTTGAGTTGGTCTCTGCGCCCATGCTGGTTCCAACCACAACCAGAGGAAGGTTGCCAACTATTTGGAGCAGTTCACGGTATGAAATACCCAGCCAGGGCATGACAAGCAACAGGCCATCCACCTGACTGGAGACGATTTCGGCGAGCTTTTGGCGAAGATCGGGGGCCGAGTGAGTTTCATGCAGGGCGGTTATCCGCAATTGATAGCCGGCCCGGTAAGTTGCTTCTTCGACCATCGGCACAAGCCGAACGTTATATTTGTCGCACAAAAGAATGTGAACGGCATGTGATTTGCCGGTCACCAGGCTTCGGGCAGCGCGGTTGGGGCGGTAATTGAGTTCTTCGATTGCCTGACGCACCTTTTCCAGCGTGTGCGGGGCGACGTTGGGCATGTTGTTGACGACGCGCGAGACGGTCTGATAGGAGACGCCGGCGCGTCGAGCCACGTCTTCCAGCGTAGGGGGAGAATCGGGAGATTTCATCGGTTAAGGGTTTTGGTCAGGTAGTCAATGGCCTGCGCGGTGCGGGCGTCATCGGTGAACTGGTTGCGCTTACCCTCCAGCCTGCCGACATACTGAAAATGGGGTTGCCCATAAAACCGGTAGCGTCGGCCCGCAGTTCGCCTGCTATCAGGAGGATTAGATTTTTGCGAGTCATGTGATTTTTTAGTATAAAATTATGAGCGTTCTCACAATAGTATAGTACAATTCAAAAGAAATAGCAATTCCATGACTAAAATCTGCCGAAAAAGCGGAAAATAGCCCCAAAAATGCGGTTTTTATTGACACGGAACAAAACAAAACCCCGAAGGCGTAATGAACGCTCACATAAATTAACACCAGGAAAACCCCAATCATGCGCATTTTTCCCGACCAACCTCCCTTTCCACGCACCCCCTCCGCACCCTGGAACGAGCAGACCGCCTGGCCCGCCGAGTGGGTGGACTGCGCCGCAGCCGGAAAGCCGCCCTTCGTCACGCTCTACCGCCTGGGCGTGAATTTCGACACGCCCACCACCCGCCTGCGCTTTCACGTTAGCGCGGATGAGCGCTACATCCTGTTCCTCGATGATGACGAGCTGGGGCGCGGCCCAGAACGTGGCAGTCCGCAGAACTGGTTCTACGAATCGTTCGAACTCGACCTGCTGCCCGGCGCGCATACCTTTTGGGCGATGGTCTGGTCGGCGGGCAAATACGCCGCGCCCGCGCAAATGAGGGTGCGACCTGGCTTTCTGTTTGCCGTTGAGGGCGCACACCAGTCCCTCAGCACTGGGTTGGGCCCCTGGGAAGCCTGCCCCTTGCCCGGCTGGGACTATCTCGAAATGCACCCGGCCTTCTGGCGCGGACATCGCTTTCGCATCTCGCGCCCCTTCCCCACCCTGGCGGCGCTCAATTCATTCGCCTGGCAGCCCGTCCGGCGCCTCAGCCGGGCGTATGACCGCATAGAAGACTGGGACGTTTACCAGAAACGCCGCCTGCAGCCTGCCAGCCTGCCGCCGCTGTTCAGTCAAACCCACTTGCCGGGCAAAATCCGCCTGGTGAGCGAGCCGCCCACCGGCGAACCGCAAGCCGTGCAGGCCATTCCGCTTGCCCCCGCCCTGCTGCCAGAGCCAGGCGAGGACTGGCAAGCCTTTGCCGCCGGGCAGGGCGAAATTCATCTGCCGCCCCGCGCCATTCGGCGCGTCATCTTTGCGCTGCAGGATTACCTGGTGGCCTACCCCGAACTGACCCTTTCTGGCGGGCAGGGAACGCGCATTCAGATTGGCTGGGCCGAATCGGCACGCGCCCAACCCGACTTTTGGAACAACGACAAGGGCCACCGCGATGAACTGTGGGGCAAGTACCTGGTTACGCAAGCCGATGAAATCTTGCCAGATGGCAGCACCAACGCCCGCTATGGGCCGCTGTGGTGGCAGGCCGGGCGCTACCTTGAACTGCTCATCGTCACCGGCGATGCCCCGCTCACCCTGCACAAGCTGACGCTTGAAGAAACCCGCTACCCGCTCGAAATGGAATCCGCATTCGATTGCAGCGACCCGCGCCTGACCGGCACCCTCCCCCTTCTGGTGCGCGGATTGCAAGCCAACGCCAACGAGACCTTTTTCGACTGTCCGCATTACGAAGAACTGCAATACATCGGCGATACGCGCCTGCAAGCCCTGTGCCACGCCGTGATGACCCGCGACGACCGCCTGACGCGCAAAGCCCTGCGCCTGTTCGACGCCTCGCGTCAGCCGGAGGGATTCTTGCAATCACGCTACCCCTGCACTATTACGCAGGTTATCGCGCCCTTCTCGCTCTACTGGGTGGGGATGTTGTGGGATTACGCCTACTGGCGAAACGACCCCGGCTTTGTCCGCGCCCTGCTGCCGGGCATGCGCGCCACGCTGGAGGCGTTCCGCCGCCACATCGGCAGTGACAACTTGCTGTATGCGCCCGAAGCCTGGAACTTTATGGATTGGATAGACGCCTGGAACGAGGCAGCGGGCGTGCCGCTAGATGGGCTGGAGGGCGTAAGCGCGCCGCTGCACTGGCAACTGGTCTATACCCTGCGCCTGGCTGCCGACCTCGAAGCCCGCCTGGGCGAACCGGAACTGGCGGCTTATTACGCCCGCTGGGGCGCGGCGCTGGCCCAAGCCGGGCAAATTTTCTGGGATGAAGAACGCGGCTTGTTCGCCAACGACCTGGCGCATACACAATTTTCCGACCATCCGCAGGCTTTTGCTGTGCTAAGCGGCCAACTCGCGCCCGAACAACGGACGCGGCTGGCGCAGACCTGGCCGAATGCGGAAATCCACCGCGCCACCTATTTCTTCCTGCACTACTGCCTGGAATCCTGGCGCCTGCTTGGGCTGGAGGAAACTATCTACACCCAACTGCGCCGCTGGGATAGCGAAATGGTGCAACTTGGGCTAAAAACGCCGCTTGAACGGGTGGAGCCGAGCCGTTCCGATTGCCACGCCTGGTCCTCGCACCCGCTCTATCACTACTTCGCCACCGTGCTGGGAATCCGCCCGACCGAACCGGGCTTCGCCAGCCTTGAGATTGCCCCACTCTTGGGCGATTTAGAGTACGCGGCAGGCACGCTCCTGCACCCGGCGGGCGGCGAGATTCGGGTTGAGTTCCGCCGAAAAGACGGGCGCGTCAGCGGCCGGGTCGAACTGCCGCCCGGCCTGCGGGGGACTCTGAGTTTGGGCAAAAAGACGCTGCCCATCGAGGGCAGGGTGTTGTTCTAAACCCAGGCCCCATGCGTAACAGGCAACACCTCTTTGGAGGCCGCCCATGTCCACCAAAATCGCCATCATTGGCGCGGGAAGCGCCACCTTCTCGCTGGGCATCATCCGCGATTTGTGCCTGACGCCTTGCAAGCCGTCCGTGCCTATGCCGAGCGCGACGCCAGTTTCGGGAGGCGTCTATCGGGCTTGAGTCAACCAGCGAGTTGGCAATCTAAAATCTCCCGATTTTGGCCAAAGTCGGGAGATTTCAGTCTCCACGCCAGAGGGGGAACAGCAATTCCAAATCTGAAATTCTCTACCGCACATTTTGAATTTTTTACCGCCAAGAGCGCGAAGAACCTCAAGGGTTAAAAGGCGTCTTTGCGTTCTTGGCAGACTTCGCGGTGAATTTCTGGCGTTTGTATGGCAGCAAATTCCACATTTCGGTTCGTTTTTGACGATTGGAGCCCTGCTTGTGGGTGAAATCGGTCAAAATTTTGCTGAAAATCAGCCTTGGGTGAGAAGAAAAATATTCATGCACCAAAGCCAACGGTTTGAGAAAACATGAACCGTGAGGTCTGACAGCGCCAAAAACTTTGAATTTGGAATTGCTGGAGAGGGAACTTTTGGTTTGCGAAATTCGTCTTGTCATGGTATATCAAGACACCTGGAGGCAGGAATGAATCTCAAATCAATATGGATAGTGTTTTCACTTCTGATAATTGGCGTGCTGGCACTTTCGGCTTGTAACACGGCGAGCGGCGAACCCACCCCCACCGAAGTCAGCCTGGAGGCAGTTTACACTTCGGCGGCCCAAACCGTAGAAGCACAACTGACTGGCACGGCGGCAGCCCAGCCCAGCCCCACGCTAACGCCCTCCCCCACCGAAACAGCCACCGTGACCCCCACCCTGGCGGCCACCAACACCCAGGCTCCCGCGCTCCCGCCGGTTTCGGGAGGGGGCGGTGGAGGCTCAGGCGCAGTCGGCTGCAACGATTCAGCCTTTGTTTCCGATGTCACCATCCCCGATAACCAACAAATTGCGCCAGGAGCAACGTTTACCAAAACCTGGCGCGTGCAAAACAACGGCTCGTGCGCCTGGAACGCCAATTACAAGCTCATTTTCATCAGCGGCGATGCCATGGGCGGCGTAACCACCCCCATTAACCAGACCGTCAACCCCGGCGCTTCGGCCGATGTATCGGTGACGCTGACCGCGCCCTCCACGCCCAAGACCTACATCGGCTACTGGAAACTCGCCACCGATGGTGGGCAGGCCTTTGGCGGTTCAATTTATGTGCAAATCGTGGTGACCGGCACCCCAGTTACGCCCGGTACCGGCACGGTGTTGCCCACAGCCACATTTGGCCCGGTTGGCTGTTACAATGCCGCCCTGGTGAGCGCCAATCCGCAAGACGGTGTCAACATTAGGGCTGGCGAGACGTTCCGTAAGACCTGGGTTATCAAAAACACCGGCACCTGTGAGTGGAATGGCGATTTCCGGTTGGTGTTCATCAGCGGCGACATCTTGCGCGATAACACCACCAACCGACTGCGGCGCGGCACCATCAAACCGAACGGCACGGTTGAGTATTTCCTCGAGTTCACCGCCCCCAGCGCGCCCGGCACGTATACGAGCGTCTGGCGGCTGATGACCGATGGCGGCACGCTGTTTGGGCCGAGTTTCACCTCGCGCATCGTGGTTCCAGGCGCGACCTTTACGCCAACCACCCCTCCAACAGCAACGCAAACACCCACCGTCACGCTCACCCCGCCGCCACCCACCTCGACCCCCAGCGAAACACCCATACCCACTGAAACGCCCACGCCATAAGCACACTCCCGAAGGTTTTTTGCGTTTCAAAAACCCTTCGGGAGTTTTTTATTTTAAGCGCAAAGAAACCCACCCCAACCCACCAGAATTAAAAGCAAAGCCACGCCCCCGCAAAAGGGGGCAACGGAGACCGGCTCTGCTCGCCTTATCAACCGGGCTTTTGGGGGAGCTGTCCCTCCAGCCAGGCCAGTCCCAGCCCAACCGTAGCCGCCCAGGAAAGCATCTTGAATTCGCCCTCCAGCATGGCACGGCGGACTTCTTGACGAGTAAGCGGGACAATTTCCTGCTCTTCCAGGTCGCCAGAGTTGGGTTCAGACACCTGACGGGCATCCAGCGCCAGGAACAGGTAGGCTGTTCCGCAGCCCCGGTTGGCATCAACCGCATATTTGCCTAAAAAGACCATCTCGCGCGCCTCGCAACCCATTTCCTCGAACATTTCGCGGCGGGCGGCCTGTTCGGGGGTTTCGCCGGCGTCAATCATCCCGCCCATTGTGGAAAGCGAGACCTCGCCCACGCCATATTTGAACTGCCGCATCAACAGCAAGCGGCCATCCTCCAACACCGGCAATACATCTACAAATTCAGGAATCACCACCCAGGGCCAGTTTTCAATGATGCGCCCATCGGGCAGTTCCACTGTGTGACGCTCAACCGATAGAAAGCGGCTGAAATCGAGGACCAGTTCACGAGAGAGGGTTTTCCAGGGTTTCATGGTCTTTAGCCGCCCTGCCGCAGCCAGGCTTCCATGAATCCATCCAGCGCACCATCTAACACAGCCTGGGCGTTACCCATTTCGTAATCGGTGCGATGGTCTTTGACCATTTGATAGGGGTGCAGCACATACGAGCGAATCTGGCTACCCCATTCGGCCTTGGTGTAATCGCCGCGCAAGACGGCGATTTCGGCATCTTGTTTGGCCTGCTGCAATTGAAGCAAACGCGCCCGCAACACGCTCATGGCCGACTCGCGGTTCTGGGTCTGCGAGCGTTCGTTCTGACAGGTGACGACAATCCCGGTCGGGAGGTGGCGGATGCGCACAGCGGTGGAATTCTTTTGTACGTTCTGCCCGCCCGCGCTCGAAGAGCGATAGACTTCGATTTCGATATCCGCCGGATTGATTTGAACATCATTATCGTCCATCGCCACCTGGGGCAGCACTTCAACCAGGGCAAACGAGGTGTGGCGGCGGTGGGCGGCATCGAAGGGCGAAAGCCGCACCAGGCGATGAACGCCCTTTTCAGAGCGCAGGTAGCCATAGGCATAGCGCCCGTTGACGGCAATTGTCACCGATTTGATACCGGCTTCTTCGCCCTCGGTCAGGTCGAGGATTTCGGTCTCAAAACCGCGCGTCTCGGCCCAGCGCAGGTACATGCGCTGGAGCATTTCGGCCCAGTCCTGGCTGTCGGTGCCGCCCGCCCCGGCGTGAATGGCAAGGATGGCGTCGCCTTCATCGTACTTGCCGGAAAGCATCGTCTGGAACGAGCGTTTTTCTAACTCCCGCTCGATGTTCTCGATTTCGGATTCCAGTTCGGGGCGCAGTGATTCGTCGTCCATCCCGGCCAGTTCGAGAGAATCGCGAATGCGCCGCTCGAAGCCGCGCCAGTCTTCGATTTCGTTGCGCAGCGCGGCGGCGGCTTTGCTCACTTTTTGCGCCGTTTGGGGGTCGTTCCAAAAATCCGGCGCGCCAATTTGTTGTTCCAGTTCAACCAGTTGAGATTCTTTGGCCGGTAAGTCAAAGACGCTCCAAGAGTTGGTGAGTCAGTTCCCCCGCCTGCTGCAATCGGTCAATCAGGTCTTGCATAACATCTCCTGTCCATATTGGGTGGTATGTCGAACGTTGAAATCTTGCGCTACGAATCTAAAATTCCACTCACAAACGCATCTGGGTCAAAGGGCGTCAGGTCTTCGGGTTTTTCGCCCAGCCCGGCAAATAAAATCGGCAGTCCTAGTTCGCGCTGGATGGCAAAAGCCATGCCGCCGCGCGCGGAGGAGTCAAGTTTCGAGAGAATGACGCCGGTTACTTTGACGGCATCCTTGAAGGCCCGCGCCTGTTGCAGCGCATTCTGCCCGGTGGTGGAATCAAGCACCAGCCAGACGGCGTGCGGGGCATCGGGCATGGCCTTGTTGACCACGCGATAGACCTTCTTCAACTCTTCCATGAGATTGAAGCGGGTGTGCAGGCGTCCGGCGGTATCTATCAGGATAATGTCCACGTTGCGGGCAATTCCCGCCTGAATGGCGTTGTAGGCCACCGCGCCGGGGTCAGATTCGGGTGCGCCAGAGACAACCTCGGCTTTGAGCCGGTCTCCCCAAACCTGAAGTTGGTCCACTGCTGCGGCACGGAAGGTGTCGGCAGCCCCAAACAAGACTTTTTTTCCGTCTTTCATGAAGCGCTGACCGAGTTTAGCGGCGGTGGTGGTCTTGCCAGAGCCGTTGACTCCCACCAGCAGGATAACCGCCGGTTTGGTGGAAAACGCAATCGGTGGCGGGATGATTAAACGGGAACGCAACTCAGCCTTGAGAACGGCCTGTAAATCGGAAGCCCGCGTCAGCCCGTCACGTTTAACCGTGTCCTTGAGCGATTTCAGCACCAATTGGGTCGTCTCCAGGCCCAAATCGGACTGAATCAGCAACGCTTCCAGGTCATCCCAGGTATCAGCGCCGATTTCGGTCGCGCCAAGCATCCCTGCCAGACGGCCAAAGGTGGCCTTGCTCGTGCGCGCGAGTCCTTCGCGCCATTTATTGAAAAAATCTGCCATAGCGCGGCGATTATATCAGAAATCATGTTATACTCGCCGCCGCAAAGGAGAAACCGATGAGCGAAGAAAAACCCAAAAACCAGTGGAAAGAAATCGAAACGATTTGGGACGGCGAGGCCGGTTACGTCGCTCGCAATAAAGCCGGGGCGATGGTGCTGATGGGCAAAGACAAGGACGGCAACCCTGGCATTGGCCCGATGGAAATGTTGCTATGCGGGTTGGCAGGCTGTACGATGATGGACATTGTCGAAATTTTACGTAAGAAACGCCAGATGCCGGTCGAGTTCAAGGTCATTACGCGCGGCAATCAGCGATTGACCGAATACCCATATCATTTCACCGAGTTTCAGGTAGAGTATCTGCTCTGGGGTGACAATTTGCAGGAAAAAGATGTTGCCCAGGCCGTGCAACTTTCTGAGGAGAAATACTGTTCGGTGGGCGGCACGCTGATAAAGGCTGGCCCCATCCACTCCACTTTTCAAATTTTGAAGCCGGGCGAGGCCGCCTAATGCCGCGCCAGGCGCAACTTTCGCGCCGATACAATATCTAAATAAAGATAAAAATTATGAGAAAGGAATATTCAAGATGATTGACACTCCCATCCATGTAACCGACGCGGCCTTTGAAAAGACCGTTTTACAATCTGCCACCCCCGTCATTGTTGATTTCTGGGCGCCCTGGTGCGGCCCCTGCAAAATGGTAGCGCCCATTCTCGATAAGCTGGCAAAAGAATATGCCGGCAAGGTCATCGTTGCCAAAGTTAACACCGATGACAACCCCGAATGGGCCATGAAGTATGGCGTGCAAGGCATCCCAACCATGCTGTTCATCGCTGGTGGTAAGATTGTCCACCGTCAGGTAGGCGCGCTTCCAGAACGAATGCTGCGCGAAGCCCTTACGCAATTCCTTGAAGTGGCTGGGAAAAACTAACCTGCTGCGCCTGGTTTTTAGATATCCCAAAAAACGTCCCGAAGGTTCAAAAAAACTTCGGGACGTTTTTTGGGGTATACTTTTTCGTTACATGCTTTTTTCTGCCCAAACTACAAAAGAACCCGATTAGGAACAAAGACAATGAAACGATTTTTTCTGATGCTCACCCTGCTGACCGCCTGCAGCGGCCAGGCGCAAACGCCCGCCCCCACAGTGGATGTCAATGCGACTAAGGCGGCCCTGGCTGGCACCATGATGGCTGGTACACTCACAGCGCAGCCCACCCAAACGCCCCTGCCTACATCCACCTTCACCCCAGAACCTGCCGCCACTTTCACTATCACCCCTACGCCAACCGAAACGCTTACTCCCACGCCCACCGCCACCCTGCCTCCGTTTTATGGCGAGTTCACGCCCGCCGGGCTGCCAGCGGGCGTGCGGAGAGGCTATATTTTGTTTGAAAACGAAACCAACATCAGACCGGTCTACCTAAATATTCAAGGCACGGCCGAACAACAAGAAAAACCGGTATATTACAGATATACTTTTGAGGGACGCCAGCACCGATACGACATCCCGTTTGGAACGTATGACTACGTCATCTTCCTGGGCGAAAAGAAAATGTTCTCCGGCTCGGTCCGCATCAACAATTTCGACAAAACGACCTTTTTTATCAGAGATAATAAAGTTGTCATTGTCGGCCCCTAAAAAGGCCAGAGAACCACCTCACAACCAAACCACGCGGTCCTCGTAAGAGGGCCGCTCCGGTTTAACCGGCGGGTTTTCGGGATAACCCATGTAGAGAAAACCAATCAGGTGCTGGTCGGGGGCAAAACCGAGAAATTCCTTAATCTTGGGGTCGCGGGCTGTATCGCCGGTGCGCCAGATGGCGCCCAATCCTTCCGCCTGGGCTGCCAACAGAATATTCTGGCAGGCTGCCGCTGTCGCGCAGATGTTTTCGATTTCATCCACTTTCGGCTCGGCGGGCTTATCCACGCCGACAGCAATCACCACCGGCGCGCGCAGGGGTTTGGCGCGCTCTTTAGCAAGGGCATCATCACCCAGGTTGGGAAACTTTGCCCTGAACGATTCAGCCATTGCTTCGCCCAGGCGTTCACGCGCCGCGCCAGTCAACACCACAAACCGCCAGGGGCGCACCTTGTAATGATTGGGCGCTTGCGCCCCCGCGTTCAGCAACTTTTCGATAAGCGGGCGCGGCACAGGGTCAGGCCGCACCTTGCCGATAGATTGACGGGTGAAAATCGCTTCGTAAAGTTCCATCGCTGCCTCCATTTTTTAATCCCAAGCATACGGGAAAGTCGTAAAAGCGTCAACGCACCAAAGACAACGTTTACCTGTTTCTTACACACCCAAACGGGGGATGCAAAGTGAATTGACAGGTCGTACAATAACGATATGACCAGACGACCACTTTTTTATCTCTTTTTTCTCCACCTCATCCTGGCGGGCTGTAACCTGCCTGCCGCTGCCCCGGCATCTCCCTCGCCCATACATTCCTCCGCAACGAAAACTCTCTCCACGCCCTCGGCCACCCCCGCGCCAGATACAGCCACCCCCACTCCAACCGATACCGTTACCCCTGCGCCCACCGCCACCGAAACGTCCATCCCGCCCTCCCCCACCATCACTGAAACTCCCGCGCCAAGTGCCACCCCCACCTATGCCTTCCCACAAGTGACGGTCAAAATGCAAGCGCATTGCCGCTACGGGCCATCCAAAGCTCACCTGCATGCCGCTGACCTGTACCCCGGCGATACCGGCACGGTGCGCGGGCGATTCCGCTACAGCCAATGGCTCTACATCAAATTCGACAAACTCAACTACTTCTGCTGGGTCGCGCCAAGTGTAGTGGATGTCGTTGGAGATATTTCTCTCCTCAAGTATGCCGAAGTGAAATTACCCATCCCAGGAGTCTACCTCTACGGCCCGCCCGATGAAGTCTATGCCACGCGGGATGGCAAAAAAGTCACCATCTCTTGGAGTCAGGTGAACATGACCAAAGACAAAGACCGGGGCTACTACCTGGAACTCTTCGTCTGTCAAAACGGCGCCTACCTGTGGTGGCCGGTCTCTTTCCCAGACCAATACACCACCAGTTACACGGTCACAGATGAAAAAGGCTGCCCTTCGCCCTCGGGCGGGGTGATATACACAGTCGAAAAACATGGCTACAGCAAACCCAAAACCATCCCCTGGCCTGCGCCATAACGCAAAATAACATCCTCTTCAGACCTGCAACCTAACCGGTGCAGGTCTTTTTTGTCGCCTGCAACGCTCTTGCAATGAAAGTACCGAATTTACGGGAACTTTTCAAAGTTAGATGCCATCTATGCCGCGCAAAACATTTATTCAAAGTTCTGTTTCTTGCCTGGAGGTTCAAATGTCTACCAAAAAGTTCGTTCAACTCTGCCTCTTGCTGGCGCTGGTTGCGGCTTCTTTCATCACTACCACCGCCGCGCACGCCGCTTCATTCTGCGGAACCAGTTACACCATCGTCAAAAGCGACACGCTGACCAAAATCGCCCGAAAATGCGATACCACCGTCTCAGCCCTGCGCCGCGCCAACCCTGAAATCGGCTCTGGCAACACCATTTACCCCGGACAGGTTTTGCTGTTACCCGGTGCCATCATCACAGGCAACAATGGCTTCAACACCTACATCATCGCGCGCGGCGACACCCTCAAGGCGCTGGCAACCCGCTTTTCCACCACGGTTGACTACCTGATGAGCCTGAACAAGGACATCAAAGATGCCAACGTCATCTACGAAGGCCAGCGGCTGGTCTACCCGGCCAATGGCGGTGGAAATCCCAACCCGCCCACCCCGATTCCGAGTGGACACACTTACACCGTCCAAAAAGGCGACACGCTCCGCAAAATTGCTGCCTGGACTTTCACCACAGTGGATGACATCTTGAAGGTCAACCCACAGATTAAGGACGCCGACAAAATCTACGTCGGGCAAGTCATCAATCTGCCTGCAAACGTCAACAGTTACACCGTCCAAAAAGGCGACACGCTGAGAAAGATTGCCGACAAATTCGGGGCCACAATGGACAGCCTGAAATCACTCAACAACCTGTCAGACCCGAACAAAATTTACACCGGCCAGGTGCTGCGGTTATGGTAAACAAAACGCCCCGAAGGCTTCAATTCCCTTCGGGGCGTTTTTGCTTTACTTTTCGGCAGGCATTGTGCCAAATAACCAATCCCAGAGGGGGAACTGACGCCGAATTGCTGACCAGGCGTCTTGTAGGATTAGGAATTAAGCATACAGTTTGGCCCATTCGTCTTTGAGAATATTGCCCAAAACGGCGTGCGCCATGCCCTGAGCGGGCAACACATCGCCGTCGGGTTCAATGTAGAGCCAGGCTTTGCCCGCCCCGGCGGGTATGGCGTCTTCGGCCACTTCGAGCGCCACCGGGTTGGCGGCGGAATACGGCACGGGCAGGTCAAAGACCAGGCGCAGCCCCATTTCCCCGGCCACATCGCGCAATTGGGCCAGTTCGTCATGCAGGCTCTGGTCAGAGAGGCTGAGCGACATGGCCTCCACGCCCGCCGTATGCAGTTTTTCCATCAGCGCCGGGATATTTTTCACGTTTTTTGGCGTCAACGTCAGGTGGACGGCCAGGAAAATATCGGCCACCAGCGCGTTCTGGATGGCCTGCCAGTTGGGTTCCCCCTCGGAGGGCAGGACAATCATCAAATGGTCGAGGCCGGTTTGGAGGAGAGTCTCCAGGTATTCTTTGTCGGCCAGTTTGTGACCATCGGTCAGCAGGCCGCAGACCTGGCCGTTCTTTTCGGCGCGGGCAATCAGTTCGGGCAGGTCGTCGCGCAGGGTCGGTTCGCCGCCGGTGAAGACGATGTGCGGCACGCCATAGGCCCAGGCTTTGTCGAGGATGCTGGTCCACTCGGCGGTGGTCAGTTCGCGCTCGACGCGCTTCGCCGGGGCATTTAACGGGTCGGCGCCCGAGGGGAGTCGATAAGTCAGGGCGCAGTCAAGACGCAGCGGCGCGGTCAGTGCCGCGCTGTTTGGCGTGACCCGCTCGAAATCGAGATAGGAAACGGGATCCAGGTCAGGGGTGTAGATCAAAGCCTCGATTCTTTCCATAAAACCGAGATAATCTTTTTCGGCCTGTGCCCGGTTAATGCGGTATCGCCCGGCAATCTCTCTGGCGGCCTGTTCGGGAGCCACGCCGCGGATGAAGTGGTAGGCGTATTCGGCGGCGGTGGGGTTGAGATGCAGAACGGTGCTGGCGTTGACAACCAGGATACCGCTGCCATCTTTGTTCAGGCGCAGGTGCAGGCGGTAGGGTTTTTTATCTTCAGGCGGCGATTGGTAGTGGTAGGTGGCCGGGGGCAGAGCCGTCACCGGCGTAAACAGGGTTTTGATGCGCTCTATCAGGTTCATGGTTTGCTCCTTATAGGAATGCGTTCCGCGCTACCGGGTGAGTTTCAAATCTTCGATGAAAAACAGGATGAAATAGCCAACCAGCAAAACCAGCCAGCCGACTAACTGCACCAGGTCGAGGAATCCGCTCCAGGTCATCGAAAAGTTCTCCTGGATGGTGCTGATGAGATTCTGCAGGTTATCGAGTTTGGCCTGGATGGCTTGCTTCCAGTCGTCCAGATAGAACTCGTCGCAAATGATTTTGTAAAGTTTGGCCGTGTACCAGTCGCCAATCAGCAGCAGATTTTGCTCGGTATGCTCGAATTCGAGCATGATTTCGAGGCGATGATTGACGATACGCCGCAGGGTGGCGCGGGTGGGGCCAAAGACTGAAAATTTGCTCTGCTGGAAAATGCGGCTGATGGTTTGCAGGCTGTCTTCGATGGATTGGTTGAGCAGGCGGTAGCGCAGAAGCTGATAACTGCCGATTTTGAGCAGTTCGATGTCCGATTGGAAGTCACCTTCCGGCGCGAAAATGACCGCTGCCTCCCAATCGACCAGGGTCAGGTCGCCTTGCGAATAGCGCAGGCGCGAGACCAGGATTTCGGCGATTTCGGTTTCATCGAGGGTTTCGCGCTGCGAGCGGATGAATCGCGCCAGGGCAGCAGCGTTGGCCTCTACGAAATCATCGGGTGGGCCAAGCGCATCCCGCACCATCAGCACCAGGTAGGTCTCAAACAGGCCGCTGGCGCGGCAGGGGGCTGGGAGAAAACGCGCTTGCAGGCTTTCCTCAATTTTTTGGCGCTGCTGGATGGAGGCCAGGCTGAGCGGGTCGGGCAGTTGGAAATGACACTCGACGACCTGCACCCGGCCCTCGTAGCGCTGCTGCGTGGCGGTGACCGTGATTCCGTCTACAGTCACGGTCTCTGTCCCAAGCGAACGCAGGCGAATATCCACCGGCTGGAAGTAGGGCGCGTTTTTTAAGCCTCGGACCGGCTCGGCGGGGATTTGGGTTTCCACTTCATCGGGGAAGGCCAGCAAAAAGCAAATTTCGGTCTGTGTTAAGGTGCGCATATATCGAATCGGCGCTTTCGGGTTCAGATATGACGGTGAGCAGGATAATCTTTAACGAGGCCCTACCGCCTGTCCGACCCTCGCCTATATCTTTTTCTCCGTCAGCCACTGGTCAATCAATTCAGCCGTATCGTGATAGGATTTTTCCATCATCAGGTTGTGTCCTGCGCCGGGGATGACCCTGAAATCGGCCTGGTAATGGTTTGCGGTTTTGCGCAACCCCTCCACGCTAATCAGGGCATCCTTTTCACCGGCCAGAACTAATATGGGGATTTGGACGTTTTCGGCAGGTTGCCAGAAGGGCGGGTTGTGCTGAAAGATGACCAGCCCCGATTCGCCGCCCAATTGCCGGTGCAGCTCCTCGGGCGAGACAACTGCTTCGGGGCTGATTAATTTACTGGCGGCCGCCGCCGGGCTACGCATCCACGAGGTGGAGTTCCAGGTCAAGAACATGGTAGAAATCCCCAGTGGGTCGAGCTGGATGACGCGCCAGAAGCCCTCGGCCAGCATACTGTGTGATACCCACGGCGCGACCAGCACCACGGCTGGCAAACTTTGGGTAACGTAGCGCAAAACCCACTGGCTGAGCGCGCCGCCCATGCTATGCCCCATCAAAATGGGTTTCACCGGCAGCCGGTTGATTTCATCACGCAGAAAGGCCAGGTAGTAACCGAGGGTGCAGCTCGTCAGAGAGCGTTGCAGCGGCGATTGGCCGTGTCCGGGCAAACTGTAGGCAATGCTTTCCCAGCCTTTTTGGGCCAGGAACTCTTGCCAGGGTTGCCAGCACCAGGCCCCATGCCACATGCCATGCGCCATCAGGATGGGGGCCTCGTGCTGGCGTTCTTTGGGAGTGTAAGTGATGCGCTCAATGCCCTCTTCCAGAGAATGGGTGACGGTGTAAGCGCCCTTGTCCTCGGTTTCAGAGACGGTCGGCCAGGCGCCGCGCAGTTTGTTCTGGTCACTGGCCAACATGCGCGGAGCGCTGTCATTGAGCAGCCGCCATAAAATCCAACCCGTCAGCCCGCCGAGATAGGCCTTGAGTGCAAAGCCCAGCAGCGCTCCAGAAGATTTTCGTTTTTTCATGCCCGGCCTCCTTTCTCGAGATTATCCGCGAATAAAGTGCGGCATGACAAATGGGATTTCAATCGAAAGTTCTACGAAGCCGGCATATTCGCCATTTTCATACCAGGGTGATTGGTATATCAGTTTCTTGACGCCGTTTTTCTCGATGGTGTAGACGTTTTTGGAGCGGGTTTTCATCAGCGCTTCCAGTTTTGCGCGCGCCGCCTGGGGGTGACAGTCGAGCAGGTTCGCGCCTATCAGCCCGTAGCCGCCATCGCTCTCGAAAGTTTTGGCGGCCTTGTCGTTCATTTCCAGAACAATCCCGTCTGGGTTGCAAACGGTGATGGCAGCAGGGAATTCTTTGAGCCAGTTTATTCTCATCTCCGCACTCCAAAATCTCCTGATTTTGGAGTTCTGACAGAATCAATCCAAAGTCAGGAGGCGTTGGTATCCAGGTTCCCATTGTAGTGGGCAGCCTCCGCCGCATTCGGCGAGCAGGGCGCAGCCTTCGCATTTAAGCGGCAAATCCTGCCGTTCGCGCAGTTTGACGGCGAGTTTGTGGTTCCAGATGCTGTCCCATTCATCGCGCAGCAGGTTGCCGAGCGGCTGGTAATACGATTGGCAGGGCAGCACGTCTCCGTTCGGTTCAACGCACATGTTGTATTGGGCCGCCGTGCAGCCTTTGACGCCTAATTCCATTTGCACCGGGTCGAAGTGGCAGTATTGGGTCGGTGTGTACCAGATGAGCCGCTGTCCGCGCGCTTCGGTTTTCTGGCGGGCGATTGCGAGCAGGGGCTTCAAGTCGCGTTCGGGCAGGCCGGTGCCGACCGTGGCGCCGTGACCGGAATAGATGAGGGCATTCAAGCCAATCGTCGGCACGCCCAGGTCGGCCAGGAAGTCGAGCGTGGCGGGGATGGATTCGACGTTATCGCGCAGCATGGTGGTGTTGGTCATCACGAACAGGCGCGTGGCGAGGGCGTTCTTTAAGCCGTGAATGGTCTGGTGGAAGGCTTTGGCGCGCACCATGCGGTTGTGAATATCGGCATCGGATGATTCGACTGTGATTTGAACATGGTCGAGACCGGCCTCCACCAGGCGCTGCAGGAAATTGGGGTCGCTCAAGCGGCGGGCGTTGGTGTTCAGGCCGGTAATCTGGCCGTTGGCTTCGGCATGGGCAATCAGTTCGGGCAGGTCATCGCGCAGGGTGGGTTCGCCGCCGGTGAAGATGATGTGTGGAATGCCAAGTGCCCAGGCTTTATCAATGACCTGTTTCCAGTGGGCAGTATCGAGTTCGCCCCTCGCCCTCACCCCGCTGTGCGGGGCTTCCCCCGGCTCCTCTCTCTGCGGGAGAGGGGAGAGAGGAGGATGCTCCAGGTTGTAGCAGTGGGCGCAGTCGTTGTTGCAGCGGTAGGTGAGGGCCAGGTCGAGCCGGTAGGGGGCCGAGGGGCGCGCGCTGAAGGGGGCGAGGGTCTCCACTTCCAGTTCATGCACCGGACAGGCCCCATCGGGGCGAATCAGCTCGGTCAGTTGAAGGCGGAAGGCTTGAAAGTCTCGCTTTAAGGCATCAGGGTTCACATTCCAGGTCTGCCGGATGGTTTTCAAGATATGCGGCTCATTTTCACCATCCAAAACCAACTTTGCCATCAGCGCGGCAGTGGGGTTCAGGTGCATGATGCGGTTGGCGTTGACGATGAGCGTGCCGCTGCCATCTGCGTCCAACCGCAGGTGAACGCGCGATTTCTCGCCGGGGTGTTCGATGAGGTAGTGATACAGCCCCGATTTTGGATTTTGGATTTCAGATTTCTGATTGAACCAGCCAGAAAACATGCTCATATCGATACCTGTAAATCAGCCAATCATCGAAAATCGCAAATCATTTATTGAACATCAACGTCCACCCCCGGCGCAGGCGCAGGCGCAGCCGGCACAAGCGCAGGCACAGGCACAGCCGCCGCCCGAACGTCCGCTGCTGGAGCGGGAGGGGGGCGGGGGCGGGTTGGTGACGTTGGTCACGCCTTCGGTGAAGTTGCCGCCCAGCACCCGCTGGGCAAAATTCTGCGTGCCGGTGACGATGGAGGCCGCCAACTCGGCGCCGGGCAGCGCGCCGCCGCGGCCACCGCCCAGGTTGAATCCGCCGCCCGTAGAAGCCGGGGATGCGCTGGAGGTCGAAGTCGCGGAGCGATAGACCGGGTCGTAGCGCCCCCACCACATTGGGACGTAGATGGGGCCGGTAAAGGTGCGCCGGGCGCGGTCATCGTAGTTTTTATCGAGCATGGTCCATTCCAGGGCTTCCTCGAACATCTGGCTCTTGATTTCGGGCGTCCCGGCGGCGGCAATCTGCTGCCAGGCTTTCTCGTTGATAGACTGGTAATATTCTTTGGTCTCTTTGCTGCTGAAACCTTTCATTTTTTCGGTGACGCTTTTGACCAGGTTGACGGTCATGGTCTGCAACTGGCTGCGGCGTTTACGAACGTCCTTCTCGCGGAAGGCTGCCAGGAATTCGCTCTCATAGCCGCGCAAACCTTCAGGCAACGGGTCTGATATGGAGAGTTCCAGCGGGTCTTTCTTTTCAACCTGGGCCGCGCCTTTTTTGACCACGCCGAACAAAATCATCTGCATCACTTTTTCGAGCGGCTGGCCCATCAAAATGGCCGCCTCGACTGCCGTCAGACCACGCTTGATGCCATGTCCTTCGATGGCAATCTTGGGGGGGATATACTGCTTCTTGCGGCGATGCTCTTGCACCGCGCCCAGGATGGGCATTCCAAAGAAAAAGACCCCAAAACAGCAGAAGGGCAAAATGCTGCCAATAAAACTAAAGAAAGCCGCAATTGCGCCAATCAGCAAGTCGAAAAAGTTCGTGCGCACAATCACGCCCTCCGGCAGGTATTTGGCTGGGTAGGATGCGCCGAAAGTGTATTGGGTGTATCCGTTCGCATCGGGACTGCGCCAGGTATAGGTTACGCGCCCATCGTTATCAAAGCCGAATTCAGGCTCATTCGCCCCCGGCCAGTTTTTGGGAAGGTGATAACGCGGCTCGTCGGCAGTTACGCCCTGGGGCAGGTGGAATGTCACTGATAAATTCGTCTTGCCGCTCACATATTGCGAGCCGAACCAGGTGGGAGAAAACTCGCCGCTGGCGTAGGCCTCGTCTTTAGAATCGGGATAATACATGCGCTCGATTTTGCCGATGTAGACGTGAACCGTGCCGGTCTGCCCTGGTTGGATGGCGCGCGCGCCCAATTCGACCGCCACGCCATAGGCGCCGCTGCCCTGGTAATCGCTGGTCACTTTGACGGGGCTGCCGCCCACATCGGCCTTGATGCTGTTGAAGTCGTAACTGCCGTTGGGCAGGCCCACATCCACAAAGTCGATTGGGTCCGCAGAAGCGCTGTTTGCGAAAGTAAACTGGTAATCGACCGCTACCGTGCCGTCACTGTTCCAAAAAACGTGAACTTCCTCTTTCGGCAGCTCGAACAGGTAGGTTTGGGCCGCAGCGCTGGTGGTCAGGCCAAAGACCAGTACACAGGCCAGCAAAAAAGCCAAAATTCGATGTTTCATAACGTCCCTCCCCAGGGCTTTACCACTTGGGTTCTTCGGTCAGGTTGTAGGTGGCCTGGCAATAGGGGCAGGTCACCACCGGCGCCCCGGCCATCATCTTAACATCGTTGGAAGTGATTGGCCCGCCGCACGACTGGCATTTCATCTGTGACACTTTGGTTTCACCGGGCAAATCGACCTTCATCGTCACCTGCTGTACCACTTCAGTTTTCTGACCGCGCATGCCCAGCCAAATCAGCCCGCCGCCGCCCGCAAAGAAGAGCACGCCTAGGCAGGCAAAGCCAATCCCAAACGCTAACCAACTTGAATTTTCGGGCGAGGCGGTTGAGCCAATCACGTTCAAAGCCCCATAACCCAGCAGGCACAGGCCAATTAAAAATAAAACCCCTGCGCCAACGAATGCAGCTATTTTTCCCATAGAAAACCTCCGTGATGAAATACCAAATATCAGTGTAGCATTTTGCGCGGCCTGGCACAAATGACTTTTGTCTCTATTTCTTACGTCATTTACAGGTTAAAAGTTTTCTGGTGGATGACGCAGAGCAGCCCTCCACCAGATACATTGCAGAATTTTACAAATTGGGACCAACTGGCCCTGAAGTTGATGTGGAACGGAACTAGCCTGCATCTGTCTTCCGTTTGGCCAGGCCGCGCACCTGGCTCACGGGCAGCACCGCTAAAATTCCGGCACCGGGCTGGTCGAGGTCGCCGACGATTTGTTCAGTGGCCTCGATGACCACTGGAATCAGGCTATCGTCATCCAGGATGGAGAAAATCGTGCGCCCGTAATGTTCAGGCTGGGAAAAGAAATCGCTCAACGAGGGGATGAGCGGAATATCGTCACGCAGACCCTCTTTCTCGCGCAAACGTCCCAGCCCGGTGCTATACCAAACGGTCATGCCTGGAACTCCGCATTGTTCCCAAGCAGCCAACACATCCGGTAGTTTTTCGGGGTCATCTAAAACAAACAGAATCATGCTCATAGGACTGTCTTTTCGACTCCCTTTGTCATTTGTTGATTGGCTGGCAATTTGAACAACCAGCGCAAGGCTAGGGGCGTGATTAACGTGGTGATGACCACCATTTCAACAATCGCCGAAAACTCGCTATCATTGATGAGGCCGCCTGCGGTGCCAACGCTGGCAACAATCAGGCCCACCTCGCCGCGCGAAATCATACCCGCGCCCAATTGGGCCGCTTCACGCCATGAAAACCCGCCCCAATAGGCACCCAATCCCGCGCCAATAAATTTGCCAAACACGGCAGCCATAATCAAGAGGACGGTCAGCAGCAGACCAGAGAACAGGGTTTCGAGATGAACATCCAACCCGATATTGACGAAGAAAATCGGCACGAAGAAACCGTAAGCCAAGGCCGAAATGCGCGGAGCCAGGACCTCTTTTTCGGGCGAGCGGGCAAACATCAAACCAGATAGAAAAGCCCCGGTAATGGCTGCCATGCCGCCCATCAGTTCCGCTGCCAGGCCATAACCCAACATCACCACCACCGCCAGCGACAGAATAGGCTGGCTGACTGGCAAGTTGCGCACCCGCCTGATGAGGCGGGGCAAAACCCACAGGCCAAAAAGGGCGGCAAACGCAAAAAAGAGGGTCATGCGCCCAAACACCAGCAAAATGCTGCCCAAGTTGCCGCTGCCATCCCCAAAGGCAAAAAAGATGGAGAGGAAAAGGATGACCAGAATATCGTCGAAAACCGCCGCACCGAGCAGGCCAAACCCAACGCGCGTGCGCAAGACGTTCATCTCCAGCAAGGTCTGCGCGGAAATGCTGACCGAAGTGGCGCCGAGTGCCAGACCTAAGAAAAGAGCTGCCCTGGCCTCCATGTGGAGTAATAAACCCAAGCCAAAGCCAAAGAGAACCGGCACAACCACGCCCAACGTGCCAGAAAGGAGTGCCACTCGCCCGGTATGGAGCAATTCATTGAATTCTAACTCCATGCCGGCGATGAACATCAGCAACAAAACGCCAATTTCGCCCATCAGGTGCAGGATTTCCCCCATTGATGCCTGGTCAATGAAGGGTAAATTCATCAAATTGAGGAACGAAGGACCGAGAATGACCCCAACAATCAATTCTCCCAATACCGATGGCTGCCCCAGGCGAATGCTGAGGTACCCGAAAATTTTGGCCGCCAAAAGGGTGAAGGCTAGCAGAAAGATAAGTTGAAGAAAGGGTGTCATAAATCTATCGGTTAAGGCAGAAGTGTTGTTATGCCCTCTCCCCCACCGTTTCAAGTCTCGACTGTAACGAAGGGATTCGAACTTGCAAGGCTGTGAAAAAGTTGATGACGGCCAGTCCTGCACCCATCAAGAACACATATTGAAAGCCAAAGGCATTCCAAATCAGACCGCCAACCAGCGCAGCGGAAATTGAAAAGACATGGTCAATGGTCACGGCGGCGGTCAAGGCCGGTTGGATGTGTCCCGACTCTTTGGCTATCTTTTTGATGTAAGTGGCACGCGCCATGCTGACCGAGAAAATCATCTGGTCGAGCAAAAAGCAGGCGCAAACCACCAGAAAGGCAATCTCGGCAGGGAAAATGAATTTAGCAAACCCATATCCGAAACAGACAAATACCAGGATGACGGCATCGGCAGCCAACACGAAGCGTTCGCCGAATTTGTCAATTGTCCAGCCGAGTAAGGGTTGGAATAGGATGCCAATCAGCCCGCCGATGGTGAACAGGGTCGCCATGATTTGAGTGGGCTGCTCAAAAACCTGCACCAGCACCCAGGGCGCAAAGGTGATGAAAATTTGCTTGCGTGTGCCAGAAAGGACGTTGAGCGCGTAGTACAGTTTGTATTCTCGGTGCAATTGCAGGTAACTGCGTCTTTCCACCGTTTGTTCAGGAGTCATGCGATAAAGCAGGTAAGCCGAGAACAAGAAAAATGCCGCTGCCAGCCCAAACGTGACAGAGAAGGAAAAGCCGAAATAGCGGAAACCAACAAAGACCAGGAAACTGCCCAGGATGGTGGCCGCGTTGCGGACGGAGTTAATCTGCCCCAGGCGGCGGCCATCCTGCCCTTTGCGCGCCAACTGCATACCAATTGTGGAGGCAATCGGCATGAACAGATGGTCACCCATACTGTAAATAAACAGCCAGACCACCATCACCCAATAGGAAGGCGAGGCAAAGCCAATGAGAAACGCGCCCACACCGGCCAGGAACATGGAAAATACCCCCAGCCGATGCGTTCCTAAAAACCACAACGCCGCCGAAACGAACACCACCAGGAAGCCCGGCAGTTCGCGCGGGAACTCCAGGAAGGAGCGTTCGAAGCCACTCAATGCAAAACGGTCGTTGAGAAAATTGTTGAAAGTGGCGTTGACGATGCTGAGCGCCATGCCCAGCATCAGCGCGGCGCTGGCAAATAAAAGCAGTTCGCGCGAAGTGTGTTTGAAGCGAGTCAGGATGTTCAACGGATTCCCTCGTGGAGCCTTTAAATTCTCAATATGATAGCACGATATGCAAGAAATTCCAAAATAAAATTTTGAGCCCACTGCAAAAAAAACATCAATCAAGGATTGATTACAGGATAGACAGGATGTTTTTACCGAGAAAACATCCTTTAGCCCTTCTCTGGTTACAGAAATGGGCGATTTCAAATTTGGAATCACTGATTGTTATGATATTCACTCACAGCGCAGAGAGGAAATGGAGAAAATAAAATCAAATTGCTATACTGGAGTGAATCAATGCCTATTTCCGCCAAATTGGAACGCACCAAAATTGCTGAACAGACCTGGATTTTCAGCCTTGTCGTGAGCGGAGATGCCGAGCAAACATTTTACCTGGCGCGCATCAAAAACGGCGGCATGACCCTGGTCAATTACGAAATCAATAAAAACGGCAATGGTCACGACGTTCTTTCGGCATTTTTGTATGTCAATATCATGGGGCATGACCTCGACCAGTGGATTCATTTCGACCTGGAAACCGGCCAGCAGCTCCTGAATTACAACAATCCACGTCAGGCCTCTGGCCAAAACCGGGAACATGACCCGATGTTTTATAAAAATGACAAGCGTCAGATAGCAAAAAAATTGCGTCAGAGTTTAGAGAAGTGGGGCCGCAAACAAGACATCGAAGAGTAAAAAAGCCTCTATCGCGCAAAACGGTTTGGGGGAGAACGATTCGGGACGATTGGCGTTAAACGGTATGACGGCTATCGCTATCAAAACAGCCCACAAAACGGTAGAATCTGCCTGTGTCATTTTTTGCCATATCCCATAATAAATGGAGTTTCCATGAATCAACAGACTGAATATCAGCGTTGGCGCGAGACGACATATAAAAAATCGGTCGAGCGCTTCCCCGAACGCAAACAAAAATTTCAGACATCTTCTGGAATTGAACTGCCGCCGATTTTCGTTCCCCAAACTGACGACCCGGACTATGCCGAAAAACTGGGCTTTCCCGGCGAGTACCCGTTTACACGCGGCGTGCAGCCGACCATGTATCGCGGGCGATTCTGGACAATGCGCCAGTATGCCGGTTTTTCGACTGCCGCTGAATCGAACAAGCGCTACCGTTACCTGCTGAGCGCGGGTCAAACCGGGCTTTCGGTGGCCTTCGACCTGCCGACCCAAATCGGCTACGATGCCGACGACCCGATGGCGCTTGGTGAGGTGGGCAAAGTGGGCGTTTCGATTTCGTCCATCGAAGACATGGCAACGCTCTTAGACCAGATTCCGCTGGATAAGGTTTCGACTTCGATGACCATCAATGCCCCAGCCGGAATTTTGCTGGCAATGTATATTGCGGTTGCCAAACAACAAGGCGTAGAAATGAAAGCCCTGCGCGGCACCATCCAAAATGACATTCTGAAGGAATATGTGGCGCGCGGGACGTATATCTTCCCACCTGCGCCCTCGATGCGCCTGATTACCGATATTTTCTCGTTCTGCGCCGCCGAAGTGCCAAACTGGAACACGATTTCGATTTCGGGTTATCACATCCGCGAGGCGGGTTCAACCGCCGCACAGGAAGTAGCCTTCACCCTGGCAAACGCAATTGCGTATGTGGAAGCCGCGCTCCAGGCCGGTTTACAGGTGGACGATTTTGCCGGGCAAATCTCGTTCTTCTTCAACGCCCACAACAACGTGCTGGAGGAAGTTGCCAAGTTCCGCGCCGCGCGCCGGATGTGGGCAAAAATCATGCGCGAACGCTTCAAAGCGCAAAAGCCGTCTTCTTGGCAGTTACGCTTCCACACCCAAACGGCCGGTTCAACGCTCACGGCGCAACAGCCCGAAAACAACGTGGCGCGCGTCACGCTTCAGGCGCTGGCGGCAGTTTTGGGCGGCACGCAATCGCTGCACACGAACTCAATGGACGAGGCGCTCTGGCTGCCGACCGAGAAATCCGTCCGCGTGGCGTTGCGCACGCAGCAAATTATTGCCTACGAATCGGGCGCGGCAGATTCGATTGACCCTCTGGCGGGTTCGTATCTTATTGAACACTTGACCGATGAAATTGAGCGGCTGGCATTCGAGTATATTGCCAAAATTGACAGCCTGGGCGGCGCGATGAACGGAATCGAGCAGGGCTACCAGGCCAACGAAATCCAGAATGCGGCCTACGAGACCCAAATGGCAATCGAACGCGGCGAGCAGGTGGTGGTGGGTGTCAACCAGTTTCAGATTAACGAAGAAATGAGCCTCGAACGCCAGGTGATTGACCCAGCCATTGAGACGGAAGCCAGAGCAAGGCTGGCAAGACTGCGTGAGAGCCGGAATAACGCCAAAGTTGCCGAACTGCGCACCCGGCTTGAAACCGCCGCCAAAGGCAGTGAAAACCTGATTCCGCTCTTTATCGAATGTGTTGAAAACAAGATGACCCTGGGCGAAATCTGCAACACCCTGCGCGGGGTGTGGGGCGAGTACGTGGCGCCGGTGTTTTAGAGGACGAAGGCCATTGACCAGAGCAGGGGCGGAGGCAAGACCGCCCCTGCATTTTTTCAACGATTAATGCGTAATAGCATGTGACTTTCATCAGTTGATTTTGGGGCTAAAAAAAGAATATAATTTTTTAATCACATTCTCATTTACAAACTGAGGTGGGGTATGGCCGAGCAAGAGACGGGCATCAACTTAGGTCGCCGCCTGGCGCAGCGGTGGTGGGTATTGCCGTTTGTTTACTTGCTGGTTTCCATTGTTTATCAAGGGTTTATTTTCCCCTTCCTTCCCGGCGGAACAGAGCGCTATCACTTTGAAACCGATTGCTTCATCCTAGAGATCCGCTTTCCTCTAGTACTAACGGTTGCCAATCAACCGGGGGGCGAAGTTTCACAGCCATCTTCGTTTTGGGTCTGGAATAATCCGCAGTCTAATTCATCAACCTGCGCCCCCGAAGCGCGGATTGCCATCTCGCACGACAGCCTGGACTTGGTTTGGCTGGAAGAAAAACAGGAAATTCCAGCCTCATGGCTGCTCACAGCGGGCAACAGCCGCGAAGAGGCCGCGCCGCGCCGTGTCTTTGTATATCTTGCGCCACAAGAAAACCTGCCCTCGACGGCTTCTCTCTCGGTGCTGGTGGATGGACAGGAAGCCGGTCAGGTCGAGGCAATGCTCTGGTCAGCGGCAAAATCGGGCTGGTTTCGGTTGGCAAACTTGCTGCTCGGTTCGCAAAACCTGGCGCTCGTTACGGGGGCAATCACACTGCTCACAGCGCTTTACAAATTCTTTCAGGATGCGCAAGCGCGCCGCCAGCAACAACAAAAAGATTTCGAGTCGGCGGTGACCGAGTTTGAGATCCGGGCCCAGCAAAACCCAGAGCAGATTGCAAAAGAATACCTTGCGCTGCTGGCAAAAACCAGCGGGCTAGAAGCCTCGTCCCAACAACGGGAATGGCTCATCCAAAAGTTCCATGATTTCAGCCGAAAATTTTCACAAGGACACATCTGGTCGCGGTCTCTGCGATTGGAACTGGCAGAGCAGCTCAATCATTTGCATCACCAGAAAAACGAAGTAACCACCTCCCCGCCCTCATCCCCAGCCCCGCTCCCGATAGACGACAGGCAGTTACAAAACGAAAATGTGGAAAACTGGTTGGAAAATACGCAGCAAAAAACGAAGTTCCTTTCTCAAGAGCAATATCAGTCCGTCCTGCAACTCCAAAAAAGTCATTCAGGCAGCGTAGAAGAACTGCGCACGCTGCTTATCCATGGTTTACGGGTCTTGCGCGCGCTGGGCGTTGAAAGCGGACCGCATGTCATCGCGCAAGTGCGCAAAGGCCTCGAAGAAACTACCAGAGAACTGCGCCGGGCAGTACAAAACGAACGGCTCACCCCCACAACGCCCTCCTTCCCACCCGAAATTGAAGGGGCACTCAAAGAAGAATGGTTCGAGCAAGGCAAGGCATCTGGACATTACCTGCTGGAATTACTTTCAAAAGAGCAACCCGAAATAAGAAAAACTCTGCTGAAATGGGAAGAAACACCCACGCCGCCCAATCCCATTAAACCACCTTTTGGGCTTTGGGGCAGTGACCCGGTGTACGAAACCCGGCCAGAAGTTCTGGAGTTATTTGGGCAACCCAACCCGCGCTGGAAGCACCCCTTTGGGCCACTCAAAGCCGAAGATGACCCGCGCCTGCCGCTGAGACTCGGAAAAACTGATGAACGGCCAATAGGCGGTTTGTTCTGGGAAGAACACCCGCTTTGGGAAACGGCTATTTCACTTGAACCCTGCTACATCACCGCGCCCAGGGGCAGCGGGGGTTCAGCCATGCAACTCATGGGAAGGCATTTGCGCCGCTTTTGGGGCCGCTATCCTTCGCTCTCTCTAGGGTTCTCGCTCAGTGGAAAATCAGAGATAAATACCTTATGGTACAACGTCGAACGCGCGCTCTCCGAGACGCTGCGGCGCGACCTGGTGGAAGACCCCTACTGGCTGCTCAACGGACCGCCCTTCTTGCAGGAGTGGGTCATTTCTTTCTTCGAGCATGTCTATGGCAACATCTGGAAGCTCTCCAGCCGCCTGCAGGAAGCCGGGCTGCCGCAGGAAGAAACCGACCTGGTGATTGGCGCGCTTCATGCCGCCGCCGGGCGCAACGTCTATCAGGGACGCAAACAATTGCCCGAACTGATACTTATGCTGCGTCAGCGCTTGGGAGAGGCCGCCCGCTACCGCCTGCGCGACAACCGCTTCGAGGTCTTCCTATGGGTCGAAATTAAGGACGCGGACTTCACCGGGGAATGGCTCGACCGAATGGCCGAAAGCGGCCTGCTTCAGGTCGGCCTTTATAAAATTTTCGCGCCAGCCAAAAACCCGCGCCCAACCCTCCTTTCCCATGTTTCGTATGACCTGAAGTGGAATGATGAACAACTCACCAATATGCTCAACCACCGCTTCAAACAAACCAAACAGACCCTCTTGCTGGAAACATTGAAACTGGATATTCCAAAGTTAGTCCAAGGGTCCAGTTATTCCCCTGCCCGGCTTATCGAATCAGGCAATCGAATCATACAAAATGCAGCAAAGAGTATCCAAAGTTAAGGAAGGCAACACAAATGCTGAAGCGACTCCTTTCAACTGAAGCGGATGACCATATCAACGAACTGGAAAAGACCATGCAGGCCGTGGTGCAGGCCTGGCAAAACAGCAAATTGAAAGAAGAGAGTGAGCATATTCACAGTATCTATGCCCCTCCCGGAGGCGGAAAAACCTGGCTGCTTGACCGCTGGAAGAAGCGCTGGGGCGGCATCTTACTCAACCTGGCAAGTGAAAGCCGCTCGTTGGCCGCGTATATTCAAAACATGAAAACTCAATTGAAAAACGCGCCACCCAAACATATTTTGTACCTGGATAACATCCCAGGCACAGAAGACGAAATGACACACGCCTTTCAGGAAGAGATCCTGAAACCCGAACTGCGCGCGCGCAACTTGGTCATTCAAGCCTGCACTGATTCCCTTCAAATCGGCTGGGGCGGCAAAATTCCTCACATCACGCCACAGCCCATCCCGCCGCTTTCGCTTGAAGGCGCCCAAGCCGTGCGGCGAAAATTTGGTGTCGTCTCGCCCCTAAACGAAATCGAGAACATTCTGTTCTCGAACGGCACCTTGCCCGGCCTGGTGCAGGCCTGGTGCGAAGGACTCGGCCAGAAAAAAGACACCCTAGGAATCTTGCGCGACTACCTGGCCGCCTGGTGGAATCATAGCGGCGAGGCATTGCCAGAAAACTTCTCGAACCACTTGCTGCGCCTGGCAGCGCTGGCCTGCCGAAATGCCTTCGATTATCATGCTGCGTTCAGCCCATCTCATCGGGATATTCTGGAACAAAACGGCATTCACTTCAGCGAAAACGGTCTGGCCTTCCAAGTCAAAATGAAGCGGCTGGGTTGGATGCAAGCCAACCAGGGCTGGTATTCACCCATTGCAGCGGTTCTACAGGCCTGGCTCTTCGTGAACAAACCCCATGTATACAAATGCCTGACTGAAAATTAAGGAGGCAAAAATGACCGATACCTCACTGCTTGCTTCGCGCCAAATTGACCTGATTGGGCGCGATATACTGATTCAAAACATCCTCACCGAAGCCAACGCCCAGCGCCCCACCTTCATCCTGCTCAAAGGCGAAGGCGGAATCGGCAAAACGGTCATCTTACGCGCCTTGCAACAACAGGCCAAAGGAATCCGCTGCCGCCACATCCTCGACCTGTATCACCTGGAATACCAAACCCCTGAAGGCTTTGCCTGGGCCATTCAAGAACTGCTGCCCAACGAAGCCAATTTTAGCGAATTTCGCCATCACTACCAGCAAATGCAGCAAGCCCGCGATGCGCACGATTCTCAAACAGAACAAGACGCCTGGCAAAAAGCCGAAAAAGCCTGGCTGGGGGCGCTCAACGCATCATTAAGGTACGCGCCGCTGTGGATTTTTATGGATACGCTAGAAGTCCTGCCCGTTCCAACCCCAGGGCAAGAAGCACCCGAACTCTTAAGCTGGCTCACCCACATTCTGCTCGAAATCAAAGGCCCGCTCATGCTCGCTGCTGCCGGGCGCGCCTCCGAAGCCTGCGATTATCTTTGGAAACACATTCCCGAACACTACAAAAAGCAACAACCAGCGCTCCGATATCTTTCTGAGCCAGAAAGCCTGCTCTACCTGCAAAAGACCATCGAAATGCTCCAACCGAACGACCCGGCTGGCACGCGGCGATTGAAAGAATATTTAGAACAGTGGGGAATCAGCCCGCTATATCATCAAACCAGTGGCAAACCGCTGCGCCTGGCAATTATCTCCGACATTCTGCGCACCGGTGGCAGCCTGCCGACAGTCTTTTACCAACCCAACGCCCCAAAATCAACCGACCTCGACCAGGCTCTGATAAAACACCTCACCCATCTGGCCTCGCCGCTGGGTGAAATCATTCAAACCATGGCCTTCCTGCGCAAAGGCGTAGATGCCCATTTGCTGAGCAAGGTCATGCAAATTTCCGAAGCCGAAGCCTCTCAACACCTTGAACAAGCCGCCAACCTCACCCTGGTCAAAAAACGCCCCGGCGATGATATCACCCGCACTTACTTTTTACACGATGAAATGTATGAGTTATTCAGCCGCTACCATCCGCTGGTTGAAACAGCGCGCCGCGCCTTGTTCCAACACCTGGACGAATACTACCAGGAAGAAATTTCACGCTGGCGCGATAAACTCAAAGAATTTTCACCCCTGCGCTTCCGTTACCTCAAGCGCTGGCGGCTGGCGCAAATTGAACGCATGCACTATGCCCTGTGGCTGAGCGGCTTGCGCGGCTACAGCGACTACTTCATCCTGACCACCGATGCGCGGGCTGCCGGAGATATGACCACCTTCAACCTGGTGGTCAGCGAACTGCGCCAAACGCGCGCTTTATGCAAGCAAGTTGGAATGGAAAATGCCGGCATCGAAGCGTATCTTGAAACCGAAAGCAAGTTTAGGATGGTTGAGGAACTGTTGGGCAAAGATTTATCCTCCGCCCAAAAACTTCTAAAAGAAATGGAACAACACCACTTGCCCCCCTTCTTGCAAGCATATCAACACTACCTCTACGCGCTGGTTGGCATTCGCCAGGGGCAGCGTTCGATGAAAACCCTTTTCCTCGATACCCCTGTGCATATCTCATTAGAAAAAGCCTTGAAAACAGCCGAATCTGTACAAGAACCTGAGCTGCAAACCGCCAAACAAGCCCTGCTCTCTTACATTGATAATTACTTGGGCTACCACAACCGCCGGGCCGGAAAATATCAAAAAGCGCATCACTACTACCAGGAAAGCGCCGCCCGCATGAGGCGGCTGGGACTGACCGGCGTGGATGGCGTGCTGACCAATCAGGCATACGCCATGTCTATGCTGGGGTTCGACCGCCGCGCCTACGAAACCGCCCGCGAGGCCGCCGAAATGGCCCAAAAAAGCAACGACATCAGCGGCCAAATCCGCGCCCTAAACGTGATGGCCTTCGTCGTCTTACGCACCGGCCAGCCCGACCGCGCCCAAACCTTCATCAACAAGGCGCTCAACCTGCTATCGCAGATTTCCGGGCAAGACCGCCTGAAAGGCATTGTGCTGACTCACAAAGCCATGGCCGAGCGCCAAATCTGGAATCAAATTGTGGCCGACAACCTGGTAGACTGGAAACAAGAATGGGTCAAAACCTTGCCCAATGCGTTGTACGCCCTCGAAGGCAAATCCTATGTTGAACAGAAGTTGAGATTGAACCCAACCACACCTATAACCGGAGAAAAAGAGACCGAAAAAAGCGCCATTGACCTGCTCAAAGAGCGTGATGCCGAAAACCTGACCATTGCCCACAACGAAAGCGGCAACTGCTGGCGCGAGGTGGCCTGGGCCTTGCGCGAGAGCGCCAAACAAGACGAGCGCAAAAATCAAGTGCGCGAAACCTGCATTAAAATGGCGCGCGTGCGCTATCTGCAAGCCGCCGGCATTTATGAGGACAAAAAATATCCATCTACATCAGAACAAAAATCGGCCTGGAAACAACAAATAACCGAACAGGTCAAGCGCATTGGCGGCAGTCCCTACTGGCCCGCCATGGCCCTCGCCAACCTGGCCTGGCATGAACACTATCAACAAAATGACAGCCAACTGGCCTTTTATACAGCCTTAATCCATGAAACCCTTGGAAAGGACTACCTGTGGCCCCCTCAAATCCAGCCCGACGAGGCCGAAATTCAACGCTGGGTGGTGCTGGGCAAGATAGAAATGCTGCACTGCTTCGTTGCATTACGGCAATGGGAAAGTGAACAACAAAAAGAAAGCCTCTCCCAGGCCACACGCAGCGCAGCGCTCTCGCTGGAATATAATTACCGCATCGGGCAAACCTCTCACGACCTGCGCCGCGCCGAAATCAGCCTCGAAACACGCTTCCGCGCCACAAGAGATTGGGAAACCCGTTTACTACCTCATTTCTACGAAACCGCCCAATCGCTTCAGACCGAGTTCAGCCAGGTATTGCCCTCTGGAAAACGACCGCGACTGCTGCACTGGCTCAACGAACGATTCGGCGACTACGAACTGTGGAGATAAAGCGGAATGAGCGATTCACCCTCCCCTCGCATTCTCATCCCAACGCCAGCCAACCAGCCTGCCACAAGCGACTGCACCAACGACTGCGATTGCGCCTGCGCACTCGATACCTTGCCGGCCCCACTGACCAGTGACGCTCTTTGGCAGCGCAACCCCTCGCTGCGCACCCTGCCTTTGCCCGAACAGCCCAACTGGCAGGCAGCCTACAACCCGCGCGGCCCGCGCCCCTTGGCTGTGCTGAATCAATCAGCCTGGGAATTGCTTAACGCTTACAAACAACCTCACCCCTTGCAAGCAGAAACCGCCATTCAACAAAACGCCATCATGACCCTGGCGCAGGCCGGGTTTCTCATGCCCCTTCACATCGCGCCCATCGTACAACCGCCCTCCCTGCTCACCGCCTGGCTGCATCTCACCGACCGGTGTAACCTGCGCTGCGACTACTGCTACCTCCCCCACCGCCCTCAAACCATGCCGGTTGAAGTCGCCATTCAGGCCGTTGAAACCCTCTTCTCTCTGGCGCAAAATCACCATTACCCAGGCCTCAAGCTCAAATACGCGGGTGGAGAACCACTGCTGCGCTTCGACCTCCTTCAAGAAATTCACGCCCACGCCACGCAAACCGCCCAACGCGCCCGAATCAGGCTTGAAGCGGTTTTGCTGACCAACGGCACGCTCCTCTCGCAGGAACACATTTTCTACCTGCTCCACAACCAGATTCGGCTGATGATTTCACTCGACGGAGTGGGGCCATGGCATGATATTCAACGTCACTACGCAGGCAGAAGACCCTCCTTCCGGCAAGTCGAACACGCCATCGAACGCGCCCTCGCGCACGGCCTCGTGCCACACATCTCACTCACCCTTTCCGAAAAAAACCTGCCCGGCCTGCCACAAAGCATCCGCTGGCTTTTAGAACGCAATTTGCCATTTTCGCTGAACTTCTACCGTGAAAACGACTGCGCCTCTGCCGTGCGCGCGTTAGACGTTTCCTCCCCACAAACGCAAAGCGCGCTTGAGAAAACGTTTGCCCTGCTCGAAGCGCAGCCACCCCGCCATAGCCTGCTTGGCGCGCTCACCGACCGGGCCTCGTTCACTGCCTCTCACCTGCACCCCTGCGGCGCCGGGCGCGATTACCTCGTCATCCGCCCCGATGGACAAATCGCCAAATGTCAGATGGAAATGCACCTTCCTGTCACCTCCCTACACGCCGCCGACCCGCTGCTCGAACTGCGCCAAACGCCCCAAGGCCTGCAAAACCCACCCGTCACACAAAAACCCGATTGCCCCCAATGCCAGTGGCACGCCTACTGCGCCGGAGGCTGCCCCCTGCTAGCAAAACGCCTGACAGGAAGTTTTAATTCCCGCTCCCCATACTGCGAACTCTACCAATTCATCTTTCCCCGCCTGCTGCGCCTCGAAGCCTTGCGGCTCATCCAACACCAGGCACAACCTGCCCTTACAAACGCAGCATGATTGCCACCCTGATCGCTTCAACCCTGCTGCTCACCGCCGCGGGCTGCTTTCTCCTGTCCCTGCTGCCCATATTGGCGCAATGGTCTGGCTGGCTGCAAACCGCAGCCTTTTTTTGCGCCCTCACCGGCATAGGCACGTTTCTCTACGGATTATTCAAAGACCATTGAACCCCAACGCACCCACGCGCTGCAACTTTTCCATTTGCTCTTCATCAAACAAGAAAAACAGAAAAAACTCAAATTTTTTACAGGAGATTGAACCTTATGGAAATGCTGATTGATTTTCCCGGCGGCGCGCGCGTAGATGCGCACTTTGGCCCTTTCACCGTCAAAACCGACCAACCCCCGGCGGCCACTGCCCCCACGCCCTTTGCCACCTTCCTGGCCTCCATTGGCACCTGCGCCGGAATTTACGTGCTGGGCTTCTGCCAGCAGCGCGGGCTTCCCACCGAAGGGATTCGCATCATCCAACGCATGTACAGCAACCCCATTAGCGGTATGGTAGAAAAAATTGACCTGGAAATCCAGGTTCCGCCCACCTTCCCCGAAAAATACCGCCCATCACTCATTCGCTCTGCCGAACTCTGCGCCGTCAAAAAGCACTTTGAAACCCCACCCCAAATTGATGTGACCACCAAAGAAGTTGCCACAGCCTGAGACGGCACCATCCCTCACCTTTCCCCGTTCCTCTTTTCCAACACAAGAGAAACGGGGAAAATTGTCTTAACCGCCCCCTTTCTCCCGCTTGCCAACCACCCTCGAAAAGTTTACAATTCTGACACCTTTGAACCGCTTTTATCGAATCAGGAGAAAAAATGCACCGAAAACGATGGCTTCCCGCCTGGCTGGCGCTCGTCCTCTCGTTGCTGGCCTGCAACTACGTCACCCGCCTCTTCACCCCAGCCACCAACTCGCCGGATGTTCCCCCAACGCCCATCAGCGCAAACCCGGCCACTTCCACGCCCCCCTCAACGACGGTCATTCCGCCCGCCAAAATCGAAGATATTCGCCCGATTCTGAAACAACTCGGCGGGCAACCCTGCCAGGAACAACCCGACCTGACCTGCGTCACCATCGCTGTGCCACTCAACCACTTCGACCCGTCCAACACAGAAACCATTCAAGTTGTGTTTGGCGTTTTGCCCGCAACCGGTAAACGCTATGGGATGTACATACAGGCTTTCCCCGGCGGCCCGGGCGGCGAGGGTATCAGTTCGGCTTATTACGATTACTTCGACGAGCGCATCCTCGAACACTTCGACATCGTCTACTTCGACCAGCGCGGATTGGGACTCTCCAGCCCACTCGACTGCCCCATCGCCAACGCATCGGGCACCGAAGCCTTCCTGACCGAATCAGACACCGCCGGACTACAAGGCCTCGATACCCCCCAAGAACAACAGCAAGCCATCGAAGAAGCACGCCAATTCGTCAATGACTGCATCACCGAAACAGGCATAGACCCAGCCAAACTGGCCTTCTACGGCACCGACCAGGTAGCCGAAGACATCGAAGCCTTTCGCCAGGCGATTGGCGATGAGAAAATCTGGCTGTACGGCATCAGTTACGGCACGGCAGTCGCCCAAACCTATGCCGCCGCGCATCTTAACCAGCTGAACGGCCTCATCCTGGACGGCACGATTGACCTGACCCTGAGCGGCGAAGAAGGCGCGTATTCCCAAGAAAAAGGCTTCGATAAAGTGCTGGTTGCCACGCTCAAAGCCTGCGACCAGGATGCCGATTGCCGCGACGCACTCGGCGGCGACGCGCTCTCGGTCTATGATGAATTCGCCGAGCGAATCTCCAAAAAACCCATCTCCTACCAATTTCCCCTGCCCGATGGGACCAAAGTCCAGCGTACCTTCACCTTCGACCAGCTGGAATTTGTGGCCGCTTACCAAATGTACTCGCTTGGCAGCCGTTCTCTATTCCTGCGCGCGTTGGCCGCCGCCAAAGCAGGCGACATCGTCCCCATGGCGCGCCTGCTCTACGTTCAAGCCAACATAGACCCCGCCAGCGGCAAATATGTCGGCGACCCCACCTTCTCTGACACCATGTTCACCAGCGTTCACTGCACCGACAACGCCTACTTCAGCGGCACACCCGAAGAACGCATAGCCAAAGTCATCGAAGCAGGTCAGGCCTCCAACGGCACCATCCCCCGGCTAGATGGCAACATCTACACCGGCCTCACCTGCGCCTTCTGGCCGAGTTCGCCCAAAGAGCCGGTCAGCGGCGCGCCACTGGTCGCACCGGGATTGCCCGTGCTGGTGCTAAACGCCACTCTCGACCCAGCCACCCCCTTCAACGAGGGCAAAGCCGTCTTCGAGCGGCTCGATAACGGCTATCACATCTACGTCGAAGGCGGGTTGCACGGTATCTTCGGCTGGGGCGAAGCCTGCCCCGATGATTACGTCACCGATTTTCTAATAGATGGCAAACTGCCCGCAGAGCGCGAAACCGTCTGCCAATGGGACCCGGCGGTGATTTACCCATTTGTGCCGCTCATGCCAGAAAACGTGAGCGCATTCTCAAACCCCGCAGATATCTTCCTCTCCATCGTTGACGAACTCAACCGCACGCCCGAATATTATTACAGCATGTTAGAGGAAGAAGAATCTTTTGCCTGCCCGCATGGCGGCTCCTTCACCTTTGGCCCCAGCGAAAGCGGCGCGGCGTATACTTTCGAGAAATGCGCCTTCACCAAAGGCTTTGAAATGACCGGCACTGGCGAATATAACTTCGAGACCGGCGTGGTCAGTTTTTCGGCTCAAATCAGCGGGAGCAAGACCGGCAACCTGGATTTCAGTTATGACTGGAACAATGGCCGCTCCACGCTGAAAGGCGAATACGGCGGCAAGAGTTACGACCAATAAAGACTCTCATGCCTTTCCTGATTGACGGTCATAACCTGATTCCCAAACTGGGCCTGGATATCAACGCCCTCGACGACGAGGACGAACTCTTAGCGCGCCTGAACGAGTATTGCCGTCTCTCGCGCCGAGGAAATATCGAAGTCTACTTCGACAACGCCCCGCCCGGAGTTCCTGAATCGCGCAAAGTAGGCCTGGTGACAGCCCATTTTGTGCGCCGCCCGCTGATAGCCGATGAGGCCATTCGGCTGCGGCTCAAAACCCTGGGGCGCGCGGCCCGCAACTGGAGCGTGGTCTCCTCCGACCGTCGGGTGCAGGCCGAAGCACACGCCGCCGGGGCGGTGGTCATCTCATCCGATGAATTTGCCGCCACCATCATTGACACTCTGCAAGCCGGGCCGCCGCCCTCAACCGGCACCCAAAAGAGCGGCATGAGCGAGCGCGAACTGAACGAATGGCTTACCCTCTTCAACGAGCGCGGAAAACAGAAATAGGACGAATATCCTAGCGCCAAACCGGGTGACTTAACTGATTTTTAATGCAATTCAGATAAAAAGGGTGTATATTATCCATAACGACACCTGCCCCCTTTTACTGGTAATCCAGGTGTCGCCGCCGAACAAGGTTCGACATGCCCCCCCCATGCCGGCCAAATCGGTGGTGTCCCTCCCCCCTCAAGACTATCCGGTATGCTATGTGCATACCGGATAGTCCAGTTAAAAACAGGTACAACATTCCTATGACGACCGTCTACGCGCATGTCTCCTCGCCCCATCACCGCTTTCCCGACCACCCAGAGCGGCCCGAACGGCTGGATGCGCTCCATCTGGAGCAGATTCCCAGCATCGAACAGATTCCCGCCGCCCCAGCCAGCCTGGAGCAGGTGGCGCGGGTCCACCATCCGCGCATGATGAAGCATTTAGAAGCAGCCTGCCTGCAAGGGCCGAGTGTGATTGATTACGCGCCAACCTATGTCACGCCGACCTCATTCAGCGATGCGCTGAATGCTGCCGGGGCTGCGCTCGCCGTCACCCGCGCCGTGCTGGATGGAACCGCCCGCAACGCCTTCAGTATTGCCCGTCCGCCGGGGCATCACGCCGAACCAGGCCGGGCAATGGGCTTTTGCCTGTTCAACAACGCCGCCATTGCCGCGCAGGAGGCCCTGGCACTCGGACTGAAACGGGTGGCCGTGATTGATTTCGACGTGCATCACGGCAACGGAACGCAAGCCGCCTTCCTGAACGACCCGCGCTGCGGCTATCTTTCCACCCATCAGGAGGGAATCTACCCCGGCACGGGCTGGCTGGAGGAAGCCGACCGCGCCGATAAACGCGGGCGCATCGTCAACCTGCCCCTCCCCGCGCGGACGGGCGATGAGGGATTTCGGCAAATCCTGGAAGACGTGATATGGCCCTTGGCGCGGAAATTTCGCCCGGAACTGTTGATTGTTTCTGCCGGGTACGACGCCCACTGGCGTGACCCGCTGGCCTCGCTCGGTCTCTCCAACGCCGGGTATGCCATGCTCTCGCGAGGATTGGTCGAAATAGCGGAAGAAGGCTGCCAGGGCCGAATCGTTTTCCTGCTGGAGGGTGGTTACGATGCCGATAACGTGTCAAACGGAATCCGAGCCGGATTCGCCGCTTTAACGGGCCATCCCCAAAACCAAATTCCCGATTCCTGCCCACACCACGAGCCGGAGATTGGGGACCGCCTGGCGCGAACGCGAGAATGGCACGGTTTGGATGGTTTGGTATAATCCTGCCCGGAGATATTATGAAAAAATTCTTATTGCTCATTCCGCTGGCCTTGTGGCTGGCATATTGTTCCCCCGCTCCTGCCGCCCAGCCTGCGCCGGATGTGGCTGCAATCGTCAACGCCACGCTGACGGCGGTGGCGGCTGAGGGGCAGGCTGCATTATCAGCTCAAGCGGGTGGCATCGAAGGCCGCCTGGGCTACCCGGCAGATTCCATCCCCGCTATGCGGGTTGTGGCCTTCCAGGTTGCCACCGGGCAATATTATTCAGTGGATACTGCTGCCGGGCAAGCGTCGTATCGGCTGGAGGGCCTGCCGGAGGGCAAGTACAACGTCCTGGCTTACACCCTCGGCGGCGGCTCTTTCCCGGAGGGGTTGGCAGGCGGCTACACCCAGGCCGTGATGTGCGGGATGGGCCCGGAATGCACCGACCATGGGCTGGTGGATGTCATCGTTTTCGACGGCGAAATCACGCCCGGGGTTGATCTCCTCGACTGGCTCCAGCCAAACTTCCCACCCATGCCCTAACGTGGAATATGATGCTTTTCCCAATGAGCAAGATACTTGCCCTGACGAATCGTCACGCTTCTCTCTTGACAAATTGGCCTGGCTGCCTATAATTCAGCCAATCTATATCCAAAAACGCTGACGTGGACGAGTACGCTTCAAAGCGGTTTTCAGAGAGCCGGTGGTTGGTGAAAAGTATCGCAACCAACAGGGTGTGAATCCGGTAAATGCGCAGGAGCCGAATGGCCCACCGAGTTGAGCGGGCGAACGTATTTGAAAGCAAGTAGCCCAATTCGGGAACTCCCGTTATAGAGTAAGGGTATAACCACTGATGTATTTCTTCGGTGACGTACCCGAAAAGAGTGACGCTGGCTTTTTTCCCTGTTGTGCTTCACGACAGGGATTTTTCTTAAGCCAAAAGCGTAAATTGGGTGGCACCGCGAGAATCCCCTCTCGTCCCAACGGACGAAGGGGATTCTTTACTTAAGTCAGCATGACAGTAAAGAAGTCAGGAGATTCATCATTCACCATTCTGGAGTTGCCATGCTCACCGAAACTGCCACCACCCAAACCATCATCCGCGAACTGCCCGCCGACCTGGAGACGCCCGTCAGCGTCTATCTCAAACTGCGAGACGAAAACCCCTCCTTCCTGCTCGAATCGGTCGAAGGCGGGGAACGGATTGCCCGTTACTCCTTCATCGGAGTCCAGCCTCGCGCCCAATACATCCTTCGTGATGGGCAAATCGAAGTTAAAGAGAGAAACGAATTACGAATTATCAATCACGAAGCGGACCCCACCCAATTCCTGCAAGCCGAAATGAGCCGTTTCCCCGCCAAGCGCGTCCCTGGCGCACCACGTTTCACGGGCGGGATGGTCGGTTACCTGGCCTACGATGCAGTGCGTTTCTTTGAGCCGACCCTGCAGAAGCGGATGGGCGCGCCTGACATCCCGGATGGCATTTATCTGCTGGCCGATACGGTCGTGGCCTTCGACCACGCTCGCCGCAGCCTGTTCCTGATTGCCAATGTGCTGGATGGCGACAAACCGGCCGCCGATCGCAAGCTGGATGAAATCGCAGCCCGCATCCATGCCCCCCTGCCGCCTGCCCCGCCACTGCCCGCCATGCACGGCAAAACAACGTCCAACCTCGTCCAGGCGCAGTTTGAGCAAATGGTCAAGACAGCAAAAGAACACATCGCCGCCGGGGATATTTTCCAGGTTGTGCTGAGCCAGCGGTTTACGCGTGAAACGGATGTGGACGCCTTCGATGTCTATCGCGCCGTGCGCCGCCTCAACCCCTCGCCCTACATGTTCTTTTTCGATTTCGGGAATGTAAACGGGGAGCCGCTCTACCTGGTGGGTTCCTCCCCCGAAATGTTCGTCCGCCTCGAAGAGGAGCGCGCTTCGCTGCGCCCGATAGCCGGGACCCGCAAGCGCGGGGCCGATGCCGCCGCTGACGCCGCCCTATCTGCCGAACTGCTGGCCGACCCCAAGGAACGCGCCGAACACGTCATGCTGGTTGATTTGGGTCGCAACGACATCGGGCGAGTCTGCGACTATGGCACCGTCAACGTCTCAGAGTTTTTTACGATCGAAAAATATTCCCACGTCATGCATATCGTTTCTCATGTCGAAGGCAGGCTGCGCCCCGGCCTGACCGCCTTCGACCTGGTACGAGCCGCTTTCCCTGCCGGCACGGTGAGCGGCGCGCCCAAAGTGCGCGCAATGGAAATTATTGCCGACCTGGAGCAAGATTCGCGCGGCGCGTATGCAGGCATGGTCGGCTACTTCGGCTTCGACGGCAACATGGATACCTGCCTCGCCATCCGCACGATGATTGGGCGCGGAAAGACCGTCAGCGTGCAAGCCGGCGCGGGTATCGTCGCCGATTCTGACCCCGCCAGCGAATACCAGGAGACCATTAACAAGGCTTCGGCCATGCTCCGGGCAATTGAAATGGCCGAGAAAAACCAATAGGGCAATGGTCGGTTGTTGAAATGCTGTTCCATGCCCGCCCTTTGGAGAACCCATGCTCATCTTAATTGACAATTACGATTCTTTCACCTACAACCTCGTCCAATACTTCGGCGAACTCGGCGCGGAGATTCGTGTTTTTCGCAACGACCAGGTTAGCCTGGATGAGTTAATTGCCCTTCAGCCCACCCACCTGGTCATCTCGCCTGGGCCGGGTGAGCCGCTGGCCGATGGCGGTGTTTCCGCCGATGCAATGCGCTATTTCACTGGCAAAATTCCGGTTTTGGGCGTCTGCCTCGGTCACCAGTGCCTGGGCGCAATCTATGGCGGCCGAGTGAGCCGCGCTCCGCGCCTGATGCACGGCAAAACCTCCCCGGTGAATCATAATGGACAAGGTATTTTCGCTGGCGTTCCCAGCCCCTTCCAGGCCATGCGCTACCACTCGCTCGTGGTTTACGACCCCGTCCCCGCCGAACTTGAAATCACCGCCACGACCCCCGAAGGCGAAATCATGGGACTGAAACACCGCCAACACGCCACCTTCGGCGTCCAATTCCACCCCGAATCGATTCTCACCGAACACGGGAAAATGCTTTTGCAAAATTTCTTGAACCTTTGAAAAATGCAGAATGCAAAGTGATAGAGAAATTCCTCATTCATCATTCAGGAGACTCTTATGCTCAAACCCTTTATTGCCAAAGCCATCAACTATACCCACCTGACTGCCGACGAAGCGGAGCAGGCCATGACGATCATCATGACCGGGCAGGCCACCCCTGCTCAAATCGGCGCATACCTGGTTGCCCTGCGCATGAAAGGAGAAACGGTAGACGAAATCGTCGGTTCCGTGCGGGCCATGCGCGCCGTTTCGATGAAAGTCCCCATTCGTGACCGTTCTCAGCCAGTTTACGATGTAGTCGGCACAGGCGGCGATGGCTCTCACACCTTCAACATCTCCACCGCAGCTGCCTTTGTGGTGGCCGGGGCAGGCCGCCGGGTAGCCAAACATGGCAACCGCGCTGCATCCTCACAATGCGGCAGCGCCGATGTGCTGGGCGCGCTTGGCGTTAACCTCGAACTGACCCCCGAACAGGTCGGTCAGGCCATTGATGAGATTGGCATTGGCTTCATCTTCGCGCCCAAATTTCACCCGGCCATGAAACATGCCGTTGGCCCGCGCAAAGAAATTGGGCAGCGCACCATTTTCAACATCCTTGGCCCGCTCACCAACCCTGCTGGGGCTGAAATCCAATTGACCGGCGTCTACGCCCCCGCTCTTACCGAGCCGCTTGCCCATGTCCTTGCCACCCTGGGCAGCCGCGCTGCGCTCGTGATTCATGGCGCGGGCGGCACGGATGAACTCAGCCCGATAGGCGTTAATCGCGTCAGCCATCTCAAAGATGGCGCAGTGCGCACTTACGACCTCGACCCCGCTCACTATGGCCTATCACGCGCCACCCTGGCTGACCTGCGCGGCGGCACGCCCGAGCAATCAGCCCAAATGATGCGTGAGATTTTGGGCGGTCAATTAAACGGCGCTCGTCGCGATGCGGTGTTGCTCAACGCTGCCGGGGCACTGGCCGCCGAAACCGGTGATTTTGAAGCGGCTCTTGCTCAGGCCGCCGCCAGCCTTGAAAGCGGCGCGGCCCTCGCCAAACTGAACGCCCTCGTCCAATTTTCCCAATCCGTTTCCCAATGACCATCCGCGCATCCGCTCTGCCGCAGGCCATCTGTTGACCGACATCCGCTTCATCCGCTCTGCCGGAGGCAATCCGTTGACCGACATTCTCGCCAAAATCCTCGCTCAAAAAGAAATGGAAATTGCGGCGCTCGATGCCCCAGCCTTGCGCCGCGCTGCCGAATCGGCCCCTGCGCCCCGAAACTTCCTCACCGCCATAGCGCGCCGCCGGAACGGCAACTCCCCAGCCTTGATTGCCGAACTCAAACGCGCCAGCCCATCCAAAGGCATCCTCGCCCCGCACCTCGACCTGTTCCAGGTGGCTGAAATCTACGCCCAAAACGGCGCATCTGCCGTATCTGTCCTCACCGATGAAAAATTCTTTCAGGGCAGTCTCGAAACCCTGCGCCAACTACGAATTCAGAATTTCCCATTGGCCTTGCTGCGTAAAGATTTCATCATCGCCGAACCCCAAATTTACGAATCGCGCGCCGCGGGAGCTGACGCCATCCTGCTCATCGCCGCCGCCCTGCCCGATGACGTCCGTTTTGCCGACCTGCACGCCTGCGCCCTCAGCCTGGGACTGACCCCGCTGGTCGAAGTCCATGACGAGACCGAAACCGAGCGCGCCCTGAAACTGAACGGCCTCCGGCTAATTGGAATCAACAATCGCAATCTCGCTACTTTCGATGTTTCGCTTGAAACGACCGAGCGGCTGCGTCCGCTCATCCCTGCTGAAGTTGCCGTTGTGGCCGAGAGCGGCATTTTTACCGCCGGGGATGTCTCCCGCCTGGCGCGCGCGGACGTGGACGCAATTCTGGTCGGCGAAGCCCTCGTTACCGCGCCGGATATTTCGGCCAGGGTGCGGGAACTCTCTGGAATGATGAATGATGAATGATGAATGACGTTCTGGATGTGTGATTTGTTACCCGCAAAACCATGACTCACATCAAAATTTGTGGAATTACAACACTGAATGATGCCCTGGCCGCTGTGGATGCGGGCGCGGATTTGCTCGGTTTCAATTTTTACCCTCAAAGTCCGCGTTATATTGAACCAGATTCTTGCCGCCAAATCACATCTCTCTTGGGTATGGAATGTCCACACATCACCCTGGTCGGTGTGTTTGTCAATTCACCCGCTCCCCAAATTGGCGCGATTTTAGAAACCTGCCATCTTCACCTGGCCCAATTGCATGGCGATGAACCCCCCGAAATGTTAGCAGCGCTGGGGAAAAGGGCCTTCAAAGCTTTTCGCGGAGTTCCAACCGATATAACGGCATACACCCGCGATGCGGCCCCAGCCCTGTTGGTAGATTCTGCTGTGAAGGGCCTCTATGGCGGCTCAGGGGTGACAACAGACTGGGGAAAGGCCGCTGAACTCTCGAAGAAAATTCCGTTGCTGCTGGCGGGTGGTTTAACGCCTGGAAACGTTGCGCAGGCAATTGCGCAGGTGCGCCCTTGGGGGGTGGATACGGCTTCGGGCGTGGAATCTAGCCCGGGCGTGAAGGATATCCAAAAGATGCGAGATTTCGTGGCGGCGGCGCGTAATGTGAAATAAATTTCGCATTACAGGTTACGGCACAAAGACTTCACAGAACCCGGCTGCTATGTCGCACAAGCCGACTTCCTGGTTTTGCCATAGAACGCGGAATTGGGTGCTGCCGGGCTGTTCCGTCCAGAATATCAGAGCGTTATCCCTGGTAATGCTGCGGGTGCTGAGGTAGTAATCTTTACAGAGCGGCGGGTTGAGGTAGCTGCCGGGGTTTTTCTGAATCTCGATGCGCATACAGCGGCCCGGATGGAGAGTGGGGTAGAACTCGGCCCATAAAAAACCAGCAAAGCGATTTGACTCATCTAACCGCTCAAAGGCAATGGGGGAGATGGAGCGGTTATCGGAGGAGGCATTGTAGATATAGAAGCCGTAGGAATCGTAGTAGAGCCACATCCGCTTGAGGTTGGGAAATTGCGGGGTGGTGGTGGGAGAGGCGAGGGTGTCTGGCGTGGGTGTATCAGATGTGAGGGGGAAAGGCGTTAGAGTGGCGGTGATGGCAAATGTGGATGTGGTGGTAACGGTTGGGGTGTCTGTGGCAGAGGCGGTACGGGTGGCGCTTGGCCTGGGGGTAACGGTATGAGTTGGGGTCGGAGTAAGTGTTGCAGTGGAAGTATTGCTCGGCAACGGCAAGAAGGTGGCAGTGGGGAGGCTTGTCCATGTTGGGGTGGGAGTGGCGCTTGGGGCCAAGAAGGGGAATAGGGTTGGCAATCCGCCCCTTAATTGGACATTTCCAAAAAAGATGAAGGAGAAGAGTGCGGCAAGCAGGAGAAGCAGGACAAGCGGCCAGCGGCTTCGTTTGACCGTTTTGGGGGCGTCTGGCAGGATTTTGCGGGTGGTGGGGCGGGTTTTTCCGCCAACGACGGCGGCCGGCATGGGCGGCAGGGGCAAGATGCGCTCGCGGGTAGAGGCGGGTTTGGCAAGCGCCTGTTCTAAAGCGGCCATGAGCGCTGCTCCGCTGGGGTAGCGCTCTTTGGGATTTTTGCTGAGCGCTTTGAGCAGGACGGCTTCGGTTTCGGCGTTGAGTTGCGGGTTGAGGCTACGCGGGGGCGGGGGAGGCTGGGTGAGGTGTTGCAGGGCAACGCTGGTGGGCGAGATGTCGTCGAAGGGGACGACGCCGGTCAGCATTTCGTAGAGGATGACTCCCAGCGAGTAGAGGTCCGATTGTGGGACGGCGTCGAGGGAGCGGCGGGCCTGCTCCGGTGAGATGTAGTGCGGGCTGCCGAAGGCCTCGCCTGATGAACCCTGGTTGAGGTCGAGCGCCAGGCCGAAATCGCCCAGCACAATGCGCCCATCTTTGGAAAGGAAGATGTTGGATGGTTTGACATCGCGGTGGATGACACCGTGCTTGTGGGCGTAATCGAGCGCGGAGGCGATGGCTTTACCAATGCGTAAGACTTCGGCCTGAGACAGTTTTTCGCCGCGCGCGGCGTGCGAATTGAGTACGCTGGCCAGGTCGGGGCCGTCAATGTATTCCATGACGTAGTAATACAGGCCGTCCTGGTCATCGGCATAGTAGATTTGGATGATGTTTTCGTGCCGCCAGCGGGCAACGGCGCGGGCTTCGGTGATGAAGCGCCGGGCGTATTGCGGGTTGTCGCGGTAGCGGGCGTCTATGACTTTGATGGCAACCGGGCGCTGGAGTTTGATATCCTGCCCGTAATAGACTTGCGCCATGCCGCCGCGCCCGAGCACGCGTTCGATCCGAAAGTTGGCGAGTTGTTTGCCGATGAGTGGGTCAGTGGTCATGGGAAATCAGCAAGAGGGCAAAAAAGAGCAAGGATGCAAAACAGAATGATTATCGTTCGGGTTTGGTTTTTCGGCTGGCAAGGGTGATGCGGTGCAGGTCGAAGATGAAGTTGTTGAATCCTTTGACGTAGGAATCCAGATAGTCTTGGGTAATTTCATGGGCCAGGTCGGCGCGGCCAATCGCTTGCAAGGCGGCCACATGCGGGCGGAAGTCGCGCAGGCTGATGCGCATGATTCCCTCTGCGTCGGTGATGACGCCCCAAACGAGTTGTTTTTGTTCGTTATCGTCTTTGGCGGTGACGAAGCGCCGCAAGGTGCTGGTAGGGACCACCGCGCCAACGTTGGAGAAGACTTCGCGCCCCTTCAGGACGTTGTTGAGCAGTTCGAACCGTCCGGGTATCTGGTCGAGCAGGCGCTGCAGGGGCGGGGGGATGTGCGCCAGGGCTTTGATGGCGCCCACGCTGGCGCTTTCGCCCTGAATGGCAATTTCTTTGAGCCGGTCGAAAATGGCGCCGAAACCGGCCAGGGCAGCTAAGTAGGTGCGCTGGGCTTCGTCGAATTGGGCGTAGAGGACATGCCGCTCGCCTTTGTAGCCTTCGTAGGCGTTGAGGGCCTGAATGGCGCGTTCATGCAGGCCAAGCAGGTCGAGTTCGGCCAGAGGGACTTCCATGCTGAGGGGGTAGAGCCGGTCACGCGGGGAGCGGCGGCTGGCGTCCATCGGAATCAACATGGAGGGGTTCTGGCGGCGGATGTCTTCGATGGCGGCGTGAATTTTTTCTACCAGAGGGCGGTGGGCGCGGTCGGAGGCCAGTTTTTTCAGCCGGTTTTCCAGTTCGGGCGAGGGCTGGTATTTGGCGGCATGCATGGCGCGGTAGAGTACAAGCAGGTCGTTGACCGTCAGTTTGAGGGCGTCGTTGCGCTGTTTGAAATAATGCCGCAAATTCAGGCAGGCGCGCAGGTTGATTTTGTCCGATTCGGCCCCGGCTTCAGCAGTGGCACGCGGCGCGGCGCGAATTTGTTCCTGGTCGGCGGGGGTGAGTGGAAATGCCAGGACATTGAACATGCGCTGGACAGCCGGACGCGTGGCGGGCAGGGTGTTCAGGTACACTGCCCACGATAAGGCTTCGTTGGTGATGATTTCTGCCAGGGCCGCACCCAAGATGCCATCGAAGAAGATGTGGGATTGGTCGAAGACGGCGGTTGAATCGGTTTGGAAGATGGTGAGGGCGTGGCTGCCGATGCCGCGCTCGGCCTGGCGCAATTCAGTCAGCGGCAGGCCCGCCGGGCGTGTATCGGCGTTGATGAGGATGGGCGCAAAACGCAGGCGTGAGAGTTCTTCGGCCACCGCCGGGGAAAGTTTACGGAAGAGGGCCGGCAAGGCAGAACGTTTGATGTGGGCCAGTTCGGTCAATTGGGCGGCCTGCCCGCCGGGCAAGGCCAATAAGGCGGCAATTTGGGCGCGAACGGTTTCGGCGTTGAGCGGCTGGTCGCTGCCAGGAGCGCACACGGGCAGCAGATAGTAATTGCCGCGCAGGATGAGTCCAATTTTGGCTTGCTCAAAGTTGTACGGAATATGCGTTTCCCCATACTGTCCCGGTTCGAGATAGGCCAGGATGGACATTTGCCGCTGGTAGGCGGGTAGGTCGCGTTCGGCTTCGCCCATGCGCCGCTGCCATTCGGCGCGCAGGTCAGCGGGCAGGCCGCGCATGGCATCTTGCAAGAAGTGCTGGAATTTGATGCGGCGGTAGTCGGGGTAATCGTAATTGGCTGCTTCGGCGCCGCGCCGGTAGGGGCGTTGGATTTCCCACTCGCGGTAAAGACCAGCATAGCGCGCGGAATCTGGCTGCGAGCGGGTCAATTCGCGCAGAATGGAAGTGGAAGTTCGCTCACGCCATTCGACTTCGAGCAGGGCGTCGTACTGGTGGAGGACGCTGATGGCGGCCATCGTCCAGGCCGTCAGGCGGTCCAGTTCGCTCAGGCGGATGTTGTGCTGTTGCAGAAGCGTCTCGAAACCGTGCGTTTCGATGACATGCCGGGCGGTATCTTCCCTGAGAGCGTAATCAACATAAAATTGCCAGATTCCCTCCGGGAAGGCCGATTCGGGGTCTTTGCCAGCCAATTTAAGCAAGTTCTGGTAGCCCCAAATGACGGCGGCCGGCGCCACCAATATCGCGCTAGATGCAACCTGTTCCACTAGAAAATCAAGCCCGCTGAAGAGAGCGGTGATATGTTTGTGGACGGTTTGCTGTGGCAACCGCTGGCCTCCCAGGCGGGTCAGTCCACTCAAAATCATGCCGGGAATGTTGCCCGCCGGGATAATTTGTGAAGTGACATCAACAACCGCTTCGATTTCTGGCAGGCTCAGGCGCGACAAATCACGCACCGGCGGCGATTGGGCAATTGACTTCAGGTCGGTGGCGGTTTCAATGGTGGCTTGTTCGAGTTTAGAAGCGCTCATAGGCAAGTGAAATTGGAATGTGGAGTATTATACAACAGTCGAGTTTCTTAATTCGTAATTGCAGTTTTGCCAAAAGTTGGCGTAGAACCTTAAAAAACGAACCGAAATACGGCATATCCTGACTTGCTCAGGGAAGCAAAAAGGCGAGAAGACAAGCCAATGTCTTCCCGATCACCGAAAACAGGAGTGCTTCAGTTCTCCTATCAGGTGCCCGCAGCCTGCATGGGCAGGAAGGCTTGCAAGATCGCCTCCACGCGCTGCGGTTGTTTCTTGATCTCGGTCACCAAGCGGCGCAACAAACTATCCAGATGCGCTTGTTGATGAAGGCGTTTGCATTCGGCCAGAGAAGGAAGCGGTTGCTTGGGGTGATAGGCGAGCATGGCAGTGTATTGCAGGTAATTGATCGCCAGGGTCACCACCGCGAACCATTTCTGAATGGCTTCAAAGGATTGCAAACGGAAGTCACCCAGACCAAGGACTTCCTTGAGATTCAAGTTATCAACTTCCACCGGTCAACGCTTCTGATAGAGTTTCAAGGCTTCCTCAGCCGTCAGGCGGGTGTCTGTACAGAGGAAGTACTTGGGGCGTGGGTCCCCGGGGCGCTTCTTTGAGATGATGACGTAGACTTCCTGGGGCACCTTTTCGAGGTGTCCGCTTATTGTGCGGACATGGTAGCTGGGTGCGCGGCGGTCGCCTACAGCCTCCAGTGTGATCTTCTGGTAGGGCTTGTGCTTGAGCGTTTGGTGGTGGCGGTCGATGCGTTGCTTCTCGATTTTGCGATTGGGTTTGAGCGCACAGATAACGTGCCAGTGCTTGCGCAGGCATAGATTGATCAGTTTGGCGGAGGCATACCAGGAGTCGAACAGCACGTACACCTGGCTGCCTTCAGGCAGCAGCGTACCCAGGTCGAGCAACATTTCGCGCGCCAAATTGTATTTACTACGATAGCGCAGGCGTTTTTCTTTGGCGCGTAAGCGGTTGAGTTTGCGAACCTTCTTCTCCCGCAGATACAACCGTGTGTCGAACAGGAAGCCGAAGGGACCGATCTGCACATGCAGTTCCACGTATAGTCCAGACTGACCATAATCTTAAGAACAATCCCAGCCGCTTGCGCCAGTTCCAGGATTTTGGCAAGCATAAATTTCTTGCGCGGCTGACTGATCTGGTCTATGCCCCAAGGGCTTTCTCGAAAGAAGTCTGCCAGGGCTTTAGGATCAACGGAATGATGGAGCAGGCGCGATAGCCCACTGAGCGTCTTGCGTTGATTGCAGACAATCAGGGCATCCACAATCTCCAGCAGATGTCGTATTTGAGGTTGGTAAAGTGCAAGTTGTAGTGCAAAAATGAACGATGTCAGTGTTTCAGAATGTTGTACAATCAGGGGGAGCATTGGTTTCCTCTGCCAGTGGGTTTTGTTGTTGTAAACAAATCCTACCAGATTTACCAGTGCTCATCTCATTATTTTGGCGAAACTACAGT
>DAOUBQ010000006.1:0-52870 GCA_034432755.1 Anaerolineales bacterium
CGGTTGGCGCCGTCGATCAGGGCGGCTTCTTCCAGTTCCACCGGCAGGCCGCGTAAAAACTGCACGACGAGGAAAATGTAAATGGCGTTGACCCCGGCCCAGTGCGGCACAATCAGCGGGTAGTAGGTGTCAATCCACTTTAGTTCACGGAAAATCATGAAGCGCGGGATGAGGGTGACGATTTCGGGAAGGAACATGGTGGAAATCATCAGCGCGAAGAAGAGATTTTTGCCCGGCCAGTTCAGGCGGGCGAAGCTGTAACCCACCATCAACGAGGAGATGATGGTTCCGACGACGGCCAGCCCGGTAACGATGAAGGTGTTCCAGGCGAAGCGGGCAAAGGGCAGGATTTCGAAAATCCGTGTGTAGTTTTTCCACTGAGGCGACTCGGGAATCCACACAATTGGGTGCGCAAATACTTCGGTGGAGGCCTTCAGTGATGAAGAGACCATCCAAACGGCAGGCAGCAGGAAGGTGACCAGAAACAGGGTCAGGATGATTTGCAACAGGAGCAAACCGATTTTGCGTGCCAATTTTGGGTTCATCAAGGGAGTGTCAGAAATGGCTTGGGTTGTCATTTTGGTTTCCTACTGCTCGTAAAATACCCAGCGGTTGGACATATAGAACTGGGCAATGGTGAATCCCAGGATGATGATAAAAAATTCCCACGAGAGGGCGGCGGCATAGCCCATGTTGAAGTACTCAAACCCTTGCCGGTAAATGTTCAAGACGGCGAATAAAGTGGCGTTTTCGGGGCCGCCCTGGGTGATAATTTGGGCTGGGATAAAGGTTTGAAATGAGTTGATGATGGCGATGACCATGTTGTAAAAGATGAGGGGAGTCATCATGGGGATGGTGACGTGAAGCAGGCGTTCCAGCGGGCCGGCGCCATCCAGGCTGGCGGCTTCGTACAGGCTGGTGGGAATGTTACCCAGCCCGGCGATGAAGATGACCATCATGCGTCCAATCATCCAGAAAGACATGATGATAAAGGCCGGTTTGGCCAGGGCCGGGTCGAAGAGCCATTTCTTTGCCTCAATCCCGAACCAGCCCAGGGCTTCGTTGAGAATGCCATATTCAGGGTGGAAGACACGCTGCCAGACGACGGCGCTGGCGACAATCGGAATCAGAATGGGCATATAAAAGCCGCCTCGATACAGGTCGCGGAATCGAAGCGGTTGGGTGAGCGCCAGAGCAAGCGCAAACGCCAAAATGAGTTGCAGCGGAACGGCGATGACCGTGTAATAGAAACTGTTATACAGGCTGAGGCGGGCAATGGGGTCTTGTAACAGCTTGGTAAAATTTGCCAGGCCAATAAATTTGGGTGGAGAGAGCAAATCCCATTTCTGAAAGGACATCCAGAGCGAATAGGCCATTGGGTAAGCGTAAAATGCAAAAAAACCGATGATGAACGGCGCGGCAAAGAAATAGCCAGCCAGCCACTCTCTCAAGCGGTTGTAGCGGAGAGAAAAATTTTTTACGGCCATTGCGCCTCCAGTTTGGTCGTTTGTGCCTTGTGGGTTGGCCGGTCTTTTGAAGCAAAAGACCGGCCAGTTTCAATCTCTTTCAGGCGTTCGCCCAATATTCGTCGAGCAGCGCCTGAAGGGCCTTATCTACTTCGGGCAATACTTCGGCTGCGGTGGCAGAGTTGTTCACCAGCTTGTCATACGCCAGCGGTTTGACCACTTCGCCGTTCATCTTGCTGCGCGGTACGCCGCCAATGACATCCACTTCGGAGCGCTTGAAGGCCTCGATGAAGGCTTTGGCATTGGAGAACTGGAACTTCTCTTGCACGGTGGGAAGCCAGAAACTCTCAAGCAGCGCCAGGTTGTTGGGCATGCGCCCGGTGGTTTCAGAGTAGATTTTGTCACCTTCTTCAGAGGCCATAAAGGAGGCAAATCCCCAGGCTTCTTCCACAGAGTCGCCTTGCAACAGGGCCAGGCCTTCGGCCCAGCCGCGGTGCGGACGGTTGCCGTCGGCCATTTTGGGCATGAGAACCACATCAAATGGAATGCCTTTGCCATCCTGGCGCAGTTGCGGGCTGTTCATGGCGGAGAACCACCAAGGGCCTTCATATTTCATGGCGCAGTTTCCGGTCTGGAAGGTGTTGGCGCCGCCCGATGTATCGGCAGGTGAAGGCGCAACTTTCATGGTGTAAATGACATCTTGCGCCATTTTCTGCACGATTTCGACGATTTCGGGCTGGTTGAACTGGGCCTTTTTGGGGTCAATCAGCGAGTCGAATTCCTGTTTTCCCGTGCCGCGAATCCAGCCGATGTCGCGGAACCAGGAGCCATTGGCCTGCAGCCCGAACATCTTCTTATCGCCGCTGGTATTGGTGAGTTTTTGGGCAATTTCCAGGAATTCATCGAAGGTCCAGTCATCGGTGGGGTAGGGAATGCCGGCGTCGTCAAACGGCTGCTTGGCGTAGAACATGAGCATCGTTGCTACCTGCATCGGGATAAGATACCTGGCTCCCTTGCGGGAGGTGGTATCCACCACCCCTTTAACATCCTGCGGGTAGAGCGAATCGAACCCGTCGCGTTTGACCAGGTCGTCAATGGGGGCCAGCAGGTTCTTGTCGGCGTAAGTCTGCCACTCCCAGCCCTGGAAGGAAGACACATCGGGCGGGGTGCCGCCTGCGATGGAGGTTTGCAGTTGCTGGTAGAAATTGGCGTTTGGCTCGGCCACCGGTGAATAGTTGATTTTGACGTGCGGGTTGCGCTCCGTGTACATCTGTACCAACTTCTCCCAGGCGGGCAGGTCGGCGTTATCACCCCAGGCCAGGAAATCAAGCGTGACCGGTTTTTTTGGTGGAACAGCGGTGGGGGGAACGTCGGTCGGTTTGACATTGGGCGCAGTGGTTGCTGCTGGGGCCGCCGGAGCCTGTGTGGCAGTTGCCGCTGGGCCGCAGCCAGCCACAACCGCCGAGGCCGCACCAAGCGCGCCTACCTTGAGAAAATCGCGCCGCGAAATTTTTCTTGCCATCATCTTTTCCTCCATTTTTGAAGATTTGTTTTCGACAGGCTTCATCTCAAAAATTTATTTGAGATAGTTACCTGCCTTGCACGATTAGGGTGGTGAGTGCATTCGGTGGTTTGGGGTTTCTTTTGGGCTGCCTCCTTTTGGGGGTTACAGGATGTTCAGAGTTGTAGAACAGGCAATGAAGCAAGGCGGGCAAAGGCCTGCAACTCCGCGAGATAGTCGCCATACACAAGGGAGATGTGATGTTCCAGTCCTTCCTGCATCAAGGTATCGAAGAATTGACGGGCAGGCGTTTCCAACCGCAATCGTCCGGCTGTGCCAGAAAAAGGCGCCGGTTCATCTAACATCTCGCCGCGTCCCAGAACCAACCGCAACTGACCTTGATGACGGTTCAGACGAGCCAGCGTGACGGTGCCGGGCTTGAGAGGAAATTCCATTAAGAGCGGTAGTTTTCGGTTGGAGTGAATGGTGCCGCGTGGTTGATATTTAGGATTTGCCATGGAGAGCGGAGCCAGCCCGCAATGCCAGAGCGAGATGAAGTCCTGTTCGAAGTCCATTGCCACGATGTCGGTGCCAAAGGAGGGTTCGCCTGCCAGCCAGTGCAGAATCAACTGGGTGACTGTCCCGTTGGCATCGGCCTCGCAACTGCACGGGATGGGGTTGTGCTGACCCAGGCCATCGCTCAGCATGGACATTGCCCCACAGGCCGCGCAGCCCAAGTCAGTGAAGAATTCGGGCCAGCAGCGCACCGCGAGGCCAGAGAGTTTTTCTTGCTCGGCCAGCTGGCGCAGAGACTGATAGACGCTTAACGTGCCATTGAGCGGTTTTTGCTCCAGTTCGGCCAGGTTATCGAGGCGTTCATCTAACATCTGGCGAATGGCGGCGACCTGTTCGGGCGGCGCCGCGCGCACCATCGAAAAGACCTGCTCGAGTGGCAGGCGTTGCACCTGCAGGCCGAGGGCGTTGCCCAACTGGGCTTCATCCAGGTGACACGAATCCATGCCCGCCGGGTGTTCGCCGACCACGCCCAGCCGGGCTTGCGCAAGCCGGCGGCGCAACATGCCGGCGCCGGCCAGGGCTTTGACCTGTTGCAGCACGTTGGGGTCATTGGGCGCGGCATAGGCGTATTCATATTTCTCTCCGCGCTGGCTGAGGGCATGACCCGCCAGGTTAATGCCGCATAGCGAATTAAGCCGCAGCCGTCCGCCGGTGGGGGCTTCGGGAACGGCCCACAAGAAGACCGGGGGCGTGCTGCCGCCGGCTCGTAGTCCTTCTACCAGCGAGGTGACCAGGGTGCTGTCGGCAAAGGTTGCCTGAAAGACCAGCAGCAGGTCTATTTCTTGCCCATCGAGTTGAGCAAGGTACGATTTGGCTCCGTTCAGGTCAGAAATCAGCGAATCGGCCACGAGCAGTTCAAGCCCGGCGATTTGGAGGTGTTCGATGGCTTGTTGGGACATCTCTTGCGCCAGCGCCACATCAAACGTGGGGCGGGCCAGGGCGGCAAAGGCAATCCGAAAAGGGGTAGGGGACATGAGATTTTCGATTTTGGATTTTAGATGGTTGGTTGGATAGAAAAGGCCGTTGGGTTGTTCACGGGCGCAATCGAGTTGGCGGGTTGATAGAAGAAGTTGAGCAAGGCCAGGGCGGCTGCGCCGGTGACGCCTGCCCGCCAGCCAAAGCGGGTGGTTTCCAGTCGCACTTTTTCGCCCAGCCCGGCAAACGCTGCCTGGCGTAAGGTCTGGCGCGTCACCGGTAGGATTAAGTCCTGCCCCTGCGCGAACATGCCGCCCAGGAGTATCAGTTCGGGGTTGAAGATGTTGACCAGGTTGGCCAGGGCAATTCCCAGGTAATGTGCCGCGCTTTCCACGATTTCAATGGCTGCCGAATCGCCTTGCCGTGCCGCACTAAAAACGCGCTCAATGGGTGGCAGGTCATCATTGGCGCGTGCCAGCCAGTCTGCCAGCAAACTGCCCGGAAGAGAATGCGCGGCCTCTTGCGCCTTGCGCAGAATAACCGATTCGGAAACCAGCGTTTCCAGGCAGCCGCGGTTGCCGCAGCGGCAGAGTTCCCCATTTTCGGGCGCGAGAATCATGTGGCCGATTTCGCCAGCCCCGGTGCTGCTGCCGCGAAAGACCTGGTGTTCGACTACCAAACCCGCGCCAACCCCGGTGCGTCCATATACAAAGGCCAACGATTGGGCTTCGCGCCCTCTGCCAAAATAAGCCTCACCCAGCGCCATGGCGCGGACATTGTTTTCAACCACCACCGGCAGGCCCACCTGGTTTTGCAGGATGTCGCGGATGGGAATGTGATGCCAGCCGAGGTTGGGGGCCAGGATATTGACTCCGTTCAACGTATCAACCAGTCCCGAAGCGCCAACACCCACCCCAAGAACCAGGCAACGTTCCACACCGCCTTCGTTGAGCAATGCCTGAATATCCTGGCTGATTTGCCCCAGCACATCCAACGGCGGGGTCTCGATGGCAAAGTTGACAAATTTACTGTGTTTCATCTCGGCCCGCAGGTTCATCAGGGCTACTCGGTATAGTCCAACGCCGATATGCACGCCGACCACATAGCGCGCATTCGGGATGAGCCGCAGCCCGGTGCGCGGCCTGCCGACCGGGCGTAGCAGTTCATCCTCGCGCGGGTTCTTGTCTTCGCTGACGATGCCTTGTTCAATGAGTTCGGCGACCAGGTTGGTGATGGTGGTGGAGGAAAGATTGGTTTTGTGAGCCAGTTGGATGCGCGAAAGCAGCTGTCTATCGTCGGGCGAATCAACCGACAGCAGGCTAAGTAATATCGCCTGCATGTTGTGCGCCTTGACATTGATAATGTTGCTTCCGAGGAAATCTTTCATGCGAGTTTTTCAGGGCAGGTGGCAGGCTCTTCTCAAAGCGTCTGTCCGCTTTCCGCGCGTCAGGATAATTAATTTTTCAAAGTGAATAATTAAATACGATTATACGGGTATAATAAATGCGAGTCAAGCATGATTTTTGCGACCAGAGCCCATAATCTTTAGGGCTTAGATTGTGCAATCAGGAGACGCAATGCCCCGCCCAATCCCCGCTGTTCTCCCCTCCTCCCAAACGCGCCCGGCGCTTAAGGCCGGTTTCGACCAGATGGCGCGCTTGCTGGCTGCCACGCTTGGCCCCACCCAGGGCGTGGTTTTTCACAGCGAAGCGCTCAAATCAATCCCCGAACCGTTGACCGACGCCGCCACCATTGCGCGGCGCATAACCGCTCTACCGAACCGGGCGCAAGATGTGGGCGCCATGCTCTTGCGCAGCCTGGCCTGGCGCGTTCAACAGCGGGTGGGTGATGGCGGCGCCCTGACGGCTGTTTTGGCCCAGGCGATGTTCGAGCAGGGCCATCGCTTTATCGCTGCCGGGGCCAACCCTGTGCGGGTGCAGACCGGAATTGAGAAGGCAACGCGGCGGGCCTTGCAATGGCTGGATGAAATGTCGCGCCCGGTGATGGAGCAAAATGACCTGAATGCCATTGCCCTAACCGCCACCGGCCAGCCAGAACTGAGCCTGGCGCTGGGTGAGATGTTCCATCGCCTGGGCGCTCATGCTTATGTTTCCGTCGAAGAATATCTGGCGGCTTACCTTGAAAAAGAGTACATTGAGGGGGGCTTGTGGAAAGCAAAACTGATTTCAACTCATCTGATTTCTGACCCATTGAGCGGAAAATCAATCGTCACCGATTGTAACGTCGTCTTGTTTAACGGCAACCTGACCCAGGCTGAGGAGGTTCTGCCGCTCATTCGGCTGCTCAGCCAGAGCGAGCGTAAGAATTTGCTGCTGGCGGCTCAGAAAATTGAGGGGCAGGCCGCCAGCCTTTTGGTGGCCACTTGCGTCCAAAACCGAGAGCGGCTCGGTTTGCAGTTCGTGCTGGTCAACCTGGTTCGTGCCGGAGAAAACGCCCTGCGCGATTTGCAAGATTTGGCCTGCCTGACCGGCGCGAAATTGTTCGATCCCCAGGCAGGAGAATCTCTCCAATCCATCCAGGCGGCCGATATGGGCTACGCCCGCCGCGCCGAATCGGTTGAGGAGCGACTGGTTGTCAGCGGGGGTGGGGGCGACCCGGCCCTGGCGCAGGCCCGAATTGCGGATTTACAGGCCTATCTCGACCATCTTCCCTTCGACGACGAAGGGCGCAACGAGGTGAACATGCGCATTGGGCGGTTGGCCGGGCGCATGGGGGTTTTGAACATCGGCGCAGCCACGCACAACGAGCGCGAGGTGCTGCGTCAGAACGCCGAAAAAGGGCTGCGTGCAGTGCAGGCTGCCCAACAAGCGGGGCTGCTGCCCGGCGGCGGCACGGCCTATTTACATTGTATTAAGCCCCTCGAAGCCCTGCACTGCGCCGACGACGAAGAGCGCATGGGTGTGTTGGCCGTCTCACGCGCTCTGCGGCGGCCTTTTGAACAGCTGCTTCAAAACGCGGGGGTGGAACACCCGGCGCGGTTGGCGCATGAGATTACCCAGTCGCCGCTGGGGCTGGTGTTCGATGTGGAGGAAAAGGAACTTTGCCCGGCAGATGAAATCGGCTTGTTCGACCCGGCGCGGGTCTTGACCGTTGCGCTGGAAACCGCCTCCAGCGGGGCGCAGATGGCGCTCAGCACCGAGGTCATCATCTTGAAAAAGAATCCGAGAATCAGCTACGAGCCGTGATGTGATATGCGAAAAGGTGACGGTTATCTCCGCGATGACCGTCACCTTTTTGCTCCTTGACCAACCCTCTACACAATATTAATCGTCGGGGCGTCGTTGCCGGTGAGAGCCAAGACGCTCATGCGGGCGGCGACGGCTTCGGCGGCGGCGCGCAGGGCCTGGGCGGCGTCTGATTGGGGATCGCTGATAAGGATGGGTTTGCCGTTATCGCCGCCAACACGCACGTTGGGGTTCATGGGGATGGCGCCGAGAAATGGAACGCCATAGTGCTGTGCCATCTTTTCTCCGCCGCCCTGGCCGAAGACATCCATTTTGGAGCCGTCGGGCAGGGTCAGGTAACTCATGTTTTCGATGACGCCCAAAATTGGCACGTCGAGGGTGCGGAACATCTCCAGCCCGCGTGAGGCATCCTCCAGTGAGACCTGCTGTGGCAGGGTGACGATGACCGTGCCGGAGAGCGGCAGGGCCTGGGCCAGCGAGAGCGGCGCGTCGCCGGTGCCGGGCGGCAGGTCAATGATGAGATAATCGAGTTCGCCCCATTCCACGTCACTCAGGAATTGGCGGATGGCGCTGTTGAGCATGGGGCCGCGCCAGATGAGCGGCTGCCCGGGTTTGACCAGGTAGCCCATGGACATGATTTTGACGCCGTAATTTTCGGCGGGGATGAGGCGGTTTTCAACCGGGTTGGGCATGCGCGGCGCGCCCATCATGGTGGGCAGGTTGGGGCCGTAGATATCGGCATCCATCAGGCCCACGCGCGCTCCGCTCTGGGCCAGGGCGATGGCCAGGTTTACCGAGACGGTTGATTTGCCAACCCCGCCCTTGCCCGAGGCGACGGCAATCGCATTTTTAACGGGAGCCGTGACCAGCCCTCTCATGCGTCCGTCGTTGGGGATGTCTGAGTCAAGTTTAACGGTAACAGGTCCCGCGCCGAGGGCTTCTACGGCTTCGCGGGCTTCTTTTTCGATTCGGCCTCGCAATGGGCAGGCCGGGGTGGTGAGCATGACGGTAAAACTGACGGCATTGCCGTTGATGGACAGGTCGCGCACCATGCCAAGCGAGACCAAATCCTGGTGTAGTTCAGGTTCTTGCACTTTGCTAAGCGCCGCAAGCACGGCGTCACGGGTGATGGTTGTCATTTTTCCTGCCGTTTGTGGAGTCGAAAATCTCTCCTGACCAAAACCGTCAGGATAAGCCGATTTTCGCAGATAAACTCCAAAATCTGGAGATTTTGGAGTTCCGGGAATAAAAAAGTTACAGCGTCTGATTATAACCTGCAACCCCTGCTGATGCCATTTTCAGGCTAACTGTGCTAATACACTTCTTATTCGTAGCCGCCTCGTCTCACCCTGGCCCTCGCCCAAAGAGAGAGGAAAACGGATTCAGAATCATTCCGCCCGCAGTACAACTGCGGGCGGAACACTGAACACTGATGACTGCTTACTGGCTCTTGGCTGCTTTGGCTGCTTCTTTGGCTTGGCGGGCTTCTTCTTCGCGGGCGTAGTTGAGCGGGCGGATGCTGGCGTAGTACGAGACGGGTTTCAACAATTCGTCCATATCCATCAGGTTGCGGGTGTAGGAGGAAACCTCGTAGTTGTGGTCCATCTTGATGGCGTCGAAGGGGCAGTATTCGGCGCAGAAGCCGCAACTCATGCAGATATCGGCGTCAATCCAGAACCCGGCTGGCTGTGGCACGGGCCGCCCGGTCTGCGGGTCGGTGCCGCGCACAATCCAGATGCACTGCGGCGGGCAGGCCTTGGCGCAGATGCCGCACGAGGTGCATCGGATGTTCTTTTCGCCGTTTTCTCCTTCTTCGTAGAGCAGGAAGGGTTTGTAGCGAAATTCTTCTGGCACAGGCAGCTTTTCTTCGGGATATTGAATGGTGAAGGTGCCTTTGGTGTCTTTGCTGGAACGATGGGCGATGCCTTCTGGCGTGTAATAGCGTTTGCCCCACCAGCGGATGTCGTCGAGATACGAGTCAACAAAGCGTTGCAGGGTGACGCCCAATCCTTTGAGAATGCCTTTTCCGTTCATGTCTTTTCTCCGTTCAGCGGGGTTAGCGGTCTAGTTCGCCAAGCACGATGTCAACTGCGCCCAAAATGGCAACGAAATCAGCAATTTTGGTGCCGACGCACATCTTTTCGAGAGCGGTCAGGTTGACGAAGGAGGGGGTGCGGACGTGGTAGCGCCAGGGGTTGGGTTTGCCGGTGGAGACGATGTAAAAGCCCAGTTCGCCTTTGGGGCCTTCCACGCGCCCGTAAGATTCACCCGGCGGGACCTTGGTGATGTAACTCGGCTTCTGGCTGTTGACCGGTCCTTGGGGGATGCCTTTGATGGCTTGTCCTAAAATGCGCAGTGACTGGTGCATTTCATCCAGGCGGATGAGGTAGCGGTCATACATATCGCAGTTATAGCGCACGGCTACGTCAAAGTCGAAGCGGTCGTAAATGCCGTAGGGGTCGGCGCGGCGGATGTCATACGGCACGCCGGCGGCGCGCAGCATGGGCCCGGCCATTGAGTAGGCAATGGCATCTTCGGCGGAGAGCGGGGCTACGCCTTTGAGGCGCGAGACGATGATTTCGTTTTCGGTCAGCAGGCGGTCGAATTCTTCGATTTTGCGCGGCAGGCGGTCGAAGACCAGGTCTTTGATTTTGCGCATCGAGTCTTCGTCAACATCGCGCACCACGCCACCGAATCGGAAGTAATTACACATCATGCGTGAGCCAGAGACGGCCTCGAAGATATCCAGGATGAGTTCGCGTTCTTCAAATGCATAGAGGGCCGGGGTGAAGTAGGCGCCCAGGTCGTTGAGCAACATGCCGATGAGAATCAGGTGATTTTGGATGCGGCTGAGTTCGGCCATGATGACGCGGATGTATTCGGCACGCTCGGCAACCGGTATGCCCATCAGTTTTTCAACGGCCAGGGCGTAGCCCCAGTTGTTGGTCATGGAGTTGAAGTAGTCGAGTCGGTCGGTGTAGGGCATGTTTTGCAGCCAGGTGTTGCGCTCGCCAATCTTTTCGTGATTGCGGTGCAAATAGCCCATGACCGGTTTCAGGCTGACGACGGTTTCGCCGTCTAAAACCACCACCGCGCGAAAGACGCCATGCGTGGAGGGGTGCTGCGGCCCCATATTGACGATGATGTGGTCGGTTTCGATGCCGTCGGTCGTTTCGGATTTGTATTTTTTCAGGGATTTGTAGAGCGCTTCTTCCGGGTCGGTGGGTGTCCATTTTTCGGGGTCGAATCCTGGCTTGAAGTAGACGTTATCCCCATAGGCAGAGCGTTTTTCGGCGTAGACGTGCTTGCCATCGGGCCAGCGGCGCTTGAAGGGTTTCACTTCTTCATCGTAAAAGGCTTCTTGCCAGTCTTTGCGCATGGGGTGGCCTTCAAAGCCTTCCCACATCAGAATGCGGCGCAAGTCGGGGTGGCCGGTAAATTGAATGCCGTATAAGTCCCAGGCTTCACGCTCTTGAAAATCGGCTCCGGGCCAGATGGAAATGACTGAGGGGATTTGAATGGGGTCTTTGCGCGGGGCCCAGGTTTTGAAGGTCAGGCCTGGCCCGCCGGTGGTCTTGAAGACGTTGTAGACGACTTCCATGCGGTCTTCGGGCAGGTAGTCAACCGCGCACAAGTTGACGAGGTAGTCGTAGCCGAGTTCGTCACGCAGGAAAGCGGCAAATTCGAGCAGTTTCTCAGGGGTTACAACCCAGCCAGAGTAGCCGGGGCGGGTATCGGGGGTAACGGCGCCGGGGAATTTAGCGGCGAGGTCGAGGGTTTCAACAGGTGCGGGGGTAGCCATGGGGTCCTCCTAGGCTTTTTCTGCTGGGGCAAGTTGTTGTTGTGCGGCCAGTTCGGCAGCTTTGGCTTTGATTTCTGGGATGCGACGCGGGTCAATCAGGTCGGGGCCTAGGAAAGGCACCGGGGTTTCGACCGAGTCGGGGCCTTTTTTGTACCAGCGCACATGTTTAATGGACTGTTTGTCAATTTTTTCTTGAAGCAGAATCATGCCGGCTACCAGCGCTTGCGGAGTGGGAGGGCAGCCGGGGATGTAGACATCCACCGGCAGGAATTTGTCAATTCCGGCCACCACATTGTAGCCTTCTTTGAAAGGGCCGCCGCCCGAAGCGCACGCGCCCATCGCCACCACGTATTTTGGCTCTGGCATTTGGTTGTAGAGCCGCACAATGGCTGGCACCATCTTTTTGGTGACTGTGCCGGCTACAATCATCACATCGCTCTGGCGCGGGCTGGGGCGCATGACCTCCATGCCAAAGCGCGCCATGTCATAGCGGCCGGCCTGGGCTGCTATCATTTCGATGGCGCAACATGCCAGGCCGAACATCATTGGCCAGAGGGAAGAACGCCGCCCAAAGTTGTATACCCGGTCGAGCGTGGTGATGGCTAACTGCCCCGAAAGTTCGGGCGGAATTTCGTAGCCCGGCAGGTTCAGGTCGCGCAGGTCTTCATCTTTCATGGATTATCTCCTCGAACCAGTCTTGGTATATGGCCGCCAGGATGCCGTCATTGGCAAGCGCCGGGTCATCCTCGAAGCCTGGGAGCGCCACCGTCCAATCGAAAATCATCTGAAGCGAGACGTTTTGCAGGTTCTCTTGCGGGCGCGCTGCTTTGAGCGCCAGCGCAATGGCATACGTGGATTCCCAGTAGAGCGGCTCATTCATTGGCGAGGATTATAGCGAGTCGCGTGGATTGCGTCAATCGAATAATGCAAAAATATTTTTGCAAAAATACGAAAGTGATGATAAGATGACAAATGTCATGACACGATTCCCAACATCTAACGCTTCCTGAGTTGGGGTGTGCGAGAATTTGGAGATTTTGAACTCGATGTTTGCCCGTCAAAAAATCCTGGCTTTTCTCAAAAAACAAAACATTGCCACTGCCACCGAAATTGGCACGGCGCTGCGGGTGACGCCTGCCAACGTGCGTCACCATCTCTCCCTGCTGGCGGCGGATGGGCTGGTGGAGGTCGTCAGCCTGCGTGGTCAGGGACAGCGCGGCAGACCGCAGAAGGTCTACCGCCTGGGGAGCGCTGTTTTGGGGGATAATCTGGCTCCTTTGGCGCAGGCTCTGCTGGGGCAAATCTCACCCGAACAAATGGAATCGACGCTCGAAGCGTTGGGCCGCGCCCTGGCCGGGACGCTGCCGGAGCGTTCTGCACCGCTGATGCGGCGGTTGGCTCTAACAGTGGAGCGGCTGAACGCCATGCGGTATCAGGCGCGCTGGGAGGCGCACCTGCGCGGTCCGCGCCTGGTGCTGGGACACTGTCCTTACGCGGCCATCATTGAAGGCCATCCAGAATTGTGCCGGATGGATGCTGTTTTACTGCAAACTTTATTAGGGGTAGGCGTTGAGCAGATTGCCAAACTGGAGCAAACCGAAATGGGGAATATTTATTGCATTTTCAGGTTGAGCGGTTAAAGCGGACGTGGTTGAAGGCCCACAGGAACAAAAAGCCAAATGCGCCAACCACATGCCATGAAGCGTGCCAGGCTAGGATATCGAAATCGACTCGGTGATTGGAGGCGCTTGCCAGCGTTGCGCCCAGCAGGAATAACCCGGTCATGATGTATAGCAAGGGGCGCGCCTGGGTTGGGATGTGACCATGTCTTCCATAAAGTAGTCCAATCGCCAAAAGAGAATCGGCAATCAAGACAAGTTCGACCACTGAAAAGCCCCCAAATTCGCCAAACCTGACCGGGAAAATGCGCACAGAACCCGGCCCCATGCTCACACGCCCGGCAATGGCAAGCAGGTTGATTAGCCCTGAAACAGTGGCAACGCTCCAGCGCGTTCGCGGGGCATAGCCATCCCACAGGGCGGCCACTTGCAGGCTCCAGGCCAGCAGCAGGTTGGTGCCGATATCGGCCACCCCTTGCCAAAAGGTTTCGCCAAAGCCGTGATACCAAACGGTTGGAACACCGGTAACGAAAATCGCTGCATAGGCGATACGCCAGCGCCAGGGTTGAGGTGCAACCAACCAACAAAACGCCAGGGTGGTCAGGCCGCATAGAACAGTGGCAAAAGCAGTTACGGTATTTGCGATCGCAGTGGGCATAAAAACCGCCTTTGTGTCATTATATTATGGCATAAATCGGGCTGGATGAGTACCTCCAGGACAACTCGGGTGTTGTATTCTCCAAATTATTGTCAGGAGATAAAAATGAGCGACAATCAAAATGCTGACCAAACCGGCCACCCGCCGTCGTTTTATGAACGCCCTCATGTCGAAACAGAAATCTTGCCAATTGCGGGCGGCATTCCCCTGGGTATTGAGCGTGTGGCTAATTCGGCGCTGGGAATTTCGGGCGCGTATGGTGGCTGGGGCGATAGTTATGATAACACCACCCTGCCTGAATTTATTTCTACTCGCCTGGGCGAGCCGCTGGCTGAAAACGAGGTGATGAATCTCAGCGAGTTGGGTTTCCATCACCGAATGCACATCCCCGATTTGACCGATGCGCAGCATGTAGAACTGGAAGTGGCAGTGGGCGCGCGCCTGCTGCGGGAGGCGGTCGCTGCCAACGACTGGAATCCGGCGGAAGTAGATGGTTTGCTGATTGGCATGAGCGCCCCGGTCTCGGAAGATTACCTGGCCCAAATTGCCCGCCGCGCCGGTCTGCGCGAGGATGTGCTGAAAGTCAGCGTCCACAAGGCTTGCGATGGTTCGATGGGCGCGCTCCACCTGGCGCTGAACCCGGCGCTAGGTCTGCCCGGTCAGGTCAATGTGGCCGAGGAACTGGCCGGGAAAAAGGTGTTGGTCGGCGGAATCGAGGGACTCAGCCGCTTTACCAGCCACGCCCGCGACAAGAACGCGCTCCAATTGTTCGGGAATGGGATGGGCGTTTTTGGCGTCGTACCCGGCGAGACGATGAAACTGCTGGCCGGGAAAACCCGCGAAAACTATGATGATGAAGGACTGCTCCAGGTGCGCATGTACTACCCGCACTCGCGGGAGATGGCTCCGGGCAAGTCGCTGTTGGAGGTGATGCAGGAAGGCTCCAGCCACCTCCGCGTGGCGGGGATGATGCACGAGCCGGAAGATGGCCTGCCGATTGTGATGGCCGGGCTGATGGGGATGGTCAAACTGTTCGTCCGCACCGGCGTGGAGGTGGTGACGGATGCTTACCGCGAGTACCGCCTGATGCTGGAGAAGTTGGGGCAGGCCGGTAGAGACATTGATGTCATCATCGCCCACCATGCCAATTACAAAATTAACCTGCTGAAGGCCAAGCAATTGCTTAAGGAGGGTATCCAGTTCCCGATGCCCTGGCTGCTGCACGATTTTGGCAACGTCAGCGCCGCCTCGTGCGCCATTGCCTTCCTGCGCCAGTTGCAACAAATCAAACCCGGCGACCATGTCCTGTTCGACGGTTTCGGCGCGGGGACGTATTATGATGTGATGGCAGTTTCGATGGGATGATTAAGGCTGAAATTCCTTCTGTGCGACTTCGATATGGGCCGCATTTAGGAAATTCATTGCGTTTTCGTCGATGCGGTAGGCCACGCTGTAGACGATGCGCACAATCCCGGCGTTAATCAACACTTTGGTGCAGTTGATGCAGGGCAGGTGGGTCACATAACAGGTCGCGCCCCGGGTGGAGACGCCGTGCAGCGCGGCCTGGATGATGGCGTTCGTTTCAGCGTGAATGGTGCGGACGCAGTGTCCGTCCACCATCAGGTGTCCGGCCTCATCACAGTGGGCCTGCCCGGCGGGCGAGCCGTTGAAGCCGGTCGTCAGGATACGTTTTTCAAGCACCAGCACGCAACCCACGAAAGCCCGGTCACAAGTCGAACGTTCCGAGACGGCGTAGGCGATTTTCATGAAGTAAGAATCCCAATCGGGGCGCATAAGGCTTCTCCAGGCAATTGTTTTGGAAAGATTATACACAAAATCGAAACAGGGTTCATAAAATAGACTGTGGTTCTCCGCTAATCTCCGTGATTAAACCTTTTGGACGCGGATTACACGGATGGACACAGAAAAAACACGGATTTTTTAAGGTTTTTCCGCGTTTTCCGGTCTTGTCCGCGTCCAAACCCTGATTGATGGTAAGGTCTAATACAAAAAGGGGCTGTCCAAAAAGCCCATGAAAACAGACGGCGACCGCCAGAGATGGTGGTCGCCGTTTTGGATTACCGCCAGGGATATAGGCGAAATAGTATTTCGCCCCACTTTTTGGACAGCCCCACGAATTTACACAACCTTCGGCATACTGCCCGGTGATGTAGGTAGCAAACATGAGCAAGCCCATGATGGACACCAGCGTAAAATCTCAGTCCTTGTACCCTTTTTGCGGGCAATCACTAAATCATTCGTAGCGCAGCGCTTCGACCACATTCAGCCCGGCGGCCTGCCTGGCGGGGATGACCGCCGCCAGCGCGCCAAAAAGCAGACCAATGGCGATGGCTGAGAGAATGCCGCTGAGGGGGAAGTAGTAGCCCATGGGGAAAAGCACGTCAATGGCACTGACAACCACATAGCCAAGATATAGCCCGCCCAAAATGCCAAAGGCTGTGCCAAGCGCGGCCAACAGCAGGGCTTCAGCCAGTATCAGAGAGCGGATTTGTTTGCGGGTGCTGCCAACGGCCCGCAACATGCCAATTTCGCGGGTGCGCTCGATGACGTTAATCGTCAGGGTGTTGAGCATGGCAATCAGCGAGGGCAGGGCCAGGATGGCAAACAGGATGTAAACGGCAGCAAAGGCCGCGTCCATCATGCCCATCAGCGAGGCGTAGTAATCAGCCCCGGAGATGACCTTGAACTGCGGATAATCCGCTGCCAGGGCCTTGATTTGCGCCCCAACCGCTTCGTGGTCGGCGCCGTCGTGCAGGTCAATTTGCAGGAAAACATCCTCGCGCGCGCCAAAATCGGCGGCGAGGTTGGCTTGCGATAGATAAGCTGTTGTCAGTTTCGCGTTCAGCAGGTCGGTGGCCGAGGCGACAATCCGATAGGTGACGCGCCCGTTCGGGGTCAGCAATTCGACTGTGTCGCCCACTTTTTTCTGGGTGGCAACCAGGAAGGGGCCGTTGACAATCAGCGCGCGGGCTTTGCCCAATTCATCGTAGGCCGACTCGTTCCCTTCACTGAACACCAGCCCGCTGACCTGTTGAAAGTCGTCTGGCTGAATGCCGATGAGTGAAACGGCCAATCCGTCCGCGTTTGATGTGCCGTAGCGGAAGGTGCTGACGGCCTGAACGCCATCCACCTGGCGCAGGCGGTCGGCCAATGCGGGCGTTGCGCCCACGTTGGTTCCCCACACGCCAATGGCGGGCGGCACCAGCAGGTAGTCACTGCCCAGGCTGTTCTTAATCATGCCGCCCAACATGCCGGTCATGCTGGAGACTACCGCGCCGGCGGCCACAATCACCGCCAGGCCGAGCATACTGGCCGAGGCCGTCACCGCCACACGGGTGGGCTGGCGGGTCAGATTGTTTTGGGCCAGGCCGCCGATGCCCTGTTTGGCAAAAACGAGCGCCGTCAGCCGCCCAAAGAGCAGGGCGAAAGGACGCACCAGGGCCGGGGCAATCAGAATCAGGCCGAGCAGGAAGAACAGGCCGCCGGGGGTGATGAGGGCCGATTGGCCGGAGAAAATCGCGGCGACGGAAAGCAGCGCGATGACCAGACCCACCAGCGCCCCGCAGCCTGCCTGCCGTTTGACGGTCGCTTCTGCCGCTGAAGGGCGCAGGGCTTCGAGCGGGGTGACGCGGCTGGCGTAGTAGGCCGGAATGAGCCCAGCCAGCACTGTTACGCCAACGCCAGCCAGTATCGAAACAAGAATCAACTCCAGAGAGACGACCGGCCAGCCAAGTTGGATGTTGATGAATGCGCTCATTGGCCCCTGGGCGGCACGCATAACGCCCACCGCCAGCCAATAGCCCAGAAACAAGCCCAGGCCTGAGCCAAGCAAGCCCTGAATCAGCCCTTCGGCCAAAATGATGCCCAAAATGGTGCGGCGGGTGGCGCCCAGGGCGCGTAACATGCCAATATCGCGGCGGCGCTCGCTGACCAGCGTGCGGAAGGTGTTGAAGATGATGAATCCGCCCATGAAGAGCGCCAACATGCCGAAGACGCTCAACCCAACCCGGGCCATTTCCATCGTGGCGAAGAGTTCATCGCCCGCCATCAGCGTGCCAACGCGAAAGTTTTCGCCCAGCGCGGCTTCGATGCTGGCTTGAATCTCGGCCCAGCGGGCCTCTCCGGCCAGGGCTTCGATGTTCAACTCAATCAGATTGACTTTGCCGATTTCGCCCGTTATCTTTTGGGCTTGCCAGAGCGGCACGAAGACTTCCTCGTTGCCAGGGGCGATGCGCCCGGGCAGCAAGCCGACAATGGTCAGTTGGGTTGTTCCGGTCGTGGAGGGGAGCGTGAGGGTGTCGCCCACGCGGACGGAGAAAGAATCGGCCAGGGTTTGGGTGATGACGGCAGCCGCAGTGTCAGAGTCGTTCAGGTAACGGCCAGCCACAATCGGGTAGGCGCGAATCGAGCGGGCAACTTCGGGGGTCAGACCAACCAGATTAACGGCGAGCAGGGTATCGGGCCGGGCGGGGTTTCCATCCACAAAATCAGCAGGCAGGTTGATGGTGCGGTGCAATGAGGCCGAGACGGCGCGGACGCCATCAATCGTTCGCAGTGTTTCGGCGGCGGCAGGGTCAAAAGCGCCGCCCGAGGCGCTGGTGATGGTGAAATCGGCGTTACCTTCCGCGCCCTGCACGTTGGCTTGCAGCGCGGCAATCATGGTCGGCAGGATGGTGTTCATGCCGAAGATGAGCAGCACGCCAAAAATGATGGCGAGGGTGGTTAAAAAGGTGCGCAGTTTGCGGCCCAAGAGGTAACGGTAGGCGAGGGTGAGTTGAATGCTGTTCATTGGGTGATTTCCTGATTTGGTGATTTGGTGATTGTATAATTCACAAAATCACCAAATCACTCAATCACTCATTTTTGGGAGGTTTTTATGAATCCGGATGAGTTGCGTGCACGGACGCGGGCATTTTCATTGCGGGTGGTCAAGTTGGTGCAGTCGTTGCCGAAAAACATGGTCGCCGATGTGATGGGGAAGCAGGTTTTACGTTCCGCGACTTCGGTGGGGGCCAATTATCGCGCAGCATGCCGCGCCCAAAGCGACGCAATGTTCATCTCAAAACTTTCCATTGTGGTCGAGGAGGCCGATGAAACCGTGTACTGGCTGGAACTCATCCGCGATGCGGGGCTGGTCAAGCCGGAATTGCTGGCCGAGTTGATTGATGAAGCCGAGCAAATTCTGAAAATCATGGCTGCCTCGCGCAAAACCGCAAAACATTGAGTGATTTTTTGATTTGGTGATTTTTTGATTGGGTGATTTGGTGATTGTAAAAATCACTCAATCACCCAATCACCCAATCACCCAATCGCTCAATCACCCAATCGCTCAATCACTCAATCACTCAATCACCCAATCTTTTTCCGTTCCAGCACGGTTTCCTCGGCCACTTTGCCGTCTTTCAGGAAGATAATCCGGTCGGCATAGGCGGCGATGCGCGGGTCGTGGGTGACCATGATGACGGCGCGGCCAAACTCTTTGCTGACCTGGCGCAGCAGGGCGGCGATTTCGTCGCTGGATTTGGTATCGAGGTTGCCAGTGGGTTCATCGGCCAGGATTAACATCGGCTCGGCCACCAGGGCGCGGGCAATTGCCACCCGCTGCTGCTGGCCTCCGCTTAACTGGTCGGGGCGGTGACTAAGACGGTCGCCCAACCCGAAGCGGGAGAGCCATTCGGCGGCTCGTTTCTGCGCTTCGGCGGGCTGGACTCCATCGAGGGTGACCGGCAGAGCGGCATTTTCGAGGGCGGTGAGAACGGGAATCAGATTGTAGAACTGGAAGACAAAGCCCATCTTGCGGCGGCGCAATTCGGTGAGCGAGTCATCGTCCAGGTCGTTCAAGAGATGCCCGTCAACGGCCACTGAGCCCTCGCTGGCTTTGTCCAGCCCGCCGATGAGATGCAGCAGGGTGGACTTTCCGCAGCCCGAAGGCCCCATGATGGCGACAAATTCGCCGGGGTCGATTTTCAGGGAAACATGGTCAAGCGCGGTCACAGCGGTGGGGCCGGAGCCGTAGATTTTTGTGAGGTTGGAGGTGGTAATAATGGACATTGTTGATTTCCTGAGTGATTGGGTGATTTTTTGATTGGGTGATTTTGTGATTGAACAAATCACCCAATCACGCAATCACTTAATCACCAAATCCTGCGTGGCATTCCATAGCCGCTGTTGTGTCTCCCGGTTGTAGGCGTTCTTGTTTGCTTTGGCAGGCTGATTCGGCGCGTCCCAATAGCCGCCAGTCACATTTTCGAGGGCCGGGTCGGCGGCCAACCAGGTGTAGGTTTCGGCCATTTTTTCGGGGGTCAGGGCAAATTTGCGCTTGATTTCGTACAATTTCAGCAAGAATTTGGGCAGGTGCGTCAGGCGCTCATCGGGGATGGCGACATTGCCCACCCGCACGCAGTTGACCGTTACACCCGTCCCTTTCAGCCGCTCGGCCAGGTCGAAGGTGAACATCACCTGGGCCTGTTTGGCATGGTAATAGGCGTGCTGCATGGAGAATTTTTTCTGGCCGTTCAGGTTGTCAAATTCGATGTCGAGAAAGGGGTAGGTCATCAGCCCCTGGCTGGCAACTGTGATAATGCGGCTGGGGGCGCTGGCCTTCAGCATGTCCAACAGCAACTGCGTGAGCAGAAAAATGTTGACATGGTTGGTCGCAAAAACCGTTTCCACGCCATCCTCGGTGATGACCGGCTTGGTCAGGCTGTGGTCGAAGTTGGCCGCATTATGAATCAGGACATCGAGACGTTGGTATCGGCTGGAGAATTCATCTACAAATTGGCGCACAGAGGTCTGCGAGGCCATATCCACGCGCAGCAGGTCTACCCGGTCGCTGTTGGCCGCTTCACGAACCTCTGCCAACGCTTTGGCGCCGCGCTCCATTGAGCGGCAAGCCATAACGACAGTCGCGCCCAGTTTGGCGAGTTGAATGGCGGCGGCTTTGCCAATCCCGGAGTTTGCCCCGGTGATGATGATGGTTTTATCTGTAAGGTTGGTCATTCTTTAAGAGTTGAATATATCGAGGATAAAAACTGTTCACTGATTACTGTTCACTGATTACTGATTACTGATTACTGATTACTGATTACTGATTACTGAATCACGACCAGCCCTGGGGGGTGTAGGCGCCGTGAACAACAGCCAGGCGGCGGTCCATGATTTGGGCAATTTGGCCGACTTGTTTGACCATTTTGGCAAAGGCTTCGGGTTTGAGGGATTGTTTGCCATCAGAGACGGCGTGGGCCGGGTCGGGGTGGACTTCAACGATGAGACCATCGGCCCCGGCAGCAATGGCGGCGCGGGCAATGGCGGTCACATAATCGGCGTGGCCGGTGGCGTGGGAGGGGTCAAGAATGACGGGCAGGTGGGTTAGATTTTTCAGGACGGGGATGGCGTTGATGTCGGTGGTGTTGCGGGTGGCGGTTTCAAAGGTGCGAATGCCGCGCTCACAGAGCATGACTTGTTTGTTTCCCCCGGAGAGAATGTATTCGGCAGACATGAGCAGTTCCTCGATGGTGGCAGAGAGACCGCGTTTGAGCAAGACGCTGGTACGGGTCTCGCCAATGGCGCGCAGCAGGTTGAAATTTTGCATGTTGCGCGCGCCAACCTGGAAGACATCCACATATTTGACCATCAAATCAACCTGCACTTGCGACATGATTTCGACCACAATCGGCAGGCCGGTCTCGGCGCGGGCTTCAGCCAGGTATTCCAGCCCTGCCTCGCCCAATCCCTGGAAGGCGTAGGGGGAGGTACGCGGCTTGAAGACACCGCCGCGCAGGGCAGAGGCGCCCGCTTCTTTGACAGCGTGGGCCGTCTCGATGATTTGGGAGCGGCTCTCCACCGAACACGGCCCGGCGATAATGGCGATTTCCTCGCCCCCGACGGTAAAGCCATCGAGCGGGAAAACGGAATTCTCCGGGTGGAACTGGCGCGAGGCCAGTTTGTAGGGCTTGGTGATGCGCTGGACTTCCAGCACGCCGTCCAGCACCTCGAACCGCTCGGTGGGGATGTTGTGCGTCTCACCAATTGCGCCGATGATGGTAGCTTCCACCCCCTGCGAGAGATGGACAGCCAGCCCGGCGGCTTTGATGTGTTCGATGACTTGCTCCACCTGCTGGGGGGTGGCGTTGGGTTTCATGATAATCATCATTGCGGGAACTCCTGAATGTTAGAATGAAGAATGCGGAATGAAGAATTTCTACCTGTTTCCTTGTTTACCTTGTTTACCTGTTTCCCTTACGTTATTGCGCGGCCACTAAATCGGGTCGCAGTTTGACCGCTTCGCGCAGATAAACGTGAACGATTTCGGCCTGAGGACGGTTGGTGTTCCAATGAACCATCACGCGGATGACACGCGCCAGGCTGCCGGAAACAGGAATTTCACGCGCGCACATCATGGGGACCTGGCTCCAGCCCATCTGGCGGGCGGCCTGGGCAGGGAAGGTGGAGCATAAATCGTCGGTGACGGTGAAAAAGGCGCTGGCAATGTCATCGGGGCGCATGCCTGGGTTGGCGTGGATGATGGCTTCGAGCAGTTCGCGCGTAGCGGCGAGGATGAGGTCGGGCTGGTCGGCGCTGACGGTGGTCGCGCCGCGAATTCCACGAGTGGGCATAGAGACTCCTGAATGGTGAGTGATGAGTAATTCGCCTTGCAAGAGATAAACAAAAAGAGCGGGCCGTTTGGCTCGCTCTTGATGGTCAGGTTCGCACACCTACCGCTTAAGCGTCACCACCGGCAACCGGAATTCGGGAGCCGTAATAAAAGTAAAACGCAAACCAGCGGGTAGATTTGGGTGTGGTCATATTGGGCGGTATTCTATGCCAGTAAATCGGATGTGTCAAGGAGGAAATTAATCCACGTAATCGCACCACGCTTCGTAGCGCGGGTTTTTGCCGCGGATGGCCTGGTGGAAAACTTTCTGGATAGACTGCGTGACCGGGCCGGTTTTTCCATCCCCAATCTTGCGGAAGTCGATTTCACTTAGCCCAATCACCTCGGCAGCGGTGCCAACGACAAAAACTTCATCGGCGGTGTAAAGTTGGTCGCGGCTGATGGGGCGCTCCTTGATTTTGTAGCCCAAATCCTGGGCGATGGTGTGAATCGAGTGACGGGTGATGCCCTCCAGCACTGGAGCGGTGGCTGGAGTATAGATTTTGCCGCGCCGGACGATAAAAATATTCTCGCCGGTGCATTCGGCCACGTAGCCAGACGGGTCGAGCAAAATGGCTTCCTGGAAACCCAACCGCTCCGATTCGGTTTTGGCCAGGAATGAATTGGCATAATTGCCCGAAATTTTGGCCTTGGTCATCATCACGTTGACGTGGTGGCGCGTGAACGATGAAATGTTGGCGCGAATGCCCTTTGCCAGGGCTTCCTCGCCGAGATAGTTGTTCCACTCCCAGGCGGCAATCCCCAGCGCGGCGCGCCCGCCATCCACGTTCAGGTTCCAGCCGCCGCCGGTCAGATATAACAGCGGGCGAATGTAGCAATCCTTGAAGCCGTTGGCCTTGACAACCGCCTTGCAGCCATCGATGACCTCCTGCGCCGTGATTTTCAGGTCGCGGAAGCCGAAAATCTCCGCCGACTCAATCAGGCGCTCGGCATGGTCGCGCAAGCGGAAAACCGCCGGGCCTTTTTCGGTATCGTAGGCGCGGATGCCCTCGAAGACCGCCGCGCCGTAATGCAACGCGGGGGTAAGAAAGTGAATGGTGGCCTTCTCAAATGGCACGAGTTCGCCATCCATCCAGACAAATTTTGATTCCATGCCCATAAAAAACTCCTTAATGCAGAATGATGAATGATGAATGCCGAATGATGAATCAGTGGAAATTCATCATTCGGTGGATGATTTCATCCGCCATTTGCCGGGTGGATAGTTTCCCGCCCAGGTCGCTGGTGCGGCAGCCATCGGCGATGGCCTGGTCAACCGCTTTTTCGAGGGCGGCGGCTTCGGTTTCGAGGCCGAAGGAATGACGCAACATCATGGCCGCCGAGAGGATGGTACCAACCGGGTTGGCAATGCCCTTGCCGGCAATATCCGGCGCGGAGCCGTGAATCGGTTCATACAGGCCGGGGCCTTTCTCGCCGAGGCTGGCCGAGGGCAACATGCCCATCGAACCGGCCAGGACGGAAGCCTCGTCGGTCAGGATGTCGCCGAACATGTTTTCGGTCACAACCACGTCCATCCAGGCGGGGCCGGTTATCAGCCGCATGGAGGCTGTATCGACGAGGACATGTTCCAGGGTGATGTCGGGATGCTGATTTCCCACCTGCGCGGCAATCTGCCTCCACAAGCGGGAGGATTCCAGCACGTTGGCTTTGTCTACCGAGGTCACTTTTTTCTTGCGCCCGGCGGCCAGGCTGAAAGCAAGTTCCATCACGCGGCGGATTTCGTAATCGTAGTATTCCAGGGTGTCAACGGCGCGTTCGCGGCCATCTTTCACATCGCGGCCTTTGGGCCAGCCAAAATACAGGCCGCCGGTCAGCTCGCGGATGACGAGAATATCAACGCCCGCCAGTTTTTCGGGTTTGAGGGGCGAGGAATCAATCAACGCCGGGTGAACTCGGACGGGGCGCAGGTTGGCAAAGACGCCCAGGCCTTTGCGCAGGGCCAACAGGCCGCGTTCAGGGCGGTCTTTGGCGTTGGGGTCGTCCCATTTTGGGCCGCCGACTGCGCCAAGCAAGACTGCATCAGCGGCCTGGCAATCGGCCAGGGTTTCATCTGTCAGCGAGGAACCGTATTTGTCAATGGAGCAGCCGCCCATCAGGCGCTCGGCGTAAGTGAACGAGTGACCAAATTTGCTGGCGACCACATCCAGCACGCGCACGGCTTCGGCCACCACTTCGGGGCCGATTCCGTCGCCGGGGAGGAGGGTAATTTTGAAGTTCAAGAGATTCTCCGGAAGATTTTGTGATTTAGTGATTTAGTGATTGGGTGATTGGGTGATTGGGTGATTGGGTGATTGGGCGATTGAAAATTACAAATCGCTCAATCACACAATCGAAAATCGCAAAATAGCTAATGCGCCACCAGAAGCCCATACTCAATCGAATCAACCAGGGCGCGCCAACTGGCTTCGATGATGTTGGTGCTGGCGCCAACGGTACTCCAGCGTTTGGAGCCGTTTTGGGTGTCAATGAGAACACGAGTCAGGGCCGAGGTGCCGTTGTTGCCATCCAGAATGCGGACTTTGTAATCGGCCAGATGGAAACTGTTGAGCATGGGGTAACGAGGCAGCAGGGCTTTGCGCAGGGCCAGGTCGAGGGCATTGACGGGGCCGTTGCCTTCGGCGGCGGTGTGCAGCACTTCGCCATCCACGCGCACTTTGACCATTGCTTCGGCAAAAATGCCGCGCCCGGCACGGTGTTCCACATTGACCAGGAAATCAATTAACTCGAAAGGCGGCTTGTAATGTAATTCCTGACGTTTGAGCATCATCGCCACCGAGGCTTCAGCCGCCTCGAAGGAGAAGCCGCGTGCTTCAAGTTCTTTGATTTCGTTCAGCACCGGAACCACTTCCTCAACATCCACCTCGAGGAAATGTTCCTCGGCCTTGCTGAGCAAGTTGCCACGCCCCGAAAGGTCAGAGACGACCACTCGCATCTTGTTGCCGACGGTTTCGGGCGCAACATGCTGATAACTTTGCGCCGAGCGCCGCATGGCGGCCACATGCACGCCGCCCTTATGAGCAAAGGCGCTCTTGCCCACATAGGGCTGATGGTCATTGGGCGTCACATTGGCAACTTCGTCCACAAAATGCGAAAGCTCGGTCAGTCTGGACAGGCCGCCCTGCGGCAGGCACTGATAGCCCATCTTAAGTTCCAGGTCGGCCATAATGGAAACGAGATTGGCGTTGCCGCAGCGTTCGCCAACGCCGTTGATTGTCCCCTGCACCTGGATTGCGCCTTCACGAACTGCAACCAACGAATTAATGACCGCGCAATCGCCGTCATTGTGGGTGTGAATGCCAAACGGGTGCTGGATGGAGGCTTTCATCTCGCGGATGATTTGCTCCACTTCCCAGGGCATTGTTCCACCGTTGGTGTCGCACAAGACGAGTGTTTCGGCGCCGCCGCGCAAGGCGGCTTGGAGCGTCTCGATGGCATACGCGCTATCGGCCTTGTAGCCATCGAAGAAATGCTCGGCATCGTAAATCACGCGCCGATTTTGCGAGCGCAGGTAGGCAACCGACTGCTCGATAATGCGCAGATTGTCATCGAGGGTGGTCAAAAGGACATCGGTGACGTGGAGCGTCCAGGTCTTGCCAAAAATGGTGCAAACGGGCGCGCCCGACGTGAGCAAGGCCTTGATATTGGCGTCATCCTCTGGGCCGCTTTTAACGCGGCAGGTGGAGCCAAACGCTGCAATTTGGGCATTCTTCCACTGCATATCGCGGACGCGCTCGAAAAACTCGGCGTCTTTGGGGTTAGAACCGGGCCAGCCGCCTTCGATGAACGCCACGCCCAGGTCGTCTAATTTTTGGGCAATGCGGACTTTGTCGCTGGCTGACAGGTTAAAGCCCTCCGACTGTGTTCCGTCGCGCAGGGTGGTGTCGTAAATTTGTACGAGAGCCATATTGTTTTCACTTTGAGAATCAGGAATTGCGAGGCAGGCTGCTCAATTTCTGATTGCTGATTCGTAATCTGCAATTTCCTTCTCGAAGCCCATGATGTATCCTAACTCATCCACGCCGTTGAGCAGGCAGGTTTTGTTGAAGGGGTCAATGGGAAAGGAGACAGAACCGCCGGGGTAGGAAAGGGTTTGAGAAGCGAGGTCAATCGTCAGTTCGGCGCGAGGAGATTGCTGGGCCAGGTTGAAAAGCAGTTTGTGGGTGGGTTCATCCACGATGATGGGCAGCAGGCCATTTTTGAGGGCGTTGTTGCGGAAAATATCGGCAAACGAGGTGCTGATAACGGCCCGAAAGCCGTAACCGGTCAGCGCCCAGGGGGCATGTTCGCGGCTAGAGCCACAACCAAAGTTATCGCCCGCCAGGAGGATTTGCGCCCCGGCAAATTCGGGCTTGTTCAAGACGAAATCGGGGTTGGGTGAGCCATCAGGCAGGTAACGCCAGTTGGAAAAGAGCGCGCTCGCCAAGCCATTTTTGTCGGTCACTTTGAGATATTGGGCCGGGATAATCTGGTCGGTGTCAATATCGTTGATAGGCAGCGGTACGACGCGGGAGGTGAGAGAGGTAAATTGAGCCATAATCGTATTTCGTGATTTTCTGATTGGGTGATTGGGTGATTGGAAATCATCACCCTGTCACTAAATGTCGAGGGTCGGTGACTGCGCCATGAATGGCAGCAGCGGCGGCAGTCAACGGACTTGCTAAAAACGTCCGCCCACCCTTGCCCTGGCGACCTTCAAAGTTGCGATTGCTGGTGCTGACGGCGTATTGACCGGGCTGAAGCTGGTCGCCGTTCATGGCAATACACATCGAGCAGCCTGCTTCGCGCCATTCGGCGCCCGCTTCTTTGAAAATTTTATCCAGCCCTTCGGCTTCGGCCTGTTTTTTGACATCCTGCGAACCGGGGACGACCATGACGCGGGTGTTTTGCGCCACTTTGCGGCCTTTGAGCAGGGAGGCGGCCAGGCGCAGGTCGGAGATGCGCGAGTTGGTGCAAGAGCCTATAAAAACGACATCCACCTTGTGACCAAGCAGGGCTTGACCAGGCTGCAGGCCCATGTAAGTCAGGGCTTTTTCGAGGGCCAGCTTTTGGTTGGCGTCGCCCAGCGAGGCGGGGTCTGGCACGCGGTCGGTGATTTTCATGCCCATGCCAGGGTTGGTGCCATAGGTAATCATCGGTTCAAGAGCCGAGGCATCAAGGGTGATGGATTTATCGTAGACCGCGCCTTCATCGGAGGGCAACTGCTTCCAGCGGGCCAGGGCCTGGTCCCAGGCTGCGCCTTTGGGGGTAAACTCACGCCCATAGAGATATTCAAAGGTCGTATCATCTGGGGCGACCATGCCAGCGCGCGCGCCGCCCTCAATGGACATGTTACAAATGGTCATGCGCTGTTCCATCGTCAGGGCGCGGATGGCAGAGCCGGTGTATTCAAAGACATGCCCTGTGCCGCCGCCAACGCCAATTTTGGCAATCAGGGCCAGGATGATGTCTTTGGCCGAAACACCCGGAGCCAGCGTTCCCTCCACGCGGACTTCATACGTTTTGGGTTTGCGCTGCAGCAGACATTGGGTGGCCAGGACGTGTTCCACTTCGCTGGTGCCAATCCCAAAGGCCAGCGCGCCGAACGCGCCATGCGTGGCGGTGTGACTGTCGCCGCAGACGATAGTCATGCCGGGTTGGGTCAGGCCGAGTTCCGGGCCGATGACGTGGACAATCCCGCGATGGGGGCTGCCCATGCCATAGAGCGGAATGCCAAATTCGGCGGCGTTGGCCTCCAACTGCTTAATTTGCGCGGCAGCCAGGGCATCGGCGATTGGCACATCGGGCGGGGTGGTGGGGATGGAGTGGTCCATCGTCGCCACGGTTTTATCGGGGCGGCGGACTTTCAACCCACGCTGGCGCAAACCGGTGAAGGCCTGCGGCGAGGTGACTTCATGCACCAGGTGCAAGTCAATATATAAAATAGCAGGGGAATCTGGCTGTTGGGTTACAACGTGGGAGTCCCAGAGTTTTTGGAATAGAGTTTTAGGCATAGCAAATCCAGTAATCAGTAAGCAGTGAACAGTAATCAGTGAACAGTGAACAGTGAACAGTAATCAGTGAACAGTAATCAGTGAACAGTAATCAGTGAACAGTAATCAGTGAACAGAAAACTGATAACTGATAACTGATAACTGATAACTGATAACTGATAACTGATAACTGATAACTGCATTTTCCTGCAAATGAGAAGGGGTGTTGATGTGATTCTCCTTTTTAGCCGAGCATCACGCCGTAATCGTGCTGTTTGGCTTCGTTGGCTTCGGTTTGCGCGGTAATGAGTTTGTTGAGGGCGGCTAAATACGCCTTGGCGCTGGCAACGATGATGTCGGTATCGGCGCCATGACCGCCAAAGACGCGCCCATAGGGGGTTTCGTTTTGGGCATCGAACTTTGTCAGGGCTTCTTTCGGCTGAACGCGGACGGTCACTTCACCCAGCGCGTCAATCCCTTCGGTGATGGCATGGACGCTGAACTCCAGCAGGGTATTTGGCTCTTTGACAATGTGGTCAATGGCTTTGTAGGTGGCATCCACCGGGCCGGTGCCAATGGCAGCGTGGGTGTAAATTTTGCCATCCGGCCCGCGCAGGCGCACAGTGGCGGTGGGCATTCCCATGGTGCCGCAGGCCACTTGCAGGCCTTCGAGCGCGTAAATATCGCGCGGGCGGTAAAATTCGTCGGCGATGAGCGCTTCCAGGTCGAGGTCGGTGATGACCTTTTTACGGTCGGCCAGTTCCTTGAAGCGCGCAAAAGCCTGGTCCAGTTCGGCTTCATCCAGGGAATGTCCCATCTCGGCCAGGCGAATGCGCAGGGCGTGGCGGCCCGAATGCTTGCCCAACACCAGCCGCGACTGAGTGACGCCGACATCTTCCGGGCGCATGATTTCGTAGGTCTGGTTATGTTTGAGCATTCCGTCTTGATGAATGCCGGCCTCGTGGGCAAAGGCGTTCGCGCCGACAATGGCCTTGTTGGGCTGGACCGGGATGCTGGTGTAATTGCTGACCAGTTTGCTGATGCGGGCGATTTGGGTGGTATCAATACCCGTTTCAAGGCCAAAGACCGGGTGACGCGTTTTGAGCGCCATCACCACTTCTTCAAGCGAGGTGTTGCCAGCCCGTTCACCAATGCCGTTGACCGTCACTTCGGCCTGGCGCGCCCCGGCTTTAATGCCCGCCAGGGCGTTGGCTGTCGCCAGCCCCAGGTCATCGTGGGTGTGGACGCTGACCGTGATGCCCTCGTGCATCCCTGGCGTGTTTTCGATAATGCCCGCTATTAGCGCGCCGAACTCATCAGGCGTGGTGTAGCCGACCGTATCGGGGATATTGAGAGTAGTCGCGCCCGCTTTAATGGCCTCGCCCAGCACCAGGTACAGGAATTGCGGGTCGGAGCGGCCAGCGTCTTCAGGGCTGAATTCCACGTCGGCGCATAGGCTGCGCGCATAAGCAACCATTTCACGCACCCGCTGAACCACTTCCTCGCGGTTCATCTTGAGTTTGTGCTTCATGTGGATTTCGGAAGTCGCCAGGAAGGTGTGGATGCGGGGATGAGCGGCTGCCTTGACTGCTTCCCAGGCCTTATCAATATCCGTTTTATTGGCGCGGGCCAACCCGGCAATCACCGGCACACGCGCCTGCTCCTGACCAGCCGGCGGGTTGCCCACTTCAACAGCAATACGCCGCACTGCCTCCAGGTCGTCGGGGGAGGCTGCCGGGAACCCGGCCTCGATAATATCCACGCCCAAACGTGCCAGGGCGCGGGCCACCTCCAGTTTCTCGACCGATGTCATAGTTGCGCCAGGCGATTGCTCGCCATCGCGCAGGGTCGTATCAAAGATTTTGACGTAGTTGTTCATAATTGCTCCATTATCAAAGTGGACAGGTAGACAGGTAGACAAGTACCTGTTTCCATGTTTACCTGTCTACTTCTTCCAGTTTTCAGGGCGCAACGCCCGCACCGCCGCGCCGGCCTGCCACATTTCCGAATCGCGGATGGCGGCCAATTCTTTTTCCAGCTGTTCGCGGTAATCGGGGCGCGAGTTGGCCTCCAGCGTAATGCGGGCTTCGTTACCGGTTTCTACGCTGTGATACAGGTCACTGAACACGGGGGCCACCGCATCACGGAATTTATCCTTCCAGTCCAACGCGCCACGCTGGGCGGTGGTGGAGCAGTTGGCGTACATCCAGTCCATGCCATTTTCACCAACCAGCCGAATCAGCGACTGGGTCAATTCTTCAACGGTTTCGTTGAAGGCTTCGCTGGGGCTGTGGCCGTGCTTGCGTAATTCGTTGTACTGCGCTTCCATCACGCCCGCCAGCGCGCCCATCAGGATTCCGCGTTCACCGGTCAGGTCGCTGTAGACTTCGTTCTTGAAGGTGGTTGGGAACAGGTAGCCCGCGCCGATGGCAATTCCAAGGGCAACGGTGCGTTCCCAGGCGCGCCCGGTGGCGTCCTGGTGGACGGCAAAACTGGCGTTAATGCCGCTCCCGGCGATGAAGTTGCGGCGCACGCTTGTGCCAGAGCCTTTGGGGGCCACCAGGGCCACATCCACATGCGGCGGCGGGATGACGCCAGTATCGTCTTTGTAAGTCACAGAAAAACCGTGCGAAAAGTAGAGCAAATCACCTTCGTGCAGACATTCGACAATTTTGGGCCACTGACTGCGCTGACCGGCATCCGAAAGCAGGTACTGAACAACCGTCCCGCGCTCGGCGGCTTCTTCGAGCGGGAACAACGTCTCGCCCGGAACCCAGCCATCGGCGACGGCCTTGTCCCAATTCTTCGTCCCCGGTCTCTGCCCAACAATGACTTTAATGCCGTTATCGCGCATGTTCATGGCCTGGGCCGGGCCTTGCACACCATAGCCAAGCACCGCCACCACTTCGTTTTTCAGCACCTCGCGCGCCTTTTCCAACGGGAATTCTTCGCGGGTCACAACCTCTTCCACCACGCCACCAAAATTGATTTTTGCCATAACTTCTCCTTGAAATGATGAATAGTAAATAGTGAATGGTGAATGAAAATGACATTCATCATTCATCATTTTGCATTTGGTTAGTATTCTGCCAGCCCGCTCTCGTCCTCATCGCGCCAGACGTTGCCGTTCGCGCCAGGGGTACGGCGAGTGCCTTCGTAGGCACCGCGCGTCATCGCGATTTGACCCGTGCGCACCATCTCCAAAATGCCTATGGGGCGCAAGAGTTCAATCATCCCTTCGATTTTTTCCTCGGTGCCGGTCACCTCGACAATGACTGAATCGGCAGCCACGTCTACAATGCGGGCGCGGAAGATTTGCGCCAGGCTGTTCACTTCAGATCGCTGCTCTGGCCCGGCTTTGACCTTGATGAGCGCCAGGTCACGGGTTACGGAGGGCTGCTTGGTCACGTCTTGCACATCAATCACATTGACCATTTTGTAAAGATTGGCCTCAATTTTGTGGGCCACGGTATCGTCTTCGCAGTCCATCACAATCGTCATGCGTGAAATATCAGGACGTTCCGTGCGCCCAACGGCCAACGACTCGATGTTGAAGTTGCGGCGGCGAAAGAGCGACGCCACGCGGTTGAGCACACCGGGTTTGTTTTCTACCAGGGTAACAAAAGTGTATTGCATAGTTGAGTTCCTCTTTTTTACTTTGCCTGTCGCATGGGGCGGCGCAACATTTCGTGAAGCGAAGCGCCGGCTGGCACCATGGGGTAAACTGCGTCTTCCTGCTCCACCATAAACTCCAACAAAGCCGGGCCCTCAATTTGCCGCGCCCAGGAAATGGCCTCTTGCACTTCTTCTGGCCTGGTCACACGGCGGGCTGGCACGCGGTGCGCATCGGCCAGTTTAATAAAATCGGGAGTGAGCATGTTAACCGCCGAGTAGCGTTTCTCGAAGAAAAATTCCTGCCACTGACGCACCATCCCCAAAAAGTTATTGTTCATAATCGCAACTTTGACGTTTGCACCTTCCTGCACAGCGGTCGTGAGCTCTGCCGCCGTCATCTGAAAACCGCCATCGCCAACCACCGTCCAAATTTCCTGGTCTTTACGCGCAAACCAGGCGCCAATGGCCGAGGGCAAGCCAAAACCCATCGTCCCAGACCCGCCGGAGGTAATCCAGCGATTGGGCTTCTCAAGGAAGTAATACTGCGCTGCCCACATCTGATGCTGGCCGACATCGGTCGTGATAATCGCCCCGCCGCCGGTCGCTTTCCACAAATCGTGAACGAGGTGCGCCACATACAACTTTCCATCCTCCGGCCATGACATAATCGAGCGCGCGTCACCATCCGACTTCCATTCGGCGATCTGCTGAAGCCACTCGTCATGTTCATATTCGTCCACCATCGGAATCAGGTCAGTGACAACGGTTTTCAGGTCACCGACCAGCGGTACATCCACTTTGACGTTTTTATGCACTTCCGAGGGGTCAATTTCGACATGGATTTTACGGGCATTGGGCGCATAAGTCTTAAGGGTTCCGGTCACGCGGTCATCGAATCGCATCCCAAAAGCCAGCAACAGGTCAGCATTCTGGATGGCCAGGTTGCAATGCGCCTCGCCGTGCATCCCCATCATGCCCAGCGAGAGCGGGTGCGAGGCCGGGAACGCGCCCAAGCCGAGCAAGGTCATCGCCACCGGGGTATGGGTCTTGACCGCAAAATGCTGAATGACCTCCTCCGCGCCAGAAATAATGGCCCCATGTCCAAGCAAGATGACCGGGCGTTTGGCCTTCTCTAGTAAATGGACGGCCTGCTCCAGCGCGGCTTTGGGCGCGTGCAAGGGCGGCTGGTAGCCCGGCAACCGCACTTCCTCCGGGTAAACGAATTCCGTCTTTTCAATCTGCGCGTTCTTGCAGATGTCAATCAAGACCGGGCCGGGGCGTCCGCTACGGGCAATGTAAAAAGCCTCGCGCACCACTTCGGCAATTTCATCGGGGCGGGTCACCAGGTAGTTGTGCTTGGTGATAGGCAGGGTAATCCCCGTTACATCGGTTTCCTGAAAGGCATCACCGCCGATCAAATGTGCAGCCACTTGCCCGGTGATAAACACCACCGGCGAAGAGTCCATCATGGCCGTTGCAATGCCCGTTACCAGGTTGGTTGCCCCTGGGCCAGAAGTTGCCATTGCCACGCCAACCTTGCCCGAAGCACGAGCATAGCCATCGGCCATGTGCGCCGCGCCCTGTTCATGCCGCACCAACACATGATGCACCGGGTAGTTGAGCATAGCGTCGTAAATTGGCATGTTGGCCCCGCCGGGGTAGCCAAACACCACTTCCACGCCCTCGCGCACTAAGCATTCCCACAGAATTTCTGCGCCGCTTAATTTCATAATTTCTCTCCTTTTCCGATTAGTGGTCGAGTAGGCAGCGGGTCTCGGTACGGGCTTCGCACTACTCGACCAACGCCGCCATATCGAGACACGAGTTAACTCGCCAAAACCGCGCCCGTATCCGCGCTTGTCACAAAATGCGAATACCGCTTCAGCCACTTGCTCGTCACCTTGCTCTTGAAAGGCGGCAGGGCGGCTAGGCGCTTTTGGATTTCTTCCTCACCCAGGCGGACGTTCAGTGTCCGGGCGGTCAGGTCAATCTCGATGATGTCGCCGTTTTCGAGCGCGGCAATCGGGCCACCCGCCGCCGCTTCGGGCGAGACATGCCCAATGCAGGCCCCGCGCGTGCCACCGCTAAAGCGGCCATCGGTAATCAACGCCACCTTGTCGCCCAAACCCTGCCCCATAATGGCCGAGGTCGGCGAGAGCATCTCCTGCATTCCAGGGCCACCTTTGGGGCCTTCATAGCGCACCACAACAACATCACCGGGCTGCACTTCACGCGCCAAAATGCCGCGCATACACTCGTCCTGGCTCTCGTAAATCCGAGCCGGGCCTCTGAACTTCATCATTTCGGGCATCACGCCACCGACTTTAACCACTGCGCCATGCGGAGCAAGATTCCCAAACAAAATCGCCAAACCACCGTGTTTGGAATGGGCATTTTCATAATGATGAATGACTTCCTCATCTTTAATTTCGCAGCCGCGAATCGATTCCCCCAGCGTTATGCCAGAGACGGTCATGCGGTCAAAGTGCAACATTCCCGTTCCGCGCTGCACTTCGTTCAAAATGGCCGGAATTCCACCCGCGCGGTGCACATCTTCCATGTGCCACTTCCCCGAAGGGCTGACTTTGGTCAGGTGCGGCACACGGTCCGCCACCGCGTTGATGCGCTCCAGCGGATACTCCACCCCGGCCTCGTGCGCCAGCGCCAGGGTATGCAACACGGTGTTGGTCGAGCCGCCCATCGCCATATCCAACGCAAAAGCGTCATCAATGGCTTCAGCGGTGACAATATCGCGCGGCTTGATGTCGCGTTCAATGAGCGTCATAATCAGCCCGGCGGCTTTGCGCGCCAGGGCTTCACGCTCGGCGGTTTTTGCCAGCGCCGAACCGTTGAAGGGCAGAGCAATGCCCAGGGCTTCCATGAGACAGTTCATCGAGTTAGCGGTGAACATGCCAGAGCAAGAACCACACGAGGGACAGGCAAACCGCTCCAGCGTGCCAAGACGATCTTCGTTGATTTTTCCCGCCGAAAACGCGCCCACGCCCTCAAAGACCGAAATCAAGTCAATCGTCTCGCCTTCGGGCGTTTTGCCCGCCGCCATCGGCCCACCCGATATAAAAATCGTGGGAATGTTGACCCGCATGGCAGCGAGCAACATTCCCGGCACGATTTTATCGCAGTTGGGGATACACACCATCGCATCAAAACGGTGCGCTTCTATCATCGTTTCCACACAATCGGCAATCAATTCACGCGAGGGCAGCGAATATTTCATGCCCACATGGCCCATCGCAATCCCATCATCTACGCCAATGGTGTTGAACTCAAAAGGGACAGCCCCCGCAGCGCGCACGGCCTCTTTCACAATCTTGCCAAACTCCTGCAAATGAACATGCCCCGGCACGACATCCACATACGAATTGACAATGGCAACAAACGGCTTACCAAAGTCTTCGTCCTTCAGACCGGTCGCCCGCAACAAGGCGCGGTGTGGAGCTTTATCAAAACCTTTTTTGACGGTATCTGAACGCATAACTTCCTTCCAAGATTCAATAAAATTGGCACAAAAAAACCGCCCGGCTTGTGGCTGGGCGGCTTCTTGCATTTGAGTTGGTGTGCGTTTCTATCTCACGCTCACCATTGCCATCCCAACCACAAAGAGGCCCTTAATAATAAGGACCGCAATAAGGACGACAATAAGGGAGAGCGAGAACAATTGTGTAGACATAGGCTTTGGATATTTCGCCCGATTATAGGCTTATTCTCGTATACGTCAAGGGCAAAATCGCTGAAAATCGGGGCAATTTACAATTTCTTAAGCAAACTCATCAGCGCCGCCGAAAGCACATCCACCGCTTTCCCATATTCCTCCAGCGAAATATGCTCATCGGGCGTATGGTCAAGCGCCGAATCGCCCGGGCCATACACGGCTGCCGGACACCCCCAAACCGGAGCGACGATGTTCAAGTCGGCGGTTCCCGTTTTATAGACAAAAGATGGCACCCCGCCCTGACTCCTGATTCCGCTTAACAGGGCGCGTACCAGCGGAGTGTTTTTCTCGCACCCCCAGGCTGGAACAGCATACCCCACCCGCCGCACCTCGGCTTCTGACGCAATTTCACGCAGATGGTCAATCCACTGCTCCGGCGAAACCTCCACCGGCAGACGGACTCCCACGCTCAAGCGCGCCCACTGCGCGAAACCATCCTGACCGGCCTCGATATTGCGCAAGGTCGGCAGGAGTTTATCGAAAGCGCGCGGTTTGTCCGCATTCAATGTCTCACAAAATGCGCGAATTGCCAGCCAGGTCTCCACGGCTGCCTCCGCCGCCGTCTGCTCGCCGCTGGCCGTGTGACTCTGCGCACGCCGCACGGTAATTTCCGCCCAGGCCGAACCTTTGTAGCCCAACGCAACCCTATCCCAGCGGTTTGGCTCACCGACAATTAAAAAATCGGGGCGGTACTTATCCACGATAAAGCGCGCCCCCTCCGAATCGCGCTCTTCCTCCACCGCGCCAATGACCACAAACTGCCAGCCCTCCACCGCGCCCAACCGCGCCACCGCATCGGTAAAACAGGCCAGCGGCCCTTTGGCATCCACCGCCCCGCGCCCGTACAACACCCCGTCGGTCGAGCAGGCGGCGCTCTTTGCCGCCGTATCGAGACCCACGCCAGAGGGCAACACCCGCACCGGGATCTCTCCCGGCACCGTATCAATATGCCCCAGCAGCACCACCTGGCGCGGCCCGCCGCCCATCACGCCGACCGCGTTCCCGGCCTCGTCCATGAACGCATCCGTGAAGCCGAGCGTCTTCATGCGCTCCACCAACCACTCCACAGCCGCGCGCTCCTGCCCGGAGGGGCTGTAATGAGAAACCAGGCCAATCAAAGTCTCACTCATCCGTTTCTGTCCGATTCTCCGTTTCATCCGTTGTCAGCACCTCCGCCAACGCCGCCACGACCGCATCTAACTGCTCGTAGGTAATCACCAACGGCGGCAGCAGGCGAATGGTGGTCAACCCGGCATTGAGGGCAATAATCCGCTTTTCTTGCAGCGCCTTGATGTACGACGCGACCTTCTGCTTCAGTTCAACCCCAACCATCAGCCCCAATCCGCGCACCTCGCGGATGAGCGGTAGATTGAGCGCGCGCAGTTTGTCCATGAGATAGGCGCCCTTTTCGGCGGCTTGCTGGGGCAGGTTCTCCTCCTCTAGGGCGGTCAGCGCCGCCACTGCCGCCGCGCACGAGAGCGGATTGCCGCCGAAGGTGGAGCCGTGCAGCCCCGGGCCGAGATTTTTCACCGCCGGCCCCAGCAGCACTGCGCCCATCGGAATACCACCTGCCAGCGACTTGGCAACACACAAAATATCGGGCGTAATGCCATAATGCTGATACGCAAACATCTTTCCGGTGCGCCCAAAGCCGCTTTGCACCTCATCAATCACCAGCAGCGCGCCGCGTTCGGTACAGAGTGCGCGCGCCGCTTGCAGATAAGCCGGGTCAGCCGGGTAAACCCCGCCCTCGCCCTGCACCACTTCCAGGAGTACGGCAGCGGTCTTCTCCGTGATTGCCTTTTCTAACGCCCCAACGTTGTTATACGGCACATGACTGTAATCCGGGACGAGCGGCTCAAAGGCCTCGCGGTACTTCTTGTTCCAGGTGGCCGAAAGCGAACCGAGCGTGCGCCCGTGAAAACCGCGCATGGCGGCAATGATTCCGGTACGAGCGGTGGAAAGGCGCGCAAACTTGACCGCCGCCTCGACCGATTCGGTGCCAGAGTTGCAAAAGAAAACACGCTCCAGCCCCGGCGTAAGCGCGGTCAGTTTCTCCATCAAGACCGCGCGTTGGTCGTTGGGAAAGGTCTCAAACAGGGTGACCAGTTTCGTCGCCTGTTCGGCCACCGCCGCCGCCACTTTGGGATGGGCATGACCCAAATTCGCCACCCCATGCCCGGAGGAGCAGTCAATGTACTCGTTGCCCTCGCTATCCCACAGCAAAGCGCCCTTCCCGCGCACAATGGCAAAGTTTTGTTTGGTGTAAAGGCCAGATGTATGTTTGTTTTCAATCTCAACAATCATATTCATAATTTTCCTCTCAGACTTGATGAATTACGCTGGTTGAGTAGGGCGGTGCTCTCCCGCCCGTATCGAAACCAGCGATTCCGGGTCTCGATCAGTTTCATCATTTCGAAAAATGACTTTGCAGACTCCGATACTTCAACGCATTCTCTCGCAGCGCGCGGATGGCCGCCACCGCCGCCATGGCCGCTGAGAGCGTGGTGAGCAGCGGAATGCCCATCGCCACCGCCGCCGCGCGAATTTCCGCGCCATCGGCGTGAGCGTGCAAGCCCAGCGGGGTGTTGATGACCAGTTGCACCTGCCCGCCGCGAATCAAATCCACCGTGTGCGGCGAACCGTCCGCGAATTTATTGACCGTCTCAACCGGCAACCCAACTTTGCGGAAAAAATCTGCCGTGCCGGTCGTCGCATACAGGCGAAAGCCCATCCGGTACAGGTCACGGGCAATTTTCAACCCGGCGCTTTTGTCATAGTCGTTCACGCTGATGAGCGCCGAGCCGCCCTGCGGCAGGGCTGTCCCCGCCGCCACCTGTGACTTGGCAAAGGCATGGCCGAAGTGCGCGGCGTGTCCCATCACTTCGCCGGTGGAGCGCATCTCCGGGCCGAGCAGCACGCTCGAGCCGGGCAGTTTCTTGAAGGGCAGCACCGCCTCCTTGACAAAAAATCCATCCACGCGCGGCTCCTCCGTCACGCCCAATTCGGCCAGCGTGCGGCCAGCCATCACCTGCGCGGCGATGTAAGCCAGGTTCAGACCGGTGGCCTTGCTGGCATACGGAACGGTCCGCGAGGCGCGCGGGTTGACCTCCAGCACATAGACCACCTCGTCCTTCAGCGCAAACTGGACGTTCATCAGCCCGCGCACGCCCAGCGCCAGCCCCAACTGCTCGGTATATTCACGCATAATCCCCAGGTGATAGGCGCTGACTTTGTAAGGGGGCAGCACGCAAGCCGCATCTCCCGAATGGACGCCCGCTTCCTCAATGTGCTGCATCACCGCGCCAATCACCACGCGCTCGCCATCACACAGCGCGTCCACGTCAATCTCAAAGGCGTCTTCTAAAAAGCGGTCAATTAAGATGGGCTGACCAGGCGCGGCCTGCATCGCTTGTTGGATGAACCCCGCCAACTGGGCTTCGCTTTCGACGAGGGCCATTGCCCGCCCGCCCAACACGAACGAGGGCCGAACGAGAACCGGATACCCGACTCGCGCTGCCACTTCGCGGGCTTCCTCCAGCGAGCGGGCGATTCCGTTCTCTGGCTGAGGAATTTCCAGTTTCGAGAGCAGTTGGGCAAACGCCTCGCGGTCTTCCGCCCACTGAATCGCTTCGGGTGAAGTCCCCAGGATGTTCACCCCGGCAGCCTTCAACCCCGCCGAAAGGTTGAGCGGCGTCTGCCCGCCAAACTGGACAATTACGCCCAGCGGCTGCTCGCGCTCGATGACGTTCAGGACATGCTCCAGCGTGAGCGGTTCAAAATACAGCCGGTCGGCGGTGTCATAATCGGTTGACACGGTTTCGGGGTTGCAGTTGAGCATGATGGTTTCGTAGCCCAGCTCAGAGAGCGCAAAAGCCGCTTGCGAGCAGCAGTAATCAAATTCGATTCCCTGTCCAATGCGGTTCGGCCCGCCGCCGAGGATGAGAATTTTCTGCCTGTCGGTCGGGCGCGCTTCGTCTTCCGTTTCGTAGGCGCTGTACAGGTAGGGGGTTTGCGCTTCAAATTCGGCGGCGCAGGTGTCCACGCGCTGAAAGGTGGGCAGGATGCCCAAAGATTTTCTTAACTGGCGGACTTCCAATGCGGAATGATGAGTGATGAGTGATGAATGGAGGAGCCGGGCAAGGTGAGAATCGGCGAAGCCCATTTGTTTTGCAGACCGCAGGATGGCTTTCAACTCATCCGGCGCGCAATTCGCAATTCGTAATTCGCAATCCGCCATTTCCCGCAGTTGGGCCAAAAACCAACCATCGTATCCGGTCGCCAGGGCAATCTCCTCCAGCGGCCTGCCCTGCCGAAGGGCGCGGTAGACGCGAAAGAGCCGGTCGGCGGTGGGAACTTTCAGCGTGGAGAGGGCCTCCGGCGCGGCGGGCGGCTGACGGTCGGGGCCGCCCCCATCGAGGGCGTCCACGCCGATTTCCAGCGACTGAATCGCTTTGTTCAGGGCTTCGGGGAAAGTCCGCCCCAGGGCCATCACCTCGCCGACAGATTTCATCTGCGGCCCCAGCGTGGGGTCTACGCCGGGGAATTTTTCAAAGGCCCAGCGCGGAATTTTGACGACGACGTAATCGAGCGATGGCTCGAAGGCGGCTTTGGTCTGGCCGGTGATGTCGTTGGTGATTTCATCGAGGGTGTGGCCGACCGCTACCAGCGCGGCGATTTTGGCAATCGGAAAGCCGGTGGCCTTGCTCGCCAGCGCCGAGGAGCGGCTGACGCGCGGATTCATTTCAATCACCACCACGCGCCCGGTTTTGGGGTTGACGCCAAACTGGACATTGGAGCCGCCGGTTTCCACGCCGACCGCCGTCAGCACGCGGCGCGCCAAATCGCGCAGTACCTGATATTCGCGGTCGGTCAGGGTTTGGGCCGGGGCGACGGTGATGCTATCGCCGGTGTGAACGCCCATCGCGTCGAGGTTTTCGATGGAGCAGATGACGACAAAGTTATCGGCTTTGTCGCGCATCACTTCAAGTTCGTATTCCTTCCAGCCCAGCACAGATTCTTCGAGCCAGGCCTGGCCGATGGGCGATTCGGCGATGGCTTTGCGGACGGCTTCGGGCAGTTCGGACGGTTCGTAAACCCATGAAGCGCCGGTTCCGCCCATTGCAAACGAGGCCCGGACGAGGAGCGGGTAGCCGGTTTCAGCCGTTAACGCTTCGGCTTCGGCCAGCGAATAGGCCGCGCCGCCGCGCGGGACGGGAATGCCGGCCTTTTGCATGGTCTCGCGGAACAGCAGGCGGTCCTCGGCGGCCCGGATGGCCTTCAGGTTCGCGCCGATGAGTTGCACGCCGTACTTTTCCAGCACGCCGTTTTCGGAGAGCGCCAGCGCCAAGTTCAGCCCGGTCTGCCCGCCGACGGTTGGCAGCAGGAAATCGGGTTTTTCCTGGGCGATGATGGCTTCCAACGCTTCGGGCGTGAGCGGTTCGATGTAGGTTGCGTCGGCAATTTCGGGGTCGGTCATAATCGTCGCCGGGTTGGAGTTGACCAGCACGACGCGGTAGCCTTCGGCGCGCAGGGCTTTGACGGCCTGCGTGCCAGAGTAATCAAATTCGGCGGCCTGACCGATGACGATGGGGCCGGAGCCAGGGATGAGGATGGTCTTCATAAATGATGAATGGTGAATGATGAATGGTGAATTACCGTCGGTTGGCTTTGGCAGCTTTGACGGAGGAGACAAAAATGGCAATCAGCTCGTTGGTTTCATTTTGCAAATCGGTGAGCAGTTCGGGCTTGAGAATGCCCGCCTCAACCAAAAGTTCAAGCCAGTAGGCGGTTTCATCCAGTTCCTGCAATGCGCCTTCCATATTGCTGATGAAATCTGCCGGAGATTTGGCGCGGCAGGCTTCACGGTATTGCGCCCCGACTGAGCTGCCGCTGCGCAACACCTGTTTCCCAATCACCTGCGCTTCGCCAGAATGCGGCAAACTTTGGTACAGTTTGATCATTCGCAGGGCATATTTCTTTGTTCGCTCTCTTAAATCAGTCACATCATGCGCCATTCCACGCCTCCATATTCATCATTCATTATTTCGCATTCATCATTTCAAAGAATTTCCCGAAAATATCGTGCGCATCATGCGGCCCGGGAGCGGCTTCAGGATGGAATTGAACGCTCAGAACCGGCTTGTTTTTCAATCGCATACCTTCCAATGAATCATCGTTCAGGCTTTTGTAGGTGATTTCGACTTCGTCCGGGTTCAGGTCGGCGGGGCGCACGCAGTAATTGTGATTTTGGGCGGTAATCAGCACTTTTCCGCTCGGCAAATGTTGCACGGGGTGATTTCCGCCGTGGTGACCAAATTTGAGCCGGTAGGTTTCTGCGCCCAGGGCGCGGCCAATCAACTGGTGGCCGAGACAAATCCCAAAAATGGGAACGCCGCTTTCAATCAGCCCGCGCACCGCTTCGACGGCGTAGGGCAAGCCTGCCGGGTCGCCGGGGCCGTTGGAGAGGAACACCCCATCCGGCTTCATCGCCAGCGCCTCGCGGGCAGGCGTATCGGCGGGAACGACAGTGACATTCGCGCCATAACTCGCCAAATGCCGCAAGATGTTCTCTTTAACCCCAAAATCATACGCCACGATGGACAGTGGCCGACTGTTCACTGATAACGGATTACTGGTTACTAATTTGACCCACCTGCTCCCCTCGTCTCCCATCCAGTAATACGGCTCCGGGCAGGTCACTTCGCGCACCATATCGCGCCCATCCAGGCCGGGCCAGGCGCGCGCCATTTGCAGCAGGGTTTCGGGCGGCGTGCCGCAGGTGGAGAGCGCGGCTTTTTGCGTGCCGCCATCGCGTAATTTGCGGGTCAGAAAGCGCGTATCCACGCCGCTGATGCCGGGGACGCCATGCCGCGCCAGCCAATCGGCGAGCGAGGCGCTTGCCCGCCAGTTGGAAACGACCGGGCTGAGGGCGCGCGTCAGCACGGCGGAGACTTGCGGCGCGGCGGATTCGTCATCTTCCAGGTTGATGCCTACGTTGCCGATGTGCGCGGTGGTGAACAGCACGCCCTGTCCGCGATACGAGGGGTCGGTGATGATTTCCTGGTAGCCGGTCATGCTGGTGTTGAACACCAGTTCAAAGACGGCGTCTTTTTCCGCGCCAAAGGCCTGACCCTGCAACAGCGTGCCATCTTCCAAGACAAGAACCGCGCTCATGCTCCGCTCACTTTTCTTCATTCATCATTCTGCATTCCATTATGGCAGGCTGGTCTCGCCCATCAGATACCGGTCACATTCACGGGCAGCGCCGCGCCCTTCGTTGATGGCCCACACCACCAGGCTTTGCCCGCGCCGCATATCGCCCGCCGCGAACACGCCCGGAATGCTGGTGGCAAATTTGCCATATTCGGCTTTCACGTTGCTGCGCGGGTCACGTTCCAATCCCAATGCCTGCGGCAGGGTATCTTCGGGGCCGAGAAAGCCCATTGCCAGCAAAACCAGTTGCGCTGGTCGAACCTGTTCACTGCCAGGAATTTCGCGGGGGGCGAAACGCCCGCTCTCGTCTTTGACCCATTCCACCCGCACAGTCTCAATTCCGGCCACCTGACCGCTGCCATCGTCGAGGAAACGCTTGGCGGTCACCAGGTAATCGCGCGGGTCGCGTCCATGCAGGGCGGCGTACTCTTCCTGACCGTAATCAAGCATGTATACTTTCGGCCATTCCGGCCAGGGGTTGTTCGGCTGGCGCGTTTCGGGCGGGCGCGGCAAAATTTCCAACTGCGTCACGCTCTTACTCCCCTGCCGCAGCGAAGTGCCGACGCAATCCGTGCCGGTATCGCCGCCACCGATGACAATCACATCTTTGCCTTCAGCGGAGATGTAGGGATAGACGAATGCGCCCCAACTGTGCGCACCGCCGTAATGCTGGTCGTGCAGGCGGCGGGTGTTGGCATGCAAAAACTGCACCGCAAAATGAATGCCATTGAGCGCACGACCCTCAATGGTCAGGTCGCGCGGCTTGGTTGCGCCGCAGGCCAGCACCACCGCATCGAACTCCTGAAGCAGTTTTTCGGCGGGGTAGGTCTTGCCGATTTCGATGTTGGTCACAAACTGAATCCCTTCGGCGGCCATCAAGTCCACCCGGCGGCGGACGATGTTTTTATCTAACTTCATGTTCGGAATCCCATATTGCAACAAGCCGCCAACGCGGTCGGCGCGCTCAAAGACCGTCACCCAATGCCCGGCTTTGTTCAACTGGTCGGCGCAGGCCAGGCCAGCGGGGCCAGACCCCACCACCGCCACCCGCTTGCCCGTGCGCGCCGCCGGCGGCGTGGGGGTAATCCAGCCTTCTGCAAAGCCCTTTTCGATGATGGCATGTTCGATGGATTTAATGGTGACAGGCGGGGCATTGATTCCGACCGTGCAGGAACCCTCACACGGGGCTGGGCAAACCCGGCCAGTAAATTCGGGAAAGTTGTTGGTTTTAAGCAATTTCTCCAACGCCTCGCGCCACAAACCGCGATACACCAGGTCGTTCCATTCCGGAATCAGGTTGTGGATGGGGCAGCCCGCCGCCATACCGCTGATGAGCGTACCGGTGTGACAGAACGGAATGCCGCAATTCATGCAGCGCGCGCCCTGGGTGCGCAACTTCTCTTCTGCCATCGGCAGGTGAAACTCGTTCCAATCGTGAATCCGCTCTAAGGGCGGACGGTCGGCGGGTGTTTCCCGCGCATATTCAATAAAGCCAGTTGGTTTTCCCATTGTTGCTGCTCCTAATTACCACTCACGCGCGCCAGGTCACGGCTGTTGGCCTCAAAAGCCGCCATCACCGCCTGCTCACCGCTCAAGCCGGCGCTCTCCATCTCTTTGAACAACTGCATCATACGGGCATAGTCATTGGGAATAACGCACACAAATTTTGCATAACTGCGCTCCCAATCCAGCAGGATTCGGCGGGCGTAGTCGCTGCCGGTGGCCGCCAGGTGACGCTCTAACAGGCCGCGCACAAACTCTACTTCCTCGTCTTCGGCCTCGCTCAACGACTGAAGCGTGACCATTTCTGGATTACAGCGGCCCGCAAACTCACCGCGTTCATCGAACACATAGGCCATGCCGCCCGACATGCCCGCCGCAAAGTTACGCCCGGTGCGCCCAAGCACCACCACGCGCCCGCCGGTCATATATTCGCAGCCATGGTCGCCCACGCCCTCCACCACGGCGGTCATGCCGCCATTGCGGACGCAGAATCGTTCACCAGCCCGTCCGCGAATGTAGGCCTCGCCGCTGGTGGCGCCGTAAAAAGCCACGTTGCCGATGATGGTATTCTCTTCGGGGACAAAGGTCGAACCCGCCGGGGGGTAAACGATGATTTTGCCCCCCGAAAGTCCCTTGCCGACATAATCGTTGGCATCGCCCTCCAGCAGGAGCGTCAGCCCTTTGGGAATGAACGCCCCAAAACTCTGCCCCGCCGAGCCTTTGAAGGTCAGGCGGATGGTATCTTCGGGCAAACCAGCGGCGCCGTATTGGCGCGTCACCTGGCTGCCCAGCCGCGTTCCAACCGAGCGGTGGATGTTTCGGATGGGGATTTCGGCCCGCACCGTCTGACCGTTTTCCAGGGCGGGTTGACACAACTCCAGCAGAGTCGTGGCGTCGAGCGTCTTCTCTAACTCATGGTTTTGCTTCACGCGGCAGGTTTGGGTGGGCAGGTTCTCTACCACGTCGGGCTGATAGAGCAGGTTCGAGAAATCCAATCCTTTCGACTTCCAATGCAGGGCCGATTCTCGCACTTGCAGCAGTTCGGAATGCCCCACCATCTCATCCACCGTGCGGAAGCCCAATTGCGCCATGATTTCACGCATTTCACTGGCAATAAAGCGCATAAAGTTGACGACATGCTCCGGCTCACCTTTAAAATTTCGGCGCAGTTCGGGGTTTTGGGTGGCAACCCCGGTGGGACAGGTATCCAGATGACAGACACGCATCATCACGCAGCCGAGTGAAACCAGCGGCGCGGTGGCAAAGCCAAATTCTTCCGCGCCGAGCAGGGCGGCGATGACCACATCGCGCCCGGTCTTAAGCTGACCATCAGTTTCCACCACAATCCGGTCGCGCAGGTGGTTCATCAGCAGGGTCTGGTGTGTTTCGGCCAGGCCCAGTTCCCAGGGCAGGCCAGCGTGCTTGATACTGCTGAAGGGTGAAGCCCCCGTGCCGCCATCGTGACCGCTAATCAAAACCACATCGGCGCGGGCTTTGGCAACGCCTGCCGCAATGGTGCCAACGCCCACCGCCGAAACCAGTTTGACGCTGATTCGGGCTTCGGGGTTGGCGTTTTTCAGGTCATGAATCAACTGCGCCAGGTCTTCGATGGAGTAAATATCGTGGTGCGGCGGCGGCGAAATCAGCCCCACGCCAGGGGTAGAATGACGCACTTTGGCTATCCAGGGGTAAACCTTGCGCCCCGGTAACTGACCGCCCTCGCCCGGTTTAGCGCCCTGGGCAATTTTGATTTGCAATTCTCTGGCATTCACCAGATATTCGCTGGTCACGCCAAAGCGCGCCGAAGCGACCTGCTTGATGGCGCTGTTTTTCGAGTCGCCATTCGGCAGGGGGAGGTAGCGCTGCGGGTCTTCGCCGCCCTCGCCGGTATTGCTCTTGCCGCCAATGCGGTTCATGGCAATTGCCAGCGTTTCATGGGCTTCTTTGCTGATAGAACCATAACTCATTGCGCCTGTTTTGAAGCGGCGCATAATGGACTCAATCGGCTCTACTTCCTCCAGCGGAATGGCGCGACCGAGGGCTTTGAACTCAAGCAAGGCGCGCAACGTCCCCTTTTTGGCCTCTTCGGCATTGATAAGCGCCGAATACTCTTTGAACACGCTGTAACTGCCCTCACGGACGGCTCGTTGCAGTTTGTGAATAGTGAGCGGATTAAACAGGTGATATTCCCCCTCACTGCGCCACTGATATTCACCGCCCGTTGGCAGGGTGTGGTTATACACCCGCCGCGCTGCATAGCCCTGTTGGTGGCGCATTTCAGCCTCGCGGGCGATGATGTCAATGTCAATGCCGCCAATCCGCGAGGGTGTCCAGGTGAAGTATTTATCAATCACGCTTTGGTGAATCCCAATGGCTTCAAAAATCTGCGCGCCGCAGTAACTCTGGATGGTGGAAATACCCATCTTGGAGATGGTCTTGACAATCCCTTTGGTGGCGGCCTTCAGGAAGTTCTTAATGGCCTGCTTTTTCTCTACACCGTTCAGAAAACCCTGTTCTACCAGATGTTCAATGGCTTCGTAGGCCAGGTAAGGGTTGATAACGGTAGCCCCATAGCCAATAAGCGCCGCAAAATGATGAACTTCGCGCGGTTCGCCGCTCTCCAACACCAATCCCACCTGCGTGCGTTTGCCCTGCCGCACCAGGTGATGGTGCAAACCGGCAACTGCCAACAAGGCCGGAATCGGCGCATGGTCCTTGTCCATATCACGGTCAGAAAGCACCAGTAGATTAAACCCGCGCGCAATGGCCGAATCGGCAGCCTGAAAAAGTTCCTCCAGCGCCTGTTCCAACCCGGCCCCGCCCGAACCTGCCGGAAAGAGAATGGGCAGCTTCATCACCGCAAAACCGGGGATTTTGCTGTGATAAATCTTCGCCATGTCCTCGTTTTTTAGCAGGGGGAACTCCAGCCGAATCTGATGACAACTCTGCGGGGTTGGTTCAAGGATATTGCTTTCCGCGCCGACCATGACTTCGGTAGAAGTGACCAGTTCCTCCCGAACCGAATCAATCGGCGGGTTGGTCACTTGCGCAAACAATTGCTTAAAGTAGTTGTAGAGCGGTTTGGGTTTTTCAGAAAGCACCGCCAGGGCGGCATCATTGCCCATCGAACCGATTGGCTCCACGCCGTCTCGCGCCATGGGGGTCAGAATCAGGTTCAGGTCCTCATCGGTATAGCCGAAAGCGCTCAGCCGCTGCATCAGGGTCGAGCAATCGGACTGCGGCACGAGTTCGGGCTTGGGCTTGGGAATTTCTTCCAACGAAATCTGATACTTGTTCAGCCAGTCGCGGTAAGGATAAGCCGAAGCCAGTTTGGTCTTGATTTCTTCATCGCTGACGATTCGCCCCTCGGCGGTATCAATCAACAACATGCGCCCCGGCTTCAGGCGGTTTTTGTAGGCCACGTTTTCGGGCGGAATCTCCAGCACGCCCACTTCGGAGGCCAAAATCACCTGCCCGTCTTTGGTGACGTAATAACGCGCCGGGCGCAGGCCATTGCGGTCGAGTGAAGCGCCCACCTGCACACCATCGGTAAAAATCATGGCGGCTGGGCCGTCCCAGGGTTCTTGCAAGTTGGCATGAAACTCGTAGAAGGCGCGTTTGGCATCGGGCATGCTCTCGTGCTTGGACCAGGGTTCAGGAATCATCATCGCCATCACATGCGGCAGGGGCCGCCCGGCCAGCGTCAGCAATTCGACAAAGTTGTCGAACATGGCCGTATCGCTGCCATCCGGCTGGAGAATAGGCAGAACCTTTTTGAACTCACTGCCAAAGACAGAAGATTCCAGCCAGTTTTCCTGCGCCCGCAGCCAGTTGACGTTGCCGCGCAGGGTGTTGATTTCGCCATTGTGAGAAATATACCGATACGGATGCGCCCGCTCCCAACTAGGGAAGGTATTGGTGCTGAAGCGTGAGTGAACCACCGCCAGGGCGCTCTCGAAATCTGGCTCCGAAAGGTCGGGGAAATAGCCGCGTAACTGGTCTGAAACCAGCATACCCTTATAAACCAGCGTTTTGTGTGAGAGACTGGCAATGTAGAAGTATTTGCCGCCTTCCAGCGTTCCGCCGTAGCGAATTTCCTTTTCGGCGCGGCGGCGGATGAGGTAGAGTTTGCGCTCAAAAGCCATTTCATCCTGCAAACGCGGACTGCGCTCAATAAAAGCCAGGCGCATTTTGGGTTCGGCGCGCAAGGCCGAAGCGCCCAACCCGGCATTATTCGTTTTGACCGTGCGCCAGCCGATAAAGCGCTGCCCTTCAGAAGCCACGATGTTCTCGAAGCGAACTTCAATGGCGCGCCGCTGATTGGGGTCAGGCGGCAGAAAAACCATCCCCACCCCATACCAACCCGGCTCTGGCAGCGAAAATCCATGCCGCTCGGCTTTGCGCTGTAAAAAGGCGTGCGGCAATTGCACTAGCATCCCAGCCCCATCGCCAGTATTCGGCTCGGCGCCGCGCGCGCCGCGATGGGTCAGGCTCTCCAATACGTTGAGAGCCTGTTCGAGGATACGGTGCGACTTCTGCCCGTTGATATTGACCACAAACCCCAACCCGCAGGCATCATGCTCGAACTCAGGCCGATACATGCCCTGACGAAAAGGCTCCTCCTGTTTTCGGTTCATACGCTCTTCCTCCTGTTTTAACAAGGCACCTGGCAAAGCCAGATGCCAGAAATATCCATGCCTCGGTCGTAAATAAATTCCGGCGATTATAGCACAATGTATAGACAATTCTTAAGAAATATAGAATGCACAATTAAATTCATCCTTCATCATTCGATGACCGTTCCGTTCCCGGCCAGCGCGTTGGAAATCGGCTTTTCCACCCGCCCATCGGCGATGATGACCCTGCCAACTCCGCCTTGCAGGGCTTCTTCGGCCCCAAGCACTTTCTTTTTCATCCGCCCCTGGGCCATCTCCAACGCGGCGGGCAGTTTCGACTGTGGCAGGTGCTTTATCAGCGTTGATTCGTCTGGGAATTTCTCCATCAGCCCCGGCACGGCGGTCAGCAGCAACAGGGTGTCCGCTTTCAGCGCGGAAGCCACCATCGCCGCGGCGCGGTCGGCATCCACATTGAGAGCCTCGCCCTTGTGACTGACTGCGACCGGCGCAATCACAGGCAAATAGCCTGCATTGACCAAAACCATTAACAATTCACTGTTCACAATTTCTATCTTTCCGGTGTAGTCGTCCCGAATAATTTTGCGCTTGCCGTTTTCCACGCTCTGAATGGACTCCTTGCGCTCGGCCAGCATCAGCCGCCCGTCCAGGCCGCACAACCCAAAGGCATTCACTCCCAACCTTTGCAACTGCTCCGTCAGCAGGGAATTGACCTTGCCGTTGACCGCCATCAGGAAAATTTCGAGCGTTTTGCGGTCGGTGTAACGCGAGGTATAGCCTGAAGGCGAGGTGATAAATTTAGGCGGCGCGCCCAGCGCCTCGCCCAGCGCGTTGGCCTCCGCCGAACCGCCATGCACAAAAACGAGTTTTCGCCCGCTCTTGAGCAGTTCCACCGCATCCGCGCAGATGGCCGAAAAATCCACGCCCTCCGTGCCGCCCAGTTTGACTACAGTGATTGATTCTGTCATAAAAACTCCGTTTCAGCGGTGGTCGAGTAGTTCCGAGCGACAGCGAGGAACGTATCGAGACCACACGCTCTTGTTGCTACAAAAGATGGTCTCGATACGCCCCGACGAACACGGGGCTACTCGACCATCGGGGGCAAGCCTAAAGCGGATGTAACCCCGCGAACTCCAGCCCCAGCGTCTCGTCCCAGCCCATCATCAGGTTGAGACACTGTACCGCTGTGCCAGAAGCGCCTTTCATCAGATTGTCAATCGCGCAAATCGAGACGACATGCCCCGTCGCTTCATCCAGCTCGAAGCCGAGGTCGGCGTAGTTTGAACCCGCCACGATTTTCGGCTCTGGCACGCGGTAAATGCCGCGCTGTTCCTTGACGATGCGGATAAACGGGTTCTCGTTTGCGGCGGCACGATAGGCTTTCCACAAGTCTTTGTTCGCCACCCCCGGCTTGACCTTCGCATGAGCCGTCGCCAGCGCGCCGCGCACCAGGTCTACAGCAGTCATCGTTAGTGAGACGTTGCTCACGCCCAATTCCTGAATCACCTCGGCGGTGTGGCGATGCCCGAACGCCGAAAACGTGCGAATGACGTTGGCGCGCTCCGCGTGGTGCGAACCGGCGTTGCCCTCCGCGCCGCTTTCAGACGAGCCGACCTTGATTTCGACATAAACCGGCTGGTCGAGGTCTATCAACCCGGCTTTCACCAACGGCAGGAGCGCCAAATTGGTGGCCGTTGCGTTGCACCCCACCCCGCTAATAAACTGCGCCCCGGCCATCTCGGCCCGGTGCAGTTCCGGCAAGCCATAGACGAATTTTCCGAGCCAGTGCGGGGCGGCGTGCGGCTCACCATACCACTTCTGGTAGTTCGCGGCATCCTTCAAGCGGAAATCCGCCGAAAGGTCAATGAGTTTGCCCGCCAGCGCGGCATATTCGTCAATCCGCTTCTGCGCTTCGCCATGCGGCAACGCCAGAAAAAGCACATCCACCGGTTCGAGTTGCGCCGGGTCGCAGAACTTGAGCTGCGTGCGCTTCCGCAGATTCGGATGAACCTGATAAACGTATTCGCCCAAATGCGAGCGCGAGGTCACTTGCTTCACTTCCACGTTCGGGTGGCCGAGCAGCAGCCGCAACAACTCTCCGCCGCCATAGCCCGAACCGCCAAGGATAGAAACGGTTGTTTTCATAAAAATAATTGCTCCTGTTTGATTTATCAGTTATCAGTGGTCAGTTATCAGTGGTCAGTTATCAGTTATCAGTGGTCAGTTATCAGTGGTCAGTTACAAGTATTCACTTGTCACTGATTACTGCTCACTGATTACTGCTCACTGATTACTGCTCACTGCTCACTGGCCACTCCCATCACATACGCCACAATCTCATCCGCAATATCAATCCCGCTCACCGGCTGCATGGTGTGGAACTCCATCGTATGATTGATTTCGTTGACGAGATAGCCGCGCTCCGGGTGTTCGATTAAGTCCACTGCCAGCACGCCGCCGCCGACCGCCTGCGCCGCGCCCAGGCACAATGCCTCGATTTCGGGCGTAATCGGGCAAAGTTCTCCCTCTCCGCCGCGCGCCGTGTTGGTAATCCAATGCTCCGACTTGCGGTACATCGCCGTCAGCACCCGGTCGCCAATCACAATCGCGCGAATGTCGCGCCCCGGCTTGGCGATGTATTCCTGGATGTAAAAAACGCTGTGCTGCACCGACCCCAGGGTGGCTTTATGCTCCAGCACCGCCTCCGCCGCGTCGCGGTCGTTGATTTTGGCAAGCAGCCGCCCCCACGACCCAACCACCGGCTTGAGAACCACCGGATATCCAAAGGCCTCAATCGCTTCCAGCGCCGCTTCGGGCGTAAACGCCGTTGCGTTGTGCGGCTGCGGCAGCCCGGCCTTCGCCAGCATGGCCGAAGTGGTCAACTTATCGCCACAGATTTCTGCCACCGCCGCCGTATTCACCGTCGGCACGCCAAAAGCATTCAGCATCCGCAGGGCATACAGCCCGCTGGTGTAACTGATACTGCGCTCCAGCACGGCATCGAACGCGCGCCAGGGGGCCGGGTTCTCCAGGTCAAACGAAATCGCCCGGTCATCCAGCCGCTCATAATCAATACCGCGCTTCTCCATCGCGCCAAAAATCCACTTCTCCTCCACCCGCACGCGGGAGTAGAGAACGCCAATTCGTAATCGTTTTTGCATAGCAACTCCAGGGGTGAATGATGAATGCGAAATGATGAATCTCGATTCCGCATTCATCATTCTGAATTCTGCATTGGCTTACTCGCCCCAATCCTCCTGCTCCATTGGGGCCAGTTCCACCGCCGCAGGGTTGAGCGCGGTTACTTCCAAATCCACGCCGCAATCGGGGCAGACGATGATTTCGCCGACCTCGGTATTGGCTTCGAGGGTAATTTCGGCTCCACATTCAGGGCAAGTTACGGTGTTCATGATTTTTCTCCTTTTATTTGATGTTATGCAATGTTCCCGTACCGCGACACATCGTCCCCGAATGGGGATTTATGTCGCCAGGAAATGCGAGATACCCTTCGGCAGGCTCAGGGCGAGAATCTCGCGCTACGGCGTAAGGTAAAACTGATGACTGATTACTGATCACTGATTACTTCTCGCGCTTTCGCAATTTGTTCTTTGACAGATTGGGGACTTGTGCCACCGATGGCATTTCTCCGCTCCACCGACTTCAGCGGGTCGAAGACCTCTTTCACATCCGCCTCAAACGGACCGAGAGCCTGCCACTCGTTCAACGGAATTTGATCCAGGCTGACGCCTTTCTCCGCCGCCGCCCG
>DAOUBQ010000007.1:0-27313 GCA_034432755.1 Anaerolineales bacterium
TACCGCGCCGGGCGGCTGATGCTCGAATCGTCCACCGACCGCACCATTGGCGGCGTGCTGCGCCTGCACCCCCTGGCCGCCGATGACGAACGCTGGCTGCTGGCGCTGGCCCTGCCGAGCGAGGAGCCGGTCTTTGGCCTGGGCGAAAAATTCGGCGGGCTGAACAAGCGCGGACAACGCATTGAGAACTGGAACCGCGACGCCACCGGCGTCAACGCCGAAATCTCCTACAAAAACGTGCCGTTTGCCTGGAGCCCGCGCGGCTGGGGGGTGTTCGTTCACACTACAGCGCGCGTCACGCACGGCGTGGGCTACTCGCCCTGGTCGCACCGCAGTTACGCGCTCAAACTGGATGACCCTAACCTGGACCTGTTCCTGCTGTTTGCCGATTCGCCAGCCGAAATGTTGCAAAAGTACACCGCGCTCACCGGGCGCGCTGCGCTGCCGCCCACCTGGACCTACGGGGCCTGGTTCTCGCGCGCCATTTACAAAACCGCCGATGAAATTATGGACGTGGCCCGCCAACTGCGCGAACGCCGCATTCCCGCCGACATGCTGACCCTCGACGGGCGCGCCTGGCACAAACCCGAAACGCGCTACGACTTCTCGTGGGACCCGGAGCGCTACCCCGACCCGGCCGGTTTCGTGCGCGGCCTGCGCCAAATGAATTACCGCCTGTGCCTGTGGGAATACTCCTACCTGTCCGATTTGAACCCGCTCTTTGGCGAACTGGCCGCAAAAGGATATTTCCTGAAGGACAAAAACGGCGAGACGTACATCTACCGCTGGCTGCCGCCGCCCAACGACCGCCTGATTCCGCACTTACAGCCTTCGGGACTGATAGATTTTACGCACCCCGAAGCCTACGCCTGGTTCCGTGATATGCACCGCGCCCTGTTTGAAATCGGCGTCTCGGTCATGAAAACCGACTATGGCGAGGCCCTGCCCGAAGACGTGGTGGGACACAACGGCGATACTGGAAAACGCCTGCACAACGCCTACACCCTGCTCTATAACCGTTGCGTTTACGAAGCCTCGCAAATGTACGGAGAAAAAGAGGGCGTGGTTTGGGGCCGCTCCAGTTGGGCCGGCGGGCAGCGCTACCCTGTGCAATGGGGTGGCGACCCGCAAGGCGATTGGGAAGGCCTGGCCGGGAGTATTCGCGGCGGTTTGTCGTGGGGGATGAGCGGCGGCGCGTTCTACACCCATGACATCGGCGGCTTTTATGGCCCGCAGGAGAGCGGCGGCCTGCTTGGAACGGGCATGCCCGACCCAGAACTATATATCCGCTGGGCCGAGGCGGCGGTCATGACCTCGCACACCCGTTTTCACGGCACGAGTCCGCGTGAACCCTGGTTTTTTGGTGAGCAGGCCGAGCAAATCATCCGCCAATGGCTGGCCTGGCGCTACCAGTTGATTCCCTACCTGCAAGCCTGCGCCCTCGAGGCCAGCCAGAGCGGGATGCCGGTGATGCGCGCCATGCCGCTGGCCTTCCCCAATGAGCCGCTGGCCTGGGGCTTTGAGCATCAGTACATGCTGGGGCCTTCGCTGCTGGTTGCGCCGGTCATTCAACCGGGCGGCAAGGTGCGTTTTTACCTGCCCGCCGGGCGCTGGTTTGATATTTGGGAGCAGAAATGGGAGCAGGGGCCGGGGCTGTTCGAGCGCCAAATGCCCCTGCACCAGATTCCCGTCTTCGGGCGCGAAGGGACGCTGCTGCCGCTGGGGCCAGCCGTGCAGCACACCGCAGAACTCAAAGCGGGTCTGCACCTGGAACAGGTTTGGGCGTTTGGTGTCTCGACAGGATCGACAACCGTCCAAAACGGAATCACGCTGCCGGGCCTGGTTTTGAATCGCCTGGAGGATGTGCCGGAAGGGGTAACAGTTATCAGTTATCAGTTATCAGTGAACAGTGAGCAGTGAACAGTGAGCAGTTATCAGTGAGCAGTGAGCAGTTATCAGTTATCAGTTATCAGTTATCAGTGAGCAGTGAGCAGTGAGCAGAAAATCTGTGTCATCTGCGTTCTGTAAATTGAAAATGGATTGAAAGGAGTGAACCATGCAATTCTTTCTCGATAGCGCCATAACGAGTGAAATCGAATACGCGCTCAAATCGTTCAACATTGACGGCGTGACGACCAACCCGCGCCATGTGCAGGCCTCGGGTAAACCGTTCATGACCGTCATCCGCGAGATTGCCAAACTGGTGGAAGGAACAGAGAAAACCGTCTCGGTGGAGGTTAACCCACACTTTATGACCTACGAAGAGATGATGCCCGAAGCCGAGAAACTGGCCGCCATTTCGCCCAACTTCGTCATCAAATTGCAGTGCGTCGAACCGGCCTTTCGCGTGATGGAAGACCTGGCCAAGAAGGACATCCGCGTCAACTGCACGCTGATTTTCTCGACCATGCAGGCCCTGCAAGCCATGCGCTCCGGCGCCTATTACATTTCGCCCTTCATCGGCTGGAAGGAAGCCAACGGCGAAGAGACGCGCAACTTCGTGGAAGAAATCGTTACCATCCGCGACAATTACGGCTTTGGCTCGGAAATTATCGTGGCCGCCGTGCGCAACGCCCGTCAGATTGTGGACGCGGCCTTGGTAGGCGCAGATATCGTCACCGCCGGGCTGTCGGTTTACCAGGAAGGCTTCCTGCACCCTTACACCCGCGAGGGCATCGAAAAGTTCACCCAATTCTGGGACAAAACCCAGTACGAGTAACCCCATGGCAAAGGGCAAAGAAATCCAATCACGCGCGTTTTCGCTCAATCCGCGCTTCAACTACCTCCCGTCAAAAGACCGCTACCTGTTTGCCATAGAGCCGCCGCGCTACAAATTCAACGTGATTGGCGCAGGCATCAATGGCTGTGAACATATCCGCGTGACCCTGTTGGAAGGCCGCGCCACCATTCATGGTGTCTACGACCCGAATCCGGGCAGCGTGGCGGCGGCGCAGGCTTCCTTCCAGCGCTTTCGTCCGGGCGAGTCGCTCAAAGTGTACGACTCGCTCGAAGCGGCCTGCAACGACCCGGAAGCCGACGCGTTGATTATCGCCACGCCCAATTACACCCACTTGGAAGTCTTGAAGGTGGCGGTCAAATCGGGCAAGCATATTTTCCTCGAAAAACCGATGGCAACCACCGTGCGGGATGCGCACGAAATCATGCAAATCGCCGCGAGTTACCCGGCGGTCCTGCAAATCGGCCTGCAATACCGCTATAAATCAATGTATGTCGAGAGCATTTATGAAGCGCTGGAGCGCAAGTCGCTTGGGGAAATCAAGATGGTCAATATCACCGAACATCGCGTCCCCTTCCTGGATAAGGTTCAGCAGTGGAACAAGTTCTCAAAGTATTCCGGCGGGACGCTGGTTGAAAAATGCTGTCACTATTTTGACCTGCTCAACCTGTTCGCGCAGTCGCGCCCGGTCAGCGTCTTTGCCACCGGCAGCCAGGCGGTTAATTTCATCCACTTCGAGTACAACGGCGAGAAATCGGACATTCTCGATAACGCCATCGTCAGCGTAACGTATGCCAACGGCATCCGCGCCAGTTTCAACCTGTGCATGTTCGCGCCCATGTTCTACGAGGAAATCTCGATTTGCGGCGACGAGGGCTACCTGAAAGCCTACGAGCGCGAGGATTACCTGACCATCCCGCGCCCCAAAACCCATCTTGAAATCCTGCGCGGTGAGAAACAGCCCGCCCGCGTCACCAGCCCATGCTATCCGCCCTACATCGAAGAAAGCGGACACAACGGCGCGACCTTCATCGAACATATCAACCTGATTGACAACCTGGACGGCAAGCCCACCAACACCGCCACAGTCGCCGAAGGCTTCTGGTCGGTCGTGGTCGGCGCGGCGGCAGAAGAATCGGTCAAAACCGGCCAGCCGGTGATGATTGACGAATTGCTCCAGCACAACGGGATTGCGTTGTAATTCATCCATTTTCCAAATAACACATAAAGGAGTGTGCAATGAAAAAAGGCATCTTGCTTCACGAACCCAGCGACGATGTCGGCGTAGCCGCCATGGACATCCAGGCTGGCGAAGAAATCGAGGCCGTCACCCTCGAAGGCGCGCCCGTGATGACCGTCAAAGTCATTGAGGATGTGCCGCTCGGCCACAAAGTCGCCATGCGCGATATGCCCAAAGGTCACCATGTGCAGGAATATGGTCGTTCCATCGGCTATGCCTTCCAGGACATCCAATTTGGCGCGCATGTCCATGTTCACAACATCAAGAGCCTGCGCTGGTCTGCCAGCAAAGCCAAAGTTTTATTGGAAGAATAGGAGTTTGCCATGACCTTCCCCAACATTCCCCTCACTGGCTACCGCCGCGAAAATGGCCGCGTCGGCATTCGCAATCACGTCATCATTCTCTCGGTGGATGACATCTCCAACGCTGCTGTGGAAGGCGTCGCCAGCCTGATTCGCGGCACGCGCGCCATCACCCACCCCTATGGACGCCTGCAATTCGGCGCAGACCTGCACCTGACCTTCAACACCCTCATCGGCGCGGGGCGCAACCCCAACGTGGCCGCCGTCGTCGTCATCGGCATTGAACCCAACTGGACCGATTACATCGTCAAAGGCATTGCCGAAACCGGCAAACCGGTGGCGGGTTTCAGCATCGAGCGCTACGGCGACCTGAAGACCATCGAAATGGCCTCGCGCAAAGCCAAAGAATTCGTCCAATACGCCACCGAACTGCCGCGCGTGCCGGTGGAATGGAAAGACATTTGGGTTTCAACCAAATGCGGCGAATCAGACACCACCAGCGGCCTGGCCGCTAACCCCACTGTTGGGCGCGTCTTTGAACGGCTCGAAAAAACCGGCAACACCCTGTTCTTTGGCGAGACAACCGAAGTGACCGGCGCAGAAGACAAAATCATCGAAAACTGCGTTTCACCCGAAGTGGCCGCCCAATTTAAAGCCGCCTTCGATGATTATCAGGCCCTGGTCGAATCGCAGGGCGTCAGCCTGCTCGGCACCCAGCCCACCGAAGGCAACATTCGGGGCGGTCTCTCGACCATCGAGGAAAAGGCGCTCGGCAATGTGGAAAAGATGGGACGCTGCAAAGTGGCTGGTTTCCTGAAACCCGCCGAAGAACCCAAAAAGCCCGGCCTGCACTTCATGGATTCCTCCAGCGCCGCCGCCGAAATGGTAACGCTCTGCCTGGCCGGGGGCGCAGTGCTGCATCTGTTCCCCACCGGGCAAGGCAACATCATCGGCAACCCGCTCCTGCCGGTCATCAAACTCTCGGCCAACCCACTCACGGTACAAACCATGTCCGAACACATTGACGTGGATTTGAGCGGCCTGCTGCGCTTTGAATACAACCTGGACGGCGCCGCCGACCGCACCCTGGAAGTGATGGCGCATACCATCAATGGCCGTCTCACCAACGCCGAAACCCTGCGCCACGATGAGTTTGTGATTACCAAACTGTACCGCAGTGCGTGAGTTCAGTGATCAGTAATCAGTAATCAGTGATCAGTGATCAGTAATCAGTAATCAGTCACAAGTGAACAGTGATAGATGTTCCCATCACTGTTCACTGTTCACTGTTCACTGCTCACTGATAACTGCCCACTGCTCACTGCTCACTGTTCACTGCTCACTGCTCACTGTTCACTGTTCACTGTTCACTGCTCACTGATAACTACCCACTGATGACTGCCCCCTCCCTCTCCCGTGAACTCACCTCCTCCTGGCCGGGCCTGTTGCTCGTCCTGGCACTGGCCCTGTTCAGCCGCTTCCTGCACGGATTCATCAGCCAGCCGATTTTGAGCAAATCCATCAGCGAAATTCTGATAGCAGTTTTGCTTGGGCTGCTGGTCGGCAACCTGTTTCGGCTGAATGCGGCCATGCGCGCCGGGGCCAAATTTGCCCTGCAGCGCCTGCTGCGGTTCGGCATCATCCTGCTCGGATTGCGCCTGAGCATGCAAGACGTGGCCGCCACCGGCCTGACCGCACTCGCGCTGGTGGTCCTCTGCATCAGCGCGGCGCTGACGATGGCCTGGTTCGCCGGGCGGCTGTTCCATGTCCCGCCCAAACTGGCCGCGCTGATTGGCGTCGGCACGGCCATTTGCGGCAACACCGCCATCATCGCCACCGCGCCCGTCCTCGAAGCCGACGAGGAAGAGATGGGCTTTGCCGTCGCCACCATCACCCTGTTTGGCCTGCTGGCCGTCCTGCTCTACCCCCTGATTGGACATTTCCTCGGCCTCTCGGACCGCGCCTTTGGCCTGTGGGCCGGAACGGCAGTCAACGACACCTCGCAAGTCGTAGCCGTCAGCGCCATCTACAGCCCGCTCTCGCTCGATGTCGCCACCATCGTCAAACTGACCCGCAACACCCTGATGGCCCCGCTCATCATTTTGTTTGGATTGGTCTACACCCGCGCCCTGAACCGCCCCATGAGCAACTCTGCCGCCCGCGCCGCCCGCTTCGATTGGGGCAAACTCATCCCTGGCTTTGTGCTGGGATTCCTGGCGATGGCCCTGCTCCGCACCCTGGGCGTGGCCGCCGGACTGCTCCCGCAGAGCGTCTCACACCCCGGAGAGTTACAAACCGCCGCCGCTTTCCTGAAGACGGTGGATGAAATGTCCAAATTCCTGATTCTCATGGCGCTCACCGGAGTCGGGCTGAACACCAACCTGGGCAGCCTGCGCCGCCTGGGTCTGAAACCACTTCTGGTCGGCACTTCGGTCGCCATTCTGCTGGCCGCGCTCAGCCTGGCGCTCATTCTCTACTCACCGCTGGGCGCATAGGATAGACCTTTGGCCGGCAGTCTGCCGAAAGTTGTGTAAATTCGTGCCGCGAGATTAATCTCGCGCCACTTTTATACAAAAATCGAGATACTATCCCGTTGGTCTGTCCTGCAAATGTGCTACCATTAAAGATAAACCAAAGGTCTGTCCCACCTGAAAACCGCTTATGCAAATCCGCATCCCTTACGGCAAAACCACCCTCACCGCCCACATCCCCGACCAATATCCGGTTCATACCATCGAAGCGCCCAACCCAGCCCCCGCAGCCGACCCGCGCCGGGCCGTGCAAGACGCGCTCGACCACCTGTTGGGTGAAATGCGCTGGGATGATTTTCGCGGAGCGCGCTCGGTGGCAATTGCCATCAACGATAAAACCCGTCCCGTGCCGCACGAACACCTGCTCCCGCCGCTCATGGAGCGACTCGCCGCCCTGGGCATTCCCGATTCGGCAATCACCTTCTACATCGCCGTTGGCACACACCCGCCCATGACGCCCAACGAGTTCCCCGCCATCTTACCGGCTGAGATTCTCACCCGCTACCGCGTCCTTTCACACGATTCGGAAAACGACCGCCTGCTCACCCACTTGGGCGAGACCTCGCGCGGCACGCCGGTTTGGGCCAATCGCGCCTACGCCGAATCGGATGTCAAAATCGTGGTGGGCAATGTCGAGCCGCATCAATTCGCCGGATTTTCGGGCGGAGTCAAAACAGCCGCCATTGGCCTTTCGTGCCTGAAGACCATTGCCCCCAACCACGCCATGATGAGCCTGCCCGAAGCGCAATTGGGACAATACGAGAGCAATCCCGTCCGGCAAGATATTGAAGAAATCGGCGCCAAAATCGGCGTACACCTGGCGCTCAATGCCATTCTCAACCACCAGCGGCAAATTGTCACCGCCCTGGCTGGCGACCCGCGCCTGGTAGTGCAAACCGGCCTCGAGCATTCGCGCCGCGCCTGCCAGGTGGCCGTGCCGCAAAAATACGCCTTCCTCATCACCTCGCCCGGCGGACACCCCAAAGACATCAACGTCTATCAATCGCAAAAAGCGCTCGGCCATGCCATCCTGATTACCCGCCCCGGCGGCACGGTCATCATCACCGCCGCCTGCCCCGAGGGTAGCGGCAGCGACCACTACGAAGCCTGGACTTTGGGCAAAAAATCGCTGGCCGAAGTGCGTGAGAAATTCGCCGCCGAGGGATTCCGCATTGGGCCGCACAAAGCCTATCAATTTGCCCGCGATGGCGCCATAGCGAATTACTTCCTCTACACCGATATGAATCACGACCTGGCGCGCGCCTTGCTGCTCAACCCCATTGCCAATTTACAAGCCGCCATAGACCAAACCCTGGCAAATTTGCCCCCCGGCGAACCGGTTGGCTTTCTGCCCCATGCCGTTTCAACGATACCCTACGTCAGTCATCAGTAACCAGTAATCAGTAACAGTAATCAGTAACCAGTCATCAGTAATCAGTCATCAGTAATCAGTCATCAGTAATCAGTCATCAGTTTCCTCCCCATGTCCAAACTCTCCCTGCTCCGCTCCCTGCTTGAAAAACACAACGCCCAAGCCATCCTGCTGCGCCGGGTGAGCAGTTTCGCCTGGGCCACCGAGGGCGCGGCCTCCTACGTCAACACAGCCGCCACCGAGGGCGCGGCTTCACTGGTCATCACCCGCGAGCAAGCCTATCTCGCCACCAATAACATTGAAGCCCCGCGCCTGCAAGACGAAGAAAACCTGGCCGAACAGGGCTGGGAATTCGTCATCTCCCCCTGGCAAACGCCGCTCAAAGGCCTGAATGACTTGTTAGCGGGCAAAACCCTCCTCAGCGATGTGCCGTTTGGCAACGGAAAAGACATCAGCGCCGAAATCGCCCGTCTGCGGGCGCATCTCACACCGCAAGAGGGAGAACGCTTTCGGGCCTTGGGCCGCCTGTGCGCAGAAGCCATCACAGCGACCGCTCAGGCCATCCAACCGGGCATGAGCGAATACGAAATCGCGGCCCTGCTCGGCGGCGAAGCCCAAAAGCGCGGCGTTCAACCCATTGTCAACCTGGTCGCCACCGATGAGCGCGGCTACCGCCACCCCCTGCCCACTGCCAAAAAACTACAACGATACGCTCTGCTGGTGTTGAGCGGGCGCTGGCGGGGGCTGGTCTGTTCGGTCTCGCGCATGATACACTTTGGAAAAACCCCCACCGACCTGGAGCGGAAAGCCCGCGCGGCGGCACAGGTCAACGCGGCCTTCATTGCCCACGCGCGGCCCGGAAAAACCCTCGGCGAACTGCTCGAAATTGGGCAAGCTGCCTACGCCGCAGCCGGTTTCCCCGACGAATGGCAGCATCACCACCAGGGCGGCGTAACCGGCTACGAGCCGCGCGAATACCTCGCCACCCCCGGCGCCCCAGAGGTCCTTGCCGCCGGGCAAGCCCTGGCCTGGAATCCCACCGTGCAAGGCGCAAAAATGGAAGATACCATCCTGCTCGGCGCAACAGAAAACGAAATTCTCACCCCCACCCCGCTCTGGCCGGTGGAAATGGTCGAAGCGCCGGGCTTCCCGCCTGTGCCGTGCACCCTGGCGCTAGAAATGTAATTGGGAAGCCTGATTTAGGAGAACCGGATGCAATACAAAAATCCCCAGCGACCTATCCAAGAACGGATTAAAGATTTACTGGAGCGCATGACGTTGCCAGAGAAAGTGGCTCAACTCTACTGTTTTGGACGGGTGGCCGAAATGACCGGGATACTCTTTGATGAAGACCGCAATCTGCTATCAGATAAAATGGCGGAGTTGTTTGCGAATGGCGCCTGCCAGCTTGGGCGGCCCGCCCAGCGCACCACACCACGCCAAACGGCCCAAATCACCAACGCCATCCAGAAATTCCTGGTCGAAGAAACCCGGCTCGGTATCCCCGCATTGTTCAACGAAGAGGGACTGCACGGCCTGATGGCAACCGGCTCCACCAGTTTCCCGCAAGCAATTGCCCTTGCCAGCACATGGAATCCCGACCTGGTCAGGGAAATCTTTACCGTTGTGGCAAAAGAAGCGCGGGTACGCGGCAGCAACTATGTCTACACCCCAGTGCTCGATTTGGCGCGCGACCCCCGCTGGGGCCGCGTGGAAGAGACCTTCGGCGAAGACCCATACCTGGTTACGCAAATGGGCGTGGCGGCAATCAAAGGCTTGCAGGGCGAAGGTGATACCATTGATAGCGAACACGTCATCGCCTGCGCCAAGCATTTTGCCGTTCATGGCCAGCCAGAAGGCGGACAAAATGCCGCGCCCGGCAATATCTCAGAGCGAATAATCCGGGAAGAATTTTTGCCACCCTTTAAAGCTGCCGTGCAAGAGGCGGGCGTGGGTGCAGTGATGGCTTCGTACAACGAAATCGATGGCATCCCGGCGCACATTAATCATTGGTTACTGCAAACTGTGCTGCGCGATGAGTGGGGCTACCAGGGCTTTGTGACCAGCGATGGCTTTGGTGTGCCGCAAATTATCCGCCTGCACCACATCACTCATTCGATTGAAGAAGCCGCCAAACTCTGTCTCGAAGCAGGCGTTGATTGCGAAGTACCGCGCGGTGTCTGCTATCCTACGCTGGTTGAACAAGCCGAGGCTGGCGTTGTTTCGATGGAAAAAATTGACCGCGCCGTGAGCCGAATTTTACGCGCCAAGTTCTTGCTGGGTCTGTTGGATGGCGAGACGCCCTACGTAGATCCCAATGAAGCGGAGCGTGTCACGAACTGTGACGAACATCGCGCGCTGGCAGTGAAAGCGGCGCAACAAGCCATCATCTTGTTAAAAAATGATGCTGCCGCCTTGCCGCTGAATGCCGGCTCTCTAAAATCAATCGCTGTGATTGGCCCCAACGCCGCCGACCTGCACCTGGGCGGTTACGCTGAAGACCCGCAACGCGGAACCAGCGTTCTGGATGGAATCCGGCAAAAGGTGGGAGGCCTCCTGTCCGTGCGCTATGCCGAAGGCTGCCGCATTACCTCGGATGTGCAAGGCCACGCTGCCTGGCATCAAGATGAAGTCAATTTGAGCGATCCCGCGGAGGATACGCCGCGCATCGCTGAAGCCGTCAAGCTGGCCCAAGAATCAGATGTGGCGATTCTGGTCCTGGGTGGCAACGAGGGGACTTGCCGTGAAGGATGGTGGTTTAACCACCTGGGCGACCGCGACAACCTGGATTTGCTCGGCCGCCAGAATGAACTGGTGGAGGCTGTACTCGCCACCGGAACACCGGCAATCGCCGTGCTAATCAATGGTCGCCCATTGACGGTCAATGCGCTGGCAGAAAAAATTCCCGCCATTCTGGAATGTTGGTACTTGGGGCAAGAAACGGGCCTGGCGGTTGCCGACGTTCTCTTTGGCGATGTCAACCCGAGTGGTAAGCTGCCAGTCACCTTCCCGCGTTCCGTCGGGCAGATTCCATGCTACTACAATCACAAACCCTCCGCCAAAAGAGGGTATCAATTTACCGACAATTCGCCGCTCTTCCCGTTTGGCTGGGGACTGAGCTACACCACCTTTGAGTATAGCGAACCACGCCTGTCGGCTGACAAAATCAGACCGGTAGATTCGGTAACCGTGGATGTGGACGTGACAAACACCGGCAATCGCCCCGGTGATGAGGTCGTACAGCTCTACATTCACGACGAGTTAGCCACCGTCACCCGCCCAGTGAAGGCGCTAAAAGACTTCCGCCGCATCAGTTTGCAACCTGCCGAAACGAAAACCGTGCGTTTCACCCTCACACCAGACAAGCTCGCCTTGTTAAACGGACAAATGCAGTGGCAGGTGGAACCGGGTCGCTTTGAAGTAATGGTTGGCGGCAATTCTGTTGAGGTGAAAACGACTTGGCTCACTGTAGAAGATGATAAATGACCGTATCCCATATAAAATACCCACAGGTGAGAAATAGGCGTTCACGCTTAAGAAAAAAGCCCAATTCTTACCCAGGCTGGTATCGAAATGACCAAGCGCCAATTACCAATCACGAATAACGATTATGGAGCCTGTATGTACGGAACCACTGCCAAAATCCTGCGTGTTGATTTGACCACCGGAAGTATCGAAACCCAAACCCTGAGCGAAGATTTCTACCGCATGTACCCCGGCGGCAAAGCCCTGGCAGGCTACATCCTGCTCACCGAACTGCCGCCGCATACCGACCCCTACGCGCCCGAAAATGTGATGGTCTTTGCCAACGGCCTGCTCACTGGCGCACCCGTCTCCACCGCCACGCGCTACGTCGTCTCGGCGCGCTCCCCGCTCACCGGCGGCTACGGCGAATCAGAAGCGGGCGGCTTTTGGGGACCAGAACTCAAGATGGCCGGTTGGGAGGCGATTGTCGTCAAGGGTAAAGCCCCCAAGCCAGTTTACCTCTGGGTGAACGGCGACCAGGCTGAAATCCGCCCCGCCGAACATCTGTGGGGCAAATTCACGGCCGAAGTGCAGGAAGAAATCCGCCGCGAGCTGGGCGATGAGAAAATCCGCGTGTTGCAAATTGGCCCGGCAGGCGAAAACCTGGTTCGTTTTGCAGGCCTCACCAACGACCTGCGGCACTTCAACGGGCGCAATGGGTTGGGCGCGGTGATGGGCAGCAAAAACCTGCGCGCCATTGCCGTGCGCGGCAACCAGCGCTATCAAAACCTGGCCTACGACGCCAAAACGCTGATGAACATCGGCGGCAAACTTGCCAAAACGGTCAAAGAAAACCCGCTCAGTTGGGATTTACAGGAACGCGGCACGCCCGGCCTGGTAGAGCCGCTCAACACCGGCGGCATTTTGCCCACCCGCAACTTCCGCCAGGGCGCGTTTGAAAACGTGGACCAGGTGAAATGGGAAGTGTACGAAAAAGAACTGCTCACCGCCCGCCGCACCTGCTATGCCTGCGCCGTGCGCTGCAAACGCGAAGTGGCGGTGGAGGGGCGCGAATCGCCCTATGGCGGCCCGGAATACGAAACCGTCGGCGCGTTTGGCCCCAACTGCGGCATCAGCGACATTCACGCCATTGCCAAAGCCAACGAACTGTGCAACGCCTACATGCTCGATAGCATCTCGTGCGGCGCAACGATTGCCTTTGCGATGGAATGCTTTGAACACGGCCTGCTCACCCTCGAAGACACCGGCGGCCTCGACCTGCGCTTCGGCAACGCCGAGGCCATGCTCAAAGCCATTGAACTGATTGCCCGCCGCGAGGGCATCGGCGACCTGCTGGCCGAGGGCAGCAAACGCGCCGCACAGAAAATCGGCGGAGACGCGCTCTACTTCGCCATGCAAGTGAAGGGGCAGGAACTCGCCATGCACGAACCACGCGGCAAATACAACGTTGGCATCGGCTACGCCATCTCCGAAATCGGCGCCGACCACCTGGTGGTGGCGCACGATACCGCCTTTGCCAAACCCGAAGCCATTCAACTCAAAGCCGCCGCGCCGCTGGGCATCACCCAAGCCCTGCCGCCGCGCTCGTTGGGCGAAGAAAAGATGGAGATGTTTTATATTTTGGAAAAATGGGGCAGCCTCGAAAAAGTGACCGGATTCTGCTTCTTTGGCCCGGCCCCGCGCTCCTTTATCCCGCCCGAAGACGTGCTTCTGTCCATCAACGCGGCCACCGGCTGGAACCTCTCAATGGAGGAAGCCCTGACCATCGGCGAGCGCGCCACCAACCTGGCGCGGCTGTTCAACGCTCGCGAGGGATTCACCCGCAAAGACGACACCCTGCCCGAAAGGCTGTTCACCGGGTTGGAAAACGGCGCATTACAAGGAGCCGCCCTGCCCCGCCAAGAGTTCGAACAAGCCCTGACAATTCTCTACCAGAAAAAGGGCTGGCACCCCGAAACGGGCCTCCCCACCCCCGAAAAATTACGCAGACTGGGGCTGGAATGGGCTGTTTCAGTCATCAGTGAGCAGTCATCAGTGAGCAGTCATCAGTGAGCAGTGCAATTCACGAATTACGAATTACGAATTATCACTCACCCATCCCCATGAAACTCTATGCCGGCGGACACCTGACCTTTTACATGCCGGGGCGCAAGCATTCCCTGGAAATCTCCCTGAGCGAACCCACCCCGCTCAGCGAGGTTTTGGCGCGCCTCGGCATTCCCCTGCCCGAAGTGGCCCTCACCGCCCTCAACGGCGAGCTGGTGGAAGCCGAAACGGTCATCGTCACCGATGAGGATTCGGTGCGGGTGTTTTCGGCAGTCAACGGGGGCTAAAGGCCGATGACCGCTTTTGTATCACCACAAAGGGGTTACTCAAGTCATGATTTTGCGCATCATCCCCGCTACCGCCTGATAAACCGGCGATTCATCGGGCAAATTGACCAGCGGCTTGCCGGTCGCATCAAAGGCCGAGAGTTCATCGTCGGCGGGGATAACTCCCAAGAGCGGCGCGCCCAGTTTCTCGGAAAATATGGTTGTTTCAGGCGGCAAAGTCCCATTCACGCGGTTAATCACCAGGTACGATTTCTCGATGCTGATGTGGCCAACCGTCCAATCTCAAGATACTCTTCGACGACAAAGAGGGGTTGACCTGCCGCACGCTCTGGTCAGACAAAGTGTTGAGATGTCGAAAACGCCTGCAAACGCGATTGACAACTGCGCGCCATCCTGGTTGCCTTACGGGAGGAAGCCAGGCAGCGCGGGCTGATGTAAAAACTGGCGACAACGAAAAACTCACCGGAATTTGCTGGTGAGTTTTTCGTTTCAAAACGCGTGTCAGTCACATCCAGAAAAACTGCCCGGATTTGAGTCGAGCGTTTTCAAGCAGAAGTAAGCTTCCAAAGCCAGGCGCACCATCGGGCCAGCCACGCTGGCGCCTTCACCGCCGTTATAGGCAAAGGCGACCACGGCAATTTCGGGGTCGTCATAAGGCGCGTAGGCGACCGTCCAGGAATGGGTCGGCCATTCACCAAAACGGCAGCGGTTAGCCGCGCGAGCAATATCGTCACAATATTCGGCGGTACCGGTCTTGCCGGCCACTGCAATCGGGAAGGGTTTGGGGAATTGTTGCGATGGCCCAACGAAGACTTTGTGCAGCGTGCCGATGTCATCCGTCACAGCCAGACGCATCCCCTCCTGCACCTTTTGAAAGACAAACGGGTCAATCGTCTTCATGTTGCCGGTTTCGGTACAGTAACTGTTTTCGCAGAAATATTCCTTGATAAGCGGGTCAATGGTCACATTCCACTTCAAATGCCCTTCGTTCGGAGAAATCTGCCAACGGTCGGGGCCGGGTTCGAAATAGAAGTTGCCCTCCGCATCGCGCCAGACTGGGATAACCTTGCCATTGTTATCGGTAATTTCCTTGATGATGGTGGTCTGCATGTGGCGTCCATTGTTGGCAATGGTCGCCGCGGAGAGCAGCACCTGGAGCGGCGTAGCAAGCACATAACCCTGGCCTACGCTGGCGATGTAAGTATCTCCGGTTGACCAGTTTTCGCCCTGGAAGATGCGCTTCCACTGCGGGTCAGGAATCAGTCCCTCGGCCTCGCCCGGCAGCTCGATGCCGCTTCGCTGGTCATAGCCGAGCGCACGGGCGTATTCCTTCAAGCGCAAAATACCCAAGCCCTCCCTCACCTCAGTGCCATAGCCGCCGCCCAGTTTGTAAAAACAGACGTTGCTGGAATACGCAATGCAGCGCAAGAAAGAAATCGTCCCAAACCCGGCCCGGTTCCAATCTACAAAGGCTCGCTCAAAGCCTGGGTCGTTGGGAGAGAAAGATTCGCGCAAGAGCAGTTCGCCCGGCGCTTCGAGAACCTGGTTCAGGCTAACAACGCCCTCGCTCAAAGCGCCAACCGCTGTGGAAAGTTTGAAGGCCGAGCCAGGCGGATACTCGGTGGAAATCGCATAATTAAGCAGCGGCTTGCGCGGGTCTTGTGCCAATTGATTGTAATAATAGGCTGGAATAATGCGCGCAAAGCGGTTATTCTCAAAGGTGGGATGCGTCACCATCGCCAAGATTTCGCCCGTTTTGGGGTTGATGGCAATTAACGCGCCACTTGAAATGCGCTGCTGGCCGGTGCCTCCATAATAAAACTGATTCCAGGTGTTGATTTCACCCACCAAGGCCGCTTCAATCGCCTTTTGCAGGCGCGTATCAATGGTCAGGTGCAGGTTATAGCCCGAAACCGGGGCGATGGGCGGTTCGAGATTGCGTAATTCTTTCCCGGCCACATCCACTTCCACCACGCGGCGGCCTGGCGCGCCAATCAGCAGTTCATCGAAGTACACTTCCACACCGGCATAACCGACTTTATCGCGGTTGGGCTGGAATCCTTTCTCACGGAAAAATTCCTCTTGCGAGGCAGGAATGGGGCCGAGAAAACCAATGATGTTTGCCGTCAAAGACCCGGTCGGATAGTTACGAATTGGCTCAATCTCGATACCCACCCCGGGCCAATCAACTGCTTTCTCGCGCACAATCCGCGCGACTTCTTCGCTGACATTGCACTGGATTTTGGTTGGGCTGTAGGGAGCATTGGTACGTTGCAGTTCCACCAGCTGGGCGATTCCCGGCCCAGGCACGCAGGCCGAAACCAGTTTGGCATCTTCCAGCGTGCCGCTGTTGACCGGCACGCCGGTCAGGGCCGAAAGTTGGCGGTAAATCAATTGCGTATCGCCCTCACTATCGGGCAGGTTGGCCGGGGTGATAGTGATGTTATAAGAAGCAACGTTGTTCGCCAGGATGTAGCCGTTACGATCGTAGATAATACCGCGCGAAGGCGGAACGCTGATGACGCGCGTGCGGTTTTCGGCGGCCTGGGCGGCCCAAACCGGATATTCAATCACCTGGTAAATAAAAAGGCGCGCCACCATCAACGTAAAAGCCAGGCCAAGCCCAACATACAACACGAGAGCACGCCAGGGTTCAAACGAGGCGCGGGGGGAGACAGGGGATGTCATACTTCCTCCACCGGGTATACCCATAAAGCCAGGTCACGAATGACCGCGTGAACTGGCAAGACAAACAGTAAATTGAGGAAAACGCCAGGCAGGGTAATCAAGGCCAGGACATCTCCTATCGGCAGCAGGGTTCCATTCAGGAACAGTCCAACAAAAGTGACCAGATGCATCACGATGGTGGCAAAAAAGGTTACGCTGAACAAGGCCAGGATAGGCGCCTGCCAGATTTGCCGCAACAGCAGGCGTGCCATCCCCACCGCCAGAAGGTAACCCAAGAGCGGAATGTAAGGGGGCAGCCCCGAAGCAAACCCCGCCAGCAGCCCGGCCAACCCGGCCCAATGCCAGGACGATTCCACCTGTTCTTGCAGCGACCAGGCCACAATCACCAGCAAAACCAGGTCTACCACGCCTGAAAGCAAGGTCATGCGGCTGAAAATCGCCATTTGCAAGATAAAAGCCAATCCCAAAACCGGGAAAGCGACCAGGTTTTTCATATCAGGGGATGAGGGGAGTAATGTTGACCGGGCGGAAATCGGTAATGACCAGGACGATTTTCAACTGCGCAAAATCAACCACTGGCTGGATGAACGCCTGCTGGAACAGGTCTGAATCGCGTTTGCGCACTGTGACCACCTGACCAATAATCAGGTCTGGCGGATAACTACCGCCCAGGCCTGAAGTCAACACCACATCGCCCAGTTCCAGGGTAATATCTTGGGGAACCAGGTCAAGCGTCAGGTCGCCGGCAAGCGTGCCTGTCAGCACGGCTTCCCGGTCGGCTCTCTCCAGTCGGACATTGACCGCCGAGGTGGGGTCGGTAATCAATTGGACACGCGCCGCGCTGCCAATCACCGCATCCACCCGGCCAACCAGTCCCTGGTCGGTCACAACCGGCATTCCACGCCGCAGGCCCTGGTTCGAGCCTTTGTCAATGATGATGTAGCGCAAGAACGGGCTGGGGTCGCGCCCAATCACGGTGGCCGCCGTGTAGGAGTTTTCGGGGTTAGCGCGCGAGAACTTGACCAGCGCTGCCAGGGCTTGCGTATCAGCCACCTGGCTCTGCAATTGCACCACCTGAGCCTGGAGACGGGCAACCTCGGCTTCCAACTCGGCGTTGCGCTGGCGCAAGGCTGCCACATCACGCGGCACGGTCAAGAAATCCTGAATTGCCACAAAGCGGGTTGAAATCCAGGTTTGAACCGACACCAGCGAGGCGTTGAAACCGGCAGAAACGAAACCGAGCGAACCGCTCAGCGCCAGGGCCAACACGCCTGCCACGACAAGGAAAATGATTGTCGTCTGCACGGTGCCAGAAAGGGAATTTCTCATGTTGTTAAGCGTACCAGATTCTGGCGGACGCGTAAAGGCGACCCGCCCCATGCTCACGATTTTCTAAATTTTGCCAAAACGGAGAATCCATCAACGATGGCGGGTCGAACCGCGTTCCAGGCTAACCAGGTAGCCGCGCATGGCATCGAAATCACTCAAGATAACCCCAGTGCCACGCACGACGCAAGTCAGAGGGTCTTCTGCCTGCCAAACGCGCAGGTTCAACTCATCGGCCAGGCGGTCGGCCAGGCCTTGTAGCAGCGCGCCGCCGCCCGCCAGGCAGATGCCGGTGTCCATCAGGTCGGCAATCACTTCGGGCGGGACTTCATCAAGTGCGTCGCGGATGGTATCCACAATCACTTGCACCGAGCCAGAAAGCGCGTCGCGCACTTCGATGGAGGAAATTTCTATCGATTCGGGCAGCCCGTTCACCAGGTTGCGCCCGCGCACTTCGGCGGTTTTTTCCTGCGGAAGAGGGTAGGCCGACCCGATTTTCATCTTGACCTGCTCGGCGACTCCCTCACCAATCAACAGGTTGTACTTGTTGCGGATGTATTGAACGACATCCTGGTCCATCTCATCGCCTGCTACGCGCAACGAACGAGAGACCACCACCCCCCCCATCGACATGACGGCGACTTCGGTCGTACCGCCTCCGATATCAACCACCATCGAGCCTTTAACCTCGCCAACCGGCAGGCCGGCGCCCAGCGCGGCTGCCACCGGCTCCTCAACAAGATATGCTTCTCTCGCCCCGGCAGACATGGCAGCGTCGAACGCGGCCCGTTTTTCGACCTCGGTTACGCCCGCCGGGATGCCAATGACCACGCGCGGACGTGGCAGCGGCACCACACTTTGCTCATGCACCTGACCGATAAAATAGGTCAACATCTCTTGGGTCACGTTGAACTCAGAAATGACCCCGTCACGAACAGGGCGCACGGCAACGATATTCCCAGCGGTGCGTCCCATCATATCTTTGGCCTTTTGCCCTACCGCCAGCGGTTCGCGGGTGCGTTTATCAATGGTCACCCAGGATGGTTCATTGATAACAATGCCTTTATTTTTGACATAGACCAGTGTATTGGCTGTTCCCAGGTCAATGCCAATATCGAGAGAAAAAAGTCCTAAAAGCCAATTGAGCGGGTTAAAAGCCAAGGCGCTCTCCTCAATGAAAACGATGATTGCCAGATAGGAGAATTATACCATTCCGAATGGCCTGAAAAACGTTTGCAAGCCACTACCAAAGCGCAATAGGGAGAGAATTGCCCAAAATTGCCTCTTGTATTTTGAGAAAAAATTCGTTACAATAACTTTGTAAATCCAATGGACTAACTAACAAAAGAGAACACTTATGCTCCCCGCTTCACAGAAAGCCAACCAACAACAGGCCCGCCTTCATAACCTGAACCTTGTTTTCCGTACTATCTACGAGAGTGGGCTAACCAGTCGGATTGAGATTGCCCGCCGCACGCATCTCACGCGCACCACCGTTTCGGACATGGTGGCTGAGTTACTGGAAAGCGGCCTGGTTGAAGAAGTTGGCACGAGCGTCTCCAGCGGCGGCAAACCTTCCATCTTGCTCCAGCTGGTCGCCGATTCGCGTTATCTGATTGGCTTAAACCTGACGCAGGATAAATTTATTGGGGCCATCACCAACTTGCGAGGCGAAATTAAAGAAACCTGCGAAGTCCTTGCCGAAAATGGCGATGGCGAACTGGCCCTTCAGCGTGTTTACGAACTGCTCGACCCTCTAACAAACAGCCGCTGGAAACCGCTCATCGGCATTGGCGTCGGTACGCCCGGCCTGGTAAATACCCGGCAAGGGGTGGTTATCCAGGCAGTCAATTTGGAATGGAAAAACCTGCCGCTCGGTAGCCTGCTCTCGCAACGCTACGGTTTACCGGTTTCGGTATTGAATGACAGTCAGGCCGCCGCGATTGGCGAATTTGCCTACGGCGAGCACCGCGCGCGCCGCAACCTGATTGTCGTCAATGTGAGCCAGGGCGTAGGCGCCGGTATTTTGATTGATGGAAAGCTCTTCCAGGGTGATGGTGGCGGCGCAGGGGAAATTGGGCATGTGCCGGTACGCGGGAATGACCGTCTGTGCCGCTGCGGGCGCGTGGGATGTCTGGAAACCCTTGCGAGTGCGCAGGCAGTCGTTCAACGCTTGCAGGAAGCACGTTCTACGGCGCTCAGTCTGCCGGAATGTTGCGCAGATTTCCAACGCGGTGACCCAACGACGCGTCAAATTGTCCTGGAAGCCGGGCAAGCCATTGGTGAATCCATGGGCGGGTTGGTTGCGGCTTTCGATATCGAAACCATCTTGGTCATCGGTGAAATGACTTGCTTCGGCGCGCCCTGGCTTGACGCCGTCCACTCTGCCATGAACCGTTCGGCGCTGGAACAGATGACCGCCCCCGTTCGGGTCAATTTGGGTCGATTCAAAGATAACGCCTGCATTCTGGGCGCCGCCGCGCACCTGCTCATGGAAGATTACTCCCTGCTTCTTGCACAGCCAAAACAAACGCTATGAAACGCCTCGAAACCCCAAACCCGCTCATTAAGCCCCCGCTCGACCCGACTTTTCAGCCTCCGGTGCTAGTCAGCCGCCATGTTCGCGAACTGACCCAGGCCGAAGGCGCACCGCTTATTTTTGGCCTGGAACGCGCGAATGGCGAGTTCTCGCGCTTTGAGACCCGCATTTTACCCGACTCACACCCGCTCTTTGAACACAGCCTGCCATATACTGAACGCATCCTGAAGTTTCTGCTCTGGCAACGAGGCGCGTTCCGCGTCTATGTGGGTGGCGCGCTTGCCGTGGGCGAATATTTGCGTGAGCAATATCGCATCGGCGGGGCGCGCGAATTCGACGCCCGCTTCATGGGTGAGCAAGTTTATGAGCGGCCTTTCGAAATCATCCCTTGCCACCCGCAGGACGTGCCGCCCGCCCGTGAAACCGGAAAGAACCTGGGGCGTTATCTGGATGGCTTCCGCATCGGATTCGATCTGGGCGCATCAGACCGTAAAGTGAGCGCGGTGATCAATGGCGAAGTGGTGTACAGCGAAGAAGTTATCTGGGAACCCAAAAAACACGCCGACCCAGCCTATCACTACCACGAAATCCTGACCGCCCTGCGAACGGCGGCGGCCAAACTGCCACGCGTAGACGCGATAGGCGGCAGTTCAGCGGGCATTTACGTCCACAACCGTCCGATGGTAGATTCGCTCTTTCGGGGCATTCCAGCCGAGCGCTACGAGGAAATCCGCACCCTGTTCCTGCGCATTCAGCAAGAAATGGGCGTGCCGCTCGAAGTGATTAACGATGGCGACGTGACCGCCCTGGCCGGTTCGATGTCCATCGGTGTCCATCGGTGAAAACGGCATTCTGGGAATCGCGCTCGGCTCCAGCCTGGCGGCAGTTTACGTCAACTTGCATGGGCAGATTACCGGCTGGCTTAACGAACTGGCCTTCGTGCCGGTAGATTATCAGCCCAATGCGCCAGAAGAAGAATGGTCCAAAGACATAGGCTGCGGCGCAACCTATTTTTCTCAACAGTGCGTCTTCCGGCTGGCATCTCAAGCCGGCATTGCCTTGCCCGAAGATGCAACCGACGCTGAAAAGCTCAAGGTCGCTCAAAAGTACCTGGAAGCCGGCCACGCGGGCGCCGAACATATCTGGCAGACGATGGGCGTGTACCTGGGTTACAGTCTGGCGCATTTTTCCGATTTCTACGATATCCGTCACCTGCTGATTTTGGGCCGCTGCACGTCGGGGCGGGGGGGGTGAGCTGCTACTGCAGACTGCGCGCGCCGTTTTGCGCGCCGAATTCCCCAACCTGCTGGCAAAACTCACCCTGCACCTGCCGAATGAGAAGATTCGGCGAGTAGGCCAATCGGTGGCAGCGGCCAGTCTGCCGGTGTTGGAAAAGCATATTTCGTATACAGGGATACCCTCGCTATGAAATTCTCCATTGAGACCTCCGAAGTTTATGTTCCCGATGGCCTGCCGGCCGAGCAGGCCCTGATGCGCACAACGCACCTGTGCATTGCCGCGCACCAGGATGACATCGAAATTATGGCTGCTGCGCCTATCCTGGAATGTTTTCAGCACCCACAAAAATGGTTTACCGGCGTGGTGGTAACAGATGGACGAGGTTCGCCGCGCAACGGGCTATATGCCCATTACACCGATGAAGAAATGCACCTGGTGCGTTTCAAAGAGCAGCGCAAGGCGGCCTTCGTAGGCGATTTCAGCGCGCAAGTGATGCTCGATTACCCCAGCAAGGTGATCAAAGACCGCGCGCACAGTGCGCCGGTAGATGACCTGGCGCACTTGCTGCGGCTCACCCAACCACAAATTGTTTACACCCACAATTTCGCCGATAAGCACGATACGCATGTGGCCGTGGCCTCGCGGGTCGTGCAGGCCCTGCGCCAACTTGCCCCCGCAGAGCGCCCGGCGCGGCTAATTGGCTGCGAGGTGTGGCGCGCGCTCGATTGGGTGCAGGACGAAGACAAGGTGGCGATGGACCTTTCCACGCATGAAAACCTGCAACATGCCCTGCTAGGCGTCTTTGATTCGCAAATCGTGGGCGGCAAACGCTATGACCTGGCCTCGATGGGCCGCCGCCGCGCCAACGCCACCTATTTCGAATCGCATGGCGTAGATAATGCCGCTGGCCTTTCCTATGGCATCGACATGACCGAATTAATCATCAACCCCCAACTCGACCCGGCGAATTTCATCCGAGCTTTCATCGAACGCTTTTCACAAGACGTGCTAAGCCGTATTCAGCGGGTCAATCTCTGACGCAAACAGGAGGTGGTGTTTCTCAAAACCAAACCATCGTCCTTGATTTGCATGTTTGTTCCACATCCGTTCCTCAATAAATTTGTAAGAAGGAGAAGAAACCATGCGTAAGACCCTGTTTGCCTTGCTTTCCATTCTGGTTCTTGCAAGCCTGTTGCTCTCTGCTTGTGGTGGCGGCGCGGCCACGCAGGCTCCGGCCTCCAATGAACAACCTGCTCCTACGCAAGCGCCTGCTTTGAACGAACAGCCCGCTCCTACCCAAGCATCTCCGACAGAAAGCAAAGTTCTCAAAATCTACCTGCTCGATTACACCCCCGCCACATCCGAATTGGCATCCGCTCCTTCGGTGAAGACCCGGCCCTAGCGGCCCGGCTGGGCGCGGCGATGATACAGGGAATCCAATCGCAGGGCGTGGCGGCAACCGCCAAGCACTTTCCTGGTCACGGCGATACGATTGGCGACTCCCATCACAGCCTGACCGCCGTGCCGCACAACCTGGAACGGCTGCGCGCCGTGGAACTGCCGCCTTTCCGCGCCGCAATTGAGGCCGGGGTCAAACTGGTCATGTCGGCGCACCTGGCCCTGCCCGCGTTGGATGGCCCCAAGTCCCCCCCGGCTACCCTTTCACACAACGTTTTACAAAATCTTTTGCGGCGTGAACTGGGCTTCGGGGGCGTAATCGTCTCTGACGCAATGGACATGCGCGCCATTCGACAGGAACAATTGGACGCGGAAGCCCTGCGCGCCGCACAGGCCGGAATTGACTTGCTCTTGCTCACCGCCAACGCTGCTGACCAGAAACGGGTTCATCTTGCTCTTTTGCGCGCGATTCAGGAAAAACGGATTCCCGCCACAGGAACCCGCGCTTCTGCCAGGCGTGTTCTGTCGCTCAAAACCTGGCTCTCCGCGCAGCAGAATCCACCTCCGCTCGAAGTGATTGGCTGCGCCGAACACCGCCAGGTGGCCGATGAAATTGCCGAACGCTCCATCACCCTCGTCCGCGACCATGCCAAGCGGCTGCCCCTGCGTCCACACAGTCAGGAACGGATAGCCGTCATCCTGCCGCGCCCTGCCGACCTAACCCCCGCCGATACCTCATCCACCATTACGCCCTCTCTGGCGCGCTTCATCCGCGAGCATCACCCCCTTGTGGATGAATTCCTGGTACCGTTTGCCCCCACTCCCAACGACATCAGCGCCCTGCGTGAAGAGGTGCGTAGATGCAATTACCTGGTGATTGGCACGATCAATGCTTTCGACCAACCTAAGCAGCAATCCCTCGTCCAGGCGCTACTGGAGACGGGCATCCCTACCATCCTGGTCGCTCTGCGCCTGCCCTACGACTTTCCGCAGGCTGATACTTATCTCTGCACCTACAGTATCCTGGAACCCTCGCTGCGTGCGCTAGTCAAAACGCTGTTTGGCGTGTTGCATCCTGCCGGTCACCTGCCGGTATCCATCCCTGGCTTGTATCCACTCCAGCCTATACTTCAAAATTAAGTTTCATGCGCCACCCCGCCGCATGGTAAAACGAACCTCGCAAATTTTTGCTCACATCCGCTAACCCGGACATATAAGTTCCTAAACACTCGGCTTACCCAGCACGCGCATTGCACAGGGAACTGTTTCCTTTCACATTTTTGTCTGTCTTCAGGCATTTTGCCTGGTTCGATAACAGAAAGGAGAAGAATATGAAACGTTTCTTTGGTCTGACCTTGCTGGCCCTGCTGTTGACCACCAGCCTGCTGATGGGCATGTCGGTTGGGGCTGCGCCTTTACAGGCTGACCGGGGCGCCTGGGCGCCCAACACCTCCTACGCCATCAATGACACAGTGACATATGGCGGGATAACATACAAATGTCTGCAAACACACACCTCATTGACCGGTTGGGAACCACCCAATGTCCCGGCGCTGTGGCAGCCGCTCGGCGCGCCCACGCAAAGCGGGCCAACCAACACGCCCACCCGCACCAGCGCGCCGGTTACGAACACACCCACCCAGAGCGGAGCCACGAATACCCCCTCTGGCAACTGCTGGCCGGCCTGGAACGCCAGCACAGCCTACACCGGCGGCGCGCAGGTCAGTTACAACCACATCTTTGGTAATGTACAAAACGGCCGCTGAGTCATTGGCGACACCTACGCCGCCTACGACCGCTTCTACGATGCCGCCAGCAGCGTAGACGGCGTGGCCGATACCTGGGATGCAGACGCACTGCGCGGCAATTTCAACCAGCTGCGCAAACTCAAACAGATGTACCCGCACATCAAAATCATCTACTCGTTTGGCGGATGGACCTGGTCAGGAGGGTTTGCTCAAGCCGCCGCCAACCCTGCTGCCTTTGCCGAATCTTGCTACAATCTGCTGCACGACCCACGCTGGAATGGGCTGTTCGATGGCATTGATATTGACTGGGAATATCCCAATGCCTGCGGCCTAACGTGCGATAGCAGCGGCCCCGAAGCCTTCAAGAATCTGATGGCCGCTCTGCGCAGCCGCTTCGGCTCGGAACTGGTCACGGCTGCTGTTCCGGCAGGCTACGCTAACATCAACGCGGCCAACTACGGCGGCGCGGCGCAATATGTGGATTGGTACAACGTGATGACCTACGACTTCTTTGGCGCGTGGGATAACATCACCGCCCCCCATTCCCCGCTCTACAGTTACCCAGGCATTCCCATTGCGCAATTTTATTCCGATTACGCCATTCAACTCTTCAAGAGCAAAGGCGTGCCAACCTCCAAACTCCTGCTCGGCGTCGGCTTCTACGGTCGCGGCTGGACGGGCGTCAGCCAGGCCGCACCTGGCGGCACGGCCTACGCGTACTGCGGCAACAACTGGTGGAGTTACGACACGCCTGCAACGCTGACCGGGAAGATGAACTATCTCAAGAGCCAGGGCTTGCGCGGCGTGTTCTTCTGGGAACTATCCGGCGATACCAACAACGGAGAACTCATCAACGCCCTATACATTAACCACTAGTTTCAAGCAGGGCGAGATGATATCTCGCCCTGCTTTCTTTCGCAACTGTTCCGGCCTGTGAGGGTTTTTAACATAAATTCGATTCGGGAGGAACAGCGATGAAAAAAGTTGCAATCGTAACCGATAGCACTGCTTACATTCCAAAAGATTTATGTGAGAAGTATGCCATCACCGTTGTGCCACAAGTGCTCATTTGGGGCGAGAAAACTTACGAAGACGGCGTTGATATTCAGCCCGATGAGTTCTACCAAAAGCTGGCAACGGCAAAAGTAATGCCCACCACCTCGCAGGTCTCTGTGCCAAACATGCGTAAAGCCTTTGGCAGCCTGCTAGAACAGGGCTATGACGTTTTGGGCATTTTCATTTCGTCCAAACTCTCAGGCACGCTTCAATCGGCTACCGAGGGACGCGCGCTGCTCGAAAAGGACAAAGAACATGTCGAAATCATCGATTCTCAAACCACTGCCATGGCGATGGGTTTTCAGGTGCTGACGGCTGCTCGCGCCGCAGCGCAGGGTGCCTCTCTTACAGAGTGCAAAGCCCTGGCTGAAAAAGTCCGCGCCCATACCGGCGTCTACTTTGTTGTTGATACGCTCGAATTCCTGCACCGCGGCGGGCGCATTGGCGGAGCGCAGCGCCTGCTCGGCACAGCACTCAATCTCAAGCCGCTGCTGAGCGTGCAAGACGGCAAAGTAGAGGCTGTCGAGCGAATCCGCACCAAGGCCAAGGCCATTGAGCGGCTGATTGAAATCATCGGCGAGCAAACCGCCGGGAAAAGCCCCGTCCGCGTGGCAACTCTGCATGCCAACGCCGAATCGGAGGCACGGGAGATTCTCAGCCGGGTCTCCAGCCTGACCAACGCAAGCGAGGCAGTCTTCACCAGCGTCAGCCCGGTGGTTGGCACCCACACCGGGCCGGGGACGGTTGGCATCGCCTACATGGCAGGTATCTAAAATCGAGCCAAAAAACGGCGGGAATTGTCCCGCCGTTTTTTTGTTTTCGGCAAGATATATTTCGCGGTTCGATTAATATTTTTTGCAAAGCCACAACAAACGAACCGCCAAATATATGGGATATAATTTGAAAATTCCATCCCCAAAAAAGGAAACCCATGAAAAAAGTTGCCGTCCTGACAGATAGCACCGCCTACCTGCCACAAGACCTGCTTGCCCGGTACAACATTGCCACCATCCCGCTCCAGGTCATCTGGGGCGAAGAAACCTTCCTGGACGGGGTCACCATCCAGCCAGGAGCGTTTTACCAAAGACTTCAGGCCGCCAAAACCATGCCCAGTACATCTCAGCCATCAGCGGGAGCGATGAAAGAAGCCTTCGTGCGCCTGCTCGAACAGGACTCTGCCGTTTTGGGCATTTTCATCTCGTCGAAACTATCTGGAACGATTCAATCGGCCATCCAGGGTCGTGAAATGGTGGGACAAGACGCGCAGAAGATCGAAATCTTCGACAGCCAAACCACCACGATGGCCATGGGCTTCCAG
>DAOUBQ010000008.1:0-11546 GCA_034432755.1 Anaerolineales bacterium
ACAAGGTCATTCTCCCAGGAGCAACAGCCTGAACCCCCGGGAGGGGAAAGGGGCAGTCTGTCTGTTTCTCAGATTTATGCACCAAAGCCACAATTTGTATTGCAGTCATTTGAACCTTTACAGCCAAATAGCGCGAGGCCCAGGCCGTTCCCCTTTCTCAACAGGAAGGAGGAACTACTATGGGTAGAAAACGAGCCAATAACGAAGGAACACTCTACTACCGTGAAAGTCGTCGTGAATGGTGCGCCCAGGTGATGATCAATGGTCATCGCATTACCAAGTATGCCAAGACTCAACGCGAATGCCGTGATTGGTTCCGGGCAACTCTTGAGAAAATCAGGGGCGGCCTGACATACGAAGGTACGCAGGTTACCCTGACAAAGTTCATGGAGAGCTGGCTGAACGGCAAGGAACTTTCCCGCCGTGCCCGAACGGTATTCTTATACCGACAAATCGCCACCCAGCATATCCTGCCCATTCTTGGGCAAATGAAACTTCAGGATATTCAACCTGCTCACATCAAGCAGCTTTACACCATCAAGCATGAAGAAGGGCGTGGAGCAAGAACGGTGCAACTGATCCATTCAGTTCTGGTCAGCGCACTCAAGCAAGCCGTGAAAGAGGGCATCCTGGGACGCAACCCATCCGAAGCCGTGGACCGGCCGAAGGTGGAATAGTCAGAGTTTCAGATTTTCACCGAAGCCCAGGCGCGCCAATTCCTGATTGCAACGACCGGATCGGAATTTGAATCGGTGTTTTACCTGGCGTTGACAACCAGCATGCGGCAAGGTGAACTGCTCGGTTTGAAGTGGTCTGATATCGATTGGGAAAAGAGCACGCTGCATGTTCAACGTCAACTGCAACAGATAGAGAACAAGGGTTATGCTCTTGTGCCACCCAAGACCAAAGCAGGTAGACGCCTGATTAAGCTCGGTGAAGCAACGCTCTCTCAATTGGCCGCTCAACGCGAGCGCCAGAACGAAGCAAAAGCTATTGCGGGCGACCGTTGGCAGGAGAATGATCTCATCTTTCCCACCACCATCGGCACGCCTCTGGATAACCACCGAGTCACCCGGGAATTCAAGTCCATCTTAAAAAAGGCAGGACTGCCCGAGATTCGCTTCCACGACCTCCGGCACACTTCCATTTCGCTACTCTTGGAAAGTGGAACCCCTGTCAACACAGTTCAGCGCCGTGCCGGTCACTCAAAGGCAAGTGTGACGACCGATATCTATGGACACGGGTCTGCCCGTGGACAGGATCAGGCAGCGGAAGCCATCGAGGACCTGGTTGTGCCGGTTGCAGTCAAATTGCAGTCAGTTTAGAGTGTTTCATCCGTAAAACAACAAAACCCCCATATGTGGGTGATTTTTCAAAAATCATATCCCATATATGGGGGCTCCAGACAGCGTGTAAGCTATGGACAACGGGGTGGTCGCCTCTTAATCAGTGGGTTCAGGGTTCAAGTCCCTGGTCGATCACACGAAAACCGCCAGAATTGGCGGTTTTTTGTAACTGACCAGACCAGCCAGGCGAAAAGAGTTTCCCTGCCAGGTGCTGGTTCGTCGAAAGAACTTTGAACGCAGCGTAACCCTGCTTGGCGGCGGGATGGACGAATCGCCCCAGGCCTACAAACCCATCGAACAGGTGCTTGCGGCCCAGGGCGAACCGGTGGAGGTGGTGGGCAAATTCAGCCTGCGTGGCCGATGAAGCCGGGGAGTTTTAATCAGACCGGCATCAGGCGCAGGTAGTTGGTGCCGCGCTTTTTACTCTCGATATCGGCAATGACGCGCGTCACCTGCTCTGGTTGCAAGCCCAATGCCTCGGCGATTTCTGCTGGGGCGATTTCTTTTTCATGTCCCAGCCAAATGGCGTCGAGCAAGTCGAAGGGGATGCGGTAGAAAAATTCTTCCTGCGTGCTGCCGCCGGGGTAGGTGTCGGTGGTGGGGACGCGGCTGCGAATCTCTTCGGGGATGCCCAGGTATTCGGCCAGTTGGTAGATTTGGGTTTTGAACAGGTGGCGGATGGGGCCAATATCCACGCCGCCATCGCCCCATTTGACGAAGAAACCCAGTTCATGTTCGTTTTTGTTGGCCGTGCCAAGCACGGCGTAGTTGCGTTTTTCGGCGTGATAGTACAACATGCACATTCGGCTGCGCTGTTTGAAGTTGGAGGCGGCCACAATCTGCTGGTATTCGGCGGGCGGCAGGCGTTTGCTGATTTCTTGCCCATCGGGGCCGGTGACCACCAGGCGGTAGACGTTGAGGGTTTGCTGTTCGAGCAGGTTGGAGGGCAGGACGATTTTTGCGCCCCAGCGGGCGGGTTCGTATTCGGGGATGATGCGCTGAATGGCCTCGTCGCGCCGTTGGTAGCAGCCGAAGCCCTCCAGCGCGCCGGAGATGTTCTCTAAAACGGTGGATACGCCTAGCGGTTTGGCGAGGATGTTCGCCAGATGTTCGCTTTCGGGGTGTGATTCGCGCTCTGGCAGCAGAACTCCCACCACCCGCTCTGGGCCAAAGGCACGCGCGGCTAGCGCCAGCACAACGGAGGAATCGATGCCGCCGCTGATGCCAACCACACCGCCCTGCTTTTTCATTGTTCCGAAAACGCCCTGGCGCAGGGCCTGGCAGATGCGCTCGGTTTCGGCGGCGGGGTCAAGTTGCAGCCAGGAACGGCTGAATTTGTTGGTCATAGGGTCTCCTTGGGGATGGCGCGGAATGAATTTGGGGTTATAACGCCACATGACGTTGGATATGCTCTTCGCGCAGCGGGTTGGGGCGAAACTCTTTGATAAAGAACTGGTGGAGGAGCAGGGTGGAGATGATTCCGGCAACGGCCATCGAGTCCACTTCGCTGAGGGTTTCCAGGCGGGCGGCTTTGTCCATCAGCGCGCGGACGGCGGCGGTTTGGAAATAGCCGGTTTCGGCCAGGTTCTTTTTGGCGAGCAAGTCGGTCAGGTAATCGGGCGGTTGGGCAAAGAAGGCCTGGCGGATGGGGGCGCGGTAGGGCTTTTTGCCGCGCTGCCAGATGGTTTTGGGCAGGTATTTTGCGCCGAGTTGTTTGAGCAGGTATTTTTCGGTCAGGCCGCGCAGTTTGAGCCAATCGGGCAGGCGGCTGGCAAACTCGACCATGCGGTAATCGAGGAAAGGATAGCGGCCTTCGACTGAGTTGCCCATTGCCATGCGGTCACCCTGGGAGGAGAGCAGGTAGGGGGAGAGGAACGTGCTGATTTCGAGGTACTGCGCTTGGGCCAGGGGAGTCCAGCGAGAAAATGCCGGAGGCAGGGGCTGATTGGGGTGCGTAAACGGCTGGGGCGGCTCGCGTAAAAAGCGTGTGAGGCGGCGGGTGTTGTTCCAGCGGATGAGGTGCGAGTAGTACGGAGAATCCGTTTCGGTCAGGCCCTGCCGAAAGAAGGATTCCAAAAAACTCATTTGCCTATCGGAGAGGTTGGCAATATCGCGGTAGATGCTGTGCAGCAGGAGGGGGCGGAGTTTGGAGTTGGGCTGGCGCGCCCAAAAGCGGCGCAGGCGCATTTCTTTGAAGAGGTCGTAGCCGGCCAGGGTTTCATCGGCGCCTTCGCCGGTGAGGACGACTTTGAAGTTTTTGCTGCGCACCAGGCCAGAAAGCAGGAACATGGGGGCTGGGGCGGTGCGCAGGAGCGGCGCTTCAGCGTGCCAGACGACTTGCGGGAAGACCTGGCCGATTTGTTCATAAGTGCATTCGATGACGTTGTGGCGCGTGCCGAGGAAGGCGGCTACTTCTTGCTGGAAGGCGCTCTCGTCGAAGGCTGGGTCGGAGAAGGCGATGGAGAAGGTTTCGAGTTGCGATTGCCCGTAGCGGCGGATGAGTGCGGCCACGAGCGAGGAATCGAGGCCGCCGCTCAGGTACGCGCCGACGGGGACATCGGCCCGCAGTCGGATGCGGGCGGCGTCTATCAGCAGGCTTTCGAGCTGCTCCAGGTATTCCTTGGCGGGCCGGGGGGTGGCGGGCGGGGTGAAATCGGGCTGCCAGTAAGGGTGAATCTCAAATTTTTCTGGGCTGGTAAGCAGGTAGTGACCGGGCGGCAGTTCGGCAATGCCTTTGAAGATGGTGCGCGGGCTTTGCACGCTCCAAAAAGTGAACACTTCTTGCAGGGCTTGCGGGTCAAGTTCGGCGCGCTGGCCAGGATAGGCCAGGATGGATTTCATCTCTGAGCCGAAGAGGAGACGATTTCTGGCGCGGGCGTAGAAGAGCGGGCGCACGCCCAGCCGGTCGCGGGCCAGGAAGAGGCTGCGGCTGCGCCTGTCCCAAATGGCGATGGCGAATTGGCCGTTGAAATGCTCCAGGCAGGCCGGGCCGAGGTCTTCGTAGAGGTGCAGGATGACTTCGGTGTCTGAGTGAGTGCGGAAGCGGTGGCCGCGCTGTTCCAGGTCGGCACGCAGTTCGATGTAGTTGAAAATTTCGCCGTTGAAGACTATCCACAAGGTCTCGTCTTCGTTGGCAATGGGCTGGTCGCCGGTGGCGAGGTCTATGATGCTCAGGCGGGCGTTGCCGAGCGCGGCTTGGGCGTCGGAGTAAATGCCGAACCCATCGGGGCCGCGATGGCGGAGCATTTCGAGCATTTGGTGGATGATACGCTTTTGGGGGCGTTCGGCTTCCCCCAGGTTGACCACGCCGCAGATTCCGCACATTTCAGGCCGCCGTTTTCACTTTGCGCAGTTCGGATTTCAGCACTTTGCCGTGTGCGTTGATGGGCAAAGCGGGCAGAAAGAGGATTGTTTTCGGCAGCATGTGCCGCGCCAGATGTGCCTGGCAGTGTTTTAGCACCTCTTGTTCGGTGAGGGTTGCGCCGTTTTTGCGCACCAAAAAGGCCGCAATTTGCTCGCCGGCCTGCTCATCGGGCAGGCCCACCGCCGCCGCTGAAACGACTTGGGGAATTTGCAGCAGACACGATTCGATTTCGTAACTGCTGATGCGATGCCCATACGATTTGATGAAGTCGCTTTTGCGGTCAACGATGTAGATGAATCCGTCTTTGTCTATGGTTGCCAGGTCGCCGGTGTAGAGTGCGCCGTTGCGGAATTTCTCGCGGCTGGCTTCCTCGTCATTGAGATAGCCGGGGGAGATGTTTGGCCCCTGGGCGACGATTTCGCCGGTTTGGCCGGGCTGAATCGGGTTTCCGTTTTCGTCCAGCACTTTCAGGCTGACGTTGGGGATGCCGCGCCCAATGGACCCCATTTTTTGGTGGAATAACTCTGGCGGCAGGTAAGAGAGCCGCGCAGTGGCTTCGGTCTGGCCATACATGACGTATACCCGTGCATGGGGGTGAGATGCGGCTAGTTCTTGTAACAGGGCATTGTGCAGTTTGCCGCCCGCCTGCTGGAGTTTTTTGAGATGCGGCAGTTTGCGCCGGGGGAAGGTGGAATTGCGCAGGAGAATCTGGTAGGTGGATGGGACGCCCGCGAAGCCGGTGCATTGGGTTTGTTCCATTGCGTCTAGCACGGTTTCGGGGTAGGTGAAGGTGTTGCTAATGACCAGCGAGGCGCCAACCCGCAAGTGGGTGTGTAAGAGCGATGCGCCGTAACAGTAGTGAAACGGGAGGACGACCATGATGCGCTCGGCGGCGGTCAGTTGCAGGTATGCGATGATGGAATTGGTGTTGGCTTGCAGGTTGCGGTGGGTGATGCGCACCAGGCGCGGGCGGGCGGTGGTGCCGGAGGTGGGCATGAGGGTGGCGTCGGCGTCAAGGTCGAAGCCGGGGTTGGGTTCAGGCCAGGGAGCGGGTTCGGCCTGGAGGAGTTTTTCATCGAGCAAAAAATAAGGTAATCCGCTGTATACGCTGGCGTATTTGAGCAGGGCGGGTTTATCGAGGAAGAGAAATTTGCATTCGGCAAAGTTCAGGGTGCGCTGCACTTCGTTGGGCGGGTACAGGTTAGAAACCGGCACGGCTACTGCGCCGAGTTTCAGGATGGCCAGGTAGGCGGCAGCCCAGAAGGGAGAGTTTTTGGCGAGAATTGCCACTCGCTCGCCGGAACGGATGCCGCGCGCGGTCAGTTCGGCGCATAAATAGACGCATATCGCTCTGAATTGGGCATAAGTGACCTGTCCTTCGGCTGTAATGAAGGCAGGCGCGTCATCGCGGGCATTGCCCAGGAAGTAATCGGCGACGTTCATGGCTCAAGTCGTTTATCTGTGCTTTTGATTGAGTTTGCCGCTGATGTAGGCGCTGAGGTTGGCAATGGAATCGAAGTTTTGGGGCGTAATTTCGGTGTCTTCGACCGAGATGTTAAAGTGGTCTTCGATGAAAGCAATCAGTTCCACTACGCCGGTTGAGTCGATGATGCCGTTTTCAAGGAAAGAATCTTCATCCGCGTAGGTAAATCCGTCGGGTGAGAAGAGGATGTTTTGGGCGATGTAAGTGCGCAGTGCCGAAGCAATTGCTTGCATAGAGTCATTCCTTTTCTGCATGAGTGATTTTGAGCCAGAAGAAACGCGAAACACGCCGTTTGGGCAGTTCGGTGCATTTGAGCATCCAGTGCATCCAACGTGAGGCGCGGTTATCTTCCCAGTAATAGGCATACAGTTTGCGCCAGCCGGCCTGCTTGAGGGCCAGTTGTATCGCTTGGTGGAGTGGTACGGCCAGTTTTTGGCCGCGATATTCGGGGACGATGAACATATCTAACGCATATACGCTATCTGGCTCGCAAGGCAGCCCAAGCATGTCCAAATCGTTGCGCGCAACACGGCTGCCCGGAAATGCGCACCACATATCTCCAACGAGCAGGCCGGTTTCGTTGCACAGGCCAAATCCGCGCAAGCCCTGCTTAAGATGACGCAGGGCATCGAAACGGCGGCTGCGTTTCAAAAAGACCTGCTGCCCGAGGAGAATGGCCTGACGTTCTAACTCCACGCAGCGATATGGCGTTCCATCGAATGGCTCTTTGGAGAACGGTAAAGCCTCCAGGTTGATGACGATGGGAACGGCTACTCGTTGGTAAAACACATGCTGGCGAAATAGTGAATGTAAATCACCATTTTGGAAGGCTTCACCAAATATGCTGAATGCAAATCGAAGGGTTTCAAGCATCACTGACCCCACAAATCGAATTAAAACCAGGTTTCCTTACAAAACTGTAAGTAATGATACCACAAATTTAGAGAAATATCGCCCGTTATCGCCAAAAACTAGCAATTCCAAATCTGAAATCGGGAAGATGCAATTAAGGTGCTTTGAGCCGCCAATCATCCGCAAATAGGTCACGAATGCTTGATTTTTCGTTAGGATAGAAAAGCGCGCCATAAAAGGAAAGGGCGACTCTCGTAGTCGCCCTCCTGAACACTACTGAACATTACTGAATAATCCCCAACTCCTTGCCCGCCTTGCCGATAATCCCCATGGCGCGCCGAATTTCAGCCTCCTCGTGCGAGGCCAAAACAGTGGCGCGCAGGCGGGAGAGTCCCTCTGGCACAGCCGGAGAAACGACCGGCAGCACAAAAACGTCATTGCGCTGGCAGGCCTGCGTGAGGGCAAAGGCGCGCTCATCGGTGCCGCATAGCACCGGCACAATGGCGGTTGAGGTCAGCATGGTGTCAAAGCCCATCCCTTTCAACCCGTCAATGAACAGGCGGGTGTTGTGGTTGAGTTTTTCGATGCGCCAGGGTTCATCCAAAATCACTTTGAAGGCTTCATTGGCCGCTGCCGCCTGACCGGGTGGCAGCGCCGCCGAGAAAATGTAGGCCCGCGAACCGTGCCGCAGGAATTCGATTAATTCCTTTTTCCCGGCCACATACCCGCCCGCCGAGGGAATGGTCTTGGAGAGCGTCCCCATTTTGATGTCTACGCTGCCCCACATATCAAAATGCTCCTCAATGCCGCGCCCGGTTTTGCCCAGTACGCCCACCGAATGGGCCTCGTCCATCATCAGGTACGCGCCGTATTTGCGGCACAGTTCTACCATTTTGGGCAGGTCAATCACATCGCCGTCCATGCTGAAAACTGCATCGGCCACCACCAGTTTGGACGCGCCCTCCGGCACTTGTTGCAGGCGCTTTTCCAGGTCATCCATGTCATTGTGCTTGAAGCGCCGGAATTCTGCGCCCGACATCAGGCAGCCATCCACAATTGAGGCATGATTCAGCTTATCCGACAACACATAATCGCCGCGCCCCATCAGGGTTGAAATCACCGTCAGGTTGGTGGCGTAGCCCGACGTGTACGTCACCGCGTCCTCGGCGCGTTTGAAATCGGCAATCGTCTCCTCCAGCTCGCGGTGAATGGTCAGCGACCCGGCCAGGGTGCGCACGCCGTGCGTCCCCGTGCCGAATTTATCAATCGCCGCCTTGGCCGCCGCATTGATTCGGGGATGCCCCACCAGCCCCAGGTAACTGTAAGAAGCGTACATGCCCATTTCGCGGCCATTGACAATCACCTTCGAGCCGCCCAGCACTTCCTGCACCGGCTGGTTGTAGAAATAAAAGTCGTGGTCGCGCATGGCCTGGGCGCGCTGCCGCAAAACCTCGATGCGCCGCGAGACCGAATCGCCATTGTTGAAATTCATTGCAAACTCCTTGAAAAGAATGGCGCAATTGTAGCGCAAGAATTTATCTTGCGCTACAATAATCCCCCAATGACTGAATTGCTCCCCGCCACCCCCGAAAACATCGCCCGCGCCGCCGAAGTCATTCAAAACGGCGGGCTGGTGGCTTTCCCAACCGAAACGGTGTATGGGCTGGGCGCAAATGCTTTAGATGAGAAAGCCGTGAGGGGGATTTTTACCGCCAAAGGGAGACCGGCTGCTGACCCGCTTATCGTCCATTTAAGCGGGGTGGAACAAATCCCGCTGGTTGCGCGTTCTGTTCCCGAAACCGCTTACCCGCTGATGCAGGCCTTTTGGCCTGGGCCGCTCACGCTCATTTTGCCCAAACAGCCCACCGTGCCGGGTTTGGTCACCTCCGGGCTGGAGACGGTGGCCGTGCGCGTGCCGAATCACCCTGTGGCGCTGGTGCTGCTTAAGCAGGCCGGCTTGCCCATTGCCGCGCCCTCGGCCAATCGGTTTGGCCACACCAGCCCAACCACTGCTCAACACGTCTGGCACGACCTGCGCGGGCGGATTGACATCCTCCTCGATGGCGGGGCAGCCACCATTGGGGTTGAATCAACCGTCCTCGACATTTCCACCACTCCGGCGCGCATTCTGCGCCCAGGCGGGGTGACGCGCGAGATGCTCGAAGCCCTGCTGGGGCCGGTGACGGTGCTGGGGCAGAAGCGCAAAGCGGAGCCGGGGCTGCCCTCGCCGGGGTTGTTAGAGAAGCACTATGCGCCTCGTGCCGAGATGATTCTGTTCGTGGGGGAACATGCCGGGGGTGCGCTGCGTGATTACTTAATGGAACAAAGGCGCGTGCGCAAGGTCGGTGTGCTGGCGGCGGACGAGGAGGCCGAGGCGTTGGAACAGGCCGGCGCGGTGGTCTATCGTCTGGGGGCCGACTTAAACAGCATTGCCCGCCACATTTACGCGGGGATGCGCTGGCTGGACGGGCAAGGCGTGGACCTGATTTTGTGCCGCGATTACGGTGAGAGCGGCCTGGGGCTGGCGGTGCGCGATAGGTTGACGAGGGCGGCAAGCCGGGTGGCGCGGGATTAATCCTGTGTTACATTACAAAAAGCGCAGCCGCGCCGTTCGGCCTCCACAATGGCCTGGTCGGAACTCCAGAAGAAGTTTTCCTCCCCAATTTCAGCCACCAAGCCGCCGCGCTCCATCATGGTGCGTGCGTTTTCGTGGACGCCCGCGAACATGAGCGTGCCGCCTTGTTTGCGCAATCGCTCGTGGAGCGTGCGGATGGCTTCAAGGCCTGATGTATCCATGTTGGAGACGCCGCGCATGGACAGTATCAGGGCGTGGGTGTCGCCCAACTGGTTGAAGGCTTCGATAAAGTTGCCGATGGCGGCGAAAAAGAGCGGGCCGGTGAGAAAGGCGACGCGGACGTGCTGGCACTTGCCAGCGTTCTCAATGCCACGCAACCGTAATTTTTCGGGGTCAACTTCCTGGATGTTAACATCGAGACTGGAGAGTTCGTTCAGGAAAATGGCCGCCGAGATGAGCGTGCCAATCAGGATGGCCTGGGTCAGGTCGAGGGTGACGGTGGCGAGCATGGTAATGGTGAAGGCCAGTATGGCCGTTTTGAAGCGCTTGCCAAACATAAAGCGGATGGCGTGCCATTCGTTCATGCGCACGGCTGTCACCATCAGCACGCCCGCCAGCGCGGCGAGCGGAATGCGCGCCATGACCGGGGCCAGCAGGAACATGGAGAGCAGCAGGCCAATGGCGTGAATGATGCTGACCAGGCGGGTTTGCCCGCCCGATTTGATGCCGACGCTGGCGCGGGCAATGGCCGCGGTGGCCGGGACGCCGCCAAAGAGCGGGATAATCATGTTGCCAACACCCTGCCCGATGAGTTCCTGGTTGGCTTGCAGGCGGATGCCGGTCATGTTCGAGCCAACTGCGCCACACAAGAGCGATTCGATGGCGCCGAGGGCGGTGATGGTGAGCGCTGGGGCGATAAAATCGGGGAGTTGCGCCCAGGGCAGGTTGAACAGGTCGAGGCGGTCGGCCAGGAACAGGGTTTGGGGGATTTCGCCAATCATTTGGACAGGCCAATTGACAGCCCAGTTCAGGGCGGTGGCGAGGATGATGCCCAGGAGCGAGGCCGGAAAACGGGCATTCAGCTTTTTAGGCCAGAGCAGCATGGTCAGGATGACTACCGCGCCGATGACGATGGCGTGCCAATCGGGTACAAAACCGCCTTTAAAATAATGGATAAACTTGAGCGCGGCGCTTTCGGCGGCTTCGGTTTTGACGCCCAGGAAGTTGTCAATTTGCCCAATAAAGATGATGAGGGCGATGCCGCTGGTGAAGCCGGTGATGACCGGCGAGGGGATAAAGGCGATAAAGCGCCCGAGGCGCAACAAACCAATGATGGTCAACAGCGCGCCTGAGAGCAGCCCGGCGATGAAAATTCCCTGCAAACCATATTTCTGCACCAGGACGATGAGCACGGCGCTCATCGCGCCGGTTGGGCCGGAGATTTGATAGGGCGCGCCGGAGAGAGCGCCGATGACCAGGCCCGATAAAATGGCCGTCACCAGCCCGGCGGCAGCGGTCGCGCCGGAGGCAACGCCAAAGGCCAGGGCCAGGGGCAGGGCCACAGCCGCTACCGTGAGACCAGCCAATAAATCTTGCTGGAATTTGGCAGCGTTATAGCCGCGAAATTCATCGCGGTAGAGTTGGGGGAGACTTCTGCGAGGCATACTTTTACTCCGATAAAAGATGTGTTTTTAATGCGCTTGCGCCGGGAGATTTCTCCCGGTACGCATGCTCCCCCGAGCGCGTATGGACTACTTGCTGTGCCGATTTTTGACCGGCGCGAGGCAGAGTTTTATCACGATTATTGCCCGAATTGTCCGTGTAAAGAGATTTAACAGCGATTCCAAATCTGAAATCGCCAATTTGTGTAACAGGATAGAAGGATAAAAGGGTGTTTTTGTGTGGCTTATCTTGAAATTCCAGCCA
>DAOUBQ010000009.1:0-9115 GCA_034432755.1 Anaerolineales bacterium
TCATTATTCCCTGCTCCAGCCGCCTTTGCGCGTTCACCTGGGCAAAGGGGTATGGATGAGCGCCTTGCTTACATCCGAGCCTGTTTTCCAAACCTTTGAATTTCATCTGAGCGATTTCATCGCCCAAAACCCGCGCTTCAACCCGTCCCACCTGTCGGAAATCCGCTTTCTGTTCGACCGCTCCCCGACAGGGGTGATGATTCTGGACGAATTGGGCATCAAACCATAACTTTCATTGACCAAAAGGAGAAAACCCATGCAGCAAATTATTGCATTCGGCGGGGCAGGCTTTTCGATGGAGCCAGAGAACCCAACCATTGACCAGTACATTGTCCAGCAAACAGGCAAACGCCGTCCAAAAGTCTGCTTTCTGCCCACTGCCAGTGGCGACCCGGATTCTTACACCTTGCGCTTCTATCAGGCGTTTCTGAAACTCGATTGTCAACCGTCGGTATTCTCGGTATTCCGTCCCCCCACGGCAGACTTATCTGGTTTTTTGCTTGAAAAAGATGTGCTTTATGTTGGCGGCGGGAATACGCGCGCCATGCTGGCGCTCTGGCGCGAGTTTGGCCTGCCTGAGATTTTCCGGCAGGCGCTTCAAGAGGGCATTATTTTGGCCGGTTTGAGCGCCGGGGCCAATTGCTGGTTCGAGGCTTGCAGCACCGACGCCCTGCCCGGCAAACCGCAGGTGTTGTACTGCCTGGGATTTCTGCGCGGCAGTTTTTGCCCGCATTACGATAGCGAACCAGAGCGCAGGCCATCATTTCATGAAATGATTCGCTCCGGGCACCTGATGGATGGCTGCGCAACCGATGACGGCGCGGCATTGCATTTTGTCAATGGCGCGCTGCGTAAGGTTATCAAATCCCGCCCACAGGTCCAAGCATACCAGGTCACCCAAACCGGCGAACAAATCTCTGAAGCGGTGATTGCTTAATTGGGCGGCAATTCGGTTGAGCGCATATCAAAACAATTCTCTGCGCTTAACCGTTTACTCTTCCAGCAGTTTGAAGGCAACCCGCCGCCCTTTGCCCTGCCCAAAAGCCAGCGCAAACCAGGTGCGGGTTAAGCCGTCCAGGGCGGGGATGGCTTCCAGCCCGCCGAGATAGACCGGACGCAAGCCGATTTCGCGGATGAGTTGTTCGGCGGCGGGGCGGGCGGATTCGGCTCCGGCGTAGAACAGGTCAATTTGCTGTCCGCCCAGTTGCGGGTCGGCGAAGTTCTCCCAACCGAGGGCATTGAAGGCGCGCACCAGAACGGCGTCCGGCGCGGCGGATTGAAGCGCATCCAGATTGTTCATCTGCGGGCTGCGCGGGTTGTTGGTGGCGTCTATGACGATTTTGCCCGCCAGAGCAGCGCCAAACTGCGCTGCAAACTCTGCCACTGCCGAACCGGGCAAAGCCAGCAAGACAACTTCCGCGCCCACGAGCGATTCGGCAACCGAAGTGACCGCGCCAGACGCGGCGAGAGCGGCATGTTTGGGGTCGGCGGGGTTGCGGATGCCGTAGGTGACGCGGTGACCGGCTTGCGCCGCCGGGGCGTCGGGAAAAGTCCCGTCGCGGAAAGAGCCGGGCAGGAGGACATTCAGCAGCCCGTAGAGGGGGACGAAAATCGCCCCCATCAGCAGGTACAACGCCACAGCCGCGTACAGCACGTCGCGGGTGACGGTTTGGGCAATGGTGAGGAAACGCCCCAAAATCCAAAGCAACATGCCCGGTACGGAATCAGCGCCAGATAGGTGATGAAAACCGCCCAGACAGCATCGCGGTTGAGGGCGTACATCAGGCTGGCGAGCAGGTACATCGCGCCGGTGAGGCTGAGAAAGACGGTGTGAAAGCGCGAATCGCGCCCCAGCAAAACGCCGACCACAATCATCGAGGCGTAGAGCAGTTCGTAGGCGATGAGCGCCAGCGCGCCGTAGGCGGTGGCGGGGTAGCCGAACTGCACCAGCGCAATCAGCGCCAGCAGGTAGATGATTTTGCCTTGTACGGCATGTTCGAGGGCGAGGTCGGAGCGGTTAAGCATGATTTAGAGCTTATCCGAATAATTTTGCGGCGCGGAAGGCGATGAGCGCGCAAGCGAATGTGTGCAGTGAAACCAAACTCAATCAAGATGTCTCTCACTTTCTGATAGTCATAGCCTTTGTCCAAGCACATGTCTTGTGGTTTCTCTTCCGTCGGCTCAGGACGTTCTACCACGATGTTTTCGAGCGTATCTCTCACCAGTTTCATATCATGGCGGTTGGCTCCGTCCACCGCCAAGCCAATGGGGATGCCATGTCCTTCGGTCAAGAGACTGCGTTTCGCCCCTTTTTTCCCCTGTCGGTGGGGTTACTTCCTGTATCCTCACCGCCCAGGGGCGCTTTGGTCATGGCAGCATCCATGCTCAGCCAGGTCCAGTCAATCCCTTGCAACTCGTCGAAACGTTCCACGCCTGCCTGCCAGAACTTCAGCAAGACCCCGGTTGCCTCCCATTCTTGGAAACGATCATGGGCGGTCGAGCCAGGAACCAAGTCGGTATGATCCAGGGCTTTCCATTGGCAACCGGTTCGTAAGACGTAGAAAATGGCATCGGCACATTTCCGATCTGGCACGCGCGGATGGCCTCCGCCAAAGCGGTGTCTATTGACGTGGACAGGAAGCAGCGGTTGTAAAACGCTCCACAGTCCATCGGAGATACGAAAGTTCGTTGTGGTTTTGTTGTTCGGCGTGCGCGCACGTTTGCGTTGAGCTGTGGCTGGTTTCTCGGTCATTCGCCCAGTTTACCAGTTATTCGGATAGGCTCTAAGCCAACTTACCTTTCAGGAGGTAAGTCTTAAGCAGGAACTTGCCACGCCTGGAGAAACCATCAATATTAATGCCCTGAATAATTGGGAGGAGGATATGGTCGAATTCCTGGCAGACCTGAGAGCAGGTGTTGAGGAGTTAAAATTTGTTGCCCCCCAGACGCCTGAGGAGCAACATGATTTTTTTGTGCTAAAGAAACGGGTTGTTGATACTTTGGTCGAGCGTGTTGATAGCGATATAGACCGAAATCTTTTTGTACAGATCCGACTGAATCTTCTCGATATTCTACGAAAAGATGCTGAAAGCAGAGGCGCTACTGCTGGGGTACAAAATTTTGAGGTCGAAACTTATACCCATACACAATCACCCCGCGCTCGTCGCCGTCATTGCGCATCTTGCGCGTGACCATTTCGACAGGCATGCCGATTTCCACCGGCTGGTCGCCCAGGTCGGTCAGTTGGGCGGTGACCATTGGGCCTTCGTCCAGTTTCACAATCGCCACGGTGTAAGGCGCGGTGCTGTCGAACCCGGTTGGGGCCTCGTAGATGGTGGTGTACGAGAAGACCTCCCCTTTCCCGCTGAAGGTATAGAGGGTCTTGGCCTCGTCGCCGCAGTTGGGGCAAACATCGCGGGGCGGGAAGATTTTATAGTCGCAGTGCGGGCAAACTTCGCCCACCAAGCCATATCGCTGTTTTTTCAATCGCCAGTGACGCGGAATTTCCATAATATTACTCCTTTGTTGTTGTCTTTATTTTATTGTAATGCGCGCCGCTATCAGGGACTATCAGAGATGACGCCTTGCAAGACCGTAAGACTTGTGAGAGTCGTTGAGAGTCCGCGCGCCGAATTAGGATGTCATCTTTTCGAGGATGTGGACGATGGCGGTGGAGGCCGGGCCGCCGAGCGATTGAATTATCCCGAACGTTGCCCCCGCCACCTGGCATGGACCAGCCTGGCCACGCAGCTGGGTGGCCGCTTCGATGGCCTGATACACGCCCGTCGCCCCGCCAGGGAAACCGCGCGCCTTTAACCCGCCCATTGTCGCACACGGGATACGCCCCTTGAGTGCGATCGAACCATCAGCGGCCAGTTTCCAGCCCTCGCCGCGCGGAGCAAAGCCAGCCGCCTCCAGCGAAAGCGCGGCGTAGATGCTGTACGAGTCGTGATATTCAAAGAAATCAACCTGCTCCAGCGTAATCCCCGCTTTGTGGCGGGCCGCTTCCACCGATTCACGCGCTGCCCAGAAGCCGAGCGGGTCGTGCCGGTCATGCAGCGCCAAGGTGTCGGTGGAGACCGCCGAAGCCGCAATCTTGACCAGCGGGTGAGAATATTCCTTCGGCAGCAAGTCAGCGCGGGTCAGGAGGACCGCCGCAGCGCCATCTGCATTGGGGGCGGCGTCGAACAGATTAACCGGGTCGCTGACCATTTCCGCCTTCCCATATACTTCGGCTTTGATGGCTTTGCGGAACATTGCGTGAGGGTTGCCCGCCCCGTTGGCGTGCGCCACCAGTGGGAACCCGGCCAACCCGTCTGCAGGGACGCCGTACTCGTGCATATAGCGGCGCATCAGCAGGGCCGCCTGCCCGCTGGCGGTGAGACCCTGCACCGCCTCGAAATCGCTATCCGACGTGGTGGCGACGGCGGTATCAACGCCCGCGCCCACCTGGTCGGTGAACTTTTCCACGCCCACCACCAACGCCACATCCACCAGTCCGCTTTTGACGGCCATGTAACCCTGGCGCAAAGCCGCGCCGCCCGAAGCCCCCGCCGCCTCCACCGTGACGGCCTCGATTCCGCGCAGGCCGCAGTGGTCGGCCAGCAGCACGCCCAAATGTGCCTGGTTAGAAAGGTTGGGGGCCAGCATATTCCCAACGAACAAGGCCTGGGGTTGCAGCCTGCCGCTATCGGCGATGGCCTCCTTGACGGCGGCAAAGGCCAAATCGCGCAGGGAAATGCCCCAGTGTTCGCCAACTTCGGTTTGTCCTATTCCTGCAATGATGACATCGGTCATAAAAATCCGTTTCTGTCTATCCGTTCATCCGTTTCAAAATCCGTTGATTACTTCATCGTAATCTTATCGCGGAAGCGGGCATAAGTCGCGTAATCAATCTCTGTCCGGCGGGCGATATATTCCTGGGTTTTAGTAGCGCGCCCGGCGCGGTCGCTGATTTTTTCAGTCACGGTGATGTCGAAGGCATCGGACCCAGCCCCAGAGCCAAAGGAGGCCAGCAAAATGCGGTCGCCGGGTTGGGCGATGTCGAGGATGGCGGTCAGGCCGATAATCGAGGCGCCCGAATAGGTGTTGCCAATCACCGGCACGAGCAGCCCCGGCGCGATTTGTTCGGGCGTGAAACCGAGCATCTGCGCGGCGCGTTGCGGGAACTTGGTGTTGGGTTGGTGGAAAACGGCCCAGGTGTAGTCTTTGGCGGTGGTACCGAGTTCCTCCATCAGCGTTTTCGAGGACGAGGTGATGTGTTGAAAGTAAGCTGGTTCGCCGGTGAAGCGCACGCCGTGTTCGGGATATTTCTGATACTCCCGCCGCCAGAAATCGGGTGTGTCGGTGACGTAAGAGTACGAGGCATTGATGGTCGCCAGCGAATTTTCTGCCGGGCCAATCACAAACGCCGCGCCGCCCGCCGCCGCCGTGTATTCCAGCGCGTCGCCGGGTTTGCCCTGGGCAGTATCCATGCCGATTGCCAGCGCGTACTCGGCCATGCCAGAGCCAACGAAGCCCATCGCGGCCACCATCGCTTCGGTCCCGGCCTTACAGGCGAATTCCCAGTCACCAGCCTGGATGTGCGGCACTGCGCCAATGGCTTCGCCCACCACCGTGGAAGTGGGTTTCACGGCGTAAGGGTGCGATTCTGAACCGACCCAAATGGCGCGCAGCTGGTCAGGCTGTATCTGCGCCCGCAGCATGGCATTGCGCGCCGCTTCGATGGACATCGTAATCACATCTTCGTCCAGGCCGGGGACGGCTTTTTCTTTGATGGGCAATCCGCCTGCTTTGCCGCCCGCCCACACGCGGGCAATCTCTTTGGCCGGAATGCGGTAGCGGGGAACGTAGGCCCCGTAGCCGACAATGCCGACGGGGCGGGTGGGTTTGAGGAGAGTGTTGTTGGGCATGGTTATCCTTTAATCGGTTGTCCGGTTGTCTGGTTGTCCGGCCTACCTGTTTACGTGTTTTCCTGTGTACTGCTTTACTATCTCTTCCGCGCGGTCGATTCTAACCATCTTCTCGGCCACCATCTGCGCGGCCACTTTTTCTATCAAATCGCCGCTTGCGCCTGCCGCAATGGCTACCTGGCGGGCGTGGAGCGACATGTGTCCACGCTGGATGCCTTCGGTAGCCAGCGCGCGCAAGGCGGCCAGGTTTTGCGCCAGGCCAACCGCCACAATAATTTCGGCCAGTTCCGAAGCGGTTTTGACGCCCATGAGTTTGATGGCTGCCTTGGCCGCCGGATGGACCTTGGTTGCGCCTCCGATAATTCCGACTGCCATCGGCATTTCCAGCGTCCCAACCAGGTTTCCGGCGGAATCCTGTCCCCAGGTGCTGAGACTGGTGTACCGCCCCGAACGCGCTGCGTAGGCGTGCGCCCCGGCTTCAATGGCGCGCCAATCGTTGCCGGTGGCAATCACCACCGCATCCACCCCGTTCATGATTCCTTTATTGTGCGTGGCGGCGCGGTAGGGGTCGGCAGCGGCAAAAGCGTAGGCGGCGATGATGCCGTCGCGCACGGTTTCGCCGCTGTAGGACGAGACAGTATCTCGTCCCACGATTTCCAACTCTGAAACGGGAATGGTACACCGCGCCCGTGCAATCCGCCGGTCGGCCAGGTTGGAGAGAATCCGCAGGTGGACTTTGCCGCCGGTGATTTGCTCCACCTGCGGGGCCAAGCGCTCGCAGGCCGTGTTGATGGCGTTTGCGCCCATGGCGTCGCGCACGTCGTAAATCAGGTGAATGACGAGGAAGCCGCCGATGGGCGAGTTTTCGATAATTCGGACTTCGATGTCTCTGGCCCCACCGCCGAATTTTTTCAGCACCGGGTCAATTTCATCGGCGGCGGCCAGCAGTTCGGCTTTTTTCTCGTAAATTTTAAATTTTGCTTCGTGTAAGTTTGTAATATGGATGACCTGCATCTGCCCAATCATGAGCGGCTCGCTGCTGGTCGTCTGGAATCCGCCCCCGGCGCGGGCCAGTTTCGCCATGAAAGACGCTCCAGCTACGACGGATGGTTCCTCGACGGCCATCGGCACCAGCACGTCGCGCCCGTTGACCTGGAAGTTGAGTCCAATTCCGAGCGGCAGGCTGTGCAGGCCGATGACATTCTCAATCATGTGGTCGGCGGCTTCAGTCGAGAGTCCGCCCGTTGCCCAGGGGGCAAGCTCTAGTGGGGTCAGTTCCGCCGAGGCGGCGGCCTGGGCCAGGCGTTCTTCCAGGGTCAGGTTGTAAAAGCCGTGGAGGCGCGAAGTTCTCATTGTTAATCCTTAGCTAGCGATACTTTATACTTATTCTACAGTTTCCTTCTGGCAAAATCTATCAGCTTGAACAATTCGGATGGCTAGGGTAGAATATCTCCAAGAGGAGACCCCCCCATGCTCTTGACACGTCAGCAACTGGAAGAGCGTTTAATTGCGCTCCACCAGGCCAGTTTGCAGCTTGTGGAGGACATTTCCCTGGAGACGTTACTGGAGCGCATCGCCACTGTGGCTTGCGAACAGGCCCAGGCGCGCTATGCGGCGCTTGGCGTACTTGGGGAGGATGGCAAACTCAAGCAGTTTATTTCTGTTGGCATGACAGACGATGAAATCCGGCGCATCCCGCACCCCCCCAAAGGGCTGGGGATGATTCGGGCGTTGATGAATACGACCAAGTCTATCCGCCTGGCCGAAATTCAGTCCGACCCGCGCAGCGTGGGATTTCCATCCAACCATCCGCACATGCGCTCGTTTCTGGGCGTACCGATTCGCCTGGGCGAGGACCAGTATGGCCAGATATATCTCACCGAAAAACTTGGTTATCCCGAATTTACCACCGATGACGAGCGAATTATTCAGATGCTGGCCGCGTACGCGGCAGTTGCCATCCACAATGCTAGTTTATACGATGACTTAAGAGAGCGCGACCAGGCTCTCACTCGTCGTAATCAGGATTTGGCGTTGCTTAACAGCATTGCCGAGGCGCTCACTTCTTCGCTGAAGCTGGATGAAATCCTGCAAAAGACGCTCTCGCTGGTGATGGATTACATGCAAGTCGAGTCGGGAGAGATTTTCCTGCTTGAAGAAGATAAACAAACCCTGCGGTTGGTGTTGCACCGCGGGCAGGCGGCTGAGGCTTTTTGGACCCGCAACCGGTTTGCGGTTGGTGAAGGTTTGGTGGGACTGGTAGCGCAGAGCGGCGAACCGCTGGTCAGCCACGATTTGGCGAACGATGTGCGCTATCTGCGTGATGCAGTCGTCAAGGTGGGTTTCCGGCAGATGGCTTGCTTTCCGCTGACTTCGAGCGGCAACCTGGTAGGGGTGTTGAGCGCGGTGACGCGCAGCACCAACCCGCTCGATGACCACGATATCCAGGTCATCACTGCCATTGGCAGTTGGGCTGGGCTGGCGATTGAGAATGCCCGTCTGCACAATGATGCCCGCCGTCTGGCGGTGTTGGAGGAGCGCGACCGGATTGGCATGGATTTGCACGATGGCATCATCCAGTCGATTTATGGGGTTGGGCTGGTGCTTGAGCATGCCCGCCTTCTTGCAACTGAGAACCCACAAAAGAGTCAGGAGCGCATCCAGCAGGCCATTGACAGCCTGAATCACACCATCCGCGATATTCGTTCTTATATCTTGGATTTGCGCCCGCGCCAGTTAGGGAATGAAAACCTTCTGGATGCTCTGAAACGCCTGGCGTTGGAATTTCGTGCCAATACCCTGGCTGAGGCAACCCTGGGGGGTGACCCGGATGAAATCAAGGACATTTCGCAGGCACAGTCCCTGGTGTTGTTCCACATCTGCCAGGAAGCCCTGGCGAATGCCGCCAAGCATGCTCGTGCCAAGAAGGTTGAGATTCGCGTTTGGGCGACGTCGGAACGATTTCTGCTCGAAGTCCGCGACAATGGCCGGGGCTTCGACATGAAGAAGATGAGCATAACATTGGGGCATGGTCTATCGAACATGCACACCCGTGCCCAACATTTAGGCGGTGATGTGGAAATTTGTTCCGTAGTCGGCGAGGGGACATCCATATTGGCCTGGCTGCCGAGGGGCAGTAATCAGTAATCAGTAATCAGTGATCAGTGATCAGTGAGCAGTGATCAGTGAGCAGTGAGCAGTGA
>DAOUBQ010000010.1:0-38092 GCA_034432755.1 Anaerolineales bacterium
TAACCTGAATTCGGGATAAGCCTTTTGAACCGTCCCGAAGGCTTTGTGCGGGCGATTTCAAGGGTCGAACCCAGCCTTCGGGACGCTTATCTCGAACTAACGATAATGTACAATGGATTTTCCTTTTTGAGAAGCAGTATCTTGCCAAAACAGGACTTTTTTACTATGTTTTTGCGGGCAGTAAAAAGCTCCAACCCTCCCTGGTTCGAAGGGAGGGTTGGCATTGTTACAAAGTAACCAGACTAATCTATCGCATTATGGGGTTTCGCTGTCAGTAGAAAACCCTGCATACGTTGTAACCTGCGTGCCAATGTGCGGGCGGCCAACTGTTACGACAGGCTGGTCGGAGGTAACGACCATTCCGCCCACCCAGCCATTGAGCAGGCAGCTCAGGCCAGGCAGCCAATAGCCCTTCGAGGCGAGCTGTGGAATGCTATCGGTCACTGCGCAGCTTTGCGTGCCAAGGCTGTTGAAGTACTTAATGGTAATGTTGGCGGTTGAGGTGGAACTTAAGTTTTGGATGTAGACCGCCGATTTGTAACTGCCGTCAAAGGCATTCTTGAAGAGCATAGAAACAAAGGAATCTGCGTTTCCGGTGCTGAAGCCATTATACGTTGTGATTTGAGATTCGATGTGAGGGCGCGCAACTGTTACAATCGGCTGGCTCGATATGACCTCTACGCCACCTATCCAGCCATCTGGCAGACAGCTTACGCCAGGTAGCCAGTAGCCAATCGAGGCCATGGGGGCAATCGTCGTGTTTATTGTGCAACTCAGAGCTCCAGCTTCGTTGTAGTATTTGATAACGACATTGGCTGAATCCCAATCGTCTACGTTCTGAATATAAAATGCAGATTTGTAGCTGCCTGCGCTAAACGCGTTCTTGAACAACATGGGCAAATAGGAAGATGTGTTTCCTGACGAAAACCCGTTGTAAGTCATCACTTCACTGCCGATGTGTGGGCGCCCAACCGCAACAATACTGCGATTAGACCTGATGACGGCCGTTCCTACCCAGCCATCTGGCAGGCTACTTAAACCGGGCAGCCACCAACCTTTCGATGCGAGCGGTTGAATACTATCTGTAAAAGTGTAAATAGAAATGCCATCCTGGTTGTAGAACTCCACAGAAATATTGGCTGGGCCTGCTGGATCCACGTTTTGAATATAAAATGCAGCCTTGTAATTGCCGCCAAACGCATTCTTGAAGAGCATGGGAAGGTACATTTCCGTTGCGCCGGCTGTAAACCCGTTGTAGGTCATAATTTCGCTAGCCACATGTGGTCGTGCAACCGCCACAATTGGTTGAACGGACGTGACATAGATGCCACCTACCCAGTTTGTTGGTAAGCAACCTAAACTGGGTAACCACCAGCCCTGTGAAGCCAACGGTGCGATGATGTCTGAAAGGGTGCAGTTTAATACACCGTTGGAGTCGTAGAATTTAATGATGACTTTTGTCGGTATGCTGGCACTGATGTTTTGAATGTAAAAGGCAGAGTTATAAGTGCCACCAAATGCATTTTTGAATAGCATGGGCAGGTAGGCCGGATTTTTAATTTCAGAAACCTGGAATATCAGGGTTCCGCCTCCTTGCCCCCCCACTTCGTTTTGGGTGCCTTCCATTGAGCCGGCAATATTGTTATATTCGCTAATCATAAAGTAGTATGTGGTGCCGGAGTTAGGGGTAAATGATACATTGACATGCTCCCCGCTGCTGCTATCAGCACATACAATCAATTCGTCATTGCTAATGGTGCCGTTGTTATTGGTATCTTTCCAGACCGAAAGCACGGTGGTATAGTCTGTGCCAAATGTATCCAGGTAAATTTCTTCATCTGTTGTGGCTGTATACTCGTACCATACCGAGCGCTTCCCTTTGCGGGTATTGGTGCAGGTATCTGAAAGAGGCAAAGGGTCCGAAGGGTCGTCTTCGTTGACCAATGGAATGGATGACGTGTCCACCGCATGGTTGTAGGCAAGCGCAGGGATGACGATACGGTTGACAAACAAGTCGTTGAGAGGTGGGTCTGCGATGGTCACTGTATTCGATTTGATGGGCGCGTAATTCCCCACTGAATTTTGGGCCCGCACTTCGATTTTGCGCTTGCCGCCAGTGAGGGTGGGTGTGGTAAATGAATAGATTTTATAATCTGGGTCTGCACCCGTAAGCGTGGCAGCGTTCCACGCGCCGCCATCAATGCGATATTCGACTGTTTGAATTTCGTTGATGGTTACTGCCGGGTTATCGGGCGTAACATCGTTGTAGTAAGAATAAAAACATTGGTCATTGGGGCGATTCAAACAGACTGCTGGCGCAAGTGGGTTTTCGTAAGCGCGGTATTGCCGGGTTCCGCCCTCGCTGTACGTTAAAGGATTATCGGTGGTGGGGTTAAAGGGATAGGGTGAAAATACAATCGAGGGACGAGTATCCAGCGGGTCAACGATGCCATCGCTGTCGGTATCGTTCCAGCCCACCTGGCGCAAGGTGGTACTATCAGGTCCCCCGGTTCCGTGATACATCAGGCGCGGATTTGGTTCGCCAGAGGGGTTTGTAACGCCGCAGTAGGCGTTGGGAATGCCAAGATAACCGAATTTTTGGGTAGCGTTGGGGCAGCCTGGGTTTTCAAACAGCGGGTCTTCATATTGAAAACCGGCTCCAAACATGCGCGCCACAATTTGCGCGGTCGTCCATTCCATATCATCCGCGCCTCGGGTACCATTATTGTAGGTCATCACCGCCAGCGGGCCAAAGGTGCGGGTGATCATATATTGGCCGTCGGTAAAGGCGCCTGGTGTAGTATCTGAATCACTGCTGCTATCAACCACAAACAAGATAAAAGCCCAGTCGGCATTGTTTTGAGTGCGCAAATCGTCGGCGTAATCATACGCTGCATCTTCAACGCTGGTTGCCGAATAGAGCATTTCGTTCAGTGCATCCTTCGTCCAAAGGTTATAGGTTGTGCTGGACTCAACGATTGGTTCGTAAGAATTGATTTCAACCGGAGTAATACTACCTGATGTCATGTTATCTGCGTTGCCATCGCCGTTAATGTCCACCACAAATTCCAGGTTGAGATCAGCAGGCTTCCAACTCACCCATTTTTGCAGGCCGGCCCACACTTCGTCTCTGACGGTGTTCAGCTCGTCGGTTGTCCAATTTTCCTGGTTCGGTATTACTGACAAACTGCTCTCAATGGCTACCAGTCCAACTGCCACCTTGCCGGCCAGAAAGGCGCTGGTTTGCTTTGAAACTGGAGCCGAGGAGCCATTTTCATTTTGACCGGCGATGTCCTGGCTGGCAGTGTTGGCTGACTCTGATGTGGGTTGTGGTGATGGGCCAGCCTGCGCCGGGCCAAGCGGCGAGAAGGTCAGGATGAGCAACGTCACAGCGCTCAAAATTCGCCAAAAGTTGTGCGAGAGGTTCAACATTTGTATTTTCATGGGAGTCTCCTGTTTGTGGGCAATTGTCAACCTGGTGCGCCACGTGCCTGAAATGATGATTGGGGTTGAGATTGTGGGGGCAACTGCGCGATTTCAAAGGGTTGTGTTTTGTCTGTCATCGTAAAAGCGATCAGCCTGATAAAATTATAATTGCCCCAGGCATGCGTGGTGCTTTGCAAAATGGACAGGAATGGTCAGATAGTACTTTTTTGCCACTGGCGCCGGGCTGCAATGGCCAGCAGAATGCCAAGCAGGATCAACACAATGCCCAGGCAGGGTATCCAGAGCGCACGGCCCAATTTAGCCGGGTGTGCTGGCAAGGAAGCCCGTGTGGCAGTTTGAGTTGGGGTTGGGGTGGCGGTATTTGATGAGAACCAGGCTTCTGTTGATGTTGCCGAGGCGGTTGGGTTGCTTGAGGAAAGTGGGTTGGGTGAGGCCGTTGGCAGTGGGGTAGAAGTCCACACGGGAGGCAGCCAGATGGCCGCTGTTGGGGTGAAGGCGCGCGGTGTATGTGGGGCTCGCGTTGAGGGAGGGCTGGGCGTGGCGGTTGGGATGGCCTGCCGCAGCGCTGCATCCAGTTGAATCAGGCCGTAGCCGGTGAAAACATCCCAGCCTGGCGAATCGATGTCTAGCGCAGAGGCTTCAAGGTAGGTGCGCGCCTGCCCGGGGCCCACTCCAGGCACACTGAGCAGAAGCGCCAGCGCGCCAGAGACATGCGGCGCGGACATCGAAGTCCCCCCCAGCGTGGTGTAACCGCCGCCAATCGCCAGGCTGTAAATGCCTGCGCCGGGTGCAGCCAGGTCTATTTCAGGCCCAAAGGCTGAGCCTGGTACGCGCACGTTGGCGGCGTTGGTGTTGGCAACTGCAATGACTTCGGGATAGCGCGCCGGGTAGAGAACGGCGCCGCCGGTGTTGCCGGCGGCCGCGGCCATCAGCACGCCGTGTGAATGGGCATATTGAACTGCCGCTTGCAAGGTGAGCGAGTCGCTGGCTCCGCCCAGGCTGAGGTTGATGATTTGCGCGCCATGGTCGGTGGCCCACACAATGCCAGCGGCTACGTTAGAGTATGTACCGCTATTGAAGGCGTTTAACACTTTCACCGGCAAAATGAGCGCCCCCCACGAAACACCGGCTATGCCCAGTCCGTTGTTGCTGGCAGCCCCGGCAATGCCCGCAACGTGCGTGCCATGACCGTTGTCATCTTGTGGAATCGAATCGCCATTGACGAAATCGTAGCCCGGCAAAATTTTGGGTGCCAGTTCGGGGTGGGTCAGGTCCACGCCGCTATCTACAATTGCAATGGTCACCAGGTGTGAGCCGGTTTGCAGGTCCCAACCTTGCGGCGCGCGAATGTTGACCAGGGCGTATTGGAATGGAAAGCCAGGGTCGTTGGGGAGGGTGTCTTGCGCGCTGACGGTGCCATCTGGTTCAGCATAGCGCACTTCTGGAAGGGCTGCCAATGTATTTATCATTTCATCGGTCTGGGCTTGGGGAACTTGCACGGCATAGATTTGCAGCGCGCTCAGCCCAACATCAATCACCGGGTAAGAGATGCGGCTTGCAAATTGCTCTACATAGGTTGTTGGGGCAAGACCGATGAGTAAAAGCGATTGTTCGGCAATTGTTTCTTCGGCAGAATCTGTTGGTTGTGACGTTTCGCTTGGGTGGGGGCTAAGGGTTGGCGAAGGTGTTGCGGAGGGCGGCAACGGAGAGTCTGTGGGGGTTGGGGTCGTTTCGGTTGGGCTGGCGAACGTGGCTGTTTCCGGTGGCACAGAATCGTTCTGCAACCTGGCCTGACCTGAGTCGGGCGGCAGTCCAAAGAGCAGGGTAAATAAGAGCGTCAGTGCCGCGAGAAAGAAAGAAACGTTTGCTGAGCGCGCGCTTTTCATTCTTACATGTTGCCCTGAAACAGGCTGGTATCCATTGCTAGTTGTAGGTTTTCTCGCCAGTGAGGAATGACCAGGCCAAAGGTGTGCTCAAATTTGCGGCAATCGAGCGCTGAATAGGCTGGCCGCTGCGCTGGCGCGGGGAATTCTTCGGTTTTGGCGGGCAAAAGCGATTGACAACGCTGTTCATGAGCCAGCGGGTCGAGCGCTAAAATGGCTTGGGCCCACTCAAAGCGCGTGGCTGCGCCGTTGCCGGCCAGGTGGTAAATGCCGCTTTGCTCGGCCAGCCAGTTGGGGCCGCGTGTTTCGGCCTGCATCAGCGCCAGAGAGGTCATTTCAGCCAGCATCCGTGCCCAGGTGGGGCTGCCAGTCTGGTCATCCACCACGCGCAGTGATTGTTTTTCACGCGCCCAACGCAGCACTTTCGATACAAACCCATTCCCGCGCAGGCTGTAGACCCAACTGGTACGAAATATCAGGTACAGGCCGTGCAGGGCCTGAATGGCCTGCTCACCTTCCAGTTTACTTTGTCCATATACATTAAGCGGGTTGGGCGAATCCGCTTCTGTGTATGCCCTGCCCAATGACCCATCGAATACGAAATCGGTGGAGTAGTGGATGAGGGGGATGCCCAGCCTGCGAGATTCTTCGGCCAGGATGGCCGGGGCGTCTCGGTTGACCGATATCGCCAGCTGTGGCCTGTTTTCTGCGCCATCCACATCGGTGTAGGCTGAAGCGTTGACAATCGCCTGCGGGCGGACATCTGCCACGACCCCGCGTAATTGCCCTGGCTGAGAAAGGTCTATTTCTTCGCGGTCAATGGCAGTGATTTCTCCAAGTGGGGCCAGCGTGCGCCGAAGCTCCCAGCCCAACTGCCCATGTTTGCCCAGCAATAAAATTCGGTTCATCGCTATTTCGCCAGGATTTCATCCGCCAGGCGCAACAGGTAATCGCCATAGGAGTTATTAATGCTTTGCGCCAGTTGGCGTAGTTGCCCCGCATCAATAAAGCCTTTGCGATAGGCAATTTCTTCAGGGCAGGAAATCATCAGCCCCTGCCGGTCTTGCACCGCCTGGACGAAATTGGCAGCCTGCAACAAAGACTCGTGTGTTCCGGCATCCAGCCAGGCCACGCCGCGTCCAAACACCTGCACCTGCAATTTGCCTTGTTCCAGGTAGATGCGGTTGAGGTCGGTAATCTCCAACTCGCCGCGCGCGGAGGGTTTCAGGTTGGCGGCCAGTTGCACCACTTGAGAGTCGTAGAAGTAAATGCCTGGCACGGCATAGTTAGAGCGCGGTTGTTTGGGTTTCTCTTCCAGGCTCAGGGCGCGGCCTTGTTCATCAAATTCGACCACGCCATAGCGCTGCGGGTCGCGCACCGGGTAGGCAAAGATGAGCGCCCCTTCTGTTAAGTAAGAGGCGCGTTCTAAAATGCTCACCAGCCCTTGCCCATAGAAGATGTTATCGCCCAAAATCAGGCAGGCTGGTTCGCTGCCAATGAATGTTGCGCCCACCCGAAAGGCATCTGCCAGGCCGCGCGGCTGGTCTTGTTCGGCGTAGGCAAATTTTATGCCCCATTGTGTTCCATCGCCCAGTAAGCGCCGAAAAACGGGCAGGTCTTCGGGCGTGCTGATGACCAGCACTTCGCGTATCCCGGCCAGCATGAGCATGGAAAGCGGGTAATATACCATCGGCTTGTCATAAACGGGCAGTAATTGCTTGCTGGCGGCCAGCGTAAGGGGGTGCAGGCGCGTGCCGCGTCCTCCGGCCAGAATAATTCCTTTCATTTCCGTCTCCTTCCGCATTAATGGTTAGGCTGCGGCGTTTGCATTAATCAAACAATTCTGCTTGGGCCAGCGGCAAGCCTTTTGCATCTTTGGCCGATACAATCGGCGTTGGGCCAACGGGCCAGTCAATTGCCAGGGCGGGGTCGTTCCACAGGATGGTGCGTTCCCATTGCGGCGCGTAATAATCGGTTGCTTTATACAAGACTTCGGCTTGCTCGCTCAAAACAAAGAAGCCGTGCGCAAACCCAGGTGGAATCCACAGTATGGTATGGTTAGCCGCTGAAAGGATTGCGCTGGTCCACCGACCAAAGGTGGGTGAACTACGGCGGATATCCACAGCCACGTCAAACACTTCGCCAGCAATGACTCGCACCAGTTTGCCTTGCGGCTGTTGAATCTGGTAATGCAAGCCGCGCAATACGCCCTGGCGAGAGAAGGAGTGATTATCCTGGACGAACTCGAAAGGGAGGCCCGCTTTGGTAAAACGCTCTTTCTGGTAACTTTCTAAAAAGAACCCGCGTTCGTCTTCAAAGACGCGCGGCTGAATAATGAGAACATCGGGAAGTTCAGATTTCAAAAAGTTCATGCAAAATCCTGTTCAGTTGAATAGTATGCGGCATTCTCTCATACTGAAGCGGGTGCGTCAAGAAGTTGCGGACAGCGATTCTGGCAGAGTCTGAAGTCTCTCGCTTTTGAACAGCAGGGCGGTCATTGCTGCGCTTCGAGATACCAGAACCCCCCTTCTCCCGTCAACCAGGGAATCAGGCCGCACAGCGTTCCTGGTGTGTTGTATTCCAGGCTGTTGGCGAGATGGGGTGGCGCGGCCAGCCAGATGCCTCGCAGCCAGGGCAGGTGCGCTTCGTGGCGAATAACGTTGCGCTGACCAATGCAGAACTCGGCCAGGTAGGGGCTGTTTAGCCAGGCGCGTGGGACGAAGGCTTCGGCCCACACCGAGAGCAGCAACAAGAAGACCAGCACGATGACGGCCAGCGCGAGCAGGTTTGAGAGGCGGGCGGTTCCGAGCTGTGAATTTCCCATCGCTTTTATTATAGGGTAGCGGCGAAAATTTTGTATAATCGAATCATGGTCAACAACGTTACCCGTTTTCTCGATGCCAAAAAAGTCAAATACACGGCTTTCGAGACGCCCGCCGAAAAACTAGGTGCCCTCGAAACGGCCCAATTTCTCAAAATTCCGCTGGAGCAGGTCTTCAAGACGATTGTCGTCACCCGCTCCCGGCCGGGCAAACCCATCCTGGCAGTTATCCCCGGCTCTAATCACCTCGATTTGAAGTTACTGGCTGCAGCCCTGGGCGAGAAAAAGGTCAACCTGCCCACCGAGCGTGAGGCTGAGCATCTGACCGGCTTGCAGGCCGGCGGAATTTCGCCGCTGGCGCTCATCAACAAGGGCTTTCAGGTGGTGATTGATTCGGCGGCGCAGGGCTTCGATGAAATCCACGTTTCCGGAGGGCAACGCGGGTTGAACATCCGTCTGCCGGTAAACGATTTGGCAGCCTTGACGAATGCGCGTTTTGTGCAGGTTAGTCATTCATAATGCGTCATTCATGTTGGGTGATAAAAACTGCCCCGCGAATTTTCGCCGCGAGGCAGTTTTTGAAGGGCCAACGACCGATGGCTATGCCCCAACCAAAAACTCTTGTTCGGCCAGCGTGACGGCTTCTTCAAAAATTTCCAGGCCTTCGTCAACTTCTGACTTTGAGATGCTCAGCGGCGGGGCAATGCGGATGACCGATTTGGAGCAGCCCAGTAGCAGCAGGCCGCGCTCGAAGCCGCGATGCACCACCGCATCGCGCAGTTCGGGGGCGTATTCCTTCGTCTCTTTGTTCTTGACAAATTCCACGCCAATCATCAGACCCATGCCGCGCACATCGCCAATGGAGGGGTGCCGGGCGGCGATTTCGTGGAGCGCATCTAACGTGTACTGGCCGACTTCGGCGGCATTCTGGAGGTATTCGCGCTGAAGCAATTCAACCGTCTTGACGCCCGCCGCGCAGGAGAGCGGGTTGCCGCCATAGGTGTTGCCGTGCGCGCCGCGCTCCCAGGTCATAATGCTCTTGCGGGCAATACAAGCCCCCAGCGGAACGCCGCTGGCGATGCCTTTGGCGCTGGTGATGATATCGGGTTCGACCCCAAAGTGTTCAATGGCCCACCACTTGCCGGTGCGCCCCATCCCGCTTTGGACTTCGTCTGCAATCAGCAGGATGCCGTACTTGTCGCACAGTTTTCGCAAGGCCGGGAAGAATCCGGGTGGCGGGACGATGTATCCGCCCTCACCCTGAATTGGCTCCACCAAAATCCCGGCCACTTCTTCGGCGGGGACAATCTGGCGGAAAATCTGGTCTTCGATGTAGCGCACAACCGCTTCGCCATAGTCCTCGCCCGGCTTGCATTCGAGGATGGGGCGGTAAGGGTTGGGGAAGGGAGCATGGGTGACGCCGTTCATCAACGGATAAAAGCCTTTGTGATAGGTTGATTTGCTGGCAGTGAAAGTGACAGCGCCCATCGTGCGCCCGTGAAAACCGCCGGTAAAACCGATAAAGTTCGAGCGCTCGGTGTGATAACGCGCCAGTTTGATGGCCGTTTCGACCGCTTCGGTGCCGGAATTGGTCAGGAAGGTGACCGCTTTTTCCTGCATCGGCGCGATTTCGTCCAGCTTTTCGGCCATTTCAATCATTTTGACGTGGTAAAAATCGGATGAGATGTGTAGGAATTTTTCGGCCTGCTCTTGGATTGCTTTGACGACTTCGGGGTGGCTGTGACCGGTGGAATTGACCGCAATGCCGGCCATAAAGTCGAGAAAACGATTGCCGTCCACATCCCATAACCACACGCCTTTTCCGTAATCCATTGCAAAGGGATAGTCGCGCGGGTAGGAGGGCGAAATGACTGCCGCGTCGCGCTCGATCAGCGCGCGGGCCTTGGGTCCGGGTAAGTTCATTGGTTTCATGCAGACTCCTTTATCGTATTGCTCTGTGAAAACTACATCAACCGCGAAGATTTTGTAGGGCGACATTCATGTCGCTTTGATGTTGCGGAATGAATTCCGCGCTACGGTGAAAATTAAGAAACGTCAATTCGGCATAAAGACAAAAGACAAACAAGATGGGCAGGATGACTCGCTTGAAAAGCAAGTTGAAAACATCCTGGTTGTCTTGTCTCTCCTGTTAAGGGGCTGATGACCGAGAAAATGAGAAAGCCATGTGATGCTCTCTTTGGCTGTGGTCTGTGAAGTTAGAAGAGAGAATCTGACAAAGATGATGAACCACATCTGATTGCACAGCAGCAAAATCAGATGAAGGTGCGGTCTCCCGCTGAGGGGTTTTGCGGGCGAATATGAAAGGTGGTTGAGTTTCTCCCCAAAAAAACGGAAAACCGGCCTGGGGGAGTCAGGTTGAGGTCAGCCGTCGGGCGGAAGCCCAAGCGCTGCCGCGTTGGGCGTGGTGGTGCAGTTCAAAAAGACGATAAAGCGGGGGTGGCTCATGTTCAAATTATATCGTAACCCTCCGCTTGTTTTGCGCGCCCTGAGCCGATGGAAATCTTTAAGGCGCGCGATGAAATGTCCAATTTCGGGTTACTTTCGGCCAAAATCGGCGGGAATTTCACCCCAGGCATTCGTATCCCATTTGAGGAGTTTCGTGCCTGGCTCATGTTCTGCCAGCCAGGTTTCGGCGCGTTCGATGAGCGCGAATAGTTTGGCATTGCGGTCGCTTTGTTCCAATTCGGTGCGGCATTTTTTGGCGCGTACCCATGAAAGGGCGGTTTCGCTGTCGGAGTAAATCGGCATGAGCAGGTTGTTTTTCGTCACCCATGCCTGGGCATGAACAATTGCCAGGAATTCGCCAATGTTGTTCGTCCCGTCGGGATATGGCCCCTGGTGAAAGATTTCCTCTCCGGTTTCGGTTTGCACACCGCGCCATTCGACTGGTCCGGGGGTGCCGCTGCACGCTGCATCTACGCAAATTGAGGGCAAGATGGGTTGGGTTGGGGCGAGCAGCCAGGCCTGGGCGTAGGCCGTTTTTCCGCGAAACTGTTCGTAACCGCCGCGCAGCGCGGCTTCGGCAGCCGGGAGACTCTCGAAGGCTTTGAACTCGGCGCCAGGGTAGCCAGAGACTTGCATGGAACATTCCTCCCATGAGCGAAAAATCCCGCGCTGGCGGCCTTTCCAAACGACGTAAAACTTGCTTTTTTTCATGATTTCAACCCGGCAATCAACTGGCTCACATGGTCTAACATGCGTTGCCCGCGAAAACTGCCATAGAGCAGGCGCGCGGCCACTTCTTTGTCAATTTTATCGGGCGAGCCAACGGTTTTGCCAATTTTTTGCAAGAGGCCCCGGTCGCAGCGGTCGAGCAGTTCGGTGGCGCGGTTGATTTCGGGGGCAAAGGCCACGCGCCGGTCCCATAGTTTGACATCGGATGCCTGACCGTTGTTCTCTTTGTCAAACGTAAAGCAGAAGGTGTGGAACAACTGGTGTGCCGTTTCGGTGATGTATTGCCCGGTGACGTGTGGCGCGTTCTCCTCGAAGTGGGCGTGGACTTTGTCTTTGAGTTGGGTGAGCGAAAGCCCGCCGGTCTTACCGAACTCGTGGAATTTAAAGATGATGGCCGGGCGGTACTCGTTGGGGGTCATGCGGATTTTTTGCGAGGCGAGAATCTGCAAATAGGTTTCGAGAATCGTTTCGGGGGAGGGCGGGGCTTCGGGGATGAGTTGCGCTTCGAGTTGGGCGTTGTTGGTGCGCAGGTTAATGATATCTTGCTGGGCTTGCAAAAAGTCTTTAAAACTGGAGAAGTTGTAATTTCGCTCGCTGAAAGAGGGGTTGAGTCGCAGCATAGATTTTTTTAACTCTGAAGCGAGCATCCATTCGCCCTCCCAGGTTTCCAGCACGCGGCGCAGGAGCAGTCGCGCTTCGGCAATGTCGAAGGAGGGGGCGGGCGCTTCACTGGGCGAAATCTTTTTCGGGTTGATGGCGGTGGGCAGCGGGGCAATCAGTTTGTCGTAGAAGATGAACTCGTCGCAAGCGTTCACCAGGTATTCGGCGCTTGTGCCGCTGATTCCAATTCCAATCACCACTTTGCCTTTTTCGCGCAGACGGTGAACCAGCTCGGTGAAATCGCCATCGCCCGATACCAGCAGGACGTGGGTGATGCGGCTGTTGGGGTTATAGAGCATTTCAAGAGCATCAATGACGATGCGGATGTCGGCGGCGTTTTTGCCGCGTTTGCTGGAGACATGCACCAGGTCAATGCCCAGCCCCAGCAAATCGCGCTGCACACTGCGCTGTTCCGACCAATCGGCGTAAGCGCGCCGCAACACCGTCCGCCCGATTCGGCTGGCGGTTTCCAGCACTTTATCCCACTCCACTTCGGCGTCTTTGCCGAGGGTATCGGTGACGCTGATTTCGATGTTGTCGTAGTCAATGAAAACAGCCACTTGCGCAGAATCGTTGTTCATCGGCCCTCCTCAAGATAATTTTTCTGCGCCAAGTATAAAATAGATAGGAGCGGCTGGCAACCTTCGTAACAGAAACATCAGCGATTTCAATCAACTCGTACTGCAGGCGAAAGCCTGCGGTTTCGTTGCGTGTTCAATTGCCAATTGCTGATAGAAACCCCCATCCTCAGCCGAGAATGGGGGTTTGCAATTTTGCAGGTGATTCAATTACCAGTTGATTGGCCCTGCTTTGCGATAGTTGCGCGCCAGGAGACGTAAATCGAGCAGGTTGATCACTCCATCGGCGTTCAAATCTGCTTCGGCGGGGAGGTTGGCGTTGTAGTTCATGCCAATTGTCAGGGCGTCGAACTGGTCAATCACGTTATTCCCATCCAAGTCTCCGGCCAGGAGTTTGATGATGGGTAATTCCACCGTTTGACCGGCGTTCAGGTTCACCTGTCCTTGCGCAGAGAGGAATCCGCTGGCGGTTATTTTGACGAGATATACTCCGGGCAAGAGTTCGAGTTCGAACGCGCCATTCTCCGCCGTGGTGAGCGATGTTATCAGGCTGTTATCCGTTGCGTAGAATGCGACTGTGGCCGGTTTACTGACCTGGATTTGACCGCTGACCGTGCCGGTGGTGGGGGGCGGAACGGTGGCAGTGGGGCGCAGGCCAGGCGTAGATGTCGGCGGGAAGGTGGGGGTGATGGTTGGCTCCAGGGTCAGCGTTGGGGTCGGGGTGAAGTCGGCGATGAACAGGTCGGCATTCAGGAAGGGCAGGCTGGCGAGCGTTTTGTCGTCGCTGGAGACGCGCGCCTGGCATTGTAGATTGACAGCGCCTGCATTAAGCGCTTTTGCCCGGAACGTGAACACCGCCCCGCTTTTGCTGGCCCGATTCTCCCCGCTGGCTGCGATGGCGATGATAAAAGTGCCCTTCTGGGGGCCATTGAGTGCCAGCACCGGGTCATCGCCAAACAGGTTGGTGACGGACATCTCGCTGATTTCGATTGCGCCTTCGGCAAATGAGCAGGAAAATTCAACGCCGGAGTAGCCTTGCCCTGGAATGTTGTTCAAGCCGAGCGTGACCAGCGCGGTCTCGGTGGGTGCAATGCGGGCGGGCGTTATCTCGGCGTACCCATAAGGCTCAGCCGGCGGGGGGATGGTGGTCTGCGGGGAGGGGGTGGACGTTGACAGCGGCGTTTTCGTGGGCTGCGGGGTGGCGGTTACAGCCGGGATGTTGTCTTTCGTCAGGCGCACGACCTCGCTTTCGTTTGGCAGGATTTCCACATAACCATATATAGAACCGATTTTTTTATAGGCAAACCAGTTGCCGCTCTTGCTGCGATAGTAAGCCAGGGTGCCATCCTTCCACACTGGCGGGATGTCGTTAAACAGGTCGTTTTCGGTAAATAACTTTGCGCGGGCCTGGCTCCAGGCGGCGCGGTCATTGGAAACGTCCCAATCGCCCACCAGCGAAACCTGCGGCAGGGTGCCGAGCAGGGCCGAGATGTTGTCGTCAATTGCTTCAGTATTGTCTTCCTTGGCCCAGCGGTAGCTGCCTGTAAGGGCTACTTTGAGCGGATGGTTGAGGCGGGTCTTTGCGTATTGGTTTTGGCGCAGGAAGGTTTCGGTGCCTTCGTAGGTAAAGAAGATGTGTGGCAGCAGCCAGGGCGCGGAATATTCGCTCATGATTGCCAGGTTGGGGTTGGATTGCCGCGCCAGGGCAATGACTTTCATTTCACCCAGCACAAAGCTATCACCGTTTTGCACCTGTTTGCCTGCCAAGAACCAGTCGCCAGCGTCCATGCCGAGGGTGTCCATGTATGCGCCGACTGCGCCATATTTGTTCAGGTAGTTATTCAGATTGCGGGGCAGGTAATTTCTGAATTGTTCGGAGGCCGGATGCAGCAGGTGAAGTTCTGAATCATAGGTCCCGCGCACATCGGCCCAGTAGGTTTGCCAGTTGGCGGGCGTTCCTGCGTAATCTGGCGTAAATTGGTAGCCGGGCGGCAGCCAGTTCATCTCACCCAGCATGTTCAGTCGCCGGGCTGCGGCCTGTTCGTTGAAAATCAGGGTGTAAGGATGGTAAAGAATCATCGGCCAGCCATATTGACGGACATACTGCATTTCGAGAGCGGTCGGGCGGTTGCTGTTGCGCACCAGGGTGGGGTCGCCAAACAGGACGATGCGGTCGCCGTTCCACTCGTAGTACAGGGTTTTTTGCGGCGGCGTAATGGAGGCCAGTTCGGCAAATTTTTGCGGCTTTTCGCTATAGTCATTATTGGCAGCCTCGAATACCGTGTGAATGTTGCGCACCCAGGGAGCGGCATGTTGCCAGAGCGGCTTCGCGCCGGTGCGGGCCTCGAAAGTTGCCTTCCAGCGGCGGGCGGCTTCGTACCAGGCCGGGTAGGTTCCAATGCGCCAGACCGGTGAACTGATTTGTTGTTTGTTGGCTGCCGCCATATCTTGCCCGGCATATAAAACGAGATGGTCGTAGGCCGGGCGGTGGAGCAGCTCGATATTATCGGGCGCGTAGCGGGTTGATTCTGACCAGACCCCAGCCACTGATTGGGTTCCCTTGATGACCGACATGGTTGGCGAATACAACCCAAAGCCGGGGAACGAAACCTGGTCGTCTTTGGCGGCATCCGAACGGAAATATTCTGCCCCGCTGCCCAAGATGACCGACTGCGTGACGGAGTTCATGATTGGCAGGTCAACGCGGAAGGGCTGGAAGCCCGCCGTGCCTTCCGTGCCGGTGATTTGAACCAGGATTTCGCCGCTCGAGTCGATGGTGATATCATAGACCAGCGTGCTGCCGGGCGCGGGTGAGCCGTTGTAATACAGCGTGGAATACGTCAGCCGCCCGGCATTGGGCTGGAGCAGGGAGAATGTCACCGCCGAAGATTCGGTCGGCCAGCGCAAGTAATAATTTCCGCTAGCGTCCTTCGACGAGAATCCGATAAAGCCCTGGGTAACCGAGGGGCGATTTTGGGTGGAACTGCCGTTGACCAGGATTTCGCCCGAGACCTTGTCTTTTAGATAATTGATGGCGCCGTTTTCGAAACGGATCTCCAATCTGTTCGTGCTTATCGAAAGTACGCGGTTGGCGAAATTGAAGGATGCGGGCGACTGTTCTTGCGGGGCCGCCAACACGGGTTGGAAGCCTCCCCAGGCCAGGGAGAGTATCGCCAGGGCAGTAATGAACCGATAAACTTTTGTAAACATCATCAGCCTTCCTTTCTCATCTATCATTTCCATCATTCAAGCAGCGAGAGGCTGCGCAACTGCCGAGAGGCAGTATTTCGTTTTTCGGGTCCAGGCAATATCATCCAAACCCCATGCCTGGCTGCAATTCTGGATTGCCCTGTACCAGAAATGGGGGAAATGGAGAATTGAACTGAATCGAGAAAGCCGAGAAACCGTTGGAATGGTTTGCGCGCGGGGCCGGGCAATTCACAAACGCTGGGGCGGCGGCTGTGAAATCAATAGCCCTATCCATTGTTGAAGTCGCTGGGGCGGTTCAACTCCTTTGGATGCTCTCATTATGAGATAAAACGATATAATCCAGAATATGACCTGGGTACTAAAAATAATGAAAAGCGGTTACAGTTTTGTAAACACGTCTATACGACTTAATCATGAACTTAATATGGTTTTCTTGAAAAATTGTGTTCTTAAATTCGGATTGGAGTCTTTCACACTATGCGCATCGGAATGATGGCCGATACCTACAAGCCGCACATCAGCGGAATCACCAACTATATCGAGTTGAACAAGCGTTACCTCGAACAGGCCGGGCATGATGTCTTTGTATTTACCTTTGGCAACGAAGGCTATCCTGATGATGAGCCGCACATCATCCGTTCTCCCGGCTTTCCATTGGTCAATACGGGCTATTACCTGTCTTTTCAGCACAGCCGCCGGGCAAAACAGCTGTTGCAAACGATGGATGTTGTTCACGTCCATCATCCTTTTATAAGCGGACGACTGGCTCTGCGATATTGCCGCCCGCTTAACATCCCGATCATTTTCACGAACCATACCCGCTATGACATCTACGCCCAGACTTATCTGCCCGGCATCCCGCCCGAAATTAGTGACAGTTTGCTCGAAACGTACATGCCCGAATTCTGCGCAGCGGTGGATATGGTCATCTCGCCCTCGCCGGGGATGGCCGGGGTGCTGCGCCGCTTAAAAGTAAATGCGCCCATCACCATCGTTCCGAATGGCGTGGAATTGAATCGGTTTTACAAGTCTGATGGCCGTGCGCAGCGTGAGCGTTACGGCCTGCGGGCCGACGACCTCTTGTTGGTTTATACAGGCCGCTTGGCCCCTGAGAAGAACCTGCCTTTCCTGTTCAAGGCTTTTTGCGGGTTGCGGGAGGCTCTTCCGAATGTCCAACTGTTGCTGGTTGGCGATGGCCCAGAGCGCAAGACACTGGAAGAACAGGCTCTCGATAGCGGCTACGGTGATTCAATTCATTTTGCCGGGCGCGTTTCGTATGCTGAACTGCCCAATTATCTTTTGATGTGTGATGTGTTTGTCACTGCTTCAGTGAGCGAGGTGCATCCACTTTCGGTCATCGAGGCCATGGCCGCCGGACTGCCGGTGATGGGAATTGATTCAGTGGGAGTAGGGGATATCGTCAAGGACGGCGTCAGCGGTTATCTTTCCAGCGAGGACCTGGCCGCATTTACCGCCAAACTCACTCGTCTGTGCCTGGATGAATCTGCCCGCCGCCGGATGGGTCAGCAGGCACGCAAGGAGTCGCAGCGCTATGACATTCAGCGCACCATCCAGGAGATGCTCAAGCACTACGAACGGCTTTCGCGCGAGGGTCATTCGCGTCAGCGCGGGGTTGGATTCCGGCTGCGCAGTTTCCTGGAGAAATTCCGATGATGAAGCATAATCAAAAAATGGGACAATGGGGCGAGCAGGCCGCCGCCACCTACCTGGTGGAAAGGGGGTATCGAATCTTGGCGAGGAACATCCGCACCCCCTACGGCGAAATTGACATTATCGCCAGCATCGAGGATGTGAGCGTTTTTGTGGAAGTGAAAGCGCGCGCCTCGCGCAGCTTTGGCCTGCCCGAAGAAGCCTTAACGCCCCGCAAACTCAAACACATGCACGCCGCGGCCAGGCATTATGCCGCCGAACATGAAATTGACACCTGGCAGTGCGATGCGATCGCCGTAGAGGGCATTCCCGGTGTCACCCCGCGCATCGAGCATTTTGAGAACGTCACAGCCGGGTTAGAGTGATGGATGGGCCCATTTTCCAATATTTCTTTTATTTGCGTCTAACCCATCTCCAACACCCTCTCCATATACTATTTTCAGGAAATTGACTGAAACAGGTCAAGTTATCCTGAAATCATTTTATTGGTAGGAGAAACACCATGAATCTGGATAAATTCACCCAGAAATCACAGGAAGCGATTTTGCAAGCCCAGCAAATCGCTCAGGAACATCATCACCAGGCCATCGAGCCGATTCACCTGGAGTTGGCGCTGATTCGGCAGGAGGGCGGCGTCGTCCCGGCCATCGTGACCAAAATTGCCGGTTCGACCCTCGCCTTGCGTGAAGAATTGGAACACGAGCTGGCGGGGCGCCCACAAATTCACGGCGCGAACATGCAGGTTGGCCTGAGCCAGGCCGCCGCGGACGTTCTGCGCGCCGCCGAACGCTACGCCAAAGGCATGCAGGACGATTACGTCTCGGCGGAACACATCCTGCTCGGTTTGACCGAATCCATCGAGGGCAAGCGTCTCGCCTCTTTCGGCTTGACGAAGGACGCGATTCTCGCCGCGCTGAAAACTGTGCGCGGCTCCCAGAGAGTGACCTCGCAGAATCCTGAAGATACCTATCAGGCGCTCGAACGCTACGGGCGCGACCTGACCGCCTACGCGCGTCAGGGCAAACTCGACCCCGTGATCGGGCGCGACGAGGAGATCCGCCGCGTCGTCCAGATTTTGACGCGCCGCACGAAGAACAATCCCGCGCTGGTGGGCGAACCCGGCGTCGGCAAGACCGCCATCGTCGAGGGGCTGGCGCAGCGCATCGTCAACGGCGACGTACCCGAAGGTCTGAAAAAGAAGCGGCTGGTGCAGCTCGATATGGGCGCGCTCATCGCGGGCGCGAAGTATCGCGGCGAGTTCGAGGAACGTCTCAAAGCCGTCCTCAAGGAAGTGACCGAGGCGCAGGGCGAAATCATCCTGTTCATTGACGAAATGCACACCGTCGTCGGCGCGGGCAAAGCCGAAGGCGCCATGGACGCGGGCAACATGCTCAAGCCCATGCTGGCGCGCGGCGAACTGCACATGATCGGCGCGACCACACTGGACGAGTACCGCAAGAACATCGAGAAAGACCCCGCGCTGGAGCGGCGCTTCCAGCCCGTGCTGGTGGAAGAGCCGAGCGTGGAGGACACGATCTCGATCCTGCGCGGACTCAAGGAACGCTACGAAGTGCATCACGGCGTGCGCATCACCGATCCCGCCGTGATCGCCGCGGCGACCCTCAGCCACCGCTATATTCCCGACCGGCATCTGCCCGACAAGGCGATTGACCTGATTGACGAAGCCGCCGCCCGCCTGCGCACCGAAATCGACTCCAAGCCGCAGGAACTGGACGAGGTGGATCGCGCCATCATGCAGTTGGAGATCGAGCGCGAGGCGTTGAAGAAGGAAAAGGACAAGGCGTCGAAGGAACGGCTTGCCAGCCTCGAAAAGGAACTCGCCGATTTGCGCGAGAAGTCGAAGGCGCTCTCAGCCCGCTGGCAGACCGAGAAACAAGCCATCGCTGAATTGCGAAGCCTGAAGGAAAAACTGGAACAGACCCGCGTCGAGATCGAACGCGCCGAGCGCGAAGCCAATCTCGAAAAGGCGGCGCGATTGAAATACGGCGAACTGCGCGAAATCGAACAGAAGATTCAAGCCGCCGAAGCCAGACTCAAGTCCATGCAGAGCGAAGGCGCGCTGCTGAAAGAGGAAGTGGATGCGGAGGAAATCGCCGCCATTGTTGCAAGATGGACGGGCATTCCCGTCTCGCGTCTGCTCGAAGGCGAAACGCAGAAGTTGATCCACATGGAGGAGCGGCTGCATCAGCGCGTCGTCGGGCAGGACGAAGCGGTGAGCGTGGTGTCGAAAGCCGTGCGCCGCGCCCGCGCAGGTCTGCAAGACCCGAACCGTCCGATTGGTTCGTTCATCTTTTTGGGACCGACGGGCGTCGGCAAGACCGAACTGGCGCGCGCCCTGGCGGAGTTCCTGTTCGATGACGACCACGCCATGATCCGCATTGACATGAGCGAGTATCAGGAGAAGCACACGGTCAGCCGTCTCATTGGCGCGCCGCCTGGCTACGTGGGCTATGAGGAAGGCGGTCAGTTGACCGAAGCGGTCCGCCGCCGACCGTACAGCGTGGTGCTGTTCGATGAAATCGAAAAGGCGCATCATGAGGTCTTCAACGTGCTGCTGCAACTGCTCGACGACGGCCGCCTGACCGACGGTCAGGGGCGCACGGTGGACTTCCGTAACACGGTTGTGATCATGACCTCCAACCTGGGCAACCAGTTGTGGGAGGGCGGTCATACCGTGACGCGGGATGAGATCACGCGCGTGATGCAGAATCACTTCCGCCCCGAATTCCTCAACCGCATTGACGAGATGGTCATCTTCCATCCGCTGCGGAAGGAACACCTCGCGGGCATCGTGGATATTCAACTGCGCCGCGTCAGCCAACTGCTGGCAGACAAGGGCTATCGGCTCGAAGTCAGCGAAGCCGCACGCGAATACCTGGCGGAGGTCGGCTACGATCCCGACTTCGGCGCCCGTCCGCTCAAACGCGCCATCCAGCGCGAGCTGCAAGACCCGCTGGCGCTCAAGATTCTGGCGGGTGAGTTCCGCGAAGGCGATGTGATTCAGGCGGATCGCGGAAAAGATGGGTTGGTGTTTTCCACAGTAACGCAGGGGGAGGTGGTGGAAGGCGAAGTGGTGGCGTAAAACAAACCCGCCCGCCGATCAACCGGCGGATGTGGGACAGCCTTGCAGACTTCCGAAGTCTCCGAGACTTCGAAAGTCTGCACTCCCGTTGCGTGGCCGGATAGTCGAGTAGAGGCAGAGGCGTTCTCACCGCACCCAAACATCAGTTTCTATGATGACACTGGCAGGCTCTCGTGCATCAAGAGCATCACAATGGCCCCCAACGCCATCCAGGGCTATTGAATGCCCACAATGACCTGTGCGCCAGCGATTATCCCAAGTGTATTGCGGTGTATTTACCCCTGAACTTTTCGGGCCAACAAGTACCAGGTCAGCCCGCCCAACCCCAAAACAATGACCACCATCATGGGGGCGGGCCACCCATTCTCAGACGCGGCTGACGTGGAGGAAACGGCGGCGGCTTCAGCATTGAGCGTGGGCGTCAGCGTGAAGGTTGGTTGGGAGGTGGGAGTCGGGGTCAGTGGGGTGGGGGTGGGTGTTTCGGTGACGGGTGGGGTCACCAGCAGGAGCAATTTCTGATTGGGGCGGATAATCGAGTCGTTGTTCAACCCGTTCCAGAGCATCAAACTGGCGAGTGGGATAGCATAGTAATTCGCAATCCATGAGAGCGTTTGCCCGCTCTGGACAACATGATAGTATTTTCCGTCCGCTTCGGGGGTGAGTTTTTGGATGGCACTCAGGGTGGGGCTGGGAGTCACGTTGCCAGGGGCAATGACCAGTTTTTGCCCAATATACAGCGGCCAGTCTTTTTGCAGACCGTTCAGGGCCAGGATATGGTCAACGGTCACGCCGTAGGCTTGCGCAATGGGGATGAGCGCCTGGTAAGCCTGCACTTCGTGGATAATTCGCCCATCGGCATCGGGTGTGCTGCGCGTAACCATTCCTTTTGGCGTCGGGGTGGCGTAACCGGTGGTGTTCTTGCCGGGGATATAGAGCTTTTGCCCGGCCTTAAGCGGGGTTTCGCGGCTCAGGTTGTTCCAGGTTTCGAGGTCGGCGATGGTAATCTGGTAGGCAATTGCGATGGACCAGAAGGATTGACCCGTTTGGACAATGTGATAAACGTTGCCATCGGCATCGGGCGTGGCAATTTGGACGGGAACGATGTATTGGGGGACGTAGCCGGAACCGCTCGAACCGGGCGTTCCGCCGGTTGCTGGTGTGTAGCTGCCGCAGGGCTGCCCGCTGATGTAGGCGGCCTGTAAAACATAGTAGGTTTTGCCGTTGGCTGAAGTTGCCACGCCTGCCCCCACATGGCAATAGGCGGCAGTGACGGCCGGGCGCATGTGGTCGGGGTCGGCCCAGGCGGCCATGATCTGGTCAATGCCCATCGAGGCGCCGACGGCAAAGTTTTCGGTGGCCCAAACGGTCGCGCCGCCGCCGTAACCGGCTGCGGCGATTCGTCCGCGTACATCGCCGATGTGCCACGACATCTGGTTATCGGCCATGACCTGGGCGGTGTATTGAGCAACGGCGTTGATGATGGGGTCTTCGATGAGTGGCGGGTTGCCATAAGAGACGCGCAGGGTGTTCATGGCGGCAATCAGTTCATAGGCGCTCACGGCGCCTTGCGGGGCGGGGAGCGATTGGCTGGCGCGGACTTTTTCGGGCGGAAGCAGCCATCCGACTCCGAGAGCCAGGAGTAGCAGCCAGATGAGAAATTGTTTGGTGCGCATGGGGTAATTATACTCGCGTGAAGCAAGGCGCGAATCTTGACGAATGACCGCTGACAGGCTAAAATTCGACTTTGCTGTTCATTCGCCTCCCCGCAATGGAGGCGCGTTTTTTCGCTTGAGGCCGCTATGTCTGAAGAAGTTGAAATCCCGCAGATTGTCAATCTCTCGAACGTGAATGTGAATACGGTTCACGCCGAATTGGTACGCGCCAGTCAGTCGGCCATCCGCAGTTTGGAAGCGGAAGAAGCCGATGTAAACGGTATCATCGTCGGCGCGGCGGCGGTTGGCAAATTCAGCGGACGGCAGGCAGTCATTGGCGCTGTCAGCGCAAAGCAGGCCGATATGCGCGAGTCCTTTGTGGGTGGCGCGCGCGGCGAGTTGATTTCGGTCAGCGGCAAAACGGCGATGGTTGTTGGTACTTCGGTCAATTCCCCAGAGATGAAAGCCGCCATTGTTGCCGGCTCACAAATCAACGCCGAGAACATTCGCGCCGGAGTGTTGATTGGCCGGAATGTCAATGGAAATGTTCAAACCCTGGTTGATGGGCGCGCCGCCATTTTTGCTGGGGTGTTGGGCGGGCTGGTCACCGGCCTGGTGATTTTGGCCGGGAGGTCTTTATTCCGGCGCAAATAATTGTCAGTATGTGCGGCAATTCGGCCGCCATAACATTTTAAAAGGGCGAAGGTAATCCTGTGGACTGAAAGGGACAGGGTGAGAGGCGCCCGAGGAGAAAAGTAAGATGGAAAAAGTTGTTTTGAAAGCTACCAAACGCACTGTCACTGGCAAACAGGTGCGGCAACTCCGCCGCCAGGGACTCCTGCCCGGCGTGGTCTATGGTCACGCCATGCAGCCGACCCCAATTTCGCTGAACGCGCATGAAACAGGGCTGGTTTTGCCCAAATTGACCTCGTCCAGCATTGTCACCATTGAGATGGAAGGACAGCAGATTGTAGCCCTGGTGCGCGAAAAGCAGAAGAATTTCATCAAGAATTTCTTCACCCATGTTGATTTTCAGGCTGTGTCGCTCACTGAAACCATCCGCACCTATGTGAGCCTGCATTTCTTTGGGACGGCCCCCGCGATTAAGGAATTTCAGGCTGCGATTGTCACAAGCATGGATGAAATCGAAGTGGAAGCCCTGCCGAATGACCTGCCGGAGCGCATCGAAGTTGATTTGAGCAAACTGGCGGCCCTGGGCGATGCCATTTATGTCAAAGACCTGCCCATTCCGGCTGGGGTGCAAGTATTGACTGACGGGGATGAAGCGGTAGTTGTGGCGACTGCGACCCGAGAAGAAGTCGAATCAACCGAAGTTGTCGAAGGCATCGAACCTGAGCTCAGCGTGGAACGCGGCAAGAAGGAAGAAGAGTAGTTCTACGAAGACTCTTAAAAAAACTGGCAGGGTAGCTCTGCCAGTTTTTTGTTATTCGACTTTAGACAAACTTAACAAACCTTGTTAGCGAAACCGAACAAGGAAGCGCCTTAACAACGGATAACGGTTTTGGTGCATGAATATTTTTCTTCCTACTCAAGGCGGATTTTCAGCAACCCCGTCGTAGGCGTCTTTGCCAACACCGCCTACGTCCTCAACGGCTGCAGCGGCATTGCAGATGCCAGCGCCGGCAGGTTTCTTTGCGGGGTATAATCTGCACATGGACGAAACCCCCTCCTACCGACCCTTCCTCGTCCCGACCCTGCTGCTCATCATCGGCGGCTGGGGCGGGCTATACCTGTTGCTCAACCTGACCGAACCCACCCTTTGGCCGCGTTGGGGCTTTTTTGCCCTGGTTGTGTTGGCTTGCACCGGCACTGCCTTGCCCCTGGTGTACCTGCTTAACCGTTTATTTCCCTCCCACCCGCCTATCGAACCGCGTGTCATTACCCGCCAGGCCACCTGGTTTGGGGTCTATTTTGCCGTCCTAGCCTGGCTCAACATCGGGCGCATCCTCGATTTCTCGGTTGGCTTGTGGCTGGCGCTCGGCCTGGCCGCCATCGAATACCTCCTGCGCACCCGCGAAACCCTCCTCGCCCCCCATGACAACCCTCCGCAGCCTCCCCTCGGTTGATATTCTGCTCAAGCAATCCGCCGCCCTGGTTGCGGAATATGGCCGCCCGCTTACGGTACAGGCCCTTCGCGTAACGCTCGACGCGATTCGGGGCGATGTCCAGGCTGGCAAGGAAGTCCCGTCAAACGAGGAACTCCTGGCCCGGGCCGCGTCCCGTCTCGCCGGGTGGACAAAACCTACCCTGGAACCGGTCATCAACGCCACGGGCGTCATCCTGCACACCAACCTGGGGCGCGCCCCCTTGAGCAAATCCGCTATAGATGCCATGCTGGCCGCCTCCGCCGGCTACACCAACCTCGAATTTGACCTCGCAACCGGCAAACGCGGCTCGCGCCTCATTCATGCCGAATCCTTGCTCAAGCAGTTAACTGGGACAGAAGCGGCAGTTGTCGTCAACAACTGCGCCTCGGCGGTCTTGCTTGTGCTTTCGGCGCTGGCAAAGGGCAAACCGGTCATTCTCCCGCGCTCGCAACTGATTGAAATTGGCGGTGGTTTTCGCGTGCCAGATGTGATGAAGCAAAGCGGCGCCAAACTGGTCGAAATTGGAACCACCAACAAAGCCCGCATTGCCGATTACGAAGAGGCTCTATCCGCCTTCTCATCCGTTCCCCAACCCGTTCTAATGCGCGCCCACCGCTCCAACTTCCGCATCATCGGCTTTACCGAAGAACCGGCCTTAAACGAGATGGTCAAAACGGCTCACCAGCACGGCGCGATATTGATTGACGACCTCGGCTCTGGCACCCTCATTGATGTCGTCCGCTACGGCATGGCGCACGAACCAACCGTCCAAGAATCGCTGGCCGCCGGCGCCGATGTCGTCATGTTCTCCGGCGATAAACTGTTGGGTGGCCCGCAGGCCGGTATCATCTTGGGCAGGGCCGATTTGCTTGCCAAAATCAAGAAGCATCCCCTGGCCCGCGCCGTCCGCGCCGATAAGACTCGCCTGGCGGCCCTCTCGGCCACGCTCATCCACTACCTGAAAGACGAGGCCGAGCGCGAAATCCCCATCTGGCAGATGATTGCGCAGACGCCGGACAACATCAAAGCCAGGGCCGAAGCCTGGAAAACGGAACTCGGCTGCGGTCAGGTCGTTCCGGCGGAATCGACCGTCGGCGGCGGCAGCCTGCCGGGCGAGAGTATCCCCACCTTCGTCTTGAGTCTTTCCGTGCCATCTCCCGATAAGTTCCTGGCGAAACTGCGAAAACATGCGCCCCCCATCGTTGCCCGCGCCGAAAATGCCCACGTTCTGCTCGACCCGCGCACCGTCTTACCAGAGCAAGAACCGCTTTTACTGGCTGCCCTGCGCGAACAGTACCAATAAACTACCCCTGCCGCTGGCGGTTGCGCTTTTTTGCCAACAGCGCATTGGCGATGGATGTTTCTTTTTCTTCTTCTTTGGACAAATTGGACATTTCCGGGGCTGCAGATTTCTCCGCTATGGAAGGCAGAATCGGCGGCTGTGGCGGGGTGGGAGCGGGCGTTGGGCCTGCTTCCGTTTTCGAGCGTTCCTTTGCCTTGCGCAGGGCCTCCATGCTGGGGGTGGAGACCGTGACCGGCGCTTTGTTCGGCGGCTGGAAGGTGGTCCACCGCGCCTGAATCATCTCCCGTATCCGCTCCCAGTCTTGCCGGGTGAGAATCAGCCGCCGGGCGGCCACATCGAAGGGCAGCAAAATGGCCGCCAGCGCCATCAGCCAGGGCCAAACCGGCCGCGAAGCGCGCGCAGCCTTCAGGTTATGGGTAAAGACCTCGGCGGGATTGGCCGAGGCCACATTGCCGCCCGTCAGCGCCGCCAGGCGCACCAGCAAATCGGGGTTGGGATTAATATCGCGGTATTCGGGCGAATAAGGCAAGGCCCAGCCCAGTGTTTCGGCAAACGCAGCCGATTGCCCCTGTCCATCGAAGCGGAACAGGTACACGCCCTGCTCGGATGGCTTGAACTCGGCCTCATAGCGCCCTGGCGCGGTTTGGCGCAGAATAACGGTTTGCATCCGGCCCTCCGGCGCGACCACGTTGGCCGTTACCTGATAGCCATTCAGAAAGTCCCCGTCGGGGCCGCGCGCCTCGAGGGTCAGGCGGGCCATCTCGCCCCGCAGAGTCACATCCATTTGCAGGCGGGCGGCGCTCATTTCGCCCAAAACGTAGCGCGTCGCCTGCGCCCAAAAGGCGGCGTACTCCCTCCACGAGACCCAATCGCGGCCCCAGCGCCCGGTGGCGTCCGATGTAAAAGCCACCGAGCGCCCCAGGCCATATTGCCAGGCGGCTAAAATGGGGTCATTGCGGTTGTTTCCCGTCCCACCGGCGGACAAAATCACCTGCGCCAGTTCCTTGGGGCTGCTGGCAACATAGCCATAGAGCGGCGGCAGGCTTTCAAGGCCAGAGAGAATCGGCGAGGCGTTGACGAGTTGCAGGGCAAAGCGGCCCTCCTCGATGTAGGCGCGGCTTGCCAGGCTGGTCTCCTCGGTGAAAATGCTGGGGATGGAGGCCGGGTCGGTCGTGAAGTGATAGCGTCCGTTGCCGAGTTCGGCCAAATCTTTCAGGAAGGGCGCGGCGTCTCGTCCAACGGCCACGGTTGAGAGCGTGATGCCGTTTTCGGCGTAGAGTTTCTGCACCAGCTCCGGGATTCCGCTGGGGTCCGCGCCGCCATCGGTCAGCAGGATGACGTGTTTGACTTTGGCCGGGTCATCGGGCAGGACGCGCGCCATCGCCTGTAATCCGGCCAGGATGTCTGTCCCCCCGCCAATGCGAATACTGCCAATTGCGGCTTGGACTGCCGCTGGATTGTTCAGTTCCGTCATCGGCACCACCCAGGCCGCCGCGTCATCAAACTGAATGACACCCACCCGGTCGGTGGGGAAGAGCAAATCCACCGAGCGGGCGGCGGCCTCTTTGGCGAGTTCCAGCTTGCTGACCCCGCCGGAGGTCTCGCTCATGCTGCCGGAATGGTCAATGATGAAGACGATTGCCAGCGAGGGGCGGCGCTGTTCGTCTTTGATTTGCATATCCACCGGCAGGGCGGCCTCCAGCGGAGTCTCGAAATAGCCGCCCACGCCAAAACTGGTGGGGCCGCCCACCACCAGCAGCCCGCCGCCCAAATCGCGGACGTAGGCCTGGATGGTTTCCATCTGGCGGTTGCTCAACGCGCGCGCCGGAACATTGACCAGCACCAGGGCGTTGTATGGGGCCAGCCCGGCCAAATCGGCGGGCAGGCGGGAGGGCGTGACCCAATCCACCGCGTAACCGGCGGCTTGCAGCGCGGCGCGCAGGGCAGAATGCTCATCGGGGCGGGTTGCGCCGCCGGGCAGGGTCTCGCCGGGGGGCGGGGCGGCCATCAGAAGGCGCGGCGGCCCCTCGATTTTGGAGAAGGCGTACAGCCGGTTGTTCTGGTAAAAGGTATCGTCTTGCGGAGAAATTTCCACCTGGTAACGCAAGTAGGAAAGGATTTTATCCTGTCCCGCTTGTCCTACCACCAGCGGCAGGCTGAAGGTCTGGCTTCCGCGCCGCAAGTCGTGGGGCTGTTCGTAGAGAATTTCGCCATCGGCCAGCACGCGCAGGGTGGCGCGGGTGGGCTGGCTGGATTGGATGGAGACGTTGAGGTCGAAGCGCTCGCCGGGACGCAGGTTGGACGGGGCCTCGATGTCAGTTAAGCTGGCCTCCGCGCCGGGTTCAACGCTGAATGGCACCACCACCATTTGTACGCCGGCTTCGGCGGCAAATTCGGCGGCTTTGAGCGCATCGCCGGTGGTCTGCGCGCCGTCTGAAAGAATCACCATGCGGCGGGCCGCGCCGGAGGGGAAGAGTGCCAACCCCAGGCGGATGGCTTCGGCCAGGTCGGTTTGGGTTGTGACCGGCGCGGACGTGACCCGTCCCAGCGCGTTGCCGGGCAGCATGGGACGCTCAACCAGTGCATCGGCCCCGAACAGCACAATGGCGGCTTGGTCCTCCGGCCCCATCGCGCCCATTGCCTGCCGAACATAATCGAGTTCCGCGGCAACGGCCTGCTCCGACATCGAATCGGAGACATCCACCAGGAAGACGACCGCCAACTCGTCCCCGCCGCGCGTAATCTCCAGCCCGGCCAGGGAAAGCGCCAGGCATAAAACGATGACCAGGCGCAAGACGAGCGAAAGAAACTCCCTTTTGTAGCGCAAGATATTATCTTGCGCCACTTGCGCTGCTTGCGCTACCAGCGCTAGCCAGGCAAAGAGGGGCAGGAGCAGGAGGAGCAGGAGGAAGAGGGGGGAGGTGAAGGACATTGAGAATGCAGAATGCAGAATGGATACTGCTTACTGTTTGCTGACAACTGGCAACTGGCAACTGGCAACTGGCAACTGACAACTGGCAACTGGCAACTGGCAACTGGCAACTGACAACTGGCAACTGGCAACTGACAACTGACAACTGGCAACTGACAACTGGCAACTGACAACTGGCAACTGGCAACTGACAACTGGCAACTGGCAACTGGCAACTGACAACTGGCAACTGGCAACTGACAACTGGCAACTGGCAACTGATAACTGATAACTGATAACTGATTACTGATTACTGATTGCGGTGATAGACCATCCATTCAATCAGCAAAACCGCCAGCGCCAGCCCAGCCAGCCAGGGCCACAGTTCGCGCAGGCCGGTTTGCTCGGCAGCGGCGGGGTTGAGCGTGGTTTGGCCGATGCGCAGGGTCTCTGCCGGGCGGATGTTCGATTCGGAGGGGTCGAACAGGTTGACGGCGAAGTATTCGGCGCGGGCCGTGTCTTTGGAGAGGAAATTGACGGCATAAGTGCCGATTTCCTCGGTGTTGGTGAAGGCCAGCGAAGCGGCGGATGGCAACAGCGTGTAGAGTTTGCCCGAAGGCGCGGCAACCACGATGCGTTCCACGCCGGGCGGGGGAACGAGGGTCAGGCTTTCGCCGGGGCGCAGAGATTGCGAGGCGTCAAAAGCATCGGGTGGGACGAGGTAGTTAATCAGGTTGCTGAACAGGATGGGGTAGGCCACTTGCAGCGGCAGGTCGCTTTGGCGCAGGTCGAAGGTTAGCACGGCCACGCGGCGTCCGCCGGTCTCCCCGGCAAAAACCAGCGGGCGGCTTTCGGCCTCGATGAGCAGGTCGGCCCAAGCCGGGAGCGGCACGCTGTTGGCTTGCAGGATGTGGACGTTGCTCCAATCCACATAGCGGGTGAGTGGATGCTCGCGCGCGCGCATTTCGGCGGGTTGAAAGGATGAGCCGACGACAAACAGCGAATTGGGCGGCGGATTCACCAGCAACAGGCTACCGGGCAAGGCTTGGGTTGGGTACGCGCCATCGAACAGGTATAAATCAAAAGGGTCGGGGGGGATTTCGCCGGTGAGCGAGCGGAAGGGCTGAATGCCAGGCAGCGAGGCCAGCAATTGTTCGAGATAGAGATTGCCCTTTGATACCAGCAGCACGCGCCGGGCGGCGGCATCCTGGTTGATGGCAAACGCCGTGTCATCGAGCGGAAAGGCATCTAGCGCGGAGTTTCCTGCCGGGTCGGATATCCGCGCGCGATAGATTTTTCCCCCGCTGGAGAGCGTTTCGAGGGTCAGGCTGCGGCTTTCGCCGGGCGGAATTTCGAGTTGGCGGGCGTCACGCAGGATGTTCTCTTGCGCCGCAATTTCTGCAATGGAAAGCAACACCGAGCGCGGCACGGCGCTGTAGTTGGTCACTTCGGCAAAGAGTTGCTCGCCGCGCAGGGCCAGAGCGCTGATAGCCAGGTTGTCATCGGACGCGCCAACGGGGAGATAGCGTACTTCGCCTGGCAGGGGCGGCAGGCCTTCGGCGGGCAGGCCGCCATCTGAGACGATGACGGTAATCACTTCGGGAGCGTTGCGGGCGGTGGCGGAGGCCAGCGCGAAGGCAGATTGCCAGTCCGCGCCCGATTGGGCAGGCTGAGCGGCTGCCAGCGCGCCGCGCAGCAGGGCTTTGTCGCTTTCGGCGGCGATGAGGGTTTGGGGGTTGTTCCCAACCAGAATCAGGGTCATCTGCGAACTGCCGGGCAGGCTGTTGATGAGCGTGCCAACCGCGCGGCGGGCGGCCTCGAAGCGGGTGGGGCTGACATCGGTTGCATTCATCGAGGCCGAGGCGTCGAGCAGGACGATGACCGTCCCCGAAGCCACGACCGGCGTGGGCAGGGCTGGGCGCGCCAGGGCAAAGGCCAGCGCGGCCAGAATCAGCAGTTGAAGAAAGAGCAGCAGGTTACGTTTGAGTTTTTGCCAGGGGGTGTTGGCTTGCTGGTCGCGCAGCAGCCGTTGCCAGAGCAATATTGAAGAAACCTGCACCGGTTTGCGGCGCAGTTTGAGCATGTAGAGCAACAGGATGGGAATGGCGAGGGCCAGCAGCGCCAGCCCGGCGGGGGCGAGCAGTTGCATTGAGTGATTCCTGTGTTGAGTGTACCAGAAAAGGCGGGGGAAATAAAAAATCACCAGCGGCGAAGTTCACTGGTGATTGGCTCGTCTTATCGGCGCGCAAATTCAATGGCTGTCTTGGTATTTTATTTCCCCGGCTTCAATGGCGAAGGGCAGGCGGTTGCTGGGGGTGGGCAATCCGCAGGTGGCGTAGGCGGTGTAGGCGCAGGGCATGTTGTAGGCTTTGTTGAAATCGAGGATGATTTTGCCGTTTTCGGGCTTGTCGGTTAGCAGGTAGCGGCCCCCTGCGTAGGTGGTTTTGCCGCTGGTCTGGTCACGGAAGGCGATGAACAGGCCGCCATCACCGGCATTTTCGGCGTCGAGCGTATATTTTTTTTCGCCCCACGCAAAAACAACCTTGCCAATCATTTTAGTATCGTGGGTTTCGCCGATGATGTCCTGTTGTTTGACGATCTTATAAGGCGCGTAGCCTTCATAATGGGCTTCGATGCGGTACTCTGACGTGTAGGGATAGAAGTTCAGGCCTGAAAATTCTTTTCGCGCCGGGTTGTCTATATCCCACAGACGGATAAGGGTGGCGCTACCGCGCTTTAGCACAACCATGATTAGCCGCCCCATTTCCAGGAAATGCGGGGCGTCTTTCTGGTCATCGTTCAGTGCGCCCGTTGGCAGGTCGCCGCCATTGCAGGTCATGGTCACACCCGGCTCCACCTTGACATACACCAGGCCATGTTTGAATTGGAACACCCCGGCCTTTTTGGGCGCGGAGGCGGGCAGCATAAAATCGCATTTCGGGTCGCTGCCGAAGGTGTTGTCACCCTCTTTCAGCCAGAACAGACCGGCCAGCCCCAGCCAGCTTTTTTCGCTGGTGCGCAACCGTTCAGCGCGTTTAGCGCGCCATTGCATAACTTCAGCTTCAAATTCGGTGTTTGACATGGGGCTTTAACCGCCTAAAAAGGGATTTTTGCACTATTTGGCTATTTTACCATGCCCGCCTGGCGCATTTCGCGCAGGATAACCTGCTCCCAGGGGCGGTCGGTGACGATGTTCAGGTAGCGCGCGCTCTGTTTGCGGCAATCGGCTTGGATGGATTGAATCCAGGCTTGGGCGCGTTCGCGGTATAGGGAGCGCAAGCCGCCATCGAGTGAGACCTCCTGGCTGGAGCCGGTTTCGCTGTCAACGAGTTGCAGGTCGCCAGCGAGGGGCGGGTTGAGTTCATCGGGGGCCAGGAGGTGGAGCAGGACGGTTTCGTGCGGTTGGCGCAGGTGGCGCAAGAGATTATCTTGCGCGCTGTCAAACAGGTCAGAAATCAAAACCAGCAGCCCGGCGCGGCGCGGGGTGATGGAATACGCTTTCAGCGCGGCATCCAGGTCGGTTTGCCCGCCGGGTTCCAACCCTTCAAGAAAGCGGAACAGCCGCGCCAGGGCGGCCTGACCGCGCGTGGGGCCAAACTCGGCGGCCACGCGCCCATTTTGCAAAAAGCCAACCGAGAGTGAATCGCCCGCTGCCAGGGCCACCGCGCCTAGCCCGGCGGCCAGGCGCACCGCGTAACGGAATTTGTGCAGGGCCGAGTCTGCTTCGGGCGGCCAATCCATCGATTTTGAGCCATCCAGCAAAATGTGGACGGCCAGGTCTTCCTCCTCTTCAAGCAATTTGATGAAGGGGCGGTCGAGCCGGGCGTAGATGTTCCAGTCGAGGCGGCGCAGGTCGTCGCCGGGGGCATAGTCGCGGTAATCGGCAAATTCCACGCTCGAGCCGCGCTTCGACGAGCGCCGTTCGCCCTTAATCGCCCCGCTGCGAAGGCGGGAGGCGACCAGGGTCAGTTGGTTCAGTTTGCGCAGGGTGGATTCGTCGAAGAGCATGGCGTAGGCAATTCGTAATTCGTGTTTGTTATTGTACCGCAGGCTTCGTGCCGCGCGGCCTTGATTCTGATAGGTTACTCGATTATGACAAAAAACACTTGACAAAAAATAGTAAATTGTATACTATTTATTTGTAATTCGTTCATGAAATTGGCTCTCAGCGACACAAAACGCCAAAAGTCAAGCATGTGCCGCTGCCTTAAGGCGGCGAATTACAGTGTGGTACGAACTCAAATTGAGAATTTTTACAAGAAAGGAGTGTCGATATGCAGTTATACCTGCGCCTGGCATGGCGCAACGTCTGGCGGCAACGCCGGCGCACGCTCCTCATCGCCCTGGCGATGGGAGTCATCATGTCCATGCTGGTACTCTACGATGGATTAATCGGCGGCTTTGAGCAGGCCATTTATGGTAACGCCATCCAACTGCTGGGCGGTAATATTCAGGTTCATGCGCCGGGCTACAACGAAAAAGTGGGGCGTAAACCTTTGCTGCCCCTGGCCGATCCCGATGCGCTGATTCGGACTGCCGAAAGCCACCCGGATGTGGTCTCCGCCTCCAAGCGGATTGTCACCAGCGGCATCGTCACCAACCGCGAGGGGGCGTTTGCCGTCTCGATTGTGGGCGTTGAACCCGAAAAAGAAGCCGGCTTCAGCCCGGTGGCACAGAACATGACTCAAGGCCGCTACCTGGGAGCGGAAGCCGAGGATGTCATCGTCATCGGTCAGGGTCTGGCAACCGCCATGAGCGTAAACGTAGGCGACCGAATCTCGATGGTGGGGCGTTCCACCCACGAGCAGACCCGCCAGCGTACCATGACGGTCATCGGCATTTACGATGTGGGCGTGCCGAGCGTTGAAAAAGGCACCATTTACCTCTCACTGGCTGAAGCGCAGAGTTTGTTCGGCTTGAGCGGGCAGGTGACGGAGGTCGTCATCTCGCTCAAGCAAATTGGGCAGGAGGCTGGCGTGGTGAACTACATCAATCATCGCCTGACCGGTTACGAGGTGGATACCTGGATTAATTCCTTCCCTGAATTAAAGCAGACGATGGACATGAAAACCGGCGTGATGGGCGTGTTTGGCGTCATCATGCTGTGCGTGGCCGCGATTGGTATCCTGAATTCGCAGATGATGGCCGTCTTTGAGCGCACCCGTGAAATTGGCGTGCTGGGCGCGCTGGGCATGAAACCCGGCGGTGTTATGCTCCTGTTCCTGCTCGAAGGCACGCTGATTGGCCTGATGGGCGCCGTTATCGGCGCGATTCTCGGCACAGGGATTAATGGTTTGATGGCTTATTTCGGCATTGATTATGGCAGTTTCGCCGACCTGACCGAGTATACCGCCCTCATTAGCGGACGCATCTACTCGCAGATGGCGCCGCTTAAAGTCTTGCAGCATGGCGTCACCGTGTTGGTCATTGCCACCCTGGCCGCCTTCCTGCCTGCCCGTGACGCTTCGCAGCGCGAACCGGCAGCCGCGCTCCACCACGTATAGGAGGCCGACCATGTTCAACTATCTCAAAATGGCCTACCGCAACTTGCTGCGTCACCGCCGCCGCTCGGCGCTTTCGGCCCTGGCCCTGGCCGTTGCCCTGGCGCTCCTGTTATTCATGGCCGCCTTTTTCAAAGGGGAAATGCGCAGTTCGATGGAAGATACCCTCCGGCTGAGCAGCGGGCATCTCCAGGTGCGCCATGTGGATTACGACCCCGATAAATTCAGCGTTGCCTGGCAATATCTCATCGAAAACCCGGCCCAGGTAGCAGACCAGATTGCCGCGCTTGGCCCGGTCAAATTCGCTACGCCGCGCCTGTTTGCCAGCGGAATCGTCTCGGTGGGCAATGATTCGGTGGGCGTGCAAATTATGGGGGTTGACCCGGCCTCCGAGGCCAATGCCCCCTATCGGGTTGTCTCTGGTGAATTTCCCGGCCCCGATGACCGCAACGGCATTCTGATTGGCTACCCCTTGGCCGAATCAATGGGGCTGCGGGTTGGCAGTTCGTTGAACCTGCTGGTCAACACCTCCGCAGGGCAGGTGGATGAGCAAAATTTCATCGTGCGCGGCATTTTTTCCACCGGTTCCAGCACCTACGATAAAGGCATTGTCCTGTTGCCGCTTGCCAAAGCGCAGGCCTTTTCAGGAGCCGGAAATCGCGCCAGCATCATCTTTGTCATGCTGCACGACCGCGAACAGGCCCAGGCAGTCGCCGCAGCCATTACCAGCCCGGCTTATCAGGTGCTGACCTGGCAGGAGATGAACGAACTGCTCGTGCTGGTCAACGACTTTTCAAACGCCTATATCATGACCCTCAACCTGATTATCCTGGGCGTGACGGTCACCGTTATCGTCAACACCATGCTGATGGCTGTCTTTGAGCGCACCCGCGAAATCGGCATTCTCTCTGCGCTTGGCATGAAAGGCCGCCAGATTGTTACTCTGTTCCTCTCCGAAGCGGCCTTATTGGCCCTGGGCGGGGTGGTTGCCGGGTTATTGGCGGGCTGGGCGCTCTCGGCTTATTTTGGCAGCGTTGGCATCTATTTTGGCGATATCGGCGTCAGCGGCATGATTATGGGCGACCGCATTTACCCGTACCTGATGTTGGAAGATGTCATCGAGTTGACTATCACTGCCTTTGTCATCACCCTGCTCGCATCCTACTACCCCGCGCAAATTGCCTCCCGCATGGAACCGGTCGAAGCGCTGCGAGCGGAGAAGTAGACAGGAAAGCAGGTACACAGGAAAACAGGAGTAAAACATGGAAGTCGCAAAAGTCGAAAACGTCAGCCGCGTTTATAAAATTGGCGAAGTGGAAACCTATGCCTTGCGCGGCGTGAATCTCACCATCGAAAACGGGGAATTTACCGCCCTGGTAGGGCCATCTGGCTCTGGCAAGACCACCCTGCTGCAACTGATTGGCTGTCTCGACCAGCCGACCAGCGGCTCGGTCTGGGTCAACGGAAACGACGTTACCCGCCTGAACCGCAATCAGCGCGCCGACATTCGCAAAGGACACATTGGTTTCATTTTCCAGTTCTTTGCGCTGATTCCCACCCTGACGGCGTATGAGAACATCGAAATGCCCCTGCTGCTCAACGGCCACAGCGCCAAAGAACGCCACGAACGCGTGATGGAACTGCTCAAAGCGGTTGACCTGCTCGACCGCAAGGATAACCGCCCCGACCAAATGAGCGGCGGCCAGCAGCAGCGCGTTGCCATTGCCCGCGCCCTGGCCCCCCAACCGGCCCTCATCCTGGCCGACGAACCGACCGCTAACCTCGACACCACCAATGGCGAACAGGTCATGGAAATTATGACCCGCCTCAACCAGGAGACCGGAGTCACCTTCGTCTTTGCCACCCACGACCCGCGCGTCATCAAATATGCCCGGCGAGTCATCACCCTGCGCGATGGGCGTATTGCAGAAAATGGCGCGGGGTCGGCAAAATAAAGCGTGATAGGTTTCGATAGCCTTCAGGCCGAAAATCAAACTATCGAAACCAAACATTGCGGCCTGAGCATCAAACCATGAATTTTTTGCAAACTCATCGGGATTTTTCAGGCCCAGGAGATAAAAATGAAGTATAAGTTGTTTGTTTTTGTTGTGTTGCTCTCGCTTGCGCTCACCGCCTGCGGCTCCAATACGGCCTCTACCCCCCAGGCTTTGCCTACCGTTGCGCTGGAAGGCGGCAATGTCGCTGTGCCAGACTCAACCAGGGGGGGCATCACTGCCTCTGGCGTGGTGATGCCGGCCCAGGAAGCCCAGATGGCCTTCGCACTCGGCGGGATTGTCGAAACCGTCAACGTCAAAGTCGGTGATACAGTTCGGGTGGGCGACCTGCTTGTCGAACTAGACAACACCTCCGTCAAATTGGAATTGTCCCAGGCCGAGCGCAACCTGCGTGAGATGACCTCCCCCTCTGCAGTGGCTGCCGCCTCTCAAGTGGTTGCCAATGCCCGCAAGGAATTGGAAGATGCCCAGAAGAAGGCCGAGAGCCTGGGCTACCGGCGCGGCTCGGATACGGTTCTCGATAACACCCAGGCCGAAATTGACCTGGCCAAACAGGCTCTGGCGCGCGCTTCAGATGCCTACCGCCAGGTGGAGCGGCTACCGGATGGCGACCAGAAGAAAGCGGCTGCCCTGCTAGCGATGACCAACGCCCAGTTGCGCTTGAACTCGTTGATAGCGAAATATAACTACCTGACCGGAACGCCCACCGACACCGACGCCGCGCTCATCCAGGCCCGGCTTGAAACGGCGCAGGCCGCCTACCAAGAGGCTCAGTGGTATCTTTCGGCCCTCAAGGGAGAAGAAATTCCCTCTGAAGCGACCGGCGCCAAACTGGCGGCTTTGCAATCGGCCCGCGATGCGATTGCCTCCATCCAGCAGCGGCTCGATGCCACCCGACTGGTTGCGCCGATTGACGGCACAGTCGTCACCGTCAATGTGACGGTTGGTGAGTATGCTGTTCCGGCCCAACCCTTAATTGTCATCAGCGATACCGACCATCTCCAGGTGGAAACAACTGACCTGAGCGAGCGCGATGTGCCAAAAGTGCAAGTTGGCCAACAGGTTTCAGTGTTTGTTGAAGCCCTTAACGAAACTCTCAGCGGCAAGGTCATTCTCATTTCGCCCGTTTCCTCCACCCTGGGCGGCGATGTGGTCTATAAGACCACCATTGAACTCGACCGCCCCTTTCCGGCTGGGCTGAGGGCCGGCATGTCGGCAGATGTGACGTTTGGCGAGTAAGCCCCAAAAACAAAAGGCAAAAGAGAAACTCCCCGAAGGCCGTTCTTTGGGGAGTTTTCGTTTACTTTCGAAGGAACCGTTGTAGTTCTCCTCAGTCCCCATGAAAAGCGCATTGGAGAGCCAGATGCGGAACAGGCCAATCGAAGAGAGGCCGGGGTCGTCATCGGGCAGGGCGGTCTCGAAGGTCAGCACTACCGGGCCGTCGGCAGTATCTCCCACCGTTGCTGCTACTTGCCGTTTCAAAACGCGTTATGATAAAACACGCGGTAACGTTGAACACTACTTGCGCTGCGCCATTCTATCAAAAAAATTCGTATAGGAAGGAAGATTCGATGAAGACCCTGACCTTTCGCCTGAAACCCGGCCAGGATTTACTCGACGAAATCGAGCAGGCCGTGGCGGAAAACGACATCTGCGCCGGGTGCATTCTCTCGGCTGTGGGAAGCCTGACGCAGGCCACGCTGCGGCTTGCCAACCGTGATACCTGCAATACCTACACCGGGCATTTTGAAATCGTCGCCGCCACCGGGACCGTTTCGACGCACGGCTCGCACCTGCACATCGCCATCTCTGACGGAGACGGCTTGACCATTGGTGGGCATCTTGTTTCGGGCTGCACCATTTACACAACGGCAGAAATCGTGCTTGCAGTCTTTCCTCACCTCATCTACCGCCGCGAACCATGTGAGTTATCAGGCTACGATGAGTTGGTGGTGGCTTCGGGGTTGCACCAATAACGTCCACCGAACCCATCACCTTGAGCTACGGAGAACACACCCTCACCTTCCGCGCCGC
>DAOUBQ010000011.1:0-6557 GCA_034432755.1 Anaerolineales bacterium
GAATTTTTTACCGCCAAGAGCGCGAAGAACGCCAAGGGTTCAAGAGTATTTTTGCGTTCTTGGCGGGCTTCGCGGTGAATTTTTGGCGTTATGTGGATGGCTAGAGCAATTTGGAAAAGTGCAATCTCTCGCGGTTTCAGGCGATATGAATCCCCATTTGGGGACGATGTGTTGCAGCACGGGCGAACTACGGGCAACTTCAAGGGTCGAAATCAGCCTTCGGGACGCTTATCTCGACGAGCATTCGTGACCTATTGGTGGATGGTTGGCGGTTTTAAGCGCCTGAATTTGGAGTTGCCAGTATGCCGATATATGGCCTTCTCAACAAAGAAACAGGATGAACAGGATGTTCAGGGTGAGCTGCGTGGAAAGCGAGTTGCACACCAAGTGACACCGAGACAGTCAGGGTTATGGTTCCCAAACATAGTGTAGCAGTGCTGCCAAGTAGGGTATGCCATCTACATACTCAAACCCAACCAGCCACAATCGCCAATCTAATTCGATGCCGGGGGTTCCCGGTTTAAGCACCGCAAAGTAATTGAGATTTTGGTACACACCCGGCCAGGGTTCAACATACATTTGGGCGCGGTTGGGGTCGTTGGGGTGGAGTTGATAGCCTGAATTCAGCACATCGAGCAGTTTGGGTTGCACTTTTTCAGAAAACGTACCGACTGCGTTGATTCCGCTGGCGCCTTCTGCGCCCCAATCAATGATTTCGGGGTTGAGGAAGGCCTGGCGTGCGCTTTCGGTGGTGTAGGTGACCGGGTTGCTGCCCCAAGTGCCATGATATAGGATGGTGACGCCGCGCTTGGGGCTGACGAGCGAGGCGAACAGGTTTCCATCCGAATTGTGCATGGCCTGTTTGAGCGTTTCGATGCGCTGGATGGGGCGCAAATCGGTTGCAAATTGTTCGGAGGCGATGGTTTCGGTCAGGTTGGAATCGCGCACCCAGCCGGGAAGGCCGCCTGGAAGCCGCGCTTCAACCCACGCTTCGCTGCCAACCAGAACAAACGTCGAGCCGCGCTCGATGTTGCGCGCATTGGCTGCGAAACTGCCCACAATGGGGTTCTCGGCGCCAGGGGCGGCGTATAGGTTCAACACGCCTTCGGGATGGATTCCGATGACTGCGTAAGGCGAGGTGAAGGCTGAGGCGGGCGGTTCGGTTGGGGTGGGGGTGCTGGTGGGGAGCTGAAGGGGGCTGCCAGAAAGCAGAGTCCACGTCAGGCCGCCGTCGAGGGTGCGGTAGAGGGGCGTGCTTCCGTTAACGGGAGCCTGTATCAGCCAGCCAATGGAGGGGGAGACAAAGTCGAGGGCGCGGAATCCCTCCCCAAAGTCGAGAGTGGGCGTGAGCGGCGTCCAACTTTCCCCAGCATTGTGGGTGACGAAGAAGTTGCCCGTGTTGCCCCAAGCGATAGCGTTACTCATCGAGAGGATGTCCACTGCGTCTACATTGCGGGCGAAGCCGGTGGAAGGCGTCCACGAGTTGCCACCATCGGCGCTGGTGTAGAGGAACAGGTCGCGCCCGGCGCTGGTTCTCATAAAGACTGGCAAAACCGCCTGGCTGGGGCCAAAGAATTGGGGGGTTCCAACGTTGATAAAAGCAGACTGGTAACCTGCGGGAAGCGCCGGTTGGACTTGTGACCAGGTCGGGCCGCCATCGGTGGTTCGGAACAGGTAGAAGTAGCCATCGGCAGGGTAATCGCCGCCGTTAATCCAGCCGTTCAGCGTGTTGCGAAAGGCAATGCCGTATTTGTAGCCACCGAGGGGCAGGCTGCCCGGTTCTTCGGCTGGGTTGTGGCTGAATTTGAGCGTCCACGATGCGCCGCCATCGGAGGTTTGGTAGAGTGAGACGGGATGTTTGAACATTCCAATAGGGCTGCCGCTTAGCAAAAAGCCTTCGGTGTTGTTCAGGAAGTGGAGATAACACTGCAGGGTTTCTCCGCAGAATGGAGATTCGGATTGGGTCCACTGCGCGCCGCCGCTGTTGGTGTGGTAGAGCGTGCCTGGGTTGGCAATCACCCAGCCGGTGGCAGCGTTGAGGAAGAATGCCCCTGTGGGAGCGATACCCGGCAAGACGTTGTACCAGGTCAGGCCGCCGTCGGAGGTGCGCAAAGCGTAGGAATCACCGATGGCCCAGCCGTTGGATGCGTCGAGCATATACAGCGCGCGGATGAGCGGGTTCGGAAGGATTGTGCCAGGTTTGGGTGTGGATGTTGGTGTAGGGGTTGGGGTAAGGGGCTGCAGGCCAGGGCGGATGATGCGCGGCGCGGCCCATACGGCGCGGTCGGTGGCTGCCGGGCCGGCAGCCAAAGTGGTCAGCACAAAACGCAAGCTCTGACCTGCCAGGGAAGATAAATCCAGGTCTACGGTGTAGGTTTGGCCCTCGTTTTTTTCGGACCATTTCCAGAAGATGCGCGGCGCGCCGCCCACAGACAGGGTTTCGAGACGAAAGGTGACGTAGCAACGGATGTTATATTCGCAGCCAACGGTGGCCTGAAAACGGTCGCCGGGCTGAACGGTGAAAACAGGGAAGTTTCCCTGAATATAGCCGTCGTATTTGTTTTGTGGATGGGTGAGAAGGGCCGAAACGGCGGTTGAACCGTCCTCGAGGCGTGTCTGTTTCGATAGTGCGAATCCGCGAGGATCGCCATCGGTGAATGGGCAGGGGAGTATGCCGGCTCCGCTGCGCCATTCTGCCGCGCACAGATTGGCGGCGAAGTCGTAGCCAGTTTCGGCCAGGGGTGGGGTGCCAGTAACATTGATGAGCATCCAAAAGGGTTTGTTTGCGTTTGCGCCGATTCCAAATAAGCCGCCGGAGGCGTTGCGTAAGACCCAATCGCTGCGATATTGGCCGGGCGAGGCAGGCGCAACCGCGTTAACGGTCAGGTCTATCATTGCACCAGGGGCCACCGGCCAGGGCAGGTTGACAAGGGTTGGCGCGCCCATTGGTTCGCCGCCGTAGAAGACCAAGGCGTAGTCTTTCGTCCAGGTGCAGGTGCCGGCATTTTTGAGCCGCCAGGTTTTGGTAAAGGCCTGGCCGGGGGCGAAGGGAGTGCCGTCACGCACGGTGACATCGGCCACAAAAGAAGCCCGGTCACAGCCGGAGGGCGGCAGGGTGGGCGGGGTGTTGAAGGGCGTGGCGGTTGGCGTGAGGCTGGGCAGGGGTGTTTGCCCGTTGCCAGGGCGCACGATGCGCGGCGCCACCCAAAGCGGGCGGTCTGGTGAGGCATAGCCGGTTGCCAAGATGGTGAGTACAAAGCGCACTTTCTGCCCGGCCAGTTTGCTTAAATCGAGGTCTGCGCTGTAGGTGCGGCCTTCGTATTTTTCTTTCCAACTCCAAAAGATTTTCGTTGCTCCACCCGCATTGATGTAATCAAGCCGGTAGGTGACGTAGCAATTGCTGGCGCCATATTCGCAGCCGACGGTCACCTGAAAGCGGTCACCTTTCTGGACGGTGAATTCGGGATAAACGCCCTGAAGGTAGCCATCATATTTGTTGTGCGGAACGGTCAGCAGGCCGGGCGCGCCCTGGGTGCCGTCTTCCTGTATCGGAGCATCCAGGTTCAGGGCGTATCCACGATAATCGCCGCTTGTGCCGGGGAAAGGCAGCGGCCCAGCGCCGCTCTTCCACTGGGCCAGGGCGGCGTTGGCGGTGAAATCGAACACCAGGTCTGTGGCGGCGGGTTGGGTTAGAACGGAGGCAGCCTGCGCGGGTGCACTCAGCAACGCCAGCACGAGCAGGATGCTCGTGAATAGAAAAAGTCGTGTTTTCATAGGTTCGTCCCTCCCAGAACAAACCGCAGTCCGTCAAAAAGGACTGCAAAAATGCCCATGAATTCCCCATAATTTCATCATAGGCCGAATGCACGGCCTTTTCAATCACTGAGAGGGCGCGGTAATGGATTTGAAACAAATTTGGTAACGGTTCTCCCCTCACCCGGTGCGGCAGGGGATCACAAAACGACGGGTGTGAAGCCCCTCACCCATTGAGACGCGTGCCGATCGGGGTAAGGGGCTGGGGTATTCGGACTGGGTTATACTTACCGGTACAGATGGTTTTGCTGGATGTAATCATACACTTGGGGATGGAGATAATAACGGTAATGACCTCCGCCTGCAATCCGCTGGCGCAAGAGGGAGGAAGAGATGTCGAACTGGGGCGCATGGATAAACCGGAGTTTGTCATGAATGCTGGGGAATATCTGCTCCAGCGCATCGAGTTCGATGTTATCTCCGGGTCGGCGCATCACGCCCAACGCATAGACGGCGGCAATGATTTCGCGGGGACGGCTCCAGCCGGGCAGGTCGCGCAGGGAATCTCCCCCAATTAACAAAACCAGTTTGCCGGTGGGGTATTTTTCCTGGAGCAGGTCAAGGGTGTGGATGGTATAGTGCGGGCCGGGCCGGTCAATTTCCACGGTGGAGAGTTCAAAACCGGGGCTGTCGCTCATGGCGCGGCGCAGCATTTCGAACCGGTGTTTGAGCAGGGTGATGGGGCGTTCGGGCTTGTGCGGCGGCTGGGGCGTCAGCACCCACAAAACGCGGTCGAGTTGGAGTTGCGCCTGGGCTTCAGCTGCTAGAATCAGGTGGCCGAGATGCGGCGGGTCAAAAGTGCCTCCAAAAATCCCAATCAAATCAGGCATAGAGGAAAGTATACCCGATTTCAAATTCAACCAGATGACGGCTATGCACCATATCGCTTTCTCATCATCGCTTGCGCCGTTTTGTTGAACAGGGTAGACAGGATAAACAGGATGTTTTCACCCTGCTTTCTGCGCGGCTCATCCTGAAATCCTGTCCATCCTGTTTATTTTTGAGCCTGAAAGCAGACTTTGAGAAAACCATGATTTTGCAAGGAGGTATGTTGAAATGATTTTGCAATTGTATGTATAATATTCTTGGTTACCCCCCCCTAAACTCCTAATCGGATATAATTTGGGAGAATTCAGATTCACGACGGAGAAGGTTATGGCTATCAAACAGTTCTCGCAGACCGACCCGCAGTGGAAAAGCAAACTGCTTGGTTTCGATAAAACATCGACCATTGGCAACTTTGGCTGCCTGCTGACCAGTTTTACAATGTGCGCCACCCATTACGGCGCGACTGACCTGACGCCAGACACATTGAACGATAAAATGAAAGCCGTCGCAGGCTTCCAGGCCGGGACGGCTTTTATCATCGGAGGCGCGCTCGGCAGTGTGGTTCCGGGCATGAGCGTAGATTACCGCAAGGGCGCGCCAATGGCCGAAATTGACGCGTCCCTGGCCCAGGGCCGCCCGGTCATCATCGAAGCCGACTGGTCGCCCCAAGCCGGGTTGCAGACGCACTACATGGTGGTTTATGCCAAAGAAGGGGAGGACTACCTGGTATACGACCCTTACCCCTTCCCGGTAGATAAAGGCGTCATTAAGCTTTCTACGTCGAAATACGCCCAGCTGGCCGGTTCAAAAGACCCCGCGCGCATCATCACCGGCTGTTTCTTCACGCGCGGCGCAATGAAAATTGACCCGCCCTCCCCGCCCAAACTCGATAAGGGCGTCTATGCCACCTTCGCGGTTTATGCGACGGCAGACGAACTGGCCGTGCGCTCGCAACCGATGGTTTCCGATTTCACCCTGCTCAAGCGCTACCCGGTCAACACCGAATTCAAAGTGTTAGAAGCGGATGCCGCCGCCAACCAAAAACTTGGGCAGCAAAATCAGTGGCTGGCAGTCAAAACCCCCGATGGAACGGAAGGCTACACCGCCGCCTGGCTGGTCTCCAAAGCAAAGAACGCCGCCGCGCCCGCGCCCGGCACGCCGCCCACGCCAGTTCCCGTTCCAAAAGATGCGCCGGTGGTCAAAACCAACGTAGATGGTCTCAAACTGCGCTCCAAACCCGATAACACCGAGGCCACCATCCTGAAGATGTACCCGATTGGCACTGAATTGAAGGTGCTGGAGCCTGCTTCTGAAGTCAAGCGCAAAGTGGGCGTGAATTTTGAGTGGCTCAAAGTGGCCGATGTAGAGGGGAAACAAGGCGTAGTCGCCGCCTGGTACGTCTCCATCGTCAGCCTGGGCGCATTCGGCCCCGAAGCCCAGCGGCAGACTGCCGGGCCGAACTTTAGCATCGAAGAAGTGCCACCGCTGGTGCTGCGCACCACCGAAGACGGCGTGGCGATGCGCACCAAACCCTATATTTCGAAAGAAACGCTCATCTTGCGCATGCCCAAAGGCGCAGAATTGATTGCAATGGGCCGCCAGGATGTCGCTGCCAGGAAGGTCGGCAAAGCCGGGGATTGGATTCGCGTCAAAGATGTCAAAGACAACAAAGGCTATGTAGCCGCCTGGCTGCTGGCAGAACGCCCCACAGACCCGATTCCGCAGGTCAGCCCGAAAGATTGCTGATACGACCGACCAAAGGTTATCGACAATAGACTTTATTGGTCATAAGCCAATATCCCTTTTGGGGACGCGAACGAGTGCAGATTCATACTGAAAAATCTGCATTAATCCCGCCCAGGAAAAGATTTTGGCGATTGCCGGAACGACAAAATTCCTGTTTTTTCCACATACTC
>DAOUBQ010000012.1:0-18195 GCA_034432755.1 Anaerolineales bacterium
ACATCTTCAACGGTGTGATGAACGTCAATCTGCAGGTCGCCGGTGGCTTTTACCGTCAGGTCGAAGAGACCATGCACGGCGAGATGAGTCAGCATGTGGTCGAGGAAGCCGATTCCGGTGGCGATGTCGTGGAGGCCGGAGCCGTCGAGGTTGAGTTCGATGCTGATGTCGGTTTCGGAGGTGGTGCGGGTGATTTTGGATGTGCGCATAATTCTCCATTTCGTGATTTGTGATTTGGTGATTGAAACTCAATCACCAGGTCACCAACTCGCGTAATGCACCCAATAGTTTGTCGGTCTGTTCCGGCTTGCCCACGCTGATGCGGATGCAGTCCGTGAGACCGGGTTTGTTGAAGTAGCGGATGAAGATGCCGTGTTTTTGGGCCAAATCGGCTTTGAGTTGGGCGGCGTTCACTTCGGGCGAGACGCGGCAGAGGATGAAGTTGGCGGCGGAAGGGTAGGGGGAAAGCCAGGGCAGGCGGGAGAGGCCCTCGAACAAGCGTTCCCGCTCGGCGATGAGGGTTTTGACCGTCCAGGCGAGGTAATCCGGGTCTTCGAGCGAGGCAATCGCCGCGGTGCTGGCGGCCACATTGACGTTGTAGGGTTGTTTGGCTTTCCACAGGGTGGGCATGAGCCAGGAGGGGAAAGCGCCGTAGCCCACGCGCAGACCGGCCAGACCGGCAAGTTTGCTGAAGGTGCGCAGGGTGATGAGGTTATCGTAGTCAGGTACACAGGTACACATGGAGTCCGCGCCGGAAAATTCGATGTAGGCTTCGTCGAGGACTATCAGCGCGGGTAATGCTAATAGTTTTTGCAAGACAGGCGGCGGGAGGAGCGAGCCGTCGGGGTTGTTGGGGGAGGCGAGAAAAATGAGTTTGGGCGAAAACTTTTCAGCGGCCTGCAAAATCCCATCCACATCCAGCGAAAAATCGGGGCGGCGCGGGACGTTGATGACGTTGGCGTTGTTCAGGTCGGCGTCGAAGGCGTACATGCCGAAGGTGGGCGGGCAGTTGAGAACGCTATCGCCCGGCGAAAGCACAACGCGCATGATGAGGTCAATCAGTTCGTCCGCGCCGGCCCCGGCCAGGAGATTTTCTGCTGGGACGCCCGTGAAGCGGCTGAGGGCGGCGCGCAGGGCGCGGCTTTCGGGGTCGGGGTAGATGTGTCCGTAGGCGAGGTTGGCGAGGGACTCGCGGGCGCGCGGCGACATGCCGTAGGGGTTCTCGTTGGCGTCGAGTTTGATGATTTCTTCGGGGCGGCGTCCAACGCGCTCGGAGAGTACCTCGAAAGGCTCAATGGGCGTGTAGGGCGGCAGGTTTTGGATATGTGTTGGTAGTTGCATGTGAAAACCTTTATCCAACCGCGAGGGCCGCCAAGAGCGCGAAGTTGTTGGTTTTCCCTGGTATTCTTCGCGCGCCTGGCGGTTCGTTTTATTTTGCCCGCCAATCCGCCGAGCGGGCGTGGGCTTCGAGGCTTTCGGCGCGGGCGATGCGGGCGGCGAGCGGGGCGATTTGGGCGGTGGTGGCCGGGTTGAGGGCAATCAGGCTGACGAGGTGGACAAAATCCCAGACGTTGAGCGGCGAGGCAAAGCGGGCAGAGCCGCCGGTGGGCATGACGTGACTCGGCCCGGCGATGTAGTCGCCGAGGACTTCAAAGGAGTGTTCGCCCATGAAGATTCCGCCCGCGTTGCTGATTTTTTCGCTCAGCGCCCAGGGGTCGCGCACGGCCAGGCACAGGTGTTCGGGAGCGTAGAGGTTGTTCAGTTCGGCGGCTTCGTCCAGGTCGCGGGTGATGACGATTCCGCTCTGGCCGGGCAGCGATTGGGCGAGAATTGCGGCGCGGGGCAGACTTTCCATCTGGCGGCCAACTTCGACTTGCACGGCCTCGGCCAGTTGACGCGAGGGGGTCAGCAGGATGGCGGAGGCCAGCACGTCATGCTCGGCCTGCGCGAGCAAATCGGCGGCGACCCAGGCGGGTTTGGCGGAGTCATCGGCGATGACGACGGTTTCAGTCGGGCCGGCCAGCCCGTCAATGCCGACCGCGCCAAAGACCTGACGTTTGGCGAGGGTCACGAACAGGTTGCCGGGGCCGAAGATTTTGTCAACGGATTTTACCGTGTCAGTTCCGTAGGCCAGCGCGGCGATGGCTTGCGCGCCGCCCAGGGCGTAAACTTCGCTGATTCCGCACAGGGCGCAGGCGGCCAAAATTACGGGAGATATTAGAGAGTAGAGAGGAGATGATTGGTCAGACTCTCTAAGAGAAGGGGTGACGACAACGATGTCTTTCACCCCTGCCACCTGGGCCGGGATGGCCGACATCAGCACGGAGGAGGGCAGGGGCGCGGTGCCGCCGGGAACATACAGGCCGACGCGCTGAATGGGGCGCACGAACTGCCCCAGCGTGCCGCCCAGGTCGTTGGTGAACCAGCTGGTCAGCGGCTGGCGGCGGTGAAATTCGCGGATGCGTTTGGCGGCGGTTTCGAGCGCGGCGCGCACTTCGGGGTCGAGCGCGGCGAGGGCGGCGGACAAGGCTTCAGCGGGGACGCGCAGCGGCGCGTCGGCGGGGAAACCGTCCAGTTTGGCGCTCCACTCACGGAGGGCGGCGTCGCCCCGGGCGCGGACATCCCGTAAAATGCGGCGCACGGCTTCTTCGGCGGAGATTCTTTCGCCAAAAGTGGCTTCAATGCGGTCTAGCACCACCGGCGGAACTTGCGTTTCATCGGGGGGGATGCGTTTGAGGAGGGTTTGACGGGCTTCGGGTACGGAATAGATTTTTAGCATGGGGACTCCGGGTGGTTAGTGGTCAGTGATCAGTGATCAGTTAGCAGTGATCAGTGATCAGTTAGCAGTTAGCAGTTTCTCTTTTCCGTTCACTGATTACTGATTACTGATTACTGATTACTGATTACTGTTCACTGTTCACTGAATTAAGCGCTTCCAGCATGGCTTTGTAGCGCGGCGGCTCTTCTTCAAAAATGTAGGTGACGGGCGCAACCACCACGCCGCTGCCGCCGATGGCGCGCAGTTCGTTGATGGCGGCGAACAATTCGTCACGGTGAACCACAATATGCAGGGCATACCAGTTCGGGTCGCCATCTTTGCGGATGATGCTGCTGATGGTGGGGCCGTTCAGCCCGCCGATGGTTTTTTGTGAAAAGACGCGGGTGGCAATCGCCGCTTCGCTTTCTCCGCGCATATTCGCAAAAATGGAGACGTTGTTTTGGGCGCGCTGCCAGGCTTCGATAAATTCCAGCAGTTGGCGGGCAACGCTCAGCGCGGCGGGATTTTCCTTCAGCGCGGCGCGGTTGGCAATCAGACAGGCTTGCGAGGCGAGAATCTGCCCGTCGGCCAGCAATTTCAGGCGGTTGTCGCGCAGGGTTTGACCGCTGGAAACCAAATCGGTAATCAGGTCGGCGTAGCCGATGGTGGGGGCAATCTCCAGCGTGCCTTCGGCCTCGATGAAGTTGACCTCGCTCAGGCCGTGCGCGGCGAAAAAGGGGCGGGCGGCGTTGGGAAATTTGGTCGCCACCCGCAGCGGACGCCCGGCCTCGGCCTGCTTCCGTTTCAAGTCGCTCATCTGGCTGACATCGCTCCACGCTTCGGGGACGATGACGTTCAGGGAACACGCGCCAAAGCCGAGCGCGGTATGGATGGGCAGAATCGCCCCGTTGGGGCCGCCGTGTTCGGCCAGCACATCCAGCCCGGTGATGCCGAAATCCACACTGCCGTTGCGGACGGAAATGACAATATCGGTGGGGCGCTGAAACAGCACGCTGACCCCCGGCAGGGCGGGGATGGAGGCCTCGTACTGGCGCGGGTTGGGTTTGTAGATGCTGAAGCCACAGTCTTTAAGGAAGTTGATGGCGTCTTCAGAGAGACGGCCTTTGGAGGGGAGGGAGAGGCGGAGAGGGCGGGACATAGGAATGATGAATGGTGAATGATGAATGGTGAACGGGGAGGGTCGGGTAATCCACAAAATAAAACCCCCGGTCACTGACCGAGGGCCTGGGGTACGTTGGGTTAGTATACGAAACTAACCTGCTCTCTGGTCAGGCAGGGGGGCGTTCAGGTGATGATGATGCAGAGCCAAGGTCAGTTTCATATTGGGGGTGATTGTACTCGCGGAGGGGTAATCCGTCAATGTCATTTCGCTTTTAAGCGATTGGAATCTGAACGTAAACCCGGCCCTGCTCAAGCGGACTAATCAGCCGCCTTTAGGCGGCTTTCCAGGAATCTCCGGGGGTTTTAATCCTGGATTTGGCATTGTGTTGTAACGCACTTCATCTTGACAATATCCTTCACGGCGTGATAACCTCGCCCGGCCAGGCAAATCTGGCAAACTATTCTATGCAGGAGAAAGAAAATGTCAGAAAGAATCATCGGAACAGTCAAGTGGTTCAACGCCACCAAAGGCTACGGCTTCATCGGCTACGAAGGCGGTGAAGACGTGTTTGTCCACTTCTCAGCCATCAACATGGAGGGCTACAAACGTCTCGAACCGGAGCAGAAGGTCGAATTTTCCATTGAAATGGGGCCAAAAGGAGCCCAGGCAGCCAACGTGGTGCCGGTGAAATAACCCCTTAGGATTGTTCAATCAACAACAGGACTGTTTTCACAGTCCTGTTGTTTTATTCTTCCAAAGAAAATAGCGGGCTGTTGCTCGCTATTTTCTTTGGAGGAGGCGCACACCATGTTACAAAAACCGGCGCTTCCCCCCGCCGGGGTTGCGTAAATCAGTCGGCAGCGACTGCCTGTGGAGTTTCCGGCGTCTCGCTGGATGAGGAGTGATTGCTTTCCACCTCCATAATCGCCGGAACAAAAAACGCCCCTGCGCCCATTAGCAGGCAGACCACGCCGCCAAAGATGTACCAGGTGCGAATGCCAATCGCGTCTGAGACTGGCCCAGCCACTGCCAGCGAGAGTGGGGTCATCGCGGTCGCTGCGCTGTTGATGAGCGACATTACCCGGCCCTGCATTTCGGGCTTAACAGTTGCCTGGATGATGGCGTGCAGCGGGCCGTTGGTCATCGGGCTCATGAAACCCATCACGGCCATCCCGGCCAGAGCCAGCCAGAACATGTTGGAGGGCGCAAAACCGGTCATCAACACCCCGATTCCTATCCCAACAATCCCCAGCATCGAGGTCACAACGCGCCGCTTGAACCCGCCCCAGATGCCGAGCAGCGCCCCGCCCAGGATCATGCCCACGCCCCAGAGTGTATCGGTGAAACCCAGTTCGAGTGCGCCCAGCCCGAAGTGCTTGGTGACGAGCAGCGGCATCAGCGAACTGGCCGGGGTCAGCAGGAAGTTAATCAGGACGGCCATCACCAGGATTGCCAGCAGTCCCGGCCAGGCTGCCACGTAAGTAAAGCCTTCTTTCACATCCTGCCAGTAAGAAGTTTTATGTTCGCCGCTGACGGTTTGTTCGCGCATCGGCTGCGGAATGGGGATGAAAACCAGCGGCAGGATGGCAAGCAGCGCGGTGACAACGTCAATCGCCAGCACGCCCTGGGTGGGGAGCAGGTCAATCAGAACCGCCCCGGTCGGCGGCGCGACCATGCTGACCAGCCCTTGCAGGGTTTGCTGCATCCCGGCCACGCGCGCCAGTTGTTCTTTCGGAACCATCAGGGCGGTCGAGGCCGACATGGCCGGCCAGTGGAACGCCCCACCCAGCGAGCGGATGAGCAGGATAACGTAAATATGCCAGACCTGCGCCAGCCCGGCCCAGAACAGCCCGGCCAGCGCCAGCGTGGCGAGCGCAATGGTTCCATCGGCCACCACCATCACGAGACGGCGGTTCCAGCGGTCAACCAGCGCCCCGACGAACGGCCCAAGCAGTATCTGTGGAAGCATTGCCACCAGGGTCGCGGTCGCCAGGATGGTGGCCGAACCGGTCTCCTGGGTGAGATACCAGACCAGGGCAAACTGCACCAGCGACGAACCAAACAGCGAGAGCGCCTGCCCGGTGAAAATGGTAAAGAATTTGGGTTTCCAGTTGGCCTGGAATTCATCACTGCTGATTGTAGAAATATTCATTCGTTTCTCCGTAACGCGGAATCCATTCCGCAGCCTGACCGAGACATAACCGCATGGTAGATGTAGCGGGTGAATATTGAAATTATTAAATAATAGTTTGTAATTATGAAATAATTTTACTAAAAAAATTTTTTTTGTAAATAGTTGTTTTACTTTTTTAAATTCTTTTTCGAGAAAATTGAAATCAGGGTTGAACTGGGTCAGGGCGAATTAAAATGAATTCTAAACTCAAGATTGAAACTTCCCTTGCAAATGTAAAATACGCTGCCGGATTGAGAGTTTTTGGATGGCTTTTCTCTTAAAATCTGACCACTCAACAAATTTCGGAGGCTCTTCATGTGGAAAAACGTTAAACGCATCCTGCTCGGACTCCTGCTCACGTTGATTGGGCTGGTCGCTCTCCTCATCATCTCCATCCCCGTTGCCGGGTTCGGCAGCGAAGCGCGTCTCGCCGCCCTGACGAACACCGTCATTCCCGGCCTCGATGGCAGCCCGGATGTCCGCGCCTATGTCGCCCGTCCGACTGGCGAAGGCCCCTTTCCGGTCGTCATCATGATTCATGAGTTTTTCGGCCTGAACGAAAGCATCGTCGGCAAAGCCGATGGACTGGCCCAAGAAGGTTACCTCGTCATCGCCCCCGATACCTTCCGAGGCTCCACCACCACCTGGATTCCGCGCGCCATTTACCAGGTCATCACCACTGACCAGGCCCAAGTCAATGCCGACCTCGATTCGGTCTTTGCCTGGCTCACAACCCAATCTGCTGCGGATATCGACCGCGCCGGCATTGCCGGATTCTGCTATGGAGGCCGCGTTTCGCTTCTCTACAGCCTGCACAACAACCGCATCGCCGCAACGGTGATTTTCTACGGCTCATCCGAAACCGACCCCGAAGTATTGAAAAACCTGCCCGGCCCCGTGCTGGGAATCTTCGGCGGAGCCGACCAGTCTATCCCGCTCCAAGAAGTTCGCGCCTTTGAATTGGGTCTCCAGCAGGCTGGCATTCCGCACGAAATCAGCATCTACGACGGCCAGCCGCACGCCTTCGTCACCGACATGGCCTCCATCCGCGCCGGCGGTGTGCAAGCCGAAGCCTGGGCGCAGATGCTGCGCTTCCTCGAAGCCAATCTCAAAAACGCCAGCGGAAGCCGAGGCGGGGAATCGATTGCCTACACCGCTGACTTTGCCTGGCGCTACTACGCCCTGCTGGTGTGGGAACACGCCTTCGGCACGGCCAGCCATCACGGGCATTGATTGCTCAGGCTCGTTCTTCACCCCAACTTGTTGTACAATCACCCTACATTTTTTGCGTTCATCCGTCTCCCAAAAGGTCTTGCCCATGCCCACCCCCACCTACGACGCCATCGTCATCGGCGGCGGCCACAACGGATTAATCAACGCTGCCTACCTGGCCCGCGCTGGCAAACGAGTTCTGGTGCTAGAGCGACGCCCCCTCCTCGGCGGGGCTGCCGTCACCGAAGAAATCTTCCCCGGCTTTCGCTTCACCGAATTTTCCTACGTCGTCAGCCTGCTGCGCCCCGAAATCATCCGCGAACTGGAACTGCCCCGGCACGGCCTGAAAATCCTCCCCCTCCCCAGCACCTACACCCCACTCCCAGATGGCAACTACCTGGCCGCCTGGGCCGACCACGATGACACCCGCCGCGAACTCTACCGTCATTCCCCGCGTGACGCCGACGCCTACGACGACTACGCCCGCCGGATGGTGCGCATGGCCATGGCCGTCAAACCCCTGCTGGCCCTCGTCCCGCCCGACCCCGCCTCGCTCTCTCCCCGCGACCTGCTCGGCCTGTTCAAAACCGCCCGCTACGCCGCCGGCTTGAGCGAAAAAGACCTCTACGCCCTAGCCAAACTCATCACCCAATCTGCCGCCGACCTGCTCGATGACTGGTTTGAGACCGACGCCCTCAAAGGGACAAAATCTGCCAGCGGAATCATCGGCACATTCCTCGGCCCGCGCTCGCCCGGCACGGCCTACGTCCTGCTCCACCACTACATGGGCGAAATTGACGGCGCCTTCCGCGCCTGGGGCTTCGCCAAAGACGGCTCCGGTGGCGTCACAGCCTCCATCACCAACGCCGCCCGCGCCCTGGGCGTCGAAATTCGCACCAATTCCCCAGTCCAACAAGTCCTCGTCAAAAATGGCCGTGCCGCGGGTGTTGCCCTCCAAAACGGCGATGAATTCCACGCCAAAGTCATCGTCTCCGCCGCCGACCCCAAACGCACCTTCCTGCAATTCGTCGAACCCCAATATTTCCCTGGTGACTTCCTCACCCAAATCCGCAACTTCCGCGTGCGCGGCTCCTCCGGCAAACTCAACCTGGCCCTCAGCGAACTGCCCCACTTCTCCCCCCGCTCTGCCCGCGCTGCCGACTTCCTGGCCTCCATTACCCCCGACCCGCGCACCCTCTATCGCGGCGCCATCTCCATCAGCCCCAGCATCGAATACATCGAACGCGCCTACGACGACGCCAAATACGGCCAGCCCTCCCAACATCCCTACATTGACATCGTCATCCCCTCCATGATAGACCCCGATATGGCCCCACCCGGCCAACACGTCATGTCCTGCTTCGTCCAATACGCCCCCTACGACGTCGAGGGCGGCTGGACCGACGAGAAAAAAGCCCAATTTGCCGAAAACGTCATCTCCACCCTCGAACAATACGCCCCCAACCTGCGCCGCGCCATCGTCGGAATGCAAATCATCACCCCAGCCGACATCGAGCATATCGCTGGCATCACGGGCGGCAACATCTTTCATGGCGAATTGCTCTTACACCAACTCTTTTTTCTTCGCCCCGCCCCCCAATGGGCTGACTTCCGCACCCCCCTCCCTGGCTACTACCTGGCAGCCAGCGGCGCCCACCCGGGCGGCGGCGTGATGGGCGCAGCGGGTAAACTGGCCGCCCAAGAAATTCTCAAGGACTGGAAATGAACCACCACGACGTGATTATCATTGGCGCCGGCCACAACGGCCTCACCGCCGCCGCGTATCTTGCCAAAGCCGGGAAAAGAGTCCTGGTCCTTGAAAAACGCCTGGTGGTGGGCGGGTTTTGTGTTGGGGAAAACGACACCCCAACCCTGGCACCGTTTCCGCGCGGAATTTTGCGCCCAAGCATTATCCGTCATCTCGGCCTCGAACGCTTCGGGCTGAATCCGGCTCCCGCCTCGACAGATTTAATCTCCCTCCTGCCGGGTGGCCGTCAACTCATCCTTTCGAAGGATACCGCTAAAACGGTCGCCTCCATCTCCCAATTCTCCAAAGCGGATGCTGCCCGCTGGCCCGATTTCGTCCGCTTCATGGAGAGAGCCGCCGCCTTCCTCGAAGCCGCCTACGCCACGCCCATTCCCCCGCTGCCCAAATTTTCTCTCACCGAAGGCTTGCCCCTAGCCCAACTCGCCCTCAAACTGCGCGCTCTTGGCCCCAACGACATGCACAACCTCATTCGCCTGCTGCCGATGACCGCCACAGAATTGCTTGAAGAATGGTTTAAGAGCGAAGAACTGAAAGCCGCCCTCGCCACCCTGGGCATCCACAACGCCAACCTGGGAGTCATGTCGGCGGGCAGCGCCTACAACCTGCTGCACCAATACCTGATTCGGGGCGGGTGGGGACAGCCCGTTCAAGATTCCCCCCAGGTCATCGCCGCCCTTGAAAGCGCAGTCAAAGCCTACGGCGCGGAAATCCGCGCGAACGCCGAAGTCGCGCGCATCACAGTTGAAAACTACCGTGTCAGTGGCGTTCGCTTGACCTCCGGCGAACATCTCACCGCCCCGGTCATCCTCTCCTCCGTTGACCCCAAAACCACCTTCCTGCGCCTCGTCACCCCCGAACCCCTCGACCCGGAATTCGTCTGGCAGGCCCAACGCATCAAAATGCGCGGTGTCAGCGCCAAATTGCAACTGACCTGCGATTCATCCGTGCATCCGTTTCAACTCATTGGCTTACCCGCTTTATCATCTGTTCCCCCAACCGTTGTCATCGCCCCCTCTCTGACCTCTCTCGAACGCGCCTACGACGCCGCCAAATACGGCCAAATCTCCGAAAAGCCGTATCTCGAAATGACCACCGCGCAAAATTTGCTCTTGATTCACTTTCAATTTGCGCCATACTTCCTGAAAAACTCCCCCTGGAGTAGTGATGAATCGCGCAATACGCTAGAGCAAATTGCCCTCAATACCCTTGCCGAGTCTGCGCCCAATCTAAACTCCCAAATCCAACATCTAAAATCCCTCACCCCCCTCCACCTCGAAACCGCCTTCTCCCTCGCCGAAGGCGACCCGCATCACGGCCAACTGTTGCTCGACCAATTCTTCTTCATGCGTCCCATCCCTGGCTATGCCAACTACAGAACCCCTGTTAACGGTCTCTACCTGTGTGGCAGCGGCACACAGGGCGGCGGCGGAGTCAGCGGCATTCCTGGCCGCAACGCGGCAAAATTCCTTCTCAAAAAATAATCGCTCACGCTAAATTCGGAGTTATGAAGTCCATTTTCTCTTCGCCATTCTGCGTCTAAACCCCGTCTCTCAAGTCCTTATTGACCGCGAACCCTGATTTTCCCGGCGCCGATTTTGGCTGACCGGGTTCTATGGTCGCAGGAATCTCCCACGAGACTCCTGCGATCATTTGTTTACCTGCTTTGGTTCTCCGGTTCTTCGGTCGTCCGGTTTTCCGGTTATCCGGTTTTGTTTTTATCCGCTGTCCACTCCGCTTCTCCGCTTCATCCGCTGTCCACTCCGCTTCTCCGCTTCATCCGCTGTCCACTCCGCTTCTCCGCTTCATCCGCTGTCCACCTCCGTTCCCCAGAAAGGAGTTTCCCATGTCCACCTTCTTCAAAACCGCTGAAACCTTCATCCCCGGCGAAATGACCCTGCCGCAAAAATACTACACCTCCCCCGAAATCTTCGCCCGCGAAAAAGAACGCATCTTCGACCGCTACTGGTTCTGCGTAGGGCATCACAGTCGTATCCCCAATCCTGGCGAATACTTCCTGCAGGAAACTCTCGGCGAAAACCTCATCCTCCTGCGCGACCGGCAAGGAGAAATCCGCGCTTTCTTCAATGTCTGTTCTTCTTTCTCAAATTGCCTCTTGACTTTTCTCCAAAACGCCCTAAAATAGAATTAGAATTCTAATTCTATTATGAACCCCATGCCCACCTCCCCCTATCTCGTTCAACCCCAGCAAACCCGCAGCCGCGAGACCATGACCCAAATTTTGGACGCGGCGGCGCGCATCCTGGAGGGCAAGACCTTCGAGCAGCTGACTATCTCCGAAGTCGTTCAACAGGCCGGGACCTCGGTGGGGGCGTTCTATGGCCGCTTCAAAGATAAAGAGGGACTCCTGCACGCCCTCGATGAGCGCTTCTTCGAGGAGTTCGAGCGCGGCGCAGGCGACATTTTCTCCCAACCCGCCGTGGAAAACGCCCCGCCCGCACAGTTGATTCGCGCCGTGACCCTCTTCCTGGCAGAGACCTACCAGCGTCAGCGCGGACTCTTGCGCTCGCTCAATCTCAAGGCGCGGCTGTACGGCGATTCGCGCTTCAAGGAGCGCGAGCGGCGCGCCTGGGATGAACTCTATCCGCGCCTTGAGAGCCTGCTGCTGGCGCACCGGGCGGCCATTCGGCATCCCCATCCCGCGCTGGCGGTGCGGCTCGGTTTTCAGCAATTGTTTTTCACCCTGCGCGAACTCCTGCTCTGGGAGCCGCTGCGCGGCGGACCGGCGTATGACCTCGATACCCTGGTGGGCGAACTGACCCGCGCCTACCTGGCCTACCTGGGTATTCCGGAGGATTGACATGGAAACACCCTCCCGCTCCTTGTTGCGCCTGGGCGCTTTTGGCGCCGCGCTCTCCACCGCCCTGCTGCTGACGATGGCTTTCGTCAACTTGCCGGGCGGGTTGTTTTATCCCGGCTTGCCAGCGCTCACCGGCAGCCTGCCGCTTTCCCCCGCCGAGCAAACCGCCTACCTGAGCGGAATGCGCCTGCTGTTCGCGTTGGACGGTCTGTTTCTGGCCGGTTGGGTGTTGGCCTGGGTGGGAATCGGCGAACTCGTCCGCGCCCGTCAGCCGCTCCTGGGCCGCCTGACGCTGCTCTTTGGCCTGAGCGGGGCGCTGTTCGATTTCAGCGAAAACAGCCTGATTTGGGGCGTGCTGCAAACCTATCCGGCCGGGCAGTTCATGAGCGCGGACTGGGTCATCGCCTGGAAAGCCGTTCAGCATCTCAGTTACTGGCTGCCCTTCCTGGCGGCGGCGCTGACCGTGCCGGCGCTCTGGCAGGGCAAGTGGGCGGAGAAAGCCGCCGCCCTTACCGCTTCGCTGCTGCTCATGCCAGCCGTCATCGGCTTGTATTTCCCTGACCTGATTTTGCTCCCCAATCTATGGTTTTTGCTGTGGTTTGCCTTCAGCGCCCTGGCGCTCTGGCAGACTGCCTCAGAACGCAAGCCGGCGTGAAGCCGACTCGGAGTCCGCCTTGAGCGGACTTCGGAAAGCCCTCACCCTTCCTCCCAGAAAGGAACTGCCCATGTCCACTTCTCAAGCCCGTCTTCTCCGTCTGGCGCTCTTCGCCGCCGTGTACTTCGTCGAAGGCGCGGTGCTGACCTACTTTTCCGCCTTCAACGTCTTGTACCTGCGCTCGTTCGACCTGTCCTACTCGCTCATCGGCATCGCGGGCGGCATCACCCTGCTGCCCTTCATCCTGAAAATCTTCATCGGCCTGCTCAGCGACCGCGTCAACCTGTTCAAACAGGGACACCGCAAACCCTATATCCTGATTGGGTTGCTCCTGCAAACCCTCGCCTTTTTGCTCATTCCGCTCTTTCGCCCCGACCTGCAATTTGGCGCCTACCTGAGCCTGATGATTCTGGCTGCCCTGGGCATGTCCACCTACGACACCACCACCGATGGCCTCTCGATTGACACCACCCCCGAAGCCGACCGGGGGTTGGTGCAGGGGCTGATGGTGGGCGGACGCGCCTTGAGCGCCGTCATCACCGCCGCCCTGATGGGCATGTTCTCTGAAGGCGGTCGCTGGGGGTTGATTTTCTACATGATTGCCGCCCTCGGCCTGCTCACGTTCCTCCTGGCTTTGCTCGTGCAGGAAAAGAAAGAGCGCGCCCCCGAAATACAGTTTTCCAAAGCCGCCTTTGCCTCGTTCAAAGACAAAGCCTTTCTGCTCTTCCTGGCGGTCGGCGTCATCTACCCGCTGGCGCTCTACAGTTCGCAGGGCATGGTCGGCGCGTATCTGAACGAAGGCTTGAGCATTCCGCTCGGCATGGTCGGTCTCTACACTTCGGTCTTTGGCGTCGGCACGGCGCTGGGCGGCGTGGTTGGGGGACCGCTCATGCGCAAATTTGGCGAACGCAACAGCATCCTGGCTGCCCTGCTCATCACCTCGGCGGTTACCTTCGTCCTGGCGCTCACCACTTCCGCCTGGCTGATGTGGGCGATTGTCTTCCTATTCGGCTTTGCCTTCGGCTACTACGAAACGGTGTACTTTGCGCTCGGCATGGCCTTTTCTGACCCGCGCATCGCCGCCTTCATGTTCTCGGTCATCATGGCGGTCGGCAACTTCGGCATCGCCGGTGGGCAGCCCTTGGCTGGGGCGCTGGTCGATTCGCTCGGCTTTCAGCCCATGTTCATGATTTTCGCCGTCATTCACCTGCTGGCGCTGCCGCTGGTCTTTGTCATCTTCCGCCTGCGCAAACCTGCCCTGGTCCAAGCCTGATATGCGCATCACTGCTCTCGAAATCCACCCCCTCCACCTGACGCTGACAACCGCCCTGACGGTCGCCTACGGCAGTTACCCCGTCCTGAACTACGCCCTGCTCAAAATCGTCACCGACTCGGGCCTCATCGGGCTGGGCGAAGCCTCGCCCGACCCCGAAGTGACCGGCGAAACGCAGACGGGCGTGCTGAACGCCCTGCGGCAGGTCGCCCCCCTGCTGACGGGCGCCGACCCGCTCCAGATAGACTCGCTCTTGGAGCAATGCCGCGCCCGCATTCCGGCTTTTCCCGCCGCGCTGGCGGCGATTGACATGGCGCTCTACGACCTGGCCGGGCAGGCGCTCGGCGTGCCGGTTTACCAACTGCTTGGCGGGCTGGCGCGCCCCTCCATTGGCCTCTATCCGGTCATTCCGCTGGATGAACCGCCGGTGATGGCCGCCATGAGCGCCAAATTTGCGGAGATGGGAGCGCGCACGCTGAAGGTGAAACTCGGCTCGTCCCCCGACCTCGACCTGCTTCGGCTCGACGCGATTCGCGCCGCTGTGGGCGATTCCGTCCACCTGCGCCTCGACGTCAACCAGGGCTGGCGCGACGCCGCCACTTCCCTAACGGTCATCCGCCGCCTCGACCGATTCTCCATCGAATGGATTGAGCAGCCCGTCCTCGCCGCCGACCTGGACGGGCTGGCTGCCGTTTCGGCTGCCACACAAATCCCCATCATGGCCGACGAGAGTTGTCACACCGCCGCCGACGCGCTGAAAATCGCCTGCCGCGGCGCGGCAGATATGCTCAACATCAAACTGATGAAATGCGGCGGGTTGAGCGAAGCCAAAAAACTGCTGGCAGTGGCTGACGCCGCCGGTCTGCCCTGCATCCTCGGCTCGATGGGCGAAAGTTCCATCGGCAGCGCGGCAGGGCTGCATTTCGTGGCTGCGCATCCGTCCATCGTGGCCTGCGAAGTGATTGGGCCGCTCTTCATCACCAACGACCCCGCCAGCGGCTACCAAATCGAAATGTCCACGTTCCAGGCGCGGGTCTCCGCCGCGCCTGGGTTAGGAGTAACGCTAAAATGATAGACTGGGATTCCCTCGCCAACCAGGCCGCCCAACTCTTGAGCGGCTACCTGCAAATCCAATCGCTCAACCCGCCCGGCGATGAACGCGCCGCCGCAGCCTTTCTGGCCGAACAACTTCGTCAGCGCGGCTTCACGCCCAAAATCTACGAATCCGCGCCCCAGCGCGCCAACCTGGTAGCGCGCCTGCCAGGGAATGGCGCCCAAAAGCCCATCCTGCTCTACAACCACATGGACGTGGTCGAAGCCGACCCCACCCGCTGGTCGTGCGACCCGTTCAGCGGCGACATCCGCGATGGCTATGTGTACGGGCGCGGCGCGATTGACATGAAAGGCATGGGCATTTTGCAACTGCTGGCGCTCGATTTGCTCCGCCAGAATCACCCCGAACGGAGCCGCGACATTATTTTCTTCGCCGCCGCCGATGAAGAAAAGGGCGGCAAATTCGGCACGCAGTGGATGATTGAACATCACTGGCCCGAGTTGGAAGCCGAATACGTTTGGGACGAAGGCGGTTTTGGCTTGCGCGATTTCTTCGGACCCCAGCCGGTTTTCACCGTTTCGGTGGCCGAGAAAAAAGACCTGTGGCTGAAGGTGATTGCGCACGGCGAGCCGGGTCATAGTGGTATGCCGCATGAAAACAACGCCATCAACATTCTGCTGCGGGCGCTCTCCCGCCTGCAAAGCCTCGATTCGGCTTACGAACTGCAGCCCATTCCGGCCCGCATGTTCCAGGAAGTGGCAGCCCTGCGGCCTTTCCCCCAATCCTTCCTGCTGAAGCATCTCGACAACCCGCGCTTCTTCCGCCTGGCGCTGCCGGCCCTCACTGCCAATCACACCATCGCCGCCATGCTCAAAGATACGATGAGCATCACCGTTTTGCAGGCGGGCAGCAAAGAGAACATCATCCCGGAGCGCGCCGAAGCAACCCTCGACCTGCGCCTGCTCCCCGACCGCGTTCCCGCCGAAGTGGTGGAAAAACTCAAGCAGCTGGTGGACGACCGGCGCATTGAGTTCCAAATCCTGCAAGCGCCCGAACCCGCCGCCTCGTCGGACCCTGATTCGGAATTCTTCCGTGTGCTGTCTGATGTCCTGTTTGAGCTCGCGCCAGACGGCCTGACCACCCCCATGCTCAGCCCCGGCACAACCGATTCGGCCTTCTTCCGGCAGAAGGGCGCGCAGTGCTACGGCTTGTTCCCCATCCTCATCACCCCCGATGAACTGGCGCGCTTTCACGGCATAGACGAGCGCATCTCGCTCGAAAACCTGCGGCTGGGGTTGCAAATTACCTACCGCGTGCTGGAACGAATGGCGCAAGCATAAATCTTGCTGCGTTCCCGAAAGTCAGCCTGATTTGGGGCGCGCCGCTTCAACACAAAGGCAACACAAAGCTGTTAATTGACTTTGTGTTGCCTTCGCGTTACGCCTTGTGACCTTTGTGTTTTAAATCTCCATCCGCCGCAACCGCAGATTATTGCTCACCACGAACACGCTGCTGAAGGCCATCGCGCCCCGGCCGCCGGGATGAGAATCACGTTGTAGAAGAACGCCCAGAAGAGATTTTGCTTGATGGTGCGCAGGGCGCGCCGCGAGAGACGAATCGCCCGCGCCACCCCGCGCAGGTCGCCGCTGATGAGCGTGACCGGCGCGGCCGCCATCGCCACGTCCGTCCCTGTGCCGATGGCGATGCCCACGTCGGCCCGCGTCAGCGCCGGCGCGTCGTTGATTCCATCCCCCACCATTGCCACTGTTTCGAACGTCGAAGGTCGAACGTCAGACTTTTGACCTTCGACGTTCGACTGTAATTTCCTGACCTCCTCTGCCTTCCCCTCCGGCAGCACCTCTGCCAGGATGATGTCGATGCCTGCCTGCCGGGCAATCGCCTCAGCCGTCTGACGGTTGTCGCCGGTCAGCATGGCCACCTTCAGCCCCAGGCGGTGCAACGCCTCGACCGCCTCGACCGAGCCCTCCTTGAGCGTATCGGCCACGGCAATGCCCCCGCAGACCTGTCCATCCACCGCCACCAGCATGGCCGTTTTGGTCTCCGATTGCAGCCGCTCGACCTCCGCCTCCAGCCCGTTGAGCGCATAACCGCGCGCCTGCATCATGCGCAGACTGCCGACCGCCACGCGGCGGCCCTCCACCTCGGCCTCTACCCCCGCCCCGGCCTCGGCGCGGAAACCGGTCGGTTCGGCCAGCAGCAGGCCGCGGGTCGTCGCCTCGGCCCAAATCGCCTCGCCCAGCGGGTGTTCCGAGCCTTTTTCAACCGAAGCAGCCATGCGGAGAAGTTCTTCGCTGGCAATTGGCGACTGACGACTGACGACTACGTCGGTGACTGCCGGCTGCCCCTTCGTGATCGTGCCGGTCTTGTCTAGCGCCACCACAGAGACACTCCCCAGCCGTTCCAGCACCTCGCTGCTGCGGAAGAGAATGCCCAGTTCGGCGCCCTTGCCCGTCCCGACCATCACGGCGGTCGGCGTGGCCAGTCCCATCGCGCACGGACAGGCAATCACCAGCACCGCCACCATATTGATGAGCGCCCGCGTGAAGTCGCCCGCCGCGCCGAAGAAGTACCAGGCCGCAAAGGTCAGCAGCGCGATCCCAATCACCGCCGGGACGAAGACCGCCGAAACCCGGTCGGCCAGTTTCTGAATCGGCGCCTTGCTGCCCTGCGCCTCCTCCACCAGGCGGATGATTTGCGCCAGGGCCGTCTCTCGGCCGACCTTCGTCGCCTCGACCTTGAGCAGGCCAAGTTTGTTGAGCGTCGCGCCGATGACCGGCTCGCCCGGCCCCTTCTCCACCGGCAGCGACTCACCCGTCAGCATCGATTCGTCCACCGCCGAGCGGCCCTCCACCACCACGCCGTCCACGGGGATTTTCTCGCCGGGGCGCACCAGCACCAGGTCGCCGACGCGCACGTCATCGGTCGGCACCTCCACCTCGTGCCCGTCGCGCACCACCCGCGCCGTCTTCGCCCGCAAACTCATCAGTTTGCGAATCGCCTCCGAGGTGCGGCCCTTCGCCCGCGCCTCCAGAAACTTGCCCAGCCGAATGAGCGTGATGATAACCGCCGCCGTCTCCAGGTACACGTGCCCATCCAGCCAGCCGAAGACGATCGGCAGCGAGTACAGGTAGGCTGCCGAAGAGCCCATCGCAATCAACACGTCCATGTTGGCCGAGCCGTTGCGCAGCGCCTTCCACGCCCCGCCGTAGCCGGCCACCTTCGGCAGGTCGAATCCGTCGTAAGCGCGCCGGAAATTCTCCGCCTTCTTCAAAATCGTAATCCACGACAGCCCAGCCTGATTGATTTCCAGCGCCAGCCGCTCAAACAGCAGGTTATCATC
>DAOUBQ010000013.1:0-77500 GCA_034432755.1 Anaerolineales bacterium
GGTGAAAATGGCAGGATGAAAAAACAACATGTACAACTCAGTCCAGCCGATCGAGATTATCTCGAAACCCTGACGCGTCAGGGAGAACAAACCGCCAAAGCCTATCGTCGAGCGCTTGCCTTGTTGGAATTGGACCGTGGACGAACCTATACCGAGGCGTCCCAAACTCTGCCTGTAACGATTGCAACCTTGTCAGTTTGGGCGGCGAAGTATGGTGAAAACGGATTAGAAATGTTGCAAGATCAACCTCGCTCAGAGAGCGTTTTATAAATCGGGTTTACCGCAGATGAACGCTGATTTTGATAAAAAACGCGATGAATTTACCTTATAAATCCAATTTATCTGTGTTCATCTGTGGTTAGAACATGAATTTCAAAACGCTCGCTCAGGGCGACCGATTGAGATTGATGGAACGCAACGTGCCAAGATTACGGCGCTGGCATGCAGTACACCACCAGAAGGGTATGCCCAGTGGAGCTTGCGGCTGCTGGCTGCGAAAGCCGTGGAACTGGAATACTGCGAACACATTTCCCACACGGAGGTGGGACAGGTGTTAAAAAAACGAACTGAAGCCACATCTCAAGCGCAGCTGGTGTATTGGAACGATGGACAGCCGCTTTCTGGCACGCATGGAGCAAATCTTGGGACTCTATGCTTTGCCTTACGATCCGCTTTATCTCGTAGTTTGCTTCGATGAACGGCCTTGTTTTCTGATTGGCGATAAAGTCGAACCGCTGGCGCTCCAAACAGGAAAGGTTCGCAAAGAACATTATGCCTATGAAAAGTTCGGCTCGTGCGCTTTGCTGGCGGCGATTGAGCCGTTGACCGGCAAACGCTTAGCGCAGGTACATTCGCAACGCACCAAACGAGAATACACGCTCTTTTGTCAGGCCTTAGCCAACCTGTTTCCGGACGCCGTCAAGATCCGCCTGGCGCAAGACAATTTGAACACGCACGATACCAGCGCCTTTTATGAAAATCTACCTGCGGACCAAGCCTTGGCGTTGGCGCAGCGATTTGAATTCCATTTCACGCCAAAATCCGCCAGTTGGTTGAACATGATCGAGATCGAGTTTTCTGCGCTAGCTCGCCAATGTCTTCACCGCCGTATTCCGACCATGACACGACTGGAACAAGAAATTCTGGCTTTGGTACAGGAACGCGACGCCAAACACATCAAAATTAATTGGCAATTCTCTATTCAATCAGCACGTACCAAACTCAACTCTCATTACACGGCTGTTCAAATCGACAATAAGAAATTCACAGAATCTTAATTTACGGTGTATTTAATAAGAGTATACAACAGTTTGGGTTATTTTGCGCAAGTAGATTTTGACTTGCCGCCAGCCAGCGTAATTTTGCTCAGGCGGCCGGGCGTTTGCCCGCGCCTTGGATCTCGCTCCGCGCGACGCCCGCGACCGTCAAGGAATTGAAAGCGCGGCGCTTATAAACCGCCCTCGCCCTTAAAACAAAAAGGGCTGTCTTTTTGGGACAGCCCCAGCCGCTTTCGGGTGTAGCGACCAAAAAAAACGCTGTCGGGGCGCCGAGATTTGAACTCGGGACCTCACGGACCCGAACCGTGCGCTCTACCGGGCTGAGCCACGCCCCGAACATTGCGGGCGTGATTTTATCACAATCCCCCCTGGCGGGCAAGCACTTATTTTTTCACCACGTCAATCGTCACAGAGAAGGTACAAAAATATTCTTTTTTATTTATTTTGCGCAGCCCCCAAGTGGTCGTATAACGGCCTGGCTCTTTGGGTGCAAACATGCGAACTGAAAAGGGATACTTATCCGAAACATACACTACATAACTCAACAATTCTGGCTGATAATCATCAACTTTGTGCAATTTATCACCATCTACATACTCAAAGACGAACTCACCTTGCGCCCAGGGTGCGGTTCCAACATTGTAAATTCGCCAGAAAGCCATGAAATCATCACGCGGTTTGAAATCCTGCCCAAAGGCGGGTTCCTGCAATTCCGCTTTGCATTCCCAAGAGGCCGGGGTGGGCGACCAATTGACTACCAGCCTGCCCGGCGTGCGCGAAGCGGTTGGAGCCAGCCCGGTCACTTTTTCAGAGAAGTCAGCCAGCGTCATCGTCGGAATCAGGGGCGGCGGGGTAATGGTCGGAAAGGCAAACACAGCCTCCGTTACCACCGCGCGCTGCGTGGGCGGCGGTACGGGCGTCTTGCTTGGCGCAAGTGTGGAGGTCGGCGGCTGGGTCAGGGTGGGTGTATCAGAAGGAGAAGTGACGGCGGGCGGATTTGCGCGGCCCGGAACAGGAATCGTCACCACGCAAGCCAACGAGACCAGCAGCAGCGCAATTCCCAACAAAACAAGTTTATATTTGGTCATGACATCTCCCTGTTAGGGCATGGAAAGCGTGAAGTTCAGGCCTCTTCATCATATCAAACCTGGCGCGGCTTTGGCAAGACGTTTGGTATAATTGGAGGGCTTTGGATAGAGTGTTGGCGCTCAAGGTGAGCGCGAAGCGCGCCAATCTTGCAGCGTTGCGGTCAGGCAGCGGAATGAATTCCGCATTACGCAAATCCCGTACGCAATACGGTGAACCGTATTGCGTATTTTTACGAGGTAACCATGGAAATTGGCACGATTCAACCGGTAGATATTGACTCCCAAATGCGCGAAGCCTATCTCGATTATGCCATGAGCGTCATCGTGGCGCGCGCCCTGCCCGACGCCCGTGACGGGCTGAAGCCCGTCCACCGCCGCATTTTATACGCCATGCACGACATGGGCATCCGCGCCAACAGTTCCTATAAAAAATCGGCGCGTATTGTGGGCGAAGTGCTGGGGAAATACCACCCGCACGGTGACGCAGCAGTCTACGAGTCGATGGCGCGCATGGCGCAAGATTTCTCCATGCGCTACCCCCTGGTGGATGGTCAGGGTAACTTTGGCTCGATTGATGGCGATGCGCCGGCTGCCATGCGCTACACCGAAGCCCGGCTCAACCGCCTGGCCGAGGAAATGCTGGCCGATATTGAAAAAAATACCGTCAACTTTGGCCCCAACTTTGACGAATCACTGCAAGAACCGCTGGTTTTGCCCGCCCGCCTGCCCAACCTGCTGCTGAATGGCTCATCGGGCATCGCCGTTGGCATGGCAACCAACATTCCGCCTCACAACCTGCGCGAACTGGCCGCCGCCATCTCGTTTCTGATTGAGAACTACGAAAATATTGACGATATCCAGGTTGAGAAACTGATGGAATTGATCAGCGGCCCCGATTTCCCCACCGGCGGCATCATCGTCGGGCGCGAGGGCATTCTCCACGCTTACACCACTGGCAAAGGACGGCTCGTGCTGCGCGGCGTGGCCGCCATCGAAGAAATGAAAGGTGGGCGGCACAAAATTGTCATCACCGAAATTCCGTATCAGGTCAACAAATCAACCCTGGTTGAGCGAATTGCCGAACTCGTCCGCGAAGAGAAAATTGACCAGATTTCGGACCTGCGTGACGAGAGTGACCAGCGCGGCATGAGCATTGTCATCGAACTCAAGCGCGGCGCGCAGCCTAAAAAAGTGCTCAACCAACTCTACAAATACACCGCCCTGCAATCAACTTTTGGCGTGCAAATCCTGGCACTCGTGGATGGCGAGCCGCGCACCCTAACCCTGAAGCGCGCCCTGCACATCTTCATCAACCATCGCGTAGAAGTCATTACCCGCCGTTCACAATACGAACTGGATAAGGCCCGCGCCCGCGCCCACATTCTGGACGGACTGCTCATTGCGCTCGCCAACCTCGACGACGTTATCCAGACCATCCGCCAGGCTGATGACGCCGACGACGCCAAAGAGAAACTGGTCAAGCGCTTCAAACTGACCGAAATCCAGGCTCAGGCCATCCTCGATATGCAGTTGCGCCGCCTGGCCGCGCTCGAACGCTGGAAAATTGAGGAAGAAGCCCGCCAGGTACGCGAACAGATTGCATCCCTCGAAGATCTGCTGGCAAACCCCAAGAAAATCCTGGCGCTCATCCAGACCGATATGCAAGAGATTGCCGAAAAATATGGCGATGAACGCCGCACGCGCATCGCCGGGGAAGCCAAAGAAGAACTGCGCGAGGAAGACCTGGTGCAGGAGGAAGCCGTGCTGATTACCCTCACGGGGCGCGGCTACATCAAACGCACCAGCGCCGCCGCCTATAAATCACAAGGAATTGGCGGGAAAGGCGTCACCGGGCATACGACCAAGGAAGAAGACGAAGTGCAGTTCATCTTCCCCGCCCGCACGCTCCAGACCGTCTTGTTCTTCTCATCGAAGGGCAAGGTCTACAGCGAAAAGGTCTACCAAATCCCCGACGCCGACCGCACCGGGAAAGGCATTTCAATCTACAACGTTCTCGCGCTCGAAGCAAACGAGAAAATCACCGCCGCGCTGGCCGTAGGCGACTTCAATTCGCACGGCTATTGCGTTCTGGCCACCACCGGCGGGAAAATCAAGCGTATTGAGTTGCAAGAATTCGCTGCCGTGCGCCCCGCCGGGCTGATTGCGATGACCCTCGAAAACGGCGACGAACTCGGCTGGGCGCGCCTGACCAGCGGGCAAGACGAAATTCTGCTTGTGACCCAAAACGGGCAGGCCTTGCGTTTTGCTGAAGATGAAGTCCGCTCAATGGGACGCTCCGCTGCCGGGGTGCAGGGCATCCGCCTGGGCAAAGGCGACCGGGTAACCAGCCTGGAAATCGTCGAACCAGGTGGTTCGCTGCTGGTTGTGACCGACGAAGGCTACGGGAAGCGTACGCCGCTCAAGGAATATTCCGCTAAGGGACGCGCCACAGGCGGCATCTCCACCATAGACCAGAAATCGCTCGATAAAATCGGAAAAATTGCCTCGGCGCGCGTTGTCCAGCCTGCTGACGATGTAACCGTCATTTCGACCAACGGCATCGTCCTACGCCTGAAGGTAAAAGACATTAAAGAAGCCGGGCGCGCCACGCGCGGCGTGCGCCTGATGAAACCGCAAGCGGGCGACAGCATCGCCGCGATTGCCCGCATCGCCAACGCCGACCTGAAATCGGTCGGCGCCAATGGCAACGGGGCCGAAAAATCGGGCGAGAAGGAACAGCCAAACCTGCTCTAGCGGGCAAACTCCCCATCAACCCGCGCGCAATGGATACAAAAGACCATCCAGCACTGAGAACGTGATAACCGTTTTCAGTGATAAACAAAAAGGAATCAGTATCTATTCAGCCTGGCGCAAAATTGCGTCATTTTCCCTCACCCCACCCCTTCTCGCTTTGGGAGAGGGGCTTTGCGCTGGCGATTTCTAGAGTATCCTCCACCGGTGGGGGAGGGCGGAGGGTGAGGGCTGAATAGTTACGTGAAATCAAAACTCCCGCCGATTGAGCGGGAGTTTTTTATCAAAACGGAAGGGCTATTCTGCCGGTGATAAACAGCACGGCGATGCCTACCATGCAAACCGACAGGAACAACAATGTAGACAAGACAAATCGCTGTGTTGCTGTCATGCCCAGGATTTTCCCGCTTTTTTTCTTTTTGGCAACAGGACGGTTGGGCGTTGACAAAACAGGTTCATTTTTTTTGACCTGTTCGCCTTCAAAGATGGGTTGGTCGCTGTTACGTAAGTCATCGAACATGGTTCACCTCGCGCGTCAAAGTATATCATGGGGGACAAGTTAGAGGCAGGCAGGTCAGAGACCTACCCCAGGTTCGGGGCGCAGATGGATTTCGCCAAAGCGGATGACCTGTTGCGCGCCATTCTGCAAGCCCAGTAGCAAGCTGCCATCGGGTTCGAGGCCGAGCAGTTGCCCGGTGAGGGTTTCGGTGTCGCTCATCCACACGCGCACAGGTTCGCCGCGAAAGGCCAGCGCAGATTCCCAGTCGCGGAGAAATGTTTCAGTCGCCAACATCGCCCTTCGACGTCGAATCGCTTCCAGCAGGGTCTTGAGCAGGTCAATACGCGAGATGGGATTCTGCCCTTCGGCCTGCACGCAGGTGGCAGGGTAATTTAATCCTTCGGGGGGAGGCACAGAGTCCGGACCAACGTTAACGCCCATTCCCAGCACCACGCTGTCCACTTCTGTCCCCAACCAGACGGTTTCGGCCAGAATTCCGGCCACCTTTTTGCGTTGAATGAGAACATCATTCGGCCATTTGACCTGCGCCACAATGCCAAAGGGTTGGAGCGCATCTACCAGTGCCAGCGCGCCTAACCCGGAAAATAAGCCGATTTTTTCACGCTCTGGGCCAGTGGGACGCAAGACCAGGCTACAAGCGAGCGCAGAACCAGGCGGCGTAAACCAGGTGCGTCCCATGCGTCCGCGCCCGCTGGTCTGTTCATCGGCGATGACGAGTGAAAAATCGGGCGCGCCGGCTGAGGCCCAGGCCAGGGCTTCGTCGTTGGTGGAGCCAATAGAATCGAAAAACCGCAGGCTGCCCGGCCAAAAAGCCGCTAAGGCAGCCCGCAGTTCTGATTCGAGATTTTTATTGGAAGATTCCCCAGGGGTTGATGTACGCGCCATTCAACCGTACCTCGAAATGCAAGTGCGCGCCAAACGAATTGCCGGTGTTGCCCGAGGCGCCAATCACCGCGCCGCGCCCAACGACCGTTCCCACAGAAACATTGATGGCGCTCAAGTGGGCATACAGGGTGGTATAGCCATTGCAGTGGTCAATAACGATGTAATTGCCGTAACCGCTGTTCCAGCCGCCAGCCGCCTTGATGACCACGCCGCTGGCTGCGGCATAGATAGGCGCTCCTTCTACGGCGGCAATGTCTATGCCGTAATGGCCGGGGAAATAGTCGTTGCCGGAGAGGTAGGTTTCGCCGGCCGGCCAGCCGAAACCGCTAAAGGAAACATTACAAGTGCCAGAAGCCGCCCTGCCAACATCAACCGTAGGGGCCTTTGACTCGCGCCAGCCGCCGGGAATCATGACCCACTGATTTGCCTGTGGCTGGGGGTTGCTCAAATCGAGGTTATTGCCCGGCCAGTTGATGATGTCTTCGGGTTTGGCGCGGTAGGATGCGGCAATTTTTTCAATCGTATCGCCCTCTCTCCACTGGTAGAGCAGGCCATCGGTGGGTGGAATTTGCAATTCCTGGCCGGGTTTCAGACTGTGCGGGTCATCTTTTAAGACGTTGAAATTGGCCCATAACAACGTTTCGGGCTTAATGTCGAACTCTTTGGCAATCCGGTATAAGGCATCGCCACGCCGGACGGTGTGGTTGAGCACGTTGTAACGTGGGCGCTCTGGAATGATGGTTTCCAGTTTCAGGTCGCGGTCAATGGAAGGCAGTGAAAGAACAGAGATGGCCGGGCCTGGCGTGATGACTGGCTGAATAACGTTCTGGGCAGGAACGACTGTTGGCAGCAGGGCAGGTTCAGAACCAGCCGAAACGCTGCGGTGCGGCGCGTGCCAGAAGGCAAATCCGCCCAAAGACAGCACGATAAGCAGTGTAACTCCCCAACTAATAAGATTAAACCAACGAGAAGAGGTGATTCTTTCCATAACTCGATACTCGTTATTCGAACCTTCGATGTTCGGTACGCGAAATCAGGAGGTTTAAATATCGAATGACCGAACGTCGAACATCGAATAACGCATTATCACATACTTTCATGAAGGGTTTCTAAAAATTCCTGGTTATTTTTGGTTTTAGACATGCGGGTAATGATGGCCTCGGTGGCGACGGTCTGGTCCATGCCGGCGCCCTGCGGCGGGTTGGAGGTCATCTGGCCGTACATGCGGCGCATGGTCCAAACGCGCTGGAGGATATCGGGGCCGAGCAGCAGGTCTTCGCGGCGGGTGGAGGAGCGTTCGATATCGACGGCCGGGAAGATACGTCGCTCTTGCAGTTTGCGCGAGAGATGTAATTCCATGTTGCCGGTACCTTTGAATTCTTCGTAGACCACATCATCGAGCCGCGAACCGGTATCCACCAGGCAGGTGGCGATGATGGTCAGCGAGCCGCCTTCTTCAATGTTACGTGCCGCGCCAAAGAAGTGTTTGGGCGGGTAAAGCGCGGAGGGGTCCATACCGCCGGAGAGGGTGCGCCCGGAGGGGTTGACGGTCAGGTTATAGGCGCGCGCCAGGCGGGTGATGGAATCCATCAGGATGACGACGTGGCGGCCAATCTCCACCAGCCGTTTGGCGCGGTCGAGCGCAATTTCGGCGGTGCGGACGTGTGATGTGACCGGCTCATCGAAGGTGGAGGCAATCACTTCGGCATCTACCGAGCGGTCCATGTCGGTCACTTCTTCGGGGCGTTCGCCAATCAGGGCGACCATCAGGTGAACGTCGGGATATTGGGTTGAAATTGCGTTGGCAATCTGCTTGAGGATGGTGGTTTTGCCCGATTTGGGCGGCGAAACAATCAGGCCGCGCTGCCCGCGCCCGATGGGAGCAATCAGATTAATCATTCGGGTTGCCAGGATATCGCTTCTGGTTTCCAGGTCAAAGCGTTTTTCAGGGAAAATGGGGGTCAGGTTTTCAAATTTAGGGCGGCGGCGCGCCTCTTCTGGGTCCACGCCGTTGACCGACTCGACTTTCAATAACCCCCAATGACGTTCCGACTCACGCGGCGCGCGCACATGGCCCACAACCAGGTCGCCGGAGCGCAGTTCATAGCGCCGCAACTGGGCCTGTGAAACATAGACATCATCGTCGCTGATGCTGTAGCGCGCCGACCGAAGGAAGCCAATCCCCTCGTCCATAATTTCCAGGATGCCGCCGCGAATTTCAAGCCCTTCGCGCAGGGCTTCCTCCTGGCGCAGGCGCAGCACCAGGGCCTCTTTCTTGAGCCGATTGGCGTTCTGGATGCCGAAATCCTTGAAGGCCATGTGGCGAAGGTCAGAAAGAGGCTTGCTTTCAAGTTCAAGAATATTCATCATAGGTTTTTCTCTGCTGGGGGAATGGAATAATAGAAATGAAAGCCCCGTCCCCGTGATAAGGACGTGGTGAAGGTTTTAATTTTCAAAATTGGGAAATATCTTCATGAAACCTGGCCCCGCGGCCACCCTTGTTACAATACTTTTTCAACCGTCTGGGGAATTATGTGTATTATAGCATGATTTTTTCGTCTGAAATAACAATTTCATGACGTTGTGTGACGATAAAGTGTTCCCGCGTTGTGGGTACATTCTCGTTAAACGAGCGTCATTGCGCACCCATCGGCGCGCGGGTCGCTCCCGGCTGCGAGTGTGCCACCGTTATCGCGGAGGATGACCTGCCCCCGGCCAAACAAGGACCTTTCCCAACCGTTGACCGGACGAACGGGATGCCCCATCTCGGCCAGGGCTGCCATGACCGAGAGCGGAATCCCTTCTTCGAGGGCAACTGTGTCAGAGGAGTGACCGTCTTCGAGACAAAAGCGCGGCAGGTCGAGCGCGGATTGCGGGTCGAGTCCATCTGTCATGAGTGCCAGGCCAACCTGAACGTGTCCCTGCGGCTGCATGAAACCGCCCATCACGCCGAAGGGGCCAAAGAGCGAACCGTCTTCTTGGCGGGTGATAAGGCCCGGAATAATGGTGTGGTAGGGGCGCTTGCGCGGTTCCAGCCGGTTGGGGTGGGTCGGGTTGAGGCTGAAGTTGTGTCCCCGGTTCTGAAGAGTGAATCCCCAGCCTTTGGGAACAATGCCCGTGCCAAAGCCCATGTAATTGCTGTTGATGAATGAGCAGGCATTGCCCCATGAGTCTACCACGCAAAAATAAACGGTGTCTGAAGAGGCAAACGGACGACCTTTTTGCTGGTCGAGCGTGGCGCGGTTGGGGTGTATCAGTTTGCGCCGTTCGGCAGCGTAATCTTTAGAAAGCAGCCATTGCCAATCGGGTGAAAAGGTTGGGTCTGCCACATACCAGCGCGTATCGGCAAAGGCCAGGCGCAGGGATTCGATTTGGAGATGCAACCGTTCGACAGAAAGCGGGTTCAGCCCAGCCAGGTCGAAGCCTTCCAGCAGGTTGAGCGCCAACAAGGCGGTAATTCCTTGCCCATTGGGCGGGCATTCGTAAACGCGAAAGCCGCCAAAGGTGACACTGGCGGGGGTCTCCCAGGTGGAGGTGTGCGCGGCAAGGTCATCTATGGTCATACAACCGCCAGCGCTCTGAACAACGTTGACGATTGATTCGGCAATTTGGCCCTGATAAAAAGCCGCTTTGCCACCTTGGGCAATGGTGCGCAGGGTGCGAGCCAGGCCCGGGTTACGGAAGGTTTCGCCAGCGCGCGGGCCACGCCCTGCAATGGTCAGCTCATGCCCGTTGGGGGCGATTTTTAACTGCCGCTCCGCGCCGCGCTGCCAAAAGTAGGACGTGAGCGGGGCAACCGGGAAACCTTCTTCGGCCAGGTAAATCGCCGGGGCGAGGATTTCGGCCATTGAAAGCGTGCCATGCCGCTCGACCAAATCGCACCAGCCTGCGCACGCGCCGGGGACGGTGACGGTGTGAGGGTGGAAGGGCGGCAAACCAGCCTCCAGGCCCTCGCGGCGCAGGCGTTCCAGCGTTAAAGCGGCTGGGGCGCGGCCTGAGCCGTTGAGGGCCGTTACCTGTCGGGTTTGGGCGTCGTAAAACAAGGCGAACATATCGCCGCCCAAGCCGGTGGAGGTGGGTTCGGTCACGTTAAGAGCGGCTGCGGCAGCCACAGCGGCATCGGCGGCGTTTCCGCCTTTGGAAAGGATGGCCAGCCCGGCTGCGGTTGCCAGCGGTTGCGAGGTGGCAACCATGCCGCCTTTGCCGTAAATAGTAGAACGTCGGGAATTAAATTGAGGCATCATTTTTGACCGGTTTGAGGGTCACCATCACCTTATCTACGCGGTTGCCATCCATATCCATCACTTCAAAGCGCAAACCATTCCATTCGAACGTATCCGATTCGTGTGGCACGCTGCCGAGGTAGTTCATGATGAATCCGCCCAGGGTTTCGTATTCCTCTTCATCGGGCAGGTGGCGAATATTAAAAATTTCTTTGAAGTCCTCAACATCCAACATCCCATCCAGCAACCAGGAGCCGTCTTGGCGTTGGGTGGCCTGCGGTTCACCGTCCTGAATATCTCCAACGATTTCTTCGAGGATGTCGCTGATGGTAAGAAGCCCTTCTACAGAACCGAATTCATCCACCACCATCAACATTTCGGACTGGCCAGCCTTGAAAATTTCGAGCGCGCGCGAGGCGTGCGCCGTTTCGGGAACATACATCACGGGCTGTAAATTCAATTGCAGGCGCAACGTTTCGCCGCGCAAACTCTCAATGAGCAAGTCGCGGGCTTTAATAATGCCGAGGACTTTATCGAGGCTGTCTTCACAAACGGGGAATTGCGAAAAAGGGCTTTCTTCTATGACTTTTCTGATTTCTTCAGGGGAATCATTGACATTAAGCCAGACGATTTCAGAACGGGGGGTCATGAGCGAGAAGACGCGCCGGTCATGCAGGCGAAAAACGCCCTCCACCATATCTTGCTCGGCTTCGCCAAAGATGCCTGCCTGGGTGCCCTGGTCTAACTGCACCAGCAGTTCTTCTTCTGTCACGGGTGGTTCGAGGCCGGGCTTCACTCCCAATAGCCGCAGGGTCAGGTCGGTAACGGCTCCCAGCAGCCAGACCAGGGGCGAAAACAGGCGCGAGACAAACATCATCGGCCCGGCAATCACCGCCGCCACCCGCTCCGGGTTGTGAAGTGCCAGCCTCTTGGGAACCAGTTCACCGAGCACCAAAGACAGGCTGGTAATGACCAGCACAACGCTGCCCAGGGCTATTGAGTTGGCATAATCTGCCAGCCAGGGCACGTTGTTTATCAGCTCTGCAAATGGCTCGGCGATTGCCGCGCCGCCGACTGCGCCAGCCAGCACGCCAATCAGCGTAATCCCGATTTGTACAGTTGAAAGAAAGTTATTGGGGTTTTCTGCCAGGTGTAGGGCTGTTTTTGCGCCCAGGTCGCCATCATTAATCCTCTGTTGGAGGCGCGCCCTGCGGGAAGAAACAACTGCCATTTCTGAAAGTGCAAAAACACCGTTGAGAACAATAAGTAGAAAGACGATTAGTATTTCTAGGCTTACATCCATTTTTGCTTGTTTTACCTCGTTAGATTCAACTTGCCAAACCCCAAATTATGGTATTTGATTTTACCGTACAACATCGATTCCTGCGCCCGCTCCAACTTCGCCCACCACCCAAACGGACTGCCCCAATTCTGCGGCGCGCTTCTCAAAGGCAGGAATTTTTTCCGCCGGGACGGAGAGCAGCAACCCGCCGCTGGTTTGGGCGTCGAAGAGAAGCATTTGATCCATTTCTGAAATTTTGTCGTCAAAACGGATATGCTGGCCGTAAAACAGACGATTATCCGACGAGCCGCCGGGGAAAGTCCACTGCTCTGCGTATTTTCGGGCGCAGGAGATGAACGGGATATGGTCAAACTCCAGGCGGAATCGAACGCCCGAAGCGTTTGCCATCTCCCAGCCATGACCGAGCAGGCTGAAGCCGGTAATATCGGTGCCAGCACGGATTCCAAACTCGGTCGCCAGTTGCCCGGCCTTTGCATTGAGGCGGCTCATCCAGCCAATCACTTCCCGAACATCTTCCGGCGCGGCAAGGCCGCGTTTGAGGGCGGTGGTGGTGACGCCAAAACCGAGCGGTTTGGTCAGGACGAGCGCATCACCGGGTTTTGCGCCGCCTTTGGTCATCATCTTTTGGGGGTGAACAAAACCGAGCGCCACCAACCCAAACTTGGGTTCTTTATCCTGCACGGTATGACCACCGGCCACTACCACGCCGGCCTCGCGGCATTTTTCCGCCCCGCCGCGCAAGATTTCACTCGAAATTTCGGGCGGCAGGTCAGGCGGCAGGGCCGCAATATTCAGAGCCAGGAAAGGCTGCCCACCCATCGCGTAAATATCGGAAAGTGAGTTGGCTGCCGCAATCGCGCCGTATTCGTAGGGCGTATCAACCACCGGGGTAAAGAAATCGGTCGTCACCACCAGGGCGCGCTCTTCGCCCAGCCGCCAAACGGCCGCGTCATCGGGGCCATCCAGACCAACCAGCAAATCCGGGTGCGCGCCCGGCTGGAAAAGGTTGGAGACAGGGCGCAGAACCTGCGCCAGCGTTTCCGCATTGAGTTTAGACGCTCAGCCAGCGCAATTGGAGAGCGTCGTCAGGCGAATTTGGCGCCCCGAAGCGGCGTGATTGTTCACAGGAACTTCCTTAAGAAAATCAAAGAGCAGGGAGATTTTACCACTCCCTGCTTTTTTGACGCGCGAGAGATGACAGGCGATTACTGCGGAATGGCCGGCGTAACCGATGGCGTTAGATTAGGCAGAGGTAACAAATATGGGTTGTCGTTTGGCACTAACATCACCGTAATATTGGGTGCAAGTTTAGAAATGTACTGATATGTGAGCAAATCGGGGTTGTTCTTGAGGGCCTCGGCAATTAACTGTAAGGCTTTGGCCTCGGCCTCGGCCTGAATGAGACGCGCATCTGCCGCGCCTTTGGCGGCAATTACCGCTGCATCGGCCTGACCCTGGGCAACCTGGCGGGCCTGTTCGGCTTCTTGCTTCTTCTGCTCCACCACAAATTTGGCTTGCTGGGCCTGTTGTTCAGCAATTTGCTTTTGTTCTACCGCTGCCGCATACTCATCGCTAAAGCGAATGTTTCGTAAAACGAAATCTTGCAACAGGAGATTATTTTTGGCAAAGACCTGCTCCAACTGGGCGGTAATCAGTTGCTCCATTTCACTACGTTTGCTGCTGACAATTTCCTCCACGCCATATTGCGAGGCCACATCACGAATAACGCCGCGCGCGACCGGTCGCACCAAGCCGATTTCATAACCTGCGCGCCAGGTTTTATACAGGTCAATCGCTTTGGCAGGGTCCACTGCGTAAATCACCGAAGCATCCACATACACTTGCTGGCCGTCTTTGGTACGAACCTGAATGGAGTCATCGCCGCGCTGCTGCCCCTCGATTTCGACCGAGGACATGGTATAGGTCTGGCGCAAAATGGAATAACGCTCCACGCGGTTGACAAATGGCACAATCCAGTGCAAACCAGAGGGAAGCGGGTCGGGGCGAATACCACCTTCTCCAACCGCAGTAATGACCACGCCAATTTCATCCGGTTCGATGAAGACCAGCCCAGCGCCCACACCGGTCAGCGCAAAGGCAGCCACCAGGAAAATCACCAATAGCGTTGAAAGACCTTTGGCATTCTGCCCGCGCCCGGCGCGTGTGATGGCAATCACGCCAATCACAATCGTCAAGAGCCAGGCAATAGAACCGACAAATTGAACAACTTGCGCGATATTCATAGGTTCCTCCTTTTTGATTTGAATATTATATCGTGATACGATTATGACATGCGCAACGGTACAGGCCAAATTGATGAAACGTTTATACAAATCTATCACGAGGCGCGAGGGGTTGGACGCGCGGCGCGCATTTTCTGCGCCCCCAACCTGGTACCCGCGCCTGGGCAATATCTGCTCGCCCATGCGCCTTCCGAACCGGGCGACCCGCTGCCGCATCCCGTTTTCTTGGCCGCCAGCCATCCCAGGGGATTCTACGCAGCCAGCCCCCTGCCGGTTGCATGGGTTCCCGGCACCCAATTAACCTTGCGCGGCCCGCTTGGGCGCGGATTTCACCTGCCAGCCTCGGCCCGCCGGGTAGCGCTGGCTGCATTTGGCGGCAACCCCTCCCGGCTGCTGGCCCTGCTCGAACCGGCCCTGGCCCAAAAAGCGGAAATCACCCTGCTGGCAGAAACCGCCCCCGATAACCTGCCACCCGCTATCGAGATTTTGCCACTGGCCGCCCTGGCTGAGACCACAAAATGGGCCGACTACCTGGCAATGGACGCCCCGCGCGCCGCCCTGGCCGCCATTCAGGAAACGTTTTTGCCTGATTCTCCCGCCGCCTTCTCTGGCCATACAACAAATTCTGGGTCTAAACATCTCCCCGCCTTCAATCTTATTGACTACGCGACAGAAATACTCGTCGAGACGCCCCTGCCCTGCGGCGGAATAGCCGAGTGCGGTGTGTGCGCCATTCAGTCCCGAAGGGAAACACTGCTGGCCTGCAAAGACGGGCCAGTGTTTGACCTGAAATCCATCCTCTGATACGCAAATCGTCCCGAAAGCGGCTTAGCCTTCGGGACGAGAGTTGTGGTTTGAATCACTCACTTACTGCCAGACACGGAACGAAGTGACCGTTTCGGTATTCCAACCCCGATACAACACTTCAACCTTGATGGTCACCAGGCTGCCATGTGGTTGTCCTTGCACCGGAAACGAGAGAATCACCAGGCCATACTCATTGGTGGTTTGCGCCAGCGACTGCATGCCGCCGCCCGGCCAGGAGATGGTCACAATGGCAGTTGCGTCAGGGACGGGGGCCAAGGTCTGGTCTTGCACGATGACATAAACCGTCTGGGTATCCTGCAGGCGGGTAACGGCTTTCCAGGTGAAGGCACGCGCGTAGATTTTGGTTACGCTGCCGGGGAAGGCGTCGGCTTTGACGGGTTGCAGCAGGTTGGGGTCTTCGCTAACCAGGTCGAAGTAAATGCGTCCCAATTCGGCCAGTACCACGCGCTGCCCATCGGGATATTCGGGATACCACTCGAAGCGCGCCCGCTCGAAATACTGCACAATCCGACCATTGTAGAACACGAAGGGCGATTTGGGTTTACCAAAGATGGCATCGCCGCCGTTCTTGTCGAAGAATTCCAGAAAAGCGTAGCAGATGGAATATCCCGTCTCGGCGTAGTAGCGGCAGCCAATCGGGGTGAAAACATTCACTTCGCCCTCGTTGGGGACGCGCTGGTAAATGTACTCCCCCAAGGGGGCCACCCGCACGCGCTGCCCGGCGGGCAATTCGGGGAAATATTCAAATCGAGCGCGCTGAAAATACTGCACCAGACGCCCGCTGCTAGAATCGGTGAATTGCTCGGTGATGGGAGAGCCAAAAACGAATTGGGCGTTGGGAATGTTCTGGTAGAACACCAGAAAATCGCCGCTGAGGTTATGCCCGGTATCGGCAAAGTATTGGGACGAAACACCCTGCGCCAATGCCACCGCCCCGGCAGGCAAAAAAAAGCCGTTGAGCAGGCAAACAACAAGGAACAGACGGGCAATTTTTTCCACGATTCGATTATACAACACGGTAGATGTATTCCGAACACACAAATTGGTTATGCGGGAGCATGATTGTGCGTCTCACCCACTCCCAGCCGCCACAAGTGGAAGCCGGCGGCCTGCCAATCATGGCCCGCCAGGGCATTGACGGTATCCAGCAGGATTCGGGCAGGCGTCAGGGATGCTAATTCTTCTGGGTTGAGGGTGCGGAATTGGGTATGGCCCACCAGGAGCAAGAGGGCTTCAGCGTTCTGCAATGCCGCTTCGAGAGTAGAGGCCGAATGAATGCCAGAGAGGCCGTTTTGCGGCTTAAATGGCTCAAAGGCCTGAACAAGCGCGCCTTCTTTTTGGAGCAGACGAACCACCTCCACAGCTGGACTCTCGCGCAAATCATCTACATCGGGTTTGTAGGCCAGGCCGAGGGCGGCGATTCGCTTGCCGGTCAGGCTGCCGCCCAGCGCTTGGCGCGCTTTTTCGACCACAAAATGCGGTTGAGCGTCGTTGACCTGGCGGGCTTTCCAGATGAGTTGGGCCAGGTCGGGCGCGGTTTCAACGAAGAACCAGGGGTCAACACTGATGCAATGACCGCCCACGCCAGGGCCAGGATTGAGAATCTTGACGCGCGGGTGCAGGCTGGCAAGTTGAATGGCCTGCCAAACATCCACGCCGAAGCGTTCGGCCAGGCGCGAAAATTCGTTGGCAATGGCGATGTTGACATCACGATAGGTGTTTTCCATCAGTTTGACCATCTCGGCGGTGGTGGCGTCGGTCTGATGAATAGAGCCGCGCACGAACAGGGAGTAGAGTTCTGCGCCAGCCTGGGCCGATTCGGGGTTCAGGCCGCCAATGACGCGCGCGTTTTGGACCAGTTCGCGCAAAATCTGCCCGGGTAAGACCCGTTCAGGCGAGTAGGCGACATAAAAATCGGAACCCGCTCGCAGCCCGGAACGTTCCAGAATGGGAACGACCAAGTCAGCGGTGGTGCGCGGCGGGGAGGTCGATTCCAATACAACGAGGTTTCCTTTGCGCAAATGCGGAACAATGGACTCGGTGGCGGCAGTCACGGCACGCATATCGGCCTTTTTATAGACCTGACCATGATGTTCACCCGTTTTGCCCTCATAAAAAGGGGTGGGGACGGCTATCAGAAAGGCGTCGGCATGTTCAGGCACGGGCGCGATACGGAGATTGCCGCTGGCAAGGGCCTGTTCGAGAACCTGACCCAAGCCGGGTTCGTGGATGTGCAGCCGCCCAGCCTGGAGCGTCTCAACAACGGCTGGGTTGGTATCAACACCAACGACTTTGACACCGTTGGCAGCGAACATGGTGGCAGTGGGCAGGCCAATGTAGCCCAGCCCCAGGATGCAGATTTTGTTGAACTTCACAGGGTCTCCTTGAAAAAAACTCTGCTCATTATACCAACCCCCGCTCAAGCGAACGTCCCAAAGACTGTGCTGCCTTCGGGACGGAGTATTGAATAGAGGGCCAACGTTTCAGGGCGCAGGGAAAATCTTCATCCCGCTGAGTAGCGCGTCTAAATCGGAAAGGCGGGGGGTAAATGAATCAGGCGAAGCCGCTTCGAGCAAATTGCTGACTTGCTGGTAGTATTCTCCGGCCTTTTCCCAATCTTCTGGGAAGGGAATGCCCGCAGCAGGTAAAACTGTATTCAGGTTGTCATCGGCGGCCAGGGCAGGGTGAGTGATAGGAAGAATGGCGATGACGTAGTAGGCCTGGTCATCCGTTAGCCCCTGGTACAGGTAAATCATTTCGAAATTATTGAACGGGGCAAAAGACTGCGCGTATTGGGTTAGCCAGCGCGCGCCGCTACCATTTTGGAAAGACAGGCGCGAAATGTTGGAGGCGAAAATGCCGCCCGCGTTGAAAAAGAACACCCCCGGCAAATCTTGCGGTGACCTGGGCAGGTTCACCCCAGGAGCAAGAATATCCTGCAGGGTCTTGATGTTATAACCTGCGCCCTCGTTCATGATGGCCAGCGACGAGGCAGGGTAAATATAAATGGCTGGTTGATGGAATTTTCCCTGCAAGGGATAGTTGGGCAATTGAATGCGGACGTGCTCGGGCGCAATTGCCCAGGGGCCAGACTGGGTTTCGTCACTCACCGCTGGGATGACTTCGAGGGTATATCCTGCTGCGAGGGGAGAGAACAACGTAACCGACAGGCCGCCTGCCGTTGCCACCGGAATGGACTGGGTGGGCGGCTCGGTTGGCTCCAGAGTGGGTAAAATGACGGTTGGTTGGGGTGCCACAGTGGGCGGGGCGGCTGTAGGTTGGGTCCCAACAGAAAAGGGCAGGCTGCAGGCCAAAACGACCATGGATAGAGTGAGTAATGGGAGCAAGTATTTTTTCATGACAACTCCAAAGGTCAGGCTGCGGAACAAAGTCTGGGTGATGGGTGGAATAAAACCTTAACGTTCAGACCGAGGAAAAAGTTCCGCGGTGGATTGCGTCCATTTTCTCCCGAAATATGACTCGCTGCAAGGCCCAAAAGATTTTGGAGGCAGTGAACCCACCGGCTGAATCCTGCGGTACGGCCTGCGGTAGGTTTGTTCTCATGCGGGTATAATCATGGGTCTATGGATTTTCGCACGTTTTGGAACTCGACCATCGCTCGCCTGCCCCACCCGCACTTCCTGCAAACCTGGCAATGGGGGCAGGTGAAAGCAAAGTATGGCTGGCAGCCAATGTTTTTGGTTTGGGATGAAGAGCGTTGTTCAGTAATCAGTTATCAGGGTTTAGGTATCTATGAACGATTGCCAGAGACATCGCAAGTAAAAGCGGCGGCGATGGTGTTGAAGAAGACGGTTCTGGCGGGCGGGATGGCGGCGCGGCTGTGTCTTTTGTACTGCCCAAAGGGGCCCAACCTCGACTGGAGCAACCTGCCGCTGCGAAAACGAGTGCTAGACGATTTGGAGCGCCTGGCTCGCCAGCAGGGGGCCATCTTCTTGAAACTGGACCCGGATGTGGTGCTGGGAACCGGCGTCCCTGGCACAGAGACCGAAATAACGGAAGCAGGCGGCGAGGCCGTTCGCGCGGAGTTGCTGCGCCGGGGCTGGCGATTCTCTGAAGAGCAAATTCAATTCAAAAACACGGTGCTGCTCGATATCAGCCTCCCCGAAGAAGAGATGCTGGCGCGCATGAAACAGAAAACGCGCTATAACGCGCGCCTGGCCGCCAAAAAAGGCGTGACAGTGCGCCCCGGCACAGAATCAGACTGGCCGATGCTCTACAAGATGTATGCCGAAACCTCGGTGCGGGATGGGTTCGTGATTCGAGATGAAGCCTATTACCAGGCTGTGTGGAGCCTGTTTCAATCAAAAATCCAAAATCCCCAATCTGAAATCCCGCTGGCTGAGCCGCTCATTGCCGAAGTGGAGGGCGAGCCGGTGGCGGCGGTCTTCTTGTTTGCGTTTGCCAGACGCGCCTACTATGTGTATGGCATGAGCCGTGAGGCGCACCGCGATAAAATGCCCAATTATCTTTTGCAGTGGGAGGCTATGCAGTGGGCCAAAGCGCGCGGTTGCAGCGTTTATGACTTGTGGGGCGCGCCCGATGTGTTCGACGAACGCGATTCGATGTGGGGGGTGTTTCGGTTTAAAGAGGGCTTGGGCGGGCAGGTCGTTCGCACACTGGGCGCGTGGGATTTTGTCTCCAACCGCTTATGGTATGGAATGTATACGAAGGTGATGCCAAAAGTGCTAGAGTGGATGCGTTCGCGCGGCAGGGCAAAGGCTCATCAGCAGATGGGAGGCTAAAGTGCGTTTATGGTTCAGGCGGGTGCGCTCTGAAACGCCGATCAGATTATCTGACAGTGCTGTCACATCGTTGCAAACTTCCTCGCACGCTTCCAACCGGGCCCGCAAGACGGCGGGTTATGCGTTGAGCGTGTTGCTTGCCCTCGTTACCGGTGCCATGCTGTATCCATTCCGAGATGAGATTAACCTGGCGGTGGTGGCTTTGATTTACCTGGTGCCGGTGAGCATGGCTGCGGCCTGGTGGGGGTTAGGCCCGAGTGCGTCGAGCGCTGTGACAGCCTTTTTTTCGTTCAATTACATATTCATCAAGCCATACTCTACGCTAGAAGTCCATAACCCTGGCGACTGGGTGGTGCTGGCGGCCTTTTTGGCGGTGGCCTTTGTCATCAGCGAATTGATGGGGCGCACGCGCGTCAATTTGAGGCTGGCGCAAGCAGGCGAAATAGAAGCCTTGCGGCTGTTTGAGCTGGCAACCACCCTGGCGCGCTCGCAGGATGAGAAAGCAGTGGCCGAGGCCCTGGCAGAAAAGACCATTGATACGTTGCTGGCCGACCGGGTGGAGGTTTGGATTGAAAACGGAGTTAACAGCCTGATGTTTACGCGCGGAATGCAGTTCAACCGCAAGCCCGATGTGGTCACCCCACTGCAAGCGGCACGCGGGTTAGTTGGAGAAATTCGGCTGTGGCGAATGCAACCGCCGATTCAAGCCAGCGAGGCACGCATATTGGAGACCTTTGCCAGCCAGGGCGTACTGGCGATTGAGCGCAGCCGGCTCTCCAATGCCGAACGCAAAGCGCAGGTGTTAGAGGAGAGCAATCAGTTAAAATCATCCTTGCTGTCATCTGTTTCTCACGAATTGCGCACACCGCTTGCGGCGATTAAGGCTTCTATTAGCAGCCTGCGTTCGGGTGAAATCGAATGGGATTCAGAAGCCCGCTCGCAACTGCTGGCAACGGTGGAGGAGGAAATTGACCATTTGAATACGCTGGTGGGTAACTTACTCGATATGTCGCGCATTGAGGCCGGGGTTCTCAAGCCGCAGAAGAAACCCAACATGCTGGCAGAAATTGTGGAGGCCGTGCTGGCACGCATACGCTCACAGACCCAACAGCACCACATCCTCATGGAGGTAGGCGATGACTTGCCACTGGTTCAGGTTGATTTTGTGCAAATGGAACAAGTCTTTACGAACTTGCTCACCAACAGTCTGAAATACTCGCCACCCGGCTCGACCATTCGCATCACGGCCCGCCAGGAAACCGAGAGTACGCTTCTGGTGCGGCTGACAAACCAGAGTATGCCCGTGACTGAAAGCGACCTGGAGCGGATGTTCGACAAGTTTTACCGTATTAACCCCTCAGCCCAGGTGACGGGCAGCGGATTGGGGCTTTCGATTGCAAAGGGCATTGTTGAGGCACACGAGGGTAAAATTTGGGCCGAGAACCTGCCCGATGGGCTAGCATTTAATTTTATCCTTCCACTATGAGCAACCCTGTTCACATTCTGGTCATTGATGACGAGCCACAGATTTTGCGGGCCTTGAAAGCCATCCTGGCGGCCAAACAATTCCGTGTCAGTACGGCAGCGCGCGGTGAGGATGGGCTGGCGGTGGCCGCCGCCGAGCAGCCCGATTTGATTATCCTGGATATGTCACTGCCTGACATGGAGGGCATTCAGGTTTGCAAGGAATTGCGCAAGTGGACAGCCACCCCCATCCTCATTCTCTCGGTGCGCGACAGCGAAAAGGACAAGGTGGCCGCGCTCGACGCCGGCGCCGATGATTACCTCACCAAGCCTTTCGGAATTGATGAGTTGCTGGCACGCGTGCGGGTGGCCTTGCGGCACAAAAGTCAGGCGGCGGGGGGCAGCAGGCGCACGCGGGTGTGCGCGGGAAAAATAGAAGTGGACTTGACTGGGTTCACCGTGCGCCGCGAGAACGTTGAAATCTCACTCACGGCCACCGAATTCAAACTGTTGGCCTATCTTGCCAGCCATGCTGGGCGCGTGCTGACGCATCAAATGATTCTCTCGAACGTGTGGGACCCTGCCGAAGCCGATAAAATTGAATACCTGCGGGTGTATATGCGTCAGTTGCGAAAAAAACTGGAGGATGACCCCCAAAACCCAAAAATCTTGCTCACCGAGCCGGGCATTGGCTATCGGTTTATCGCAGATGAGTGAAAAACCTTCTCCGAACCGAGAGGGTTTTTTATTTTTTCTTTATGCCAAACGGCATCAATTTTGCGATGATTTTATACGGAGCGTGTATCCTCTGACAAAGAGAGGTAAATTTTATGTTATTTGCCATTGGATTACTGATTGTTTTTATAATGCTTTCATTCAAAGCCGCCCCTAAAGAAAGCGAACAAGATGCCCATGTTCATGGCGCGGGGCAAGTGGGCTTGCTGGCGGCAATTGCGCTATTTGGCGTTGATTATTTCACTTCATATTACTACGCCACTGGCGAAATGCTGCACGCCCTGCACCCTTACGGGCTGGAGCATTCTGCCTATATCGCCGTTACAATCATCAGCCTGGCAAACCTGGTGTTTGGCGGTCTGTATATGTACTCGCTTGGGGTGTTCAATGAGGGCGGCGGTTCGTTCACCGCAGCCATGCGCTATCTTGGCCCCTCACTCAGCCTGATTGTGGCCGTTATCTTGCTCCAAGACTATGTTTTCACCATTGTAGTTTCGACGCTTTCAGGAGTAGACCAGTTGCTCTCGCTCAACCAGGCCGGTGAACTAGCCTGGCAATGGCACTTTCTGATTGGGGCGGCCCTGGTGGCAATCACCTGGTATATCACTATTCGCGGGCGAGGCGAATCGGCCCAGGTCGTCTTTACCGGCCTGGGAATTTTCGGATTGATGACCCTGACCATGGTCATTGGTCTGTTAATTGCCAAAGCCAACCACATCGCGCCATTGCCACACGAAACCGTCGCCCTGGCAACGGCCAGCCTGGGAGAGGCCATCTTTCACCTGTTGGCAGCCTCTATGAAAGGTCTGGTTGCCCTCACCGGGCTGGAGGCGATGTCGAACGGAATCCAATTTGTGATTGAGGATGATGCCGGGTTCGTAAAGTGGGGACGCAAACACCTGCCCAAATGGGAGAGGCTCTGGCGTTTTTACAGCGGAAAATCGGGGATTGGGCGCGCCGTGCAAACCTCGTTCCTGTTTTACGGAGCGCTGACAACGCTGATGTTGACCTACTTCGCCATTCATTTTCAGGCTTTCGACGGCGTGCAAGGCCGCAGTCTGGTGGGCAACCTGGCGTATCTCGGCTTTTCGGTTTTCCCCGGTGGAATCATCTTGTTTTGGGCTTATCAGATTCTCGCCATTGGCCTGCTCACCGCCGCCTCAATGACGGCCTTTCAAGATTTACAGGCAATTACCTGGCGCAATGTGGCAATTGGAGAGCTGCCCGAAGTTGTGGTTTATCGCAACCCCAACGGCACATTCACCCGACCGGTCACGGCGGCGGCTGTTCTGGCCATTTTTATTCAATTCCTGTTGCGCGGCAACACCAGCGCTGCCATTCCCTATTATGGAGTAGGGGTATTCATGCCGATTGCCGTCATGGGGCTGGCAATGCGTCAACACGTCAAACAGCACCTGACGGGCCGCGCGCGTCCCTGGGGGTTATTCGGAACAACCTTTGCGGCGGCGCTCTCTACCCTCATTTTCATTGGGCAAATCGTGACAAAGTGGAACGAAGGCGGCTGGGTTGTTTTAATTGTCTTTTCAGTGCTTATTCTGCTTGCCAACCTTATTTTGCTCTCTCCCGCAGGCTACCGCGACCCTGCAGATATTCACCGTGTCATCCGCGAAAAATCGCGCATTCACGGCGCAATGGGCAACATCGTAGAGTGGCAGGCATTGAAGATGCAAGAATATCGTTATGCCCTCTTATTTGGAATCGCACGCTTCTTTGGCATCTTTGGCATCTTCAAGCCTTTACGCTTCGATGAATACCCGACCCCAGCCCAAGCAGGCAAATTTGAAGATGTTCTCCTTAAAGAGGGTGAACACAGCACATTTTTGGAGCAATATCTGAACAGCCAGCCGAAATCACTGCCCCGGCTGGGCGGCGCACCCAAGGAAGCGCAAAAGGCATCCAACTAACCCCCCAAAAACAAACGAAAATCCTTTGTTTTTTAGCCTGAAACTAGACTTTGAGAAAACCCTGTCTATGGCCTCTCCTCTGTCATGAGGAGAGGCCGATTTGTGGTAACATTCATTTGTTCAACATCAGTGAAAAGGATGGTCGTATGACCGAATCACCTTCCCCAACCAGCCTGTTGCGCCAGGAGTTTAACGATAAACGCTCACTCTTCGACGCCCAGCCAGCAATTGTACAGCGCTTTCTCGAAGCCCAGGCGCGTAAAATTGCCGAAGCCCTCACCGAACATCAACCACAAGCACGGTTTAGCCTGCCCGACCGCATTGTGGCCGAACTGCCGCAAATTGACCAGCCCGCGCCCATCACCGTTCCTGCAGCACAACGCGAGCAGGCCGTTGGCGGGTTCCGCAACCGCCTGATGAGGCGAAACATTAAAGAAGACATTCGTCACCTGCTCAACGAGCTAGAACAATCTCCCGACCATGCTATTTCAACCAGCGCCAATCTGTTACGCTATGCAGCGGCAACTTACATGGTTCATAATATGCTGCCGGCCGGCCGCACGGTAGAATATCGGCCCGATGAGGGAGAGGACATCCCCACCATCCCGGTCTCCAATCAAGAGCCAGAATCAGCCATCACCCAGGCAAGCGATGCCATTGCCGAAGAGGGGAAATTGGACGCGGAGCGTGGCGATTTGCAAGTGCCATTTGTGCCGGCAGCGCGGCGTTTTTACCTGCCGCAGTGGGTGGCTTTCGACGATAACGGGACACTGCTGGTGGGCGGGGTGCAAGAAGCCGAAGCACACGTTGCCTCCATGCAGCGCTATATCGAAATTCTGCACACTGCTTCGTCCATCGCCCCCTACATCATCGCCGATGAAGAGTATCAGCGCAAACGCTATGGAATGCTTGGACAACTGATTAACCAGGGACGCGCACTGGCCCGCTATAAAACCCATGAAATCATCAAAACCATCAAAGAGCGCGCTGCGGCCGGGTCGCTCAACCGCGGCTTGAGCCTGAGCCTGCCCTACTTCGATGACCAGGAACTTGGCCTGGATGTCCTGAAATTCGAGATCATCCCCGCCGGGCGGATTATGTTCGTGCCGGCCTTCGTGGTGCGCGCGGCGCGCGAAGAAGCCGCCAAACGGGTGCAAGATACGCGCTTTAACGCCTCCACGCGCAAGCACATGCTTGCGGGTCTCAAAATGCTCGAGGACGCATTTTATCAGCCGTAATCGAAATGTCAGTCCATGCCTTTGGCCGGCAAGGAATACATTTTTGAGTCCACTGCCCAAAACATCACCCTAAAGAACACGAAGGATACAAAGGAATTCCAATTTTCAGCGGGCAAGCCTATGTTATTTTCCATCTTACTACTCGCAGTGATTATCTATCTTTCCTGGCGTGCCGCGCCGCGTGAAAGGCAAGAAGATGCGCATGTGCATGGCGCGGGTCAGGTCGGCCTGCTGGCGGCCATTGCGCTCTTCGGAGTCGATTACTTCACCTCATACTACTATGCCACCGGCGAAATGTTGCACGCCCTGCACCCTTACGGCCTCGACCACCTGGCCTATTACGCCATCCTGATTATCGCCCTGGCGAACATCACCTTCGGATTGCTGTACATGTACTTCCTGGGCGTGTTCAAGGAGGGTGGCGGCTCGTTTGCGGCGGCGATTCGCTACCTCGGCCCGGCTGTCGGCCTGGTTGTGGCTGTCGTCCTGTTGCAGGATTATGTCTTTACGATTGTCGTCTCCACCCTATCTGGAGCCGACCAGCTCCTCTCGCTCGGACAATGGGGCGGCAAAGCCTGGTACTGGAACTTCTTGATTGGAGCCGGCATGGTCGGCGTCACCTGGTATATCACCATTCGCGGACGCGGCGAATCGGCCCAGGTGGTCTTTACCGGCCTGGGAATTTTCGCATTGATGACACTGACAATGGGAATCGGCCTGTTCATTGCTAAATCTACCAGTGTCGCGCCCTTGCCGCGCGGCGAGGAAATCATCAAGCCAGATGCATCGATCTGGAGCGCGCTGTTCCACCTGATAGCGGCCTCAATGAAAGGCCTGGTGGCCCTGACCGGCCTGGAAGCAATGGCCGATGGAATCCAGTTCGTGATGGATAAAGACCCCGGCTTCGTTACCTGGGGCAAAAAGCGGCTGCCCCGGCTAGGATGGCTGTGGCGATATTACAGCGGCAAAACTGGCATCGGGCGCGTGGTGCAGACCTCCTTCCTGTTCTATGGCGCGCTGACCACCCTGTTCTTAACCTATTTTGCCATCCACTTCCAGGCGTATGACGGGGTACAGGGCCGCACCCTGGTTGGCAACCTGGCCTTTATTGGATTCACGACCCTTTCAGAGCAGGGCGGGGTCATCCTATTCTGGGCCTATCAGATTTTGGCTGTCGGCTTGCTGACCGCTGCCTCAATGACCGCCTTTCAGGATTTGCAGGCCATCACCTGGCGCAACGTGGCAATTGGCGAAATTCCAGAAGTGGTCGTCTACCGCAACCCAAAGGGGACGTTCACCCGGCCGGTCACGGCAGCCGCCATCATCGCCATCTTCATTCAATTCCTGGTGCGCGGCAACACCAGCACAGCGATTCCGTTTTACGGCGTAGGAGTCTTCCTGCCCATCACCATCATGGGGCTGGCAATGCGCCACCATGTGCAATTGAACCTGAAAGGCCGCGCCCGCACCTGGGGTTTGGCTGGCACCACCTTTTCGATCATTCTCTCCAGCTTCATCTTGATTGGGCAAATTGTCACCAAGTGGAATGAAGGCGGCTGGGTGGTACTGATTACAATGGGCGTGCTGGTGCTAATCAGTTATATCATCCTTATCTCGCCTGCCGGATATCGAGACCCCCAAGACATCCACCGCATCATCCGCGAAAAATCGCGGGTAGAGGGCGCAATGGGCAACATGGTCGAATGGCAATCGCTCAAAATGCAAGAATATCGCTACAAAGTGCTGATAGCGATATCTGATTTCATGGCAATTTTTGGCGTGATGAAGCCGCTAAGTGTCGAAAATCCTATCCCGGCCCCCGCCGGAGAATACGAAGACGCAATGAAAACCAGGGGTCAGAAAACCTTCCTGCAACAATATCTCGACAGCCAGCCCAAAGAGTCCCCCCGGCTGGGCGGTGCGCCCAAAGAAACTACCAAGGCCAAAGACGAGGAGTAACCAACCTCCCGCTCCCATGCCCTCCGAACCGATTTATAGACTGCGCCCGCAGCAGGTCTTCCAGTCCCTGGAAACTTCCCCTGACGGCCTGGACAGCGCCGAGGCCCGCTCACGCCTGTCGCTATATGGCGAAAATGCGCTGAGCGAGGAACAAAAAGAACCGCTCGGCCACAAAATCCTGAAACACACCCTGCATCCCCAGGCCGGAATTCTCCTGCTGGCAACCCTGCTGGCCTTCTTGGGTGGTGACCCCGGGTTATCACTTGTTATCTTGGCGTTAATTGTCTTCAACGCCATCTTTTCGTATTGGCGCGAATATCGCGCCGAACAGGCCATCGAAAAACTCAAAGCCATCCTGCCCGCCTACGCCCATGTCTTGCGCGATGGACAAGAAGCGCACATTCTGGCCAAAGAAGTCGTCCCCGGCGATGTGTTAATCCTGGCCGAGGGCGATCACGTCCCCGCTGACGCACGCGTGGTGGAAGAGTTTGGACTGCGCGTCAACAATTCTACATTGACTGGGGAATCCGTCCCGGCGCGCAAAATCGCCGATGCTTCATATCAACAAGAAATCAGCGAACTGGAACAACCCAACCTGATATTCGCTGGAACTTCTATCACCGCCGGAACGGGCCGAGCCGTGGTCTATGCAACCAGCATGTTAACCCAGTTTGGGCGCATTGCCCACCTCACCCAGAGCATCGCCGACCCGCCCAGCCCGATGCAAAAAGAACTGCGCCAGGTCACGAAAATCATCACTCTGACCGCGCTTGCCATTGGCCTGCTCATCCTGGTCGTCGGGTTTACCTCCGGCCTGGGATTGAGCAGCTCCGCACTCCTGTTTTTCACTCTTGGAATCATCGTCGCGGTCATCCCAGAGGGCCTGCCGGCCACCCTCACCCTTTCACTGGCAATTGCTGCCCAACGCCTGACCCAAAAAGGCGTGCTGGCGAAAAAATTGAACACTATCGAAACCCTTGGCACCGTCTCGGTGATATGCACCGACAAAAGCGGAACCCTCACTCAAAACCAGATGACCGTGCGCGAAATTTGGGTTTCGCGCCGCAAAATCAAAGTCAGCGGCGTGGGCTACGAGCCAAAAGGCAAATTCAGCCCCGAACCCAACGGTCACCCTTGGGGCGAGACCTTTCTGGCCCTGCTCGAGGCCGCAGACTGCTGCAACAACGCCCGGCTCAACCCACCGAATGCAGAACGCCCCACCTGGACCAGCCTGGGAGACCAAACCGAAGCAGCCATGAAAGTGGCTGCCCTGAAAGCAAAAATAAACGAAAAAGAGTTGGGCCTGGTTTACCCGCGCGTGCATGAAATTCCCTTCGACGCGCGCCGCAAGCGCATGACCACCATTCATCGCGGCCTGCACAACGAAGTGGCCTTCACCAAAGGCGCGCCACGCGAAGTGCTGCAACTCTGCACGCATGTCGAAATTGACAACGAAGTCCTGCCACTCGATGATGCCCTGCGCGCCGAAATCCTGGCAGCCAATGATGACTATGCCCGCCGCGCCCTGCGCGTGCTGGCCGTTGCCCGGCGCGAGCTGGTCCCCGGCGAGGAATCTTACCGCGCCGAGAACATCGAACACAACCTGGTTTTCCTCGGCCTCATGGCAATGATGGACCCACCCCGCCCCGAAGTGGAGACCGCCATCAAAACCTGCCGCCAGGCCGGGATTCGCATCATCATGATTACCGGAGACTACGGCCTGACCGCTGAATCGCTGGCGCGCCGGGTTGGAATGCTGACCACGCACAACGCCCGCATCATCACCGGCGCAGAATTGGATACATTGAGTGACATCGAACTACGCAAAGCCCTGGCAGGCGAAGTCCTGTTCGCGCGCATGGCTCCCGAACATAAGATGCGCATCGTAACGGCCCTGCAATCACTCGGCGAAGTCGTGGCCGTCACCGGCGATGGGGTCAACGATGCGCCCGCCTTGCGCAAAGCCGATGTCGGCGTGGCAATGGGCCTGGTCGGGACAGATGTCGCCAAAGAAGCCGCCGATATCATCCTGGCCAATGACAATTTCGGCGCGATTGTCCATGCCATCGAGGAAGGCCGCGCAATTTACGATAACGTGCGCAAGTTTATCACCTATATATTCTCCAGCAATGTGCCTGAAGTAATGCCATTCCTCGTCACGGCCAGTTACCCGCTCATCCCGCTGGCTTTGAACGTCCGTCAAATCCTGGCAATAGACCTGGGCACCGATTTGCTGCCCGCCGTGGCGCTCGGCACAGAAAAACCCGAACCCAACGTGATGGAACATCCCCCGCGCACACGCAACACCCCCCTGGTAGATGGCGGTCTGCTGGCGCGCTCTTTTTTGTGGCTGGGCCTGATTGAAGCGGCCCTGTGCTTCAGCGGGTTCTTTGCCGTTTATCTTTTTTCTGGCAATCTCGCGGTCTTGCTGCCCAACGTCGAAGATGTAACGCTCCTTGCCCTCCTCACCGAACTGAACTACCCGGCCTTTCTACACCTCGATATCCCACCAGAAGATGTAGGAAAAATGGCCACAACGGTTTTCCATGCCGGAGTGGTCATGGCGCAAGTTGGTAATGCCTTTGCATGCCGCTCTGGCACGCTGCGCAACACCCGCCTGGGCTGGGGCAGCAACCGCTTTTTGCTTATTGCAGCCTTGCTCGAAATCGTTAGCATTGTCGCCATCATTTATATCGAACCGATTGCTGGTTACTTCAACCACGTAGACATTCCGCTGCGTTACTGGGCAGGGCTGGCGCTCTTCCCATTTATTCTTTATGCCCTGGAATGGATTCGGAAACAACTTGTTCGCCGAATGGAAACCCGCAAAACAGATTCATTCACACCAATGAAGGAGGTCACATGAAAATTATCGTCATGGGGTGCGGCAGAGTTGGGTCGCAAGTGAGCATTTTATTATCCAACCGTGGACACGATGTGACCGTCATTGACCACCGTGACACAGATGCGCTGACCCGTCTTGGCCCAAATTTTAAGGGGCGGGTTCTCAATGGGCTGGGCTTCGACCGCCAGGTGTTGCTCGAAGCAGGCATCGAAAAAGCCGACGCCTTCGTTGCCGCCAGCGCATCTGATAATGCCAACATCGTTGGGGCGCGCATTGCGCGCAACGTTTTCCATGTCCCGCGCGTAGTAGCCCGCATGTACGACCCGCGCCGGGCCGAAATCTACCAGCGGCTGGGGCTGATGACCATCTCCAGCACCGACCTGGGCGTGCGCCAGATTTATGAACTGGTCACCCACACCGACCTGGATGTGCTGCAAAAGTTCGGGCGCGGCGAAGTCAATCTCCTGACCGTCGAGGCAGGCGCGCACCTGGCCGGGCGCACCGTGCGCGACTTGAACATTGCAGGCGAAGTCAGTGTTGTCTCCATCACGCGCGACGACCGGGCATTTCTCCCCTCCACCGGCACTGAATTCCGCGAGGGAGATATCTTGCACCTGGCCGTACTGGCCACTTCCATGACCCGGCTGGAAGAGATGCTCGGCATCGAAAGGAGGAATTAGCCATGCACGTTGTCATTGTTGGCGGTGGAAACACCGGCTCTTACCTGGCCAAAATGCTCATCGAAGGCCGGCATAGCGTCTACATCATTGAAGAACGGCCTGCCATCCTCGAGAAGCTGTACAAAGAACTTCCCCCTGAAGTCGTCCTGGCAGGCGACGGGTCGGCGCCCCTAATATTAGAACAGGCAGAAATCCGCAAAGCGCACGTCCTGGCCGCCGTGACTGGCGATGATGAGACCAACCTGGTCATCAGTTCACTGGCGCGCTTCGAGTTCAACGTTCCGCGCATCATCGGGCGGGTCAATAATCCCAAAAACCATTGGCTGTTCACGCAAGAAATGGGCGTTGATGTAGCCCTCAACCAGGCCCATGTCCTGGCGCACCTGGTGGCCGAAGAAATGTCAATGGGCGACATGATGACCCTGCTCAAACTCAAACGCGGCGAATACTCCCTAGTCGAGGAAAAGGTCCACCCGACAGCGATTGCGGTCAATACGGCTCTCAAAGACTTACCGCTGCCCACAGAATGCACCATCGTCGCCATCATCCGCCATCACCAACTTATCATCCCGCGCGGCAACACCGTACTGGAGCCGCTCGATGAAGTGCTGGCGCTGGTCCATCACCAACGCCTTCCAGAATTTGCCTCCCTGCTCTCGCCGCCCTATCCACTGGAAAGAAAATAAGAAATAGGAGCTACGCAGCAATTCGTAAGCCCTTCCCTCCTGGTTGTTTTTTAAGACTTTGAGAAGGCCATAGAAAAAGCAGATTGTAAATCTACCCTCTTTCTGCTATAATTGTTGGGAGCGCTCCCAATCTTAAAACGTCGCGCCACAGACGCGGCTCTTTTTTCGTCAACACAGAGAGCGCTCACACCTCAACATGGCACTCACCCTCGAAGATATTGCCCGCTTGAGCGGGGTCTCCCGCTCCACCGTTTCGCGCGTCGTCAACGGCGACGAAAACGTCAGCCCGGCCACAAGAGAGCGGGTTCTTAACGTCATCCAACAACACAACTACCAACCCAACCCGGCTGCCCGCCGCCTGGCCGCCGGGCGCACCCACACCCTGGGGCTGGTGATTGCCGACCGAACAGGCACAGCCTTTAGCAACCCGTATTTTTCACCCATCATTCAGGGGGTTTCCAATGCCTGCAACCAGCAAGAGTATTCGTTAATGCTCTGGCTTTCTAACCTGCAACACGAGCAGCGCATCTTACGTCAACTCACCAGCACCAACCTGGTAGATGGCGTTATCGTTTCTTTCACCCTCGCCAATGACCCGATGATAGAAACGCTCGCGCGCGGGATATTGCCCTTCGTCGTCATTGGGCATCACCCCAACCCGGCCATTTACTCCGTAGACCTCGACCACCGCAAGGCAGCCGGCCTGGCAACCCGCCACCTTTTGCAACACGGCTATCGCCGCATTGCAACCATCAGCGGGCCGCTCTCGCAAATTGCTGGGCAAGAACGCCTGCAAGGTTTTCGTCAAACCCTCAGCGAGGCCGGCTTGCTGGACGAACGCTTAATCGCTGCTGGTGACTTTGACGAAACCAGCGGGTACACCGCCATGCAAAAACTGTTGCCGCAAAACCCACAGGGCGTCTTTGTCGCCAATGACCTGATGGCCGCCGGAGCGTACCGCGCCATTAAGGAAGCCGGCCTGAAAATCCCCGATGATATTGCCGTCGTAGGTTTTGATGACATCCCCCTCGCCGCGCAACTCCACCCGCCGCTCACCACCATCCGCCAGCCCATGCAAACCCTGGGAACGCTGGCCGTGCAACGCCTGCTAGACATACTGCACCAGCCAGATACCCCCCCGCAGCAACTGTTGCTGCCCCCCGAACTCATTATTCGCCAATCCTGTCCAACCCACTGAGCAATCACAAGGAGCGTGTATGTCTCGCATAGAAACCCTGCTCGAACAAATGACCCTCGAAGAGAAGATTTCCATGCTCGCCGGGGCCGATTTATGGCACAGCGTGGCCGTGCCACGCCTGGGCATTCCACAGTTTCGCGTAACAGATGGCCCCAACGGGGCGCGTGGTGCGCTGGGCAGCCTGAGTCCACAGGCCGTCTGCACGCCGGTCGGCATTGCCCTGGGCGCGACCTGGAACCCAGAATTGGTGGAAAAAGTCGGCGAGGTGCTGGCCGATGAACTCAAGGTCAAAGGCGCGCATATTCTCCTGGCGCCCACCGTCAATATCCACCGCACGCCCATTGCCGGGCGCAATTTTGAGTGCTACAGCGAGGACCCCTTCTTGAGTGGAATGATTGCCGCGGCTTACATCAACGGTATCCAATCACAGGGAGTGGGGGCCTGCATTAAGCATTTCGTCGCCAATGACCAGGAATTCGAGCGCAATTCGATGAGCTCCGATGTAGATGAGCGCCCGCTGCGTGAGATTTATCTCGAACCGTTCCGGCTGGCCATCCGCGCCGCCAAACCCTGGGCGGTGATGTCGGCCTACAACCGCGTCAACGGCGTGTATGCCTGCAAAAACAACCACACGCTCAAAGACGTTCTCAAAGGCGAGTGGGGCTTCGATGGGATTGTCATGTCGGATTGGTTCGGAACATACGATACGGATGTCCCGGCGGGAGGGCTGGATTTGGAAATGCCCGGCCCGGCCCGCTGGATGGCTGCCGAAGTGGTGAAAAAGGCCCTCGAAAACGGCAGCCTGACCGAGAGCGGTCTCGATGACAAGGTGCGCCGCCTGCTTGGGGTGCTGGAAAAAGCCGGGGCGTTTGAAAACCCCAGTCTCCCAACCGAAAAAGCACAAGACCGACCCGAACATCGCGCCATCATGCGCGAGGCAGCCCGCGAGGCCATTGTGCTGCTCAAAAACGAGGGCGCGCTACCACTCAAAAACATTCAGTCCATCGCCGTCATCGGTCCAAACGCCGCGCGCGCGCAAATTTTGGGCGGCGGGAGTTCAAGCGTCAACCCGCATTACGCCGTTTCGCCACTGGCGGGCATTCGCAGCCGGGCGGGAGCATCGGTCAAAGTAGAGACTGCCCCCGGATGTTTCATCCATAAGACCCTGCCCGCGCCCGCTCCTGAAACCCTGACCGCGCCCGATGGCAAGCGCGGCCTGCGCCTGAGCATTTTCGATAACACGGAACTGGCCGGAGAGCCAGTCTTCGTCATCGAGACGACCAGCGTCCAGCATGGCTGGTGGGGCGGCGGAATCCCCAACATCACCGACCAGGCCATTTTCTCGGCGCGCATGGAGGGTCTCTTCACCCCGCAAGAGAGCGGACGCCACACGCTGGGCCTGAACGTCACCGGGCGGGCGCGCTTGTATCTGGATGGTGAACTGCTGATTGACCACTGGGATGAAACCGAGACGGGCCAGCAAAAAACCGCCGAAGTGGAATTACAAGGCGGGCAAGCCTATGCGCTCAAAATTGATTACGCGTGGCAGGGCAACCCCAACTGGCGTTCCCTGATTCTCGGACACCTGCCGCCCCAGGCCGCCGACCTGATGACCGAAGCAGTGGAACTGGCCCAGCGCTCCGATGCGGCGGTGGTTGTGGTGGGCCTAAACCATGAGTGGGAGTCGGAGGGTTTCGACCGCGTTGATATGAAATTACCCGGCCAGCAGGATGAGCTGATTCGCCGCGTGGCCGCCGTTAACCCCAAGACGATTGTGGTGCTGAATGCCGGTTCGGCGCTGGAGATGCCTTGGGTAAACGAAGTCGCGGCAGTGGTCCAACTGTGGTACAACGGGCAAGAGCAGGGGAACGCGCTGGCCGATGTCTTATTTGGCGATGTGAACCCAAGCGGCAAACTGCCCACCACCTTCCCCGTCCGATTGCAGGATAACCCCGCCTACATCAATTACCCCGGCGAAAACGGCCACGTGCGCTATGGTGAGGGAATTTTCGTCGGCTATCGCTATTACGATAAGAAAGAAATCGAACCGCTCTTCCCCTTTGGGCATGGTCTTTCGTACACCACCTTTGCCTATTCCAACCTGAAGTTGAGCGCTGCTACGCTGACGGAAGCCCAAACCCTGACGGTGAGCGTGGACGTAACCAATACGGGCGCAGTGGCCGGCAAAGAAGTGGTGCAAGTCTATGTGCGCGACCTGCAATCGAAAGTCGCCCGCCCGGAAAAGGAATTGAAAGCCTTCCGAAAAGTCTCGCTGAACCCCGGCGAAACCCAAACCGTAACCTTTACGCTCGACCGGGAAGCCTTCTGGTACTTCGATACGGCCCAGAACGGATGGTTGGTAGAGCCGGGCGTGTTCGAGATTCTGGTTGGCTCTTCCAGCCGCGATGTGCGCCTGAAGGCCGCCGTAGAGATTCAGCCCGCGGACTTGCCTGGCCCCCGGCTGCACACCGGCCTCACCCTGCGCGCCGTCCTGCATGACCCAGCTGGCAAAGCAGTGCTGCAAAAACACCTTGGCGCCATGCTGGAAATGCCCGAACTTTCAAACGTATTGGACATGACCCTGGCAGAGATGGCTGAAAAGTTTGCAGCGTTCCTGCCCGAAGGCCTGTTGCAAAACGTGATTCAAGATTTAGAAAACGTAGCGTAAGACCCTGTTCCATCTTCGCCATGAGACAAGAAATTTGCAGGAGATGCTATGAAATTCGGCTATTTCAATGACGACACGCGCGAATACGTCATCACCCGACCCGACACCCCCCTGCCCTGGATTAATTACCTGGGCTGCGAAGCCTATTTTGGGCTGATCTCGAACACCGCAGGTGGATATTCCTTCTACAAGGACGCCCGCCTGCGCCGCCTGACGCGCTACCGCTACAACAATGCCCCGCTGGATATGGGTGGCCGTTATATTTACATCCGCGACAACGATGCCGGGCGCCGCAAAAACATCTCGCGTCCTTATTGGTCACCTTCGTGGATGCCAACGCGCGGCAAACTGGACGAGTACGAATGCCGTCATGGGCAAGGCTACACCCTCATCAAATCGCTGGCGCACGGCATACAATCACAAACCCGTTATTTTGTGCCGCTTGGCGAGAATCTCGAAATCTGGGAAGTGACCCTGACCAACAAACGCAAGTCTGCCGCCGATTTGTCTGTATTTTCGACAGTCGAGTTCTGCTTGTGGGATGCGAACGATGACGCAACCAACTTTCAGCGAAACTACTCCATTGGACAGGTTGAAGTCGTTGACGAAGTGATTTACCACAAAACCGAATACCGCGAGCGGCGCGACCACTTTGCGTACTTTGCCTGCTCCGCGCCCCTGGCCGGGTTCGACACCCAGCGCGAGGCCTTCCTCGGCCCCTATCGCGGCTGGGATTCACCCCTGGCGGTTGAAAGCGGCGAAGCAAAGAACAGCGTGGCGCATGGCTGGCAGCCGATAGGGTCGCACCAGGTCAAAGTCGAATTGGAGCCGGGTGAAAGCCGCAAAATCATTTTTCTGCTGGGCTATCACGAAAACCCCAAAGAGGACAAATTCGACCCGCCCGGTTCGCAAACCATCAACAAGCGCACCGTCCAACCCATTATCGAGAAATATCTCCAACCGGCCAATGTAGACGTGGCCTTCGAGACTCTGCGCAATTACTGGAGCAGCCTGCTGGAAAAATTACAAGTCCACACGCCCGATGCCGATACCAACCGCATGGTCAACATCTGGAACGCCTACCAGTGCATGGTGACGTTTAACATGAGCCGCTCAGCCTCCTATTTTGAAAGCGGAATCGGGCGCGGGATGGGCTTCCGCGATTCGAACCAGGATTTGCTCGGCTTCGTCCACATGGTTCCCGAACGGGCGCGCGAGCGCATCCTCGACCTGGCAGCCACCCAACTGCCCAGCGGCGGCGCATATCACCAGTACCAACCGCTCACCAAGCGCGGCAACAACGATATCGGCTCTGGCTTCAACGACGACCCAGCCTGGCTGGTATTAGGCGTTTCGGCCTACATCAAGGAGACCGGCGACTGGGGTATCCTCGATGAACCCGTTCCGTATGATAACCAACCCGGCAGCGAAACCCCGCTCTATGAGCATTTGCAGCGCTCCATCCAATACACCCTCAACCGGCTTGGCCCGCACGGCCTGCCCCTGATTGGCCGCGCCGACTGGAACGACTGCCTGAACCTGAACTGCTTCTCAGATACCCCCGGCCAAAGCTTTCAGACCACCACCAACAAAGACGGCAAAGTGGCCGAAAGCGTGTTCATCGCCGGGCTGTTCGTGCTGGCCTGCCGCGAGATGGAGAACATAGCCAAACATAAAGCAAGCAACAAAGAAAGCACAATTCGCAACTCGCAATTTAGAGTCGAAGAGCCACAATTTTATGCCGAAACCGCCCGCAGCATGGAAGCGACCATCTGGCAGCATGGCTGGGATGGCGAATGGTTCCGCCGCGCCTACGATGACTTCGGACATGTGATTGGCTCGCGGGAGAACGAGGAAGGCCGCATCTTCATCGAACCGCAGGGCATCTGCATTTTGGCCGGTCTCGGCCTGGAGAACGGCAACGCTCTCAAAGCGCTTGCTTCGGTCGAAAAACATCTCGCCACCCCCCATGGCATCGTCCTGCAAAACCCGGCTTACAGCCGCTACTATCTGGAATACGGCGAAATCTCCTCCTACCCGCCCGGTTACAAAGAAAACGCTGGCATCTTCTGCCACACCAACCCCTGGATAATGATTGCTGAAGCCCTGGCCGGGCGCGGCGACAAGGCCTTCGACTACTACAAGCGCATCAACCCCTCGGCCCGCGAAGCCATCAGCGAATTGCACAAGTGCGAACCCTACGTCTATGCCCAAATGATTGCCGGGAAGGACGCCCCAACACATGGAGAAGCCAAAAACTCCTGGCTCACCGGCACGGCAGCCTGGAACTACGCCGCCATCAGCCAGTACATCTTGGGCATCCGCCCAGAATTGGAGGGCCTGCGGGTCGCGCCGGTCATCCCAAGAGAGTGGCCGGGCTTCGAAGCGGTGCGCATGTTCAGAGGGGGGCGCTATGAGATTTCGGTGAAACGAGAAGGGCCGGGGAACGCCGTCTCCCTGACCGTCAACAAGAAACCCATCCGTGGACAGGTTGTCCCACTGACGAACCCCGGTGCAACGGTCAAAGTGGAGTGTATTTTGAAGTGAAATACGCTGCCTGTTTTTTCCTGGCGCTGGGCTTGCTCCTGGCATCCTGCGCTGCCCCAAGGCCAATTGCCACTCTCACCTTAGCGCCAACTTCGACAAGCGCGCCAACGGCTGCCCCGCCCGAACCTTCCCCAGCCGCGCCCGTTCTGCCATATCTCGATTCCTCCCTGCCGGCAGAAGCGCGGGTGGATGACCTGCTGGCGCGCATGTCGCTGGAAGACAAATTGGGGCAGATGACCCAGGTGGAAAAAGGCTCGATGAAGATGGACGATGTCGCGCCCTACCGCATCGGCTCGGTCTTGAGCGGAGGCGGCGGTTCGCCCCTGCAAAATGACCCCGCCGGCTGGGTACGCATGACCGGCAACTTCCAACTGCGCGCGCTTCAAACTCCGCTTCAGGTGCCCCTGATTTATGGCGTGGACGCGGTACACGGTCACAACAACCTGCTCAACGCCACCATCTTCCCGCACAACATTGGCCTGGGCGCGGCCAATGACCCGAACCTGGTGCGGCGCATCGCCCAGGCCACTGCCATCGAGATGGCGGCAACCGGAGTCCCCTGGAACTTTGCCCCAACGATTGCCGTGCCGCAAGACATTCGCTGGGGACGCACCTACGAGGGATTCAGTGAAAGCACAGAGATTGTCACCCGGCTGGGCGCGGCCTACATCGCAGGCCTGCAAGCCTTCCCTGCCGAATACGAACCCGCGCCCGGCCAGGTGATTTTCGCTGCCGCAACCGCCAAGCACTACATCGGCGATGGCGGCACAGCCTGGCAAACGTCCAAAAACCCAGGTTACGCGCTCGACCAGGGTGACATGCAAATGGACGAGGCCGCCGTGCGCGCCCTGTTCCTGCCGCCCTACCGCGCCGCCGTGCAATCGGGCGCGCGCGTTATCATGGCCTCCTACAGTTCATGGAGTGGCGTCAAAATGCACGCGCACCACTACCTGCTGACCGAGGTGCTGAAAGGCGAGTTGGGTTTCAGCGGCTTCATCGTCTCTGATTGGCAGGCCGTAGACCAAATTGACCCCAGCGACCTGTACCGCTCCATCGTCACCGCCATCAACGCCGGCGTAGATATGGTCATGGTGCCTACCCATTACATCACCTTCCTGCGTCACCTGCGGGCAGGGGTTGAGAGCGGCGAAATCTCGATGGAACGGATAGACGATGCCACGCGGCGTATTCTGCGAGTCAAGTTCGAGTTGGGCCTGTTCGAGCGCCCAACCCCCATCGGTCAGGAAGAAACCCTCGCAGCCCTGCAAGCGCGCATCCGCTCCCCCGAACATCTCGCCCTGGCACGGAAAGCAGTGCAAAAGTCGCTGGTGTTGCTCAAAAACGAAAGCCAAACTTTGCCGCTCGATAAGAATACCCCGCTGATTTTCGTGGCGGGGGAAGGCGCGGCCAACCTGGCGCGGCAGACCGGCGGCTGGACGGTGGACTGGCAAGGCAAAGAAGGATTTCGCACGGCTGGTACGACCCTGCTCCAGGCGGTTCAGGCCGCCGTTGCTCCCGATACGCGAGTGGTGTTCGATAAAAAAGGCCAATTTTTGGAAGAAAAAGACGAAAATGGCAATCTGCGCAAAGCCAATATCGGCATTGTCGTCGTTGGTGAACTCCCCTACGCCGAAGGCAAAGGCGATAGTGCCGACCTGTCCCTGCCACAGGAAGATATTGAAGCCCTGCGTGCGATGCGCAAACGTGCCGAAAACGTGGTCGTCGTCATCTTTTCGGGCCGTCCGGTCATCATCACCGCCCTTCTGCCGCTGGCCGAGGCCTGGGTGGCGGCCTGGCTGCCCGGCAGCGAAGGCGCGGGCGTAACCGATGTCTTGTTTGGAGATGCGCCCTTCACCGGCAAATTGCCCTATACCTGGCCGCGCGGCGTGGAGCAACTCCCCATGAATATCAATACGCTGAATGATGAAACTGGCTGCAACGGCCCGCTCTTCTCCTTTGGTTACGGCCTGAAAACCGATGACCCATCGCCGGTCATTTTGGAATGTAAATAACCGCCCTTCGGGGCGGTTATTTTGGGGAAGGTCTCACCGGCTCCTTCGCAAATCGTTGAAACAATTCGAATTTACAGCGATTGGAGAAATGCTGACCATTCAGCGCCCACCGCTTCCCAACCACGCACGACCCCCGGGCGTGGAACGGGCCCAGCAGGAGCCTGCCTCCAGGCCTCGAGCAACGCCTCTGCCACCGATTCAGGGTCACCCGGCTCGGCCAGGAAGGCGCGCCCATGCGAGGCCAACTCGGGCAGGCAGGCCAGCCGCGAGGTCAACACCGGCTTGCGGGCAGCCACTGCTTCTAGCACCGCCAGGGGTGCATCTGAGGAGACAAATTCATAAGGCAGGGCCGCCAGGTCGCTGGAGTGAGCAATCTCAACCAGGGCTTCCAGTTCCAGAACGCCATCTACAAAGCGCACCGCATCACCCAGCCCTTTTTGCATGACCAGGCTTTCCAGGGATTGACTGGCGGGATGAGTTTCATCCAGATAGCGGCGATTGAGGGCCACCAACTTCAGGCTGGGGGCTTGTTGCCGGGCGCGCGCCAACGCCTCGACCAGCACCGGCAATCCGCGCAGCGGCGCAGGCGAGTCAAAATACAAGACAACAAAATCATCCCGGCTCAGGCCGAGGGAGTCACGCATTCCATTCGAGCGCCCGGTCTCATTCAGCCAGACCGAATCGACCCCAGGCCGAATAGCGCGCACCGGTATTTTTTGCAAAATGGCATAGAGCGCCCAACGCGTCATCTCGGTCTGCGTAACAAACACATTCAAACCCAGCCGAGCGGCGCGGGCGCGTAACAGCCAGCGGGGAGCAAAGGTGCCAAGCAGTTGCGCGCCGCTGATGGAACGATTGGCCGCCAGCCGCGCCAACCCAGGACGCAAAATTTCACGCGGCGAATAGACCAGGGAGGAGAAAAACCCCACTTGCGGGCGGTCGTTCCACATCCGATAATCTTGATGAAGAAAACTGTGCAAGCCCAGGTTCCACACCAACACATCGGGCTTGAGAATCTCAATCGTATTTCGCAACTCTGCATTCCGCCACAACAACGTCTGCCCCACCGACCGAAGCGCCCTGACCGGCACGCCATTGAACCCGGTCAGGGCGCGGGGCCCCGCTTCAGACAGAATGGTTACACGATGCCCGGCGCGATACAACTGCGCCGCCGTCTCGGTCACATACCTCCAGGGCTGCACGCCGAGATTGAGCCGGTTCAAACCCGGCAAGATAAAACAGACGGAACGTTTGCGCGTGGTATTCTGCATGATGTTGATATTAGCCGCTCATATTTTTCGTAACGTTGAATCTGCATTTCAAAATAACCTGTCAATGGGCAGCCAACCCGCCCATGATTTTTGACATGCTTTCAGAAGCGCATGGCCTTCTCAAAGTCTTAAAAACAAACAGGATGGAAGGACTTAAGGATGAGCCGCACAGAAAGCGGGGTGAAAATATCCTTGACGCCACTGCAAAAATCATGATTTCACTGCAAAGACGAAAGATTCGCGCTTATTTTTCCTCCGAGTGCCTGGCGTCTTTGCGGTTCAATAGAGCGTTTTGCAGATAACTCATCCTTTTATTCTGCTTATCCTGCCAATCCTGTTAAACCAGGTGCCGCAAGCAAACACGAGAAAGCCATCTTCAGAATCGTTCCAGGCATTGCAACCCTCTTGCGAGGTGGTTATACTATGCTGTAATGCCGAATTTTGCTCAGGATAATTTGGAAACATTCAACATTCCACGAATGCCAGAGAGCCACGCAATGACAGAAACGCCCCACTACGACAAAATTTCCCTGCTTCGGCTGGCCTTCAAAGGGCTGAAAGACGAGGAACTGCGCGAAATGGCAAACTTGACGGAAATCCGCGCCTATCCGCCAGGGCATATCCTGTGCCGAGAAGGGGCGTATGAGAACGTCTTTTACATTATTGCCGAGGGGAAGGTTAGCATCACCAAGAAAATCGCTGACGAGGAAGAAGAACGCGTGCTGCGCATCGGCGGGAAAGGCGACCTGGTCGGCGAGATGGCCCTCATCCAAAACGCGCCACGGGCCGCCACCGTGCGCGCCACCACCGAATGCACCGTGCTGGAGATGGAAAAGCGGGACTTTGAGACTATCCTGAGCCGCAGCCCGGCCATGGCAATTGACATCATTCGCATCACGCTCGACCGCATCCGCGCCAACGACCAGATGGCAATTACCGAACTGCAAAAAAACAACAAAGTCCTGCGCCTGATGGACCGCAACAAATTGGAGTTCATCCAGGTCGCCGCGCATGAATTGCGCACGCCCCTGACCATCATCAAGGGCTACGGCAACCTGCTGCGCGCCTCGCTCGAAGTCAAATCGAACCCTTCGCTCGCTGAGATGCTCGATGGAATCTTGAAAGGCGCCGACCGGATGCACGAAGTAGTCAACATGATGCTCGACGTGACCCGTATCGATGCCGAAACGCTTAAGGCAGCCTCAGTGCCGATTCTGCTCAAGCGCGTACTGCAAGGGCTGATCAACAGCCTGGGCAAGGCCGCAGCCGAACGCGGGATTGAAATGCGCCTGGAATACGCGGAAAACACCCCCATCATCTACGCTGACCCAGAAATGGTCGAAAAAGCACTCTATCAGCTGGCCGTCAACGCCGTCAAATACACCCCTGACGGTGGCAAAGTGACCTTGCGCGCCCGCCCGGTCATGCTAGAAGGCGATATTCCCGGCGCGGAAGTAGCCGTGCAGGATACTGGCATTGGCCTCGACCCCGAACATCACGAGTTAATCTTTGAAAAGTTCTACCAGGTAGGCAGCGTAGCGCTGCACTCTACCGGCAAAACCAGCTTCAAAGGCGGCGGCCCCGGCCTGGGACTCTCCCTGGTGCGCGGCGTGGCACGCGCGCACGGCGGTAAAACCTGGGTAGAAAGCGCCGGGCATGATGAGGTCAACTATCCCGGCTGCACGTTTTACCTGCAACTGCCGGTCAAGTCGGCGGGGAATCATTAACTGACATTACGCAGTTCATTGAATTTTTGGTAATCTTGGGTATAATTGATATCTGTAATCAACAATTGTGATGTAAAAATTACAATGGGGAACAATTTTGCCGAGGCGGCAAAAAGTATTTGCAAGCACAAAAATACTTTAAAAATGCATAGAACGAATCGCGCGTTCTGGGGTTGCATGTTCTGATTCCGCTCAAACGAAATTGAAGCAAGGATACGCAATGAATGAATTGAGAAAGATTTTTGTCCTGCTGGTTTTATACCTTCTCCTGGTATTTTCAGTGGGTGAGATATTTAGCGACTATGGAATGGTTTTTCAATTCCCTTCACATTTCTATTTCTTGATTGTTGCTGTTGTCTTTACCAACCTGTTCGTGCCACGCTTGAGTTGGATGTCGGTCACAACGCTGTTGGGCTTTTGGGCAATGATATTCTTTATCGTCGCTTATTTCTATACCAGAGTCAACGGGCTGGAGTATATTCAAATTCTAGGCGTCGAATTTATCCTGATTGAAGTTGCGGTTTGGATGTCGTACCAATTAAACATGCAATTGAGGGCGACAGAGTCTCTCATGGAAAGCCTGGCGTATTCGACCTATACCAACAGAACCGTCAACCTGCGCCAGGCCACCGAACGCATCGAGGTTGAAATGATGCGCAGCCGCCGGCATCATCGCCCGCTTTCTTTGATACTTTTCAGGCCGGAGGAAATATCATCAAAAGAAAAAAAAGAATCCTACGAACTCATGCGTGATGACCTGTTGAAACATTTTGTTAACGCGCGTATTGGTCAAATTATGACCAATGAACTACGCCAAACAGATTTAATTTTGCGAGACACCAATGGGTATTTTGTTATAATGTGCGCTGAGACAACAAAGGAAAGTTCGATTTTACTTGCAAAGCGCATCCAGGCAGCCATAAATTCCAATATGGGCACTTCTGCTCAATGGAGTATCGCATCCTTTCCAGAAGAAGCATTAACGTTCGATGAACTGCTGAACCAGGCGAAGGCCAATCTCAAGCCGAACCAAGATCATCAGGTGGCTAACGTAAAAAGCTATCAGGACGTGGAAACGCACTAATCCGTCAATTTGCTATCGGCACAGCAAGACCGTTTGTGTGCAAGCCGGATTTCCAAATTAGGGAGACAAAGGAGAATCCAACATGTATCACTACGCAGAATACGCATGGCTATCTAAATTTCGCCCCCATAAGCGCATCTTTGTAGGCAAATCCTACCATTTTATGAAACGAGTCATGGACCTGTCCATCGTGATATTGGCCATGCCGTTTTGGGTGCCGGTCTTTTTGCTGATTATGCTCGTCATAAAAATCACCTCACCAGGCGCGCCTGCCATCTTCACCCAGTTGCGCACCGGGCGAGGCGGGCGACGCTTCCGCATGTACAAATTTCGCTCAATGGTTCCGAATGCCGAAGAGTTGAAACTGAAATACGCCCACTTGAACGAATTACAGTGGCCCGATTTCAAAATCACCAACGACCCGCGCATTACCCCCATCGGGAAAATCCTGCGAAAAACCAGCCTGGATGAACTCCCGCAATTACTTAACGTCCTCAAGGGTGACATGAGCCTGGTTGGGCCGCGTCCAACCTCTTTTGGACCAGACACTTATAAACTCTGGCACACCTCGCGCCTGGATGTGCTGCCTGGCATTACGGGACTGTGGCAGGTCTACGGACGTGCATCGCTGGAATTTGACGACCGCTTGCGGCTCGATATTGCTTATATCGAACGGCGCAGCCTGTGGTTGGATATTTGCCTGCTCTTCTTAACAGTAATTGCAGTTTTCAAACAACGCGGGGCGCACTAACCGGAGATTCGATAAAATGCTGATACGGCAAAAGCGAATCTCACCTGGCGTGGCAGAAACACTCTTCTACTCCAGCCTACCCTCTTGAAACCACGTCAGGAGTATCTGTTGAAATTTACATTCGAGATTCTGTCACTTGCCATATTGGTGTTTTTGACAGCCTGTTTTAATAACAATTCCATCCCCTCTCGCGCAGTCGGAAGCGCCAGCGAACCTGAGCAACCCGTAGAACGTTCTGCAATCACGCCCACCCAGGCTCGCTGGCTGACGGGACAAAACATTCCCCTGCCACCCAAAAATTATATTTACCACGGGGTCTTTCCAAGCGGAGGCGAGTCTATTGTGGTCAGCCCAAACGCCTTACAAGAATACGAAGAAGCCACAGGCAAAGAGGCCGCCTGGGTATATTTTTCGCACTTTTGGTTTGATAGCAAAGCATTTCCGCTGGAAACAGCACTTTGGATTCGGCAGAGGGGCAGCGTGCCATATCTGCGCCTGATGATGCAGTCATATTTCAAATCGAATCGCGATGAGCCACTCTACACACTCCAAAACATTATCTCCGGCCAGATAGATGATGACCTGCGTGCCTGGTGCCAGACCGCCCGCGACTTTGGCACGCCGCTGATAGTGGAATATGGCACAGAAGTCAACTCTGACTCATTCCCCTGGTCAGGAATCTATAACGGTGGTGGACAAACGAAAGACTACGGCGATGCGACCCTGCCCGATGGCCCAGAGCGGTTTCGTGACGCCTACCGTCACATCATCCGCTTATGCCGCGAGAATGGAGCAGACAATATCACCTGGGTTTTCCATGCGGGTGGTCAAAGCTACCCCAATGAAGCGTGGAACGCTTTTGAAAATTATTATCCCGGTGATGAGTGGATTGACTGGCTCGGCTTTAGCGCCTATGGCACACATACACCGTTCAGTTCGTATCACCGCTCGTTTCGTGCCGAAATTGAAGACACATATCCGCGCATGACAGCAATCGCGCCCAACAAACCCATCCTGGTTGCCGAAATGGGAAGCGCAAAAAACAACCCGTACCTCGACCAGGTGGAATGGACGCGCGAAGCGCTGGAGATCCTTCTTTCCGGGCAGTACAAAAACATCATCGGGTTTACCTGGTGGAACGAAGCCTGGCAAAACGACGGCAACCCGCAAAACGATACCACCATGCGCGTGCAAGACAACCCTCAACTCCAGGCCGTGTTTCAAGCAATGATTGGCAACAACCCGTTCATTTTGGGGGAAATTTCTCCATGACCCCAAAAAGCACGTATCAGATAAGCCAACTGAAATTTGTGCAGTATCATCCCAACACTGAAATTGACATCATTGAACGACATTGGAAAAGTCTCCTTCAGGCATGCCCACAGCATTATTTTCTCTCATGGGGTTGGATATCCACCTGGCTCAACAGCCTGCCTGCCCAAAACAATGTAAGACTCATCGTTGGGCTCATGGGAGACGAGCCTGCGCTGGCGTTTTTTGCAGGGCTTTCAAGCAAAAAATGGATGAAACTTTTTCGTACGAAAGTCGTTTCGCTAAACACAACAGGCATTCCATTCTTTGACAAAATTTACCTGGAATACAATACCATCGTGATGCGACCCGACTTGAAAGCAAATGCCCAAGAATTACTTTGCGCACTGCATGGATTGGATTGGGATGAGTTTTGGCTTCCTGGTCTTTCGATGCAATTTATCAAACAGTTTAGCGAATTTCTGGATGAGAAAAAAATCGCTGCGGTTTTAGAAGAAAAATCAGCCGCTCCCTATGTGGACCTGCAACAAGTGCGCGAAGCAGAAATGGATTATTTGCGCTTAATTAGCGCAAACAAGCGCAGTCAAATCCGAAGGTCTATCAAAGAATACGAAAAAGACGGTCCGATTAACATTCAAGCGGCGCAAACCCCTGAGCAGGCGCTTCTATTTTTAGATAACCTGGCAGGTCTTCACAATAAAGAATGGAGGCAGCGAGGGGTGGAGGGCGCGTTCTCCAATGAATACTTTTATCAATTTCACAAAAACTTGATTACCGCGCGGTTTTCGAGCGGCGAAATACAACTCCTGCGCATTGCAACACCCGTCACTGAAATTGGCTACCTATACAACTTTACCGACCAGAACCGGGTGTACTTCTACCAGAGCGGGTTCAATTATCTGCCTGGCAATGTCTACCGGCCTGGACTGGTTTCTCATTACTACGCCATTTTGCATTATGCCTATGCGGGAAAATCAGTGTACGATTTTATGGCCGGAGAGGCAGATTACAAAACCAGCATGGCAACCAGTGCCGAAGAAATGTACTGGGTGAGGGTATTTCGCAATCGCGCGCTTTTTATAGCGTGGAAATGGCTGAGTGCCTTAAAAACGCGGGCAAAATCTGCGCCAGCCACTGCCAGGGTCTTGAAAAAACTCAAAAAGATTGCATTTTCCAGCGAAAATTAGCCAAAAGCACACCCAACACCGCGAGAAAACATCATGCAAAATGCTTCAAACAGGTATTTTTGGATATTCTTCCCCGTTTTGGCCTTCGGACTGGTGTACGCCCTAACCGCCACAAATGTATATGTGGATGGGGACGACGCCTCGTCGGTTGCCTATCATGTGATGGGAAGAAACCCGGCCATACAACCGGCCTACTCTCCTTACCAGGGCATGATGGACCTTGTCTTGAGCATTCTGCCACCCCAAGAAAGTCTGATAAGGGCAACGGCCTTGGAAATCACCCGTTGGGCAAATATCGTCCTGTTCATCCTGATGTTGCTGCTCATCTTCGACTGGCTGCGAGAGCATACGCAAGCAGAAATTTCGCCTGGCTTGGCGCTGATATTGCCCGCTGGGGTGTTATTGGCGATGCCCGAATTTTTCTATTTGGGCCTTGTGTACGCGCCAACGCTGGTCTCGATGTGCTTGATACTGGCAGCGCACCGAACCCTGCGATATACCTGCGCTCAACCTGGCCTAAAACCCTGGCGTTCACTTGCGCTGAGCCTGATTGCAGCAGGATTGTTCGGCATAGGCGGCGCGTTTCGTTGGAACGCCGCGGCGTATCTTCTTGTGATTGCAGCCGACCTTCTCATCCAACCCACCCATCAAACAAAAAAAGAGAAAGTAAAATTCATCGTTCTTTGGGCCGGGCTTGCGCTGCTCGCACTTCTGACGGCCATTCTACTGAGCGGCTATGGGCCAAGCGACTTTCTTGCCGCATTCGATACGGTGTTACACGTTATCAATCAGGTGGGCGTACTCTCCGCCGGAAGCGATGCCCCACTCTCCGAAATCATCTTGCGCGCTGGCCTCAATTTAACGCCATTGCTCACACCTATCGCTTTACTTTTTATTTCGATTGGCATAGTCAAACTGGCGCAAGAACGCAACCCGCTCTGGCTCGTGATTCTGGCAGGAATTTTGAGCATTCTTCCGTGGGTACGGTCGGGCGTGCCAAAATTTATCATCACCGCCATTCCATCAATTACTCTATTACTGGCGGTGGGCCTCAAGATCACAATCGAATACATACAAACTCAGCCCAAAAACCAACGCATAAGCATATATGCGCTGCTCCTGGTCGGATTGCTGACCCCCTGGCTGGTTGGAATTCGCATGGCGAGAGAAGATACATCGTGGGGGCCTGGTTTTCAAATTCGACGTTTTGACGACCTGCAAACCGACGAACCTCCGGTAACGGTCACTTTTGGGCCTGGCATGGCTTTTCCCACTCCCGAAGGAGCGCGTCCGCTCTATGGTCATGGTTATATCTTGCTGGGAGGGTGGAAAACTTTTGTAGAAAACCTGGCCCAAGAACGCGAGGAAGTCATCGAAACAGGCTTACGTCTTAACGTCCCCATCGTTGTTACCAGTTGGTCGCCCGATTACTATCTCAATATCCTCTACGATATGGGATTTTACACATCCGACAATTATTTTCAGACAGACCCAAGTGGTCTTTTTATCGCGCGTCAATATCAAAACGAGCAGGGAGAAAGCCTGACGCTGCTTTACTCTGAAATGGAAGGGTGGGACACCAGCGCTGTGATAGACCACCTCAGGCAGATTACAAACCACAAGCAGGTCATTCTGGTAGGATATGCGCGAACCATGCGCGACTTATATCTCACCTGCCCCAACCTGATGCAAGCCATTAGAACCAATTCGGCATTAATTGACCTCGACACAATGCGTCAAGAAACACATTAATCATTTCAGGACACTGAGAAATGTTACAAACCACCAGCCAGTTTCATTACACAGTTCGGGTTTTGAACCCCACCGAAATAGACTCCAAATTAATCTCCGCCTGGGAAGACCTGGAAGCGCGGGCTCTCGTCCCCAACGCTTTTATGTCGCCGTATTTCGTTATGCCGGCAATACGTCATCTCGCCTCGGCGGATAACACCTTTGGGGTGTTCGTTGAAAAAACATCATCCGGTTTGCCCAACCTGGTGGGGGTGGCCTTGTTTCAGGTGCGCAAGCCAACCCGAAGATTCCCGCTCAAACACCTGGCCGCGTTTGAAACCATTCATTCGTATCTGTCCGATTTCCTGCTCGACCGAGAGCATGTCAGCGCTGTCCTCCAAGAAATATATCGGTACTTAACCGATAAAAAACATGCCTGGCATGGCTTATATTTGAACAATTTCTCTTCAGAAAGTTTTTTTTCAGAGGAAGCCAAAACAATCGCCTCTGATTTTGGGATACGATGGACATTATTTGAAACATGGTCGAGAGCAGTTTTATTTGCCAGCAATTTTGGTGAAACGGGGTTAGCCCATCTCTCAAACAAACAAAGGAAGAACTTTCGCAAAAACCTGCAAAAATTGGAAGAACTCGGTCAGACGGAATGGGTCCTCAAGCGCGGCACAACCTTGTTGAAAAAAAGCATAGACGAGTTTATCCGCCTGGAACATTCAGGCTGGAAAGGCCAAGAAGGCACATCGCTATATTCCAACCCCAATCATCTGCGCTTTTTCTACGAAATGATCAGCGGATTTAACGAAAAGGGCCGGGCTTTTTTCACCGAATTAAATCTGAACGGGGTCACCATTGCATCAACCTCCAATCTAATATCGGGCAAGGCCGGGTTTGGCTTCAAAGTGGGATGGGATTCAGAATATGCCAAATACGGGCCTGGAAAATTAAACGAAATAAAAACGATAGAAGATGGGCGCGAACCACTCTCTGACCTGGAGTATCTTGACAGTTCGGCCACTTCAAATTCATACATCAACAATTTGTGGACCGGACGGCGTGAAATTTTAGAGGGCATGGGTTCGCTCACCCCTTGGGGACAAGCAGCGCTGACCGGCGTGGGAATGGCAAGAAAAGTCAAAACCTGGCTGCGTTCCCGCCACCCCACTACCAACCCGGAAAACAGATAAAAAACCAACATGAAACACCACCAAGAGTTCACAATTCGGCTTTTACGACCAAAAGAAAGAAACAACAGGCTAACTTGGGCCTGGGAAAAACCGGAAAGCGCCAGCGATTCCAAATCTGATTTCACTGAAAAAATTTTTCTTAGCACAAAAGACACAACGTTTTTGGAATTGCTGCAATAGAACGCGAGCTACTGCTTCATACATGTTATAATTCTTATTGTTGACCTGATTTGCCCAATTTTGGTCTTCAGGCAAAAATGAGGGAAATTTACCAAAAACAGCCATAATCTTGAGCAAAAAAACGAGTTAACTGTGAGCAACGCAACTCAATCAGACAATTACCCTTCTATCACACAAAAAGCCGGGCGCGGTGTCATCTGGAATTTCCTCTCGTTTGGCGTAAGCAAGGGAGTTCTGCTGCTGACCACGTCCATCCTGGCCCGGTTGCTGAGCAAAGAAGATTTCGGCCTGGTAGCTATTGCCGTCATCGCCATCAACTACCTCTCAGTCGTCAAAGATTTAGGGTTAGGACTGGCACTCATCCAGCGACGGGAAGACATAGAAGAAGCCGCCAACACCGTCTTCACCATCAACACGTTGATTGGCCTGGGGCTTTCGCTGCTTGTGCTTCCACTCGCCCCCCTCTTCGCGGCCTACTTTCAAGAACCACAAGTGATGCCGGTCTTGCGCTGGCTGGGGCTTTCATTTGCGCTCAACAGCCTGGGCGCCACGCACATCAACCTCTTAATGCGCGACCTGGATTACCGCCGCAAATTCATTCCCGATATAAGCAACACGGTTGTAAAAGGAATCATCTCCCTTTGGATGGCGTTTACCGGTTATGGAGTTTGGGCGCTGGTCTTTGGGCAACTGGCAGGTGCATTGGCCTCAGCCCTTGCCGCGTGGATGGTCAAGCCATGGCGGCCCCACATCCGAATCAACTTTGGCATTGCGCGGCAGCTCATTCAATTTGGCGCTTCGGTCACCGGAGTAGATATCTTGACCGTTTTTGTAGATAACCTCAGCTACATCATCATTGGCAGACTGTTGGGCGTTGCCGCGCTAGGGGTGTTTAGTATCTCTTACCGCCTGCCCGAAATGCTCATCGTGGGCAACCTGTGGCTGATTGCTTCGGTTCTCTTTCCAGCCTTCTCATCCATTCAAGATAAACCCGATGAACTGCGGCGCGGATTCCTGGTCTCCATCCGCCTAGTGCAACTGGTTGTCATGCCGCTCTGCCTGGGACTATTCCTAGCCGCCGAACCAATTGTGAGAGTCTTCTTTGGCGAACAATGGCTCGAAGCCATCCCTTTGCTGCGGCTGCTCTCTCTCTACGCCCTGATTTACTCCGTCGGCTACCACGCCGGCGATGTGTATAAAGCCATTGGACGACCCGATATTCTCTTCAAGCTCAATATCATGAGCGCTTTGGTTCTTGTGCCCGCGCTGGTGATTGGCTCACAATTCGGCCTACTTGGGTTTGCCTGGGGCTACCTGATTGCCATTGTGATTGACCAGGCCATCACCTTATATGTCGCTACGCGCTTTGTGAAAGTCAGCGCCCTGGATATTGTGAAAGAACTGCAACCCGCGCTCTTCGGGGCTTTGCTCATGATGCCAGTCGCCTTTGGCATGCTGGTCATCACCAGCCATATCAACGTATTTGTACAGTTAGCGCTGGTCGTCTTATCGGGCGCGGCTGCCTACCTGGGCATGATATGGTGGCAAGAAAAGAACACCCTGTTGCAGTTAGCCCATGTCGTCATCGTATCCAAGCGGTAAAAACCACGCGCCAGACATGGAAAACGTGGTAAACGCCACATATAGAAAAATTGAACAACAGCAACCCACCCTCCGGTGAGGAAAATAATGTCTCAACCCACAAACACTGCGCTCAATTCTCTAAAACCCAAAGAAAAGGGCGACCTCGCTCGATACCTTCCCGAAATCTACCTGCGCAACATTCCCTGGACGCCCTTTATCCTCGCGGCCCTGTTTGCATCCATTCTGGGAGGCATCGGAATTTCTTATGGGTCAACAGACATCAAAGTCCTTTCATTTGCTGCCATTGCAGGCATCATCGTTGCTCTGGCAATTTACCAAAAACCCGAACTTGGCGCCTACCTGCTGACCATCATGGTCTTTACCAACGCATCCGACTTGTTGACAGACGAAGGGTTACCGGGCATCAACAAACCACTGGTTGCCCTGATTTTTGTCAGCATCGCGGCCAATTACCTGTTACGCACCGGAAAATTCTCCAAACTTCCTGAAATGACCCGGGTGGAGTGGGCGCTGCTCGGCTTTTATCTTGCGATTGTGGTTTCCACGTTTATTGCCCCCAAGCAGGGAGAAGCCTTCGAGGTCGTCGTTGATGTCACAAAAGACATCTTAATCGGAATTATCCTGTTCATCACCCTGAACACCCGTGAAAAATGGGAAACCTGCATCAGGCTCTTCCTGGTTGTCATGGCAGTGGTTGCTGGTTTGGGCGTCATCAAAATGGCATTCGGCCTCGACCAAACCTTTTGGGGGCTGGCACAATTAAGCATCTTCGGACAACTCGATGATAGCGGTATGCTGCGATACGGCGGGCCCATCGGCGAATCAAACATGTGGGGGCAGGTTCTCGCTGCCACATTGCCAATAGCCATCTACCGCTTCAAATACGAGAAAAAAACCAGGTCAAAGGCCCTCATGGCGATCATTGCCCTGCTTGTCTTGCTGGCAGTCATCTACACCAATAGCCGCGGTGCGTTTGTGGCACTGGGGCTGATACTTCCCATCATTATGCTTCAAATGAAAATAAAGCCCCTTTATATGGTGATAGCCGGCCTGGCAATCGTCTCCCTCTTTGCAATTTTGCCTGCAAACTACACCCAACGCCTGATGTCACTCAACGTGTTTTTTGCCCCACAAGATGAATATGCCATTCAACAAGACGAATCGTTGGTAGGGCGCGCCAATCAGGCGCGCGCCGGGCTGGCAATGTTCCAGGAAAACCCCATTTTTGGGGTTGGCTTTGGCAATTTTTCGGCAAACTATTGGGACTACGCCAATAAACTGGGGCTGGCGAACGCCGGCATGAGAGCATCGAGACAAATTGCAAGACACCCACACTCCCTCTACATTGAAATCCTTTCTGAAACCGGAATCGTGGGCTTCATTACGTTTTCGATTTTTTTCTACTACCTGTTCGCAGGCCTGTTCTCTGCCCGCAAAAAATATGAAACATACGTCACCGACTCCGACTGGGTTTCGTGGATAACCGCCCTCATATTTTCACTCCTCACCTTCCTGGTCAGCGGCCTGTTCCTGCACGGACTGCTCTTCCGCTACATCTGGGTTCTGATTGGCCTCATCCTGGCCGCGCTCTCCATCAACCGCGACCTGCTGCATGCCGTGCAAACCCGCCCCCGAAACAATCAGCACAACCACCATGGATAGCGCAGTGAAGACCAAAATCATCTGGATGATTGACAGCCTGGGGCACGGCGGCGCAGAACGATTGACCCTTGCCATCTTGGAACGTTTCGACCGTAAGCGATTCGACTTGCGGGTTTGCGCGCTGCAAGAACGCGGTGGCAACCCGGTGGCAAAAGACCTGCAAAACGCCGGCATCCCGGTAGACCTGTTAAACATTCCCACCCTGCGCCACCCCGCCAATCTTTTCAAAATTACAAGTTACCTGCGCCGTCACCAACCCCAACTCATCCACACTCAGCTCGAATTTTCGATTATTCTGGGCAGCCTGGCAGCAAAACTGATGGGCATTCCCTGCGTAAGCACCCTCCACACCCTCGATAACCCCCAAGAACGGCGCGCCTACTGGCGGTATCGCGTTACCCTGGCTGCACTCAAATACCTGTGCAACCGCTCGATTGGCGTCTCCGAAACCACCCGCCTGCACCATCTGCGAGACGGGCAGATTCCGAGCGAGAAAATTATCACTCTTTACAACGGCATTGACCTCTCGGTATACAAAAATCCCACGCCTAAAGCCCGCCTCAAAAAACGAAAAGAACTTGGGCTGTCCCCCCATTCCATCGTCGCTGTGACAGTTGCCGTGCTGCGCGAACCCAAAGGAATCCAGTTCATGCTGCAGGCAATGACCCAATTGCGAGAAACCCACCCCTCTCTGCAATACTTAATCGTAGGTGACGGTGAACACGGCCCTACGCTCAAGGAAATGACGCGCAACCTGAATCTGGAAGGCCAGGTCATCTTTGCCGGGCAGCGCACAGACATTCCTGAAATTTTGCCAGTGGGTGATTTCTTTGTTTTACCCACCCTCACAGAAGCTCTGCCAACCGTTCTAATGGAAGCCATGGCAGCCCACAAAGCCATTATTGCCTCGAAAGTGGGCGGCGTGCCAGAGATGATTCAAGACGGGGTGAACGGCAGGCTGCTTCCGCCGGGCGATGTGTCTGCGCTGGTAACGGCTTGCGCCCAGCTGGCAGATGATTCAGCCCTGAGGAATGCCTGGGGAAGCGCCGGGCATGCCATTTGCCAGGAAAAATTCAACATCGAGCGGCAAATTCTCGCGCTCGAACACCTATATGCTTCGCTGATAGGAACTCGTCCATCATGAAAATTTTCGTCGTGGAACCCCGCAGCGCGGGCGGCATGATTCATTACGCGTACCAACTATGCCAGGCGATGTCCGCTGAGGGCGCCGAGGTGACTCTTGTGACCGGGCAAGACTACGAACTGCAAAATTATCCCCACAGTTTCAGTGTCAACCGCTTTCTGAAACTGTGGCCGCTGGCAGACCCCCGACTGGCCCAGCCTCCCCGCAGCAAGCTGGAGAGCATCCAGCGAAAACTATTCTGGACGGCGCGGCGCGGCGTGCGGGCAATTCGATTAATCTATCAGTTAATACGGCTCACCCGCTATCTGATTCATTCCCGGCCCGATATTGTGCAGTTCGGCGAAGTCGAATATCCCTTTGAGGGGCTTTTCTTGCAATACATGAAATGGCGCGGCCTGAAACTGGCCCAAATTTGCCATGAACTTGAATCGCGCGAGACTCACACCTTGATGTCGCGCCTGGCCGACCGCATGAAAGTCATCGTATACCAGTCCTTCGACCTCCTCTTCCTGCACGGCGCAAGCAACCTGCAAAAATTTCACTCCCTTTACCCGATGATTGCCCGCGAACGCCTGCACGAGATTGTGCATGGCAACGAGCAAATCTTCCCCCAACCGCCCGATATTGAGGCTCAAAGCGCTAGCATACAGAAAAAATATGGCCTGGACGAAACCCATCGGCTGGTTTTGTTCTTCGGTTCGCTCACACCCAGCAAGGGCATTCCCGATTTGATTAAAGCGTTCGAGGGCGTGTACGCGCAAAACCCATCAGCCCGGCTGTTGATTGCCGGAATGCCGACAAAATATATGGATATGAACGCGCTCTTCAGGCAAGTAGAGGAATTGCGCCTGCGGGATGTGGTGATTTTCGACAGCCGCTACCTGGCCATGGAGGAGATTGCGCCCCTCATGCACCGAGCCGACGTGGTTGTGTTGCCATACTTGAGCAGTTCGCAAAGCGGCGCAATTCAGGTGGCCTATTCTTCGGGCCGGCCGGTGGTGGCAACCCATGTCGGGGCTTTCCCAGAGGCGGTGGATGATGGGTTGAGCGGCTTTCTCGTCCCACCTGGCTCACCGCGCGAGCTCGGTAAGGCAATTACGACCATCATCAACGACCCAGAGCGGGCTGCCGAAATGGGGCGCTATGCAAAACATTTGTCAGAAACAAAATTTGCCTGGCCCCCCATTGCCCGCAACATCTTGAATGTGTACAAGCGCCATCTCAAAGCGACTTGAGCAAGCGCGGCAGACCGGCTAAGGCAGCCACAAAACGAGGAAAGGTGTGATTTCGACCGATATATACCCGGCGAATTGCCAGCGGACTATTTTTGACCGTCCCCAAGCGCGTTGGCCCCGGCAACAGGCTAAAAGCCAGCCGAAATCCGGTTTCGCGCGCGAGGCGCATCACTTCCTCTGAAAAATCTGCCGCCTGCCCATTGGGGTAAGCCAGGCTGATGACCGGCTGACCGATTTCTTCTTCTAACCGCTGTTTTGACTCGCTTAATTCAGAGCGCACCTGCTCCGGTAGAATGCGGGTGAGGATAGGGTGGTTAACTGTGTGAGAGCCAAACGCTATCCCGTTCTGGCTCATCTCTCGCACCTGGGGCCAGGTAAGATACAGGTTAGAAAATCGGTCAGCAGGAATGGCAACGTCCAAAATTTCCCCAATTCGTTCCATCAACGCGCGCTTCTGCGCTTCGGGAATTTTTTTCAGGGCCTCTACCCAGGCAAGCATAACCTTTTCGCGCGAGACGGCATCGCTCCAACGGCGTTCTCCCAAGAGCGGCAAATCGGCATGGTCGCGGCGAGTATGGTGAAAGCAATAGGCCACGATATCCCAATAAAAAGGCCGAGGGGTTCCAATAAAGCCGGTGGTCAGGAAAATGATGGCGCGCAAGTTGCGGGCTTGTAAAACAGGAAAAGCGTGCAAGAGATTGTCGTAATAGCCGTCATCGAACGTGATGAGGGCGGGGTAAGGGGGCAAAACCGCGTCACCCTGAAGCCAGCGGTCAAGTTGTTCGCACGAGATGACGTTGTAGCGCGCCTGAACATAGTCCATCTGGCAGGCAAATTCTTGCGGGGTCGCGCTGACATTGGGCTTGAACAAGTCGAAATGGGGCGAATCGGCATGGTCAATACGGTGATAGTTGAGAACGGTCAGTGTTTGCGGGCTGAGCAAACGCGAGAAATTAAAAATCCCGGCCTTTACGGCCAGGCTTAATCCAACATCAAGAACTTTTTTGCGCCAGGATGCCATGCGTTGATTCTCCAGGAAAGACCGCTCAACGATTGACGCGCTTCCAAAGATGGGGTTTTTTATTGGTCAAAAAACTATACAGCCCCAACAAAGCCGCCAAATTCGAATTGACCAGGAACGTTGGAATATACAGGATTTTGCCCAACTTGCCGCGCGAAGGGAACAAATTTCCAAGCGCTGCAACGGCATAAAACAGCCCTTGCAAAACCAGAAAAATAATGTTGAAAGGGGTAGCAACTGCCCAAAACGCATTCGGGATAGGCTGGGCAGGCCGCAAAACCAGCACCAGGTTCGAGAAAAGCGCCAGGAGCATGGCAAACGGCACAAAAGCTCTGAAAAACTTGTGTGAAAGCACCTGCCACAAAACCAACGGACGGTTGAAAGGCAGAAGTTTGGCGGCCATGGCCATCGTCTGGTAAGCGCCGACGGTAATGCGCGTGCGGCGCACAATTTCATCCCCCGCAGATTTGGAAACGGTTTCGTAAGAACGCGCCTGAGGGGTATAGAAAACGCGATAGCCGCGCCGAATCAGGTCAAACACCATGTAACGGTCATCATTGACGATGTTGCGCGCCGGGGCAACGAACAATTCTTTGCGAATGGACAGCATTTCGCCTACGGCAGAAGTGCAGGTACTCAGGCGAGTTTCGCTCTTCTTAATCCACGATTCGTATTTCCAGTAAAAGCCTTCTGCCGAGCTCAAGGAACGGCCATCTTCGATAATCAATTTCGCCCCGGTGGTTGCGCCAACTTTGCTATCGGCGTAAGGCGCAACCAGCGCCCGAATGGCCTGCCGGTCATACATGTTGTTGGCGTCAGAAAAAACGACTATTTCGCCGCGCGCCAAAGGCATTGCGCGTGTGATGGCGGCCATCTTGCCATTGCGGTCTGGGATATAACTCAACACCACGCCCTGTGACTCAAATTGTCGAACAATGTCGGCTGTTTTGTCAGAAGAGCCATCGGACGCAACCAGGATTTGGAGTTTTTCGCGCGGGTAATCGAGCGCCAGGGCGTTCTCTATTTTCTGCGCAATGACTTTTTCTTCGTTGTAGGCAGCAATCAACAGGGTGACGCCCGGCAGGTCATTGGCCTGGGGCAGCACCACTGGTTTGAGCCGGGAAAACAAGAAAACCAACAGTGGATACCCCAGGTAAGTGTAAACGACGAATAAAACAGCCAGCCAGAACAAAACCGCCATACAAACACCCTGCTTTAATCGCTGCCCGGCTTGTGGCCGGTTTGTTTTTTGCCATGCACCCTTTTGGCCATTAAAGCTTGCACGGCAAGCGCAAGCAGCATGATGACCGTTGCCACGCTGAGCGCAATGATGGCCGATAATATCCACGCAGGCCTGTCTTCAATTTCGACATCAGCAGCGAACACGTTGGGCGTTGGCTGCGGCTGCGGGGAGGAGGGGGTCGCCAGCGCCTCCCCTGGCAGGCCAGCAATGAGCGGTTCTTTCGACTGTCCCAGGCGGGTATCGGTCGTTAAGACCTGGTCATTGTAAATCACAGAAAAATCTCCGTTGAGTTTTGAGCTAAACTCAGGCCGAATGAGCTTTTCCGCAGCCATCGGCACGCCAGCCTCGGTATTTCCGGCAACAACCAACACAGTGTTGCCGGGTTTCCAGGGTGAGGGAATGAGTTGTAAATAACCAACGCTAACGCCCGGCAAGAGACGGTAATTGACCAGAAGCGCTGGCTGAATGGCTTCATCGCTTGCAGGCGCAAAGGGGGCTGGCAGGGCTTCGTTTACATCAGAGAGAATGGGCAGCGTACTGGCACGTCCCACCAAAATCAGGCTATGCTGCTCGCGAATATCCTGGGGAACAGAGTCACCAAAAGCAGATTCCAGGTTGGCAATCGGAATGGATGCGAACGCGCCAATATCAAAGGCAATTTTGGAGGCCACCTCCCAACCGGTTGGGTCATTGCGGGCAAGCACAAACGCCAGGTCGCCCAAGTTACGGTCTGAGGTGAACATGGATGGGTAATCTTTGAGATTGACCATGGTGTTCAATCCCAATTGCTGCCCGTCCACCGGCAGGTGAATATTGGTAAGGCTGCTAATGACCACAATGTTGCTGGACAAATCGGGAGAATAACAATTGTATATCGGAACCAAGTCGCTGTAAATTTCAATCAAGTTGCTGCCGCGCCGAATGATGCCCGGCAGAAGATTGAGCCTGGTGGTTGTCACCTGGTCCACATCAGCAGTAAATTTGATACTGCCAATGAAAGTCCGGTTCAGGTACACCGTAACGCCGCTGCGCTCGAAATCGAGCAGGTTGGTGTGAGATGAAACGACATCAATGTACCCGCCAATCGAAAGCACCTGGTCTGAAGAAGCCGGAAAGAAATAGGAAGTATAGGTTCCCTCAAAGCCCCCAAGCGATTGATTCTCGTAGCCCAGGCTAGAAAGAGTCTGGTCTACGGGAATATTGTCGCTCACCGATAAGGGGTTGACCGCGCTGATGACGGAAACATCAGGACGGCCAGTAGGAACCAGATTGCCGGCGCTCACAGCCTGGGCAGCCTTGATGAGCCCGGCTTCAGAATTTGCACTCACCACCAGGGCCACGTTGCTCTGATTCCACGGCGAAACAACCATTTGTACCAGACCATCATCGGGCTGCATCCCCTTCAGTTCCCAAGCCCCATTGCGTAAAGGATTTGGCGCGCCAATCTGTGAAAAGATGGGCATGCTCTTGGGTAACCCAAGCAGGATCAGGCTTGTGCCAGTTTTAAGCGCCTCAGTCAATTGACCGACTGGCACCAGGCCGTATTGCAGCCTGCCATTGGTGAGCGAGCCTAGCCCGGCAGCCACAGAGAGCGCCGCCCGCATTTCAGCCTGGGAGGGGGCATCGGGGATGACAACGGTTGCCAGAGAGGGGACAATCGAATTGGCCTGATAGATTGGGCGGGGGAAGATGGTCAGGTCGGGCGTAATGGGAATGATGGTATGTTTCAGGTCAATCGAAGAGTTGGCGCTAATAATCAGCGATGAGTTGGCGGAGGTGTTATCACAATCGAAACGAGAATCGAACAGAAAAGAGATGCGGTGACGGCCATCGGCAGAGGTTGGCGTGAGCGCCTCGGCAGGGATGGAGATGGTCTCAACGAGGTTGCCGGTTTGTTCAAGGAGAATCGTGCGCAAGGTAATGCCATTGAAGCTGACACGCAAAGTTCCGCCGGGTATTGCGCCTGAGCCATCCATAGCCCGGTTACTGGCGTAATTGAAGAGCAGCGTGATTTCAGCCCCAGGCAACAAGGCCCAATTGGAAGGCAGCCCAAACAAAACTTGCGCCGAATCGTATGGGCTAATCATCACCTTTTCAGAATACCCTAACTGGGCAAACGTGAAAACATCACCCGCTGGGCCGGTAGTTTGAACATGAGTTCCCAAAGCCGCCGCCGCAAAAGGCGAAGGCAGTAAGAATGTGCAAAGAAACAGCGCCAATACACTCACAGAGAAAAGGCGATGGTAGTTTATACGCATGTTGTATCCTCTCAAAAACATGGTGGGCCTATCAATAGGGATTGCCGGACTGGTCGAGCGTGGCTTGCGGGGTCTCTTGAGCGAAATAGGAATTTTTCAGGAAGACCACATTCGCATCTAATAAGGCAGAGGCTTTTTCAACTGCCATCTCAGCGCGCTCAATAATGCTCTCAACCGTTTCAAATGGTTTGTGAATGATGACCCCAATGCACGGGTCGGGGCTGAAAGCCATATCGCCGGCATTGTCAATCGGAATCGATTCTGAGAGATAGACCTGAAGGCGCTTGAACGTTGACTCCACGGCGGATTCTGGCGTTCCCGGCAAGAGAACCGCCAATTGCGTTTCACTCCAACGCCCCACAACGTCGCGCCCGCGCAATTCGTTCTTGAGTTTTTTCGAAACGTCGCCAAGCACGCGGTTGAAAATCGGTTCGGGCAACACGTTGAGTACCTGCTCAAGGCCGCGCAGGTTGATGATGCCCATTGCAAAATTGCCCTCGGGGCGCTGGGTAGTCTCTTCAAGCAGGCGGCGCTCAAAATAGGCGCGCGTATAAGCAGAGGAAACCGGGTCCACAATGGAGCGTTCGCGCAATTTATCGAGCGTGTTTTGCAGTTGTTCCCGTGAAAAAGCCAGCACCAACCCCACCATGCCCCCAAACAGAAAGGCCAGCAGGGCGTTTTCAAGAGGTTGGGGACGAATGGGAGCAGTGGGTAACTGTGGTTCTTCGAGAATGCTCAGGTTGTAAATTGGGTTCAATTCGTTCATGTACGTCAGCACTTCTGTGCTGATGGCATTGGCAACCACCACAATCAACCTGGGGTCGGAACCTTCCACCGTCAGCCGCAAGATGTTGGTGTCGGGTATCACGGTCACCGAAACATCAAAATCATCCAAACCTTGCTGTTTAATTTTTTGAATTTCGGGCGAACGCTCATACACCGCGGGGCTGGCTATCATCTCGCGATAGGTGTTTACAATCGAGCGCCGGTCAAGCGTATCGAGGCTGGACAACAGTTCCCAACTGCTGGAAAAAAGCCCCGCATTAGGGGAAACAACATAACGGGCTGTCGTTTGATAGACAGGCGGCGTTATGTAAGAAATTGCCAGCGAAACATTGGTTGTGATAAAGATTGACAAAACGATTATCCACCACCCACGCTGCAGGGTACGTAAAAACAGGTTAAATTCCATATCCTCTCTCTTTGTCTTGGCGTTTATTCTACAAGGAGAAAACATCCAACAGTCAGTTCATTCCCCCAAAAACCAAAAAACAATCTAAAAAATGAGGCTCACTTCTGCCGCCTAACAATATTGATAGCTAAGTTAAGAGTGATTATAGCCGATTTTTTATGCGTGGCAAGGTTGAACCAATTAAATTCTTACTCTTTGCGTCCGAATTATGAAATTTCAATGTTTTGCAAGCACGCTTTGATACATTTTCAGCGTGGCCCGTGCTTGGGCCTGCAGGCTAAAATTTTGCTCAACATGCGCTTTGGCGTTCTGACCTAACCTCGCCCGCAATTCGGGATTTTTGGCCAATCGGAGCAGAGATTGCGCCAACATCGGCGGATTGCCCGGCGGAACGAGCAAGGCCTGTTCCCCATCGCTGACCATTTCTGGGATGCCACCGCAAGCACTTGCCAGGATGGGAACCCCCATAGCGGCGGCTTCCAACAGGGCTATCGGCGTCCCCTCCTGGCGGGAGGGCATGACGAAAATGTCACTGGCCTTGAGCGCGGATAAGACCACCTCGCGTGACCGGTATCCAGCCAGGATCACACGCTCGTCCAGGCTATTTTCGCGGATTTTTTCTTCCAAGCCAGCGCGCAGTTCTCCTTCCCCAATCACCAGGCAGTATAGGGATGAATCTTCCGCGATGACCATGCGCATCGCGTCCAGTAAATCTTCATAGCCTTTGGCCCACACCAGCCTGCCAACCGCCAGGCAAACCAGAGCCTCGCGCGGAAGCCCGAAGGTTTCGGCCAGCCATTGCCTGTCTTCGTGGATTGAATCTGCATCCAGCCCAACGGCGTTATAAATCAATGCAATCGGAGATTTCTTGCGCGCCGCTCGCACGGCATCGCGGACAGTTTCCGAGACAACAATGTAGCCGCCCAGTCGGAAATTGGTCGTCAGTTCGAGCGCGGTGTACAGTTTCCCTTTCCAGTTGCCGCCATGCTCGAAGTCGTACCAACTGTTCAAGGTGGAAACAAGCACCGCGCCGCTCCACAACGCGGCCAGGCTGCCCCAAAATTTGGATTGGATATTCTGCGTATCCAGCACCTGATAACCCTGTTCACGAATAAGGCGCACCAAATTGGGCAGGATGCGCCAATCGGTCTTTCCCCGCCCAACCGGATGCACAACCAGCCCCATGCGTTTCGCCTGCTCGAACACCGGGCTGCCCTGAATGGCCGCTAACCCGGCTTTGCCTTTGGGAAGAGCAGATAACAAACCCAAGACACGGGTGCTGGAGCCGCCAAATTGATGGGACAAGTCAACCAATAAAACCTTCGGAATAAGGCCTGTTTTCATAAAAACCTTTCGTCAGCGAACCATTTTGGGGTCGTAGGATCGCCCCTTCCAGGTGACGCCCTGACCGGAGAGGACTTTCCAGGCGGAGGTGAACATCATGGCGGCGAAAACGCCCGCGCCAAGCGGGGTGGTGAAGGCATACCAGCGAGGAATACCCATTTGAGCGTTGACGCGCATTCGAAAGTAGAGCAGCACGGCCCAGACCGTCAATGCTTCGAGGAGAACCCCCAGCGCCATCCAGCCGCCGCCGTTGAAGTACCAGAGTAACCCAAACAGCGGCCAGACCGGCATGAACAGAGCCGCCATGAGAGCCAAAAAAGCGCCAAATGCGCCGAGCAGGAGCATGGCAGGCTTATCGGCCAGGCCGAGGTAGATGTTTTTCGTCCAGCCCTCCCACATTGAGGGCAGGTCGGTGTACATGCGGGTTTGGGCAATGCCGCGCCCGTCGGCCACAATCAGGCGGTAGCCGTTCCATTTTACCTGCTCAGAGATGGCTTTGTCCTCGACAATCTGGTTTTTGAGTTTCTCGTGGCCGCCAATGGCGCCATAAACGGAGCGCTTAATAAGGATGAACTGGCCGTTGGCGATGGCGTCGCGGGTAGAAGGGTCGTTGACCCGGCGGGGAGAGAACCCCACCGATAGCGCGGTCATGACCAGCGGCATGACGACCCGCTCCCAGAACGAACCGGTGATTTGCTCGGTCATGACGGTGTACAAATCCGCGCCGGTTTTTTGGGCCGAGGCCAGGGCAGCGGAGACTGCATTGGAGTGAAGAAAGGTGTCGGCGTCTACGAATAAAAGCCATTCGCCAGCAGCGGATTTGGCAGCCTGGTAGAGGGCATGGGGTTTGCCGGCCCAGCCTGCGGGCAGGTCGCGTCCCGCCAAGATAACGAGACGGGAGTCCTGGGAGGCGAGTTCGGCCAAGATAACGGGGGTCGAGTCGGTCGAGCGGTCATCCACAACCAGGATTTGAAGGTGAGAATAATCCTGAGCCAGCAGGGATTGGACGCAGCGGCGGATGTTCTTTTCCTCGTTACGGGCTGGGACGATGAGCGAAACCAGCGGCCCGGCGGCCGGCGGGGCGACATGCGGGGTGCGGACATCGAGCCAGGCCTGGCTATGCAGCCAGTAAAGAATGAGCAGGGCCGCCAGGAAAGCGAGGGTGGAGAGGGCAAATAAAAAAATCACGATGGGATTTCGCTCAGTAACGTCACGTTCATGCCAGTGAAAGTAGGGATTTTACCAGCAGGCAAGCAGTTTTTCAGGGCAATCCCTTGAATTTGCGCACCAGGAGCAGGAATTTGACCGGCCGCGCAAATCAAAGAGTTTCTGAAGAAAACGTGACCCAAACCTGACGAATGCTGCCATCGCGGGAGAAGATGCGGCGGCTGTTTTCTTCGTCCAGTGCGCGCCCAGGCAAAGTTTGAATGGTTTCATCGGCGCGGTAAAGAGTCACCTCGTCGCACGGACCAAACTGAAGGATGACAGGGGTTTGACAAACGAAACAGGCCAGCGAACCGGCAGGTAAAGCCAGGGTTTGTTGCTCGCCAGTCAAATCCAAGTAAGAAAATTGGCAGGGTTCGTTCAATAATTCGGTTTTGGAAAGCAAGAAGGGGCTGAAGGTCAACTTTCCATCTGCAAAGAACAATCCAGTTTCCGCCTGGCGGGTGAGAATTTCTTCCTTCACCACGCCAGTCATGCCCGGCTGACGGGCGCCGTTATGTTTGGGGGTGTGCGAATACGGGTCGGTGGGAAAAGCGCCGTATTCCGCCGGAGCTTTGCGATAGCCCAGCCCGGCGCGAATCTCTTCGCAGGCGGCGCGCAATTCGGCGGCCTGCGGGGAGTTTTCAAAGCGCAGGACGTTTTCCTGCGCGGCCAGCAGCAGTTTGGCGACCATGTGCCAGTAGACGCTGCCGAGGCCCTCGTAGGCGAAGAAGGAGCCGGAGCGCCCAGTAAATTCGGCGTGGCGGAAAAGCCGCTCAAACAGGGTGAGCAGACTTTCGCCCTCGGCTTTTGCCAGGGAGTCGAATTCGGGCCGCGCCTGCAGGGCCGCAAGCGCCGCGCGCACGTCGCGCGCGTTGCGGATGGCGCCGCTGAAGTGGAAATCGCCGTTCACATCGCGGCTGAGGAGCAAAGTATCGCCGCGCTCGGCCAGCAGGAAGGGCAGTTTCAGACCGGCCAGGTCTTGCGCCGAGAGAGTATTTTTTTGCAGGAAGCCGGGCAAAACCTTGTCGGGGTAAAGCAGATAGGTGTGCTGGTCGGCGCGGTACAGGGCGCTGCGGCGCAAGGCTTTCAGCAGAGCCAGCGCTTCTTCGGCGTTGAGCAGGCCGGAGGAGAGGATGGACACCTGTCCTTCCAGCATTTCATAGAGGCGGTCAATCTGCGCCAGGCCGCCGTGCAGGCGCAGCAGGTTGTAGGCGTGGTAAAGCGCATCGGGGCGGCGATTGGCGCGCAGGCTGTGTTCGACATAACGCTGCGCCAGATTCAGGAAAGAGCGCAATTCATCGGCGGCAAGCAGGCTGAAAGTTTCGGAAAAGCCATTTCGGTAGACTCGCCAGCGATAATCACTGCCCGCCGCGCCGAGGGTGTCCATCAGCGCGCGGCGCGCGGCGGGGCTGAAACTACCCTGCAGTTCCGGCTCAAACTGATGCAGGGTGAAGGCAATGGCGCGAAACCAATCGCCAATTTCGGTGCGCAAGGAGAAGGCCCCGTCCTCCCCCGCCAGGAGTTCCTGAAAAAAGGCAATGAAACGGCGCAGGTAGCCGAGCGTGACGACCGAAAGCCCACGCCCAACCAGGGCGTTGTTGGCGTCGTTCCATTCCGGGCGCTGCGTGTTCATCCAAATGCCGCCTTCGGGGACGAAGTTGGTCAGTTTCGCCAGCAGCAGGGTCAGCAGTTTTTCGGTCAGCGAGGCCAGCAGCGGCGTTCCATCGGCGGCGCAGAGCAGGCGGGCGTCCGCGCCGCGCTGCCGGGCTTCTTCTTCCAGCCGGGCGTGCAGGGCGTGGTCGAAAACAATCGTATTGTAGGGGTCAGCCAACAATTCAGCGTAGGGCTTGATGCGGTAGGGAACGTTGGCGTAACTCCACAAAGGCTGACGGAGCAGGCCGCGCAGCGCGCCAGGGTGCAGACGGGCGCTGGCTTCCAGTAATTTTTGCAGGTAAATAATTTGGTGGTCGCTCCAATAACCGATATTGGCCCAGGGATTGCCTTCTTCGGGAATTTCCCAATCCACCCCGGCGCGGGTGATACGGTAGGGGTTGTAGCCGTCGGCGGTGGTGGCACTCAAAAAAACGCCAATCATCGCCTCGGTGTATTCGGGGTAGGAATAGGCCAGGGCTTCCCAGTTTTGGAAAATATCGCGCCAGTTGCCTTCATAATCCAGGCGCTGTGAGCCGTCGGGGTTTTGCAGGTTGATGAAAAAGCGATTCCAGGGGCGGCTGGGGTCGCCGTGCCTGCGGCTGAAGGTAAGCGGCAGATAGGTACGCAGCAAGCGGCGCAGGGCGGGGGATTCCTGCCCGGCGGCGCGGCGCTGCAACTCGTCGAGAGTCAGGCGCGAGGGCAGAGAATCGAGAAAATCGGCGTGCTGACGGGTGATGCCGCGCTGATGTGTTTCCAAAAAGTCGAGCAGGTCATCTTTTTCCACCCAATATTGATTGGCGAAGACGCCGCCGCGCATGACGTTGAATAACACATTGGCAAAATGATGAGCGCTTGCCAACCGGTCTTGCGAAACCTGCAAGCCATCGGCGCTGGCGACAATTCGTTGCAGGTTGAAGGCGTTGAAATCCAAATCCTGCTCAATGGCCTGGCGCTGGCTTTGGGCCGGGCTTTGCAAAAAATGACGCAGGGCAGCCAGGGCGGCATGGTCTTGAAAAACGTCCGCCACCAAATGCCAGCTGATTTCCTGCCCAGAAGCGAGCGAAAGCGGCGCGTAAACGAAATAAGCGCCACGCTGACCGCGCGCCTCGTTTTCGGGCTGAATTTCCGCGCCGAAGCGGAAGGCGTTCAATTGACGGGAGGAGAGCAAAAAGCCGAGCGGCTTCAGCCCAACCTGAAAGGCGCTCGTCACCCGCAGCGATTCGCTCGGCTCGGCCAGGTCGGTCAGGCGCGAGTTGAGACCGAAGAGGCCCAGGCCGTTTTCGGCGTCCAGTTCGCTGCGTTTGTAGGCATCCAGCAGGCAGCTGAGTTGATTCTGGATGACTGAATCGACATGGGCGGGCAGCAGATTTTGCAGGCCGTCGAGCGCCTCCACCTGACAATCCGCCGCGCGGTGACTGATGTTTTGCAGCCAGGAAGTTTTGACAAAGCCAAAACGCTGACTGCTGCGCCAGGCGTAACGGAAAACCATCTCCAGGCTGTGATTGATTTCTTCAAAAATCAGCGCCGTACCGGGGATGTTTTTGTACAGGTTGCGTTCCACGCGGTAAGCGCCCTGCTGACGGAGGGAAAAAGGCTCCCAAAGCCAGGTTTGCGCGCCGCGCGTCAGGCGCAGAATGGTTTTCGCGCCGGTGTTTTCGCTGTTATCGGTCAGTTTGTCTTCGGTGTAGTAGGGAAAAAGCGCCTGCTCAGCGCTAATGCGCCCCGCCGCAATGCCGCCGCTGGAAGAAACAAAAAGCCAGTGATTGCCGCTGCTGACGATGCTCATCAAAAAGGGCGGCATGGCATCGTAATTGGCAATTTTGTACCAGGGTTCTCCCAGGAGAGTCACATAGCCGCCGCTGATTTCGGCGGAGGGGGGCGGAAGCAGGGTTTCACCGAGGTAAAGAGAGCGGGTTCTGAACATATCGCGGTTCTCCATCGAGATTACAGGGCGCGGATTTCAACCCAATCCACCAAAAAACGGGCGGGTTCGCGCTGAAGAGTTTCCAGGCTGGCAGCGGGCAGCCCCAGGCAGGGGGCTTGCGCGCCGTTGGTTTTGAGAGGGTAGACTCCGCCGAGAGCCAGGTTCAGCAGCAGATATTTTTCGCTGTCGAAAGGCCAGGGGCCGAAAAATTCGACCATCGGGCGGGTGATGCGGTAGATTAATTCGTCGTCCACGAAGAAGCGCAGGACATCGGGAGCGCATTCGACGGCGTAGGTGTGCCATTCGGCAATACCGCTCGGCGTAGAAAAGTATTTTTTGTTGACCAGGGCGCTTTCGCCGAAGAAGTTTTCGCCATGCGCGGCGGCGCTGACCCAGTCGGATTCGCCGACGGCTTCCATGATGTCAATTTCGCCGCAGGCGGGCCAGGCTTCAGCGAGGCCGAGCGCCCAAAAAGCGGGCCAGGTTCCCGGCAGGGCAGGCAGTTTGAGGCGCGCGGCAACCCGTCCGTAACGGAAAGACAGATTGCCGCGCGTATGGATGCGCGCCGAGAGAAAATCGAGGCGGTCGCCCTGCGGGGTGATGAATCCGGGGCGGTACTGCGTCTGCAGGATGAGCGCCCCGCGCGAATCGGGTTCGTCCTGGCTGATGAGGAGCGTTTCGGGCGAATCGAGGTAGGCTTGCAGCTCGCGGTTGTGAATCTGGCCGGTAACTTCCACGTTCCAGATGCGGCGATTCAGCGCGGGGGCGGTGAAGTCGTCGAAGAAAAGAATCTCAGGGCTGTTTGGCATAAACGCGGACGTAATCCACCAGGTATTGAGCGGGGAAAGCCGTCTGCGGGCTGACCATGCCGCCGAGCGTGCCGCCAACCGCCAGGTTGAGGATGAAGAAGAAGGGCTGGTCGAAGGCCCAGGGGCGGCTGCCGACATCTTCGCGCTTGACGCTGTGGTAGGGCGCGTCGTCGTAGAACCAGGTAATCTGGTTTTCGTCCCATTCGATGGCGTAGGTGTGGAAATCGTCGGCGATGTTGTAGTCCTGCCGGTTCCATTTGCTGATGCCGAGCGCGCCAGAGTAGCCGGGGCCGTGCAGAGTTCCCATAATCAGGTCGGGTTCTTTGCCGATGTATTCCATGATGTCAATTTCGCCGCAGTCAGGCCAGCCGACCTTCGTAAAGTTTGAGCCGAGCATCCAAAAAGCGGGCCACAGGCCTTTGCCTGCCGGAACTTTCAGGCGGGCTTCGAGGCGTCCATATTGAAACTCGCGCAAACCCTGGCTTTTGAGGCGGGCGGAGGTGTAGTACGAGCCGTTGTATTTTTCCTGGCGGGCTTCGATGACAAGGTTGCCGTTTTCGAGGCGGGCATTTTCGGGGCGGCTGGTGTAGTTCTGCATTTCGCCGTTGCCCCAGCCGTTGCCGCCCAGGTCGTAGGTCCAGTTGGCGGAGTCAATCGTCTTGCCGTCAAATTCATCGTGCCAGACGAGGTTCCAGCCGGGGCGTTCCGGCAGCGGAGCGGGCAGCAGGCCGCAGGCGGCGCTGTTGAAAATCAGCGCGGCAGCCAGGAGAAAAAGGAAAATCGCGCGGGGTTTCATGCGGGTTATCCTTTCACCGCGCCCGCCGTCAGGCCGGAGACGATGTAACGCTGCAGGAAGAGGAACAAAAGCAGCATGGGCAGGGTCAGCAAAAGCACAGCGGCGGCGAGAGTCGGCCAATTGCTGCCGTAGACGCCCTGGAAGACAATCAAACCGCGTGTGATGGGGTAATAGTCTTTGTTGGTGAGGTAAATGGTGGGAGCGATGACTTCGTTCCAAATGCCGATGGCGTGCATGACGATGACGGTGGCAATCGCCGGGCGGATGAGCGGAATAACAATTGTCCAAACGAAGCGAACATAGCCGCAGCCGTCGAGGGCGGCGGCTTCATCCAATTCCTTCGGGACGGTTTTGATGTAGTTGACCAGAATGACAATCCCAATCGGGTTGACAATAAAGAGCATAATATAGCCGATGGGGTTGTTGTACAGCCCCAGGTTGAGCATGAGCTGGAACTGCGGGATGAGCGCGGGCGGCAGGAAGAGGGCGATGACGAAGAGCGTCAGCACCGCGCCGGAGAATTTGATGTAGCCGCGCGCAATGGGAAAAGCCACAAAAACGGCGGTGAGGATGTAGACGGTGGTGGCGCTCAGGGTGTAGAAGAGCGAATTGAGCAGGTATTTCGGGAAGTTGGCCTTCGTCCAGGCGTCCACAAAGTTCTGGAAGCGCAGTTCATTCGCCAGCGTCGTGGCGTCTTTCATGAAGGAGGGCATCGTCTTGAGCGAGGTATTGACCAGCATGAAAAGCGGGCCAAGATACAGGAGGGCGAAGAAAATCATCACCGCGTAGGAGCCAATCGCGCCCCAGGGAACGCGAACCGAACGATAGCGGGAGGGGTTGGAAGCGTTCATCCCAAAATCCTTTCTTCACGGCGCTGCAGGAAATATTGAACGGTCATACCAATCACCAGCACCAGCAGGAAGAGAACGATGGAGGCGGCTGCGGCGTATCCCTGCCGAAAGCTGCTGGTGACGCTGCCGGAGGTCTGCCCGAAGCCGGTGGCGTAAATCAGGTAGCCGAGCACTTGCGTGCCGTTGCGATAGCCAACCAGCACCAGAAAAAGCTGCCAGGCCTGCAAGCTGCCGATGATGTTGAGCAAAAAGTTGGTGTTCACGCTGGGGGTGAGCAGCGGCCAGGTGACGTTGGAAAAAACCTGCCAGGGGCTGGCGCCGTCCATGCGGGCGGCCTCGTACAGTTCCGAGGGGATGGTCTGCAGCCCGGCCAGGAAAATCATCATCGTCACGCCCATATTGGCCCAAATCTGAATGAATGTGACCCAGGCGAAGGCTTCGGCTGGCGCGCCGCCCAAAAATTCGGAGCGCATCCCGAACATGGCAAGGAATTTGGCTACCGGGCCGCCGAGCGGGTACAAAAAGAGCGACCACATCAGGCCCTGAATGACCACGCCCAGAATGACCGGCATAAAATAGATGGTACGGAAGATATTGGAACCCTTCAAGTTCTGATTGACGACCAGCGCCATAAAGAGGCCCAGCGTAAACTGAATGACGGTGACGGCAATCGAAAAGATGAGCGTGCGCTTGAGCGCGTCCAGGTTATCCACCGAAGCGCGGCCCATAAAGAGAAATTCGCGGTAGTTGTCCAGACCAATCCAGTGCATCGGCGCGCCCTTGATACCGGTGGCGTCGGTAAAGGAATAAACCGCCGTCGCCACCGAAGGGCCGAGCGCGACCAGAAAATAGAACAGCAGGCCCGGCAGCAGCAGGAGATAGGGCGTCCACTTCGACCAGCCTCGTCCAAAATGATAGGACATAGCAGCACCTGTTCCTTTCCACAAAAAAGCCTGGGCTTCCCGCCGCAGCGGAAAGCCCAGGAGATACGAGAGAGGCTACTTTACGGCGTCCAGCCCGGCTTGCAGGTCGGCCTGAACTTTGTCGGCCAGCACCTGCGGGTCGTCATCGGTGCCGAAGGGCTTGAAGTACGAAGCCCAGGGGTTGGCGAACTGACCAGCGCCCTTCGGGGCAATCCAGTACTGTTCGTAGCCGACGCGGAAGTTGGCGAGGTAGGGAGCGACTTCCGCGCCGATTTTGGTGTTGAGTTTGGCGGTCGGCTGGGTGGGGATGAAACCGACCGCGTCCACAAAGGCCTGGTAGTTAGCGGGGTCAGAGAAGTCAGCCAGGTAGAGCAGGGCGGCTTCTTTGTTGGGGGTGTTGGCGGCAATCGCCCAACCCTGGTCGTATTTGCCGAAGAGGTACTTGTTGTCTTCGGGGTTGTCGGAGCCGGGGAAGGGGATGTAGCCCCAGTCAAAAGCCGGTTGGGCGGCGTCGATGGCGGGAGCATACCAGGTGCCGCCGGAGAACATGGCAACCGCGCCGGAAGCGAAGCGGCCAGGGGCGGCGTCGCCAGCGATGCCGCTCGCGCCTTCTTCCATCATGTCGCGGGCGTAGACCTGCATTTTCTTCCACATTTCCAGCGATTTGGCGTCATTCCACTTGATGCTGCCAGTCCACAGCCCTTCGACGAGGGCAGCCTGGTCAGGATAGGTGGCGCCAATCAGGCCGTAGGCGCCGACGAAAATCGGCCAGCCGTCTTTACCACCGGCGGTCATGCAGGGGATGTTGGCAGCCTTGAAGGTTTCGCAAGCGGCAACCAGTTCCGACCAGGTGGTGGGAACCTTGACGTTGTTGGCGGTGAACAGGTCTTTGTTGTAGTAGATACCGCTGTAGGAAACACGTCCCAGGTTGACGGCGTAGACTTTGCCGTTGTAAGAGCCAGCGTCCGCAATGGCGGGGGCGTCGTAGTTCTTGAGGAAGTCCTGACCGGTCAAATCCATCAACAGACCAGCGTCAATCAGCTGCTGCCAGTTGGGGGCGTCCACCTGTTTCATGTAGGGCTGAGCGGCATTGGCGAAGCCGAAGATGTCCAGCACGTCAATATCATTGGCCGAAAGGCGGGTCTGCGAGACGGTGCTCAGGTCGTTGGCGTTGACCACCGACATATCCACGGTGATGTTGGGATGGGCTTCCTGGAATTTCTTGTTGAATTCTTCCATGAAAGTCACCATGGGCGGGTTCTGGTGAACCAGCACGCGCAGGGTCACTTTTTCGCCGGGCTGCGCGGGGGCAGTATCGCCGCCGCTGGGGGCGGCGGTCGGCGCGGCGGGAGCGCCGCAGGCGGCCAGCAGGGTGGCAGCAACCACCAGCAGGCTCAAAAAGGAAAACAGTTTCTTGGACATGAGGGAGACTCCTTGTGAAACAGGTTTTGAATGGCGCTGCGGACACGCAGCAGTTGTTCCTGCTTCCCATTATATGAAATCTGCACCTCCGGTCTTGGAGAAAAGCGCGAAGCGGTGGGAGAAAAGAGAGAGCGCCGCAAGAAAGAGATACTTCAGGTTTGATGGCGGAAGGCTTCGGGCGTCAGGCCGGTTTCGCGGTGAAAGATGCGGGTGAAGTAGCCGCTGTCGGAGAAACCGACATCCAGGGCGATTTCGGCAATGCTGCGCCCGCTGTTTTTGAGCAGGGTCTTGGCCTGCTGAATGCGATAACGCTGCAAATATTTAATGGGCGTCACGCCCAATTCCTGCCGAAAGCAAAAGGTCAGATAATCTTCGGCGATGTTAATGTGCCGGGCAATTTCAGCGCGGGTCAGCGGCTGGTCATAATTCTGATGAATGTAAAGCATGGCCTGCCGCACCAGCCGCTGCGCGTCCTGGCTGAGGCGGCGTTTACGCTCCAGCGCGGCGCCAATCTGCGCCGCCGTTTCTTCCATGCCGAACAGCCCTTTTTGCAGCACCACCGCCACACCTTCATTGAGCCGCTTCAGGTCTTCCTCCACCAGGTCTTTACCGGTGACGACGATGACCGGAATATTATGCGTCCAGGGGGCTTCGCGCATGGCCTGCAAAACAGCGAAACCATCCATGCCCGGCATTTGCAGGTCGAGCAGCACCAGGTCAATTTTTTCTTTGAGCAAAATCTTAAGGGCCTCGCGCCCATTTTGGGCGGGCAGGACGCGGTTGGTCGGGCTGTGCAGGCGCAAAATGCGGCTGTGCAGTTCCAGCGCCGCCGGGTCGTCATCCACTACCAGAAAAGTGCGCAGGCTGACGGCGGGGTTTTCGCTGAGAGCGAGGTTTTCGTCCAGGGCGCGCAGCAGCGATTCGGGTTCGATTGGCTTGGTCAGATAATCCAGAGTCAGCAGCGATTCGCCCTGCGCAGAATCGCTGTAAAACAGAACGGGAATATTGCGGGCGGAGGCGAGACTCTTAATCGTCTGCATGGCGCGCCAGGCCAGGCCGTGTTCACCTTCCACATCCAGCACAATCACCTGAGGCGGAGAAACGACCAGCAGCATTTGCCACTCGACAGGTTTTGCCAGCGGCGCCTGAATCAGTTTCACGCCCTCCTGCGCCAGGCGCGCCGCCAGGTCTTGCCGCTCTGCCGGTGACTGGAAGAGAAGCAGGATGGTTTTTTCGGCAGGCGGAGAAACCGCCGGGGAGACTTGCCGGGCAGCGGGCAGGCTTTCCGGCAGGGTGAACCAAAAGCAGGCGCCCTCGCCCGGCGCGCCGCTGGAGGAAACGCCAATCTGCCCGCCGTGCATTTCCACCAGCGTTTTGCAAATGGAAAGCCCCAGCCCCAGGCCGGGGTAGCCATCCAAAACGCTGCGCTCGGAACGGTGAAAGGCCTCGAAGATGCGTTCCTGCTCTTCGGGCGGGATGCCCAGGCCGGTATCGCGCACTTCCACCCGCGCCTGAGCGCCGCTGCGCGTCAGCGAGAGATGTACCTGCCCATGGGAGGTGAATTTGACGGCGTTGGTCACCAAATTCAGGGCGGCCTGACGCAGACGGGTGCGGTCGCCCCAGACCCAAAGCGGCTGGCCGGGGAAGTCGGCGCGCCAGGCCAGGCCCTTGTCCTGCGCCAGCTGCGCGCCGCTTTCGGCCACCAGGCGCAGGGTTTCGTTCAAATCCACCGCCTCATATTGCAGGCGCAACTGTCCCGCGCCGCTGATCGCCAGGTCAATCACGTCGTTAATCAGACCGCCCAGGTGTTGGGCGTAGGCGTGAACGCGCTCCATGTCGCGGCGGGCGCCTTCGGGCAGGGCGGCGCTTTGCTCCTCGCCCTCTTCCAAAATCAGCCCGGTCAGACCGACAATCAGATTGAGCGGGGCGCGCAATTCGTGGCTGATGGTGGAAAGGAAGCGGCTTTTCAGGCGATTGGCTTCTTCGGCGGCGCGGCGGGCTTCGGTGGCCTGACGGTAGAGGCGCGTTGTGTTAAGCGCGCTGCCCAATTGCTGCACAATTGCGCCGTACAAATCCAAGTGCGCGGTATCGAAGGCCATGAAGCCAATCTGCCCGGTCTGGTCGGTGAGCGGAATCAGCGTCAGCGAGAAGGGCCGCCCGGCGGGGAGCAGCCCCTCCGGCGGAAAATCCTGGCTGCGAAAGCGGCGCAAAGGCTGCTGTGGGTCCAGCGCATTGCGTAAAACGCTCCAGGCAAAGCGGTCATCGCCCTCCGGCTCAAACAAACCCACCAGCGCCGTTTGAATGCCAAAATCGGGCAGGTGACGCGCCAGCACCTCGTACACCCCGGCTTCGTCGAGGACATTCAGCAGGCGGGCGGTCAGCAGGCTGAGGCGGCTGAGAGTCCAGCGCTCATCCAGCAGATATTGGCGATGCTTTTGGCGCATTTGCGCGCCGATTTCGAGGCGGGCCTCGTCGAGCAGGTTTTGCGCCAGGGCGGGTTGAACGCCCCAGGCGGGGCTTTCCTTCAGCAGCGAAAGCGCCTCCTGCCAGACCTGCGCGTCATCTTCGGGCTGCGAGGCGCTCTTCAAAATATCCGTCAGGGCGGCGCGGAAGGGCGCGGGAGAATTTTCGGCCAGGCTGCGCTCGAAGCCCGCCAGCAGCGCCCGGCTCAGGCCAAGCACTTCGCCTTCTTCCAGGCCGTAGGTCTGACGGTGAACGTAGACGCTGATTTGTTCCGCCAGCGATTCTTGCGGAGAAGTTTCGCCGCGCCAGGGCAGCGCCCCCTGACAGCCGCAGGATTGGCGCACGACCAGGCGCGTTTCCATCTCGCGCTGTTCGGGCAGGGACTCGCCCTGCGTGATGCGCCGCCAGATTTGCTCCACCGCCTGATAGCCCATATCAAAAAGCGGAACATGGACGCTGGTCAGCCCCGGCTGCTGCACCGCGCCTTCCAGGCGATTATCGAAGCCGATGACGGCTACATCGTCGGGGATGCGCCGCCCGGCCTGCTTGAGCGCGTTCATCGCGCCGATGGCGGATTCGTCGTTGCTGGCAATCAGCGCATCGAAGGCGGCGCCATTTTGTAGCAATTGCGCCGCCGCTGCAAAACCGCCGTCGTAGACATGGCGGCCAAAAATCACGCGGCGCGGGTCCTGCTCCAGGCCGAATTGCTGGCAGGCGGCCTGAAAAGCGCGCAGGCGCTTGCCCGAATCGCCCTTTTGGTCGTCGGCAGAACCGGCGATGAAAGCGATTTTGCGGCGGCCATGCGTCACCAGGTGCTGAACGGCCTGCGTGATTCCGGCGGCGTTGTTGGCCGAAAGCGTGGCCCCGCTCTCGCCGGAGCCGATGAAAAGCACGGGAAAACCGGAGGCGCGCAATTCGTCAATGTAGGCCGAGCGCGCCGGAGAGTGCAGGGGAATGGCGACAATCAATCCCTGGGTGTTCCAGGGGCCAACCGACACAAAATCCTGCTCGGCGGAGGCAAAAGGCCAGGCCGGACGATAGGGGTCGCTGGGGCTGGCCGAGGGACCAATGCCGCAGCCAAGCAGCAGGTTGCAATTCAGATTTTGGGCGGCGCGGCAAATCCCCCGAAAAATGGGCGCCAGGTAACTGAGATTGGTGGCCGTGCGGTAAAACTGCCAGCCCGCCAAAACACCGATGGATGGGATACGCGTATCGGCCATTGCGAGGACTCAAGTTTTGTAAGCATAGCACAAATTGATTTAATTTACCAATTTCACCCTAGGATACAGCGATTCCAAATTCAACGTTTGTGGTACTGCCAGAATCTAAGTGTCCTTCGTGTTCAGGCTCTTTGTTGTTAATGACGGGAGAACCAGGTTTGGAATTGCTGGTCTTCGCGGCATCTTTCAACCTTCGCGTACTTCGTCTCCTTTATCAGCGATTGCAAATCTGAAATCGCCAATTTGTGCAACAGGAAGAAGGATAAAAGGATGTTTTCTGTGTGGCTTATCCTATGTAGCGGCGTTCTTTCCATGCGGTGAAACGCTGCCAGCCCAGGTTAGACAACATGAGGGTCATGCCAAAGCCAATCAGGGTGCAGGTAACGAAAAAGAAGGCAACTTCCTCGATGGGTAAAATGTCGAAGAAATTGATTCCGAGGGTCTGGTCTTTGGAGATTTGCCAGGTGGTGGCGTTGAGAGCGATGATGTCGGTCAGCGAGAGGTAGAGGCCGGGGACAAAGATAGACCAAAAGACAAGTTTGCGGTAGTGCCAGAGAATATCCGCGCCAAACAGGAATTGCGGGATGATGGGCGGCAAGGCCCAGAAGAAGATGATGCCGAGGTAATTCCACTCGTCCCCGGCGAAGAAGAACTGGAAGGTGAAGAAAGCCCATAGAACAAGCAGTATGCCGGTTGGCCAGTTTACCAGTTGGGGAGCGCGCTGAAAGGTGTTTGGCGCAGGTAGAGAGAGCCGTCGAGCCAGGAACCACCACCACAGGCCGACCAGGATGGTTTCGACTACGAAGAAGGTGTATTCCTCGATGGGGACGTAGCCAATGGTGATGCCGGTGACGAGCGCCGGGTTGTAGTACCAGACGCCGGTGGCGACGAGGTAGTTATCCCAGGGGGTGGTGTAGGTGAGGGCTAAAATGACGTGAACGAGGATGATCAGCGGCACTTTTTTTGCGTCGAACCCAGGGGTGGAACGTCCAGCGCGCAGGTCGAGCCAGGTGATAAAGAGAAGGATGACAATTGGGGTAAGAACAAATAGGATGAGAAAGTTGAAGTAGGTCATTGGGGGATTTGGGGATTTGGTGATTGGGTGATTTAGTGATTGGGTGATTTAGTGATTGGGCGGTTGCGGCGGGTGATGCGCAGGAAAACGCCGGGGCGAGGTTCGAGGGTGGCGCCCATGTGAGGGCGCGGATTGGGCAACGGAGGAAGCGGAGAAGCGGAGGGAGAAACGGAGTTGACAGCGGATTTTTGAAGCGGCGAAGCGGATTCTG
>DAOUBQ010000014.1:0-59960 GCA_034432755.1 Anaerolineales bacterium
CAACCGCCATATATAGTGTTTTCAAAAGATTTTCACTCCCACATATAAGGGTTTCCCTATCACTCGCGAATTTTGACGAAGGTATTGTTAATTGTTAGTCATATGCAAAGTCAGGACAGGTAAAATCTGGGATAATTTTAATAAAGGACAGTCTCCCCATGAGCATAAAAATCTTAATGATTGATGACGACCCTGCAATGACGGAGCTGATTGGGCTATTGTTGCGAAGCCACGGCCTGGAAGTGATTGCCTGCAACGATAGTGAACGAGGGATTGAATTGGTAAAAAACGAGCAGCCCGATATTATCCTGCTGGATTTAATGATGCCTGGCCACGATGGCTGGGAAATTTGTAAATCAATTCGCGCCTTTACGAACACCCCCATTGCCATCCTCTCGGCGATTGATGACCCGGCAGCCATTTCCAGCGCGCTCGATGCGGGGGCAGATGATTACCTGGTGAAACCCACCCCAGGCGGGGTCTTGGTGGCGCATATCAACAACCTGGCGCGGCGTCATGCAGTGGAAAAAAACAAGAATGCCATGATTCGGCATACCAGCCCGCTCTTCCCACACAATGCCCCAGCCGCCGCGCTCAGTCAAAAACCTTTTCAGGCTTAATTGCCCGGAGTACAATAAGGTGACAGTCACTACACAAGTGACTGTCACCTATTTTTATTTTGAGGAGGCCAGCCTTGCAAACCTGTTCGCGCTGTAATGCTTCATCCCCTGATACAGCAAAAATCTGCGTAAACTGCAATGCCGACCTGGCTGCATTTTCGGTGAATGCCGTTGCGCTCAAGAAGTTCCGCGAAAACCCGCGCGTAACATCTATCCGTATTAACGTGGCCCACGATGCCTGTCCGTTATGTTACGAGTCGCGCGGGACGTTTGAGAAGGATGCCGTGCCGGTCTTGCCGCACGAGGGTTGTTCGCACCCACAAGGCTGCCGCTGCAATTATGCGCCGGTGTTGAACGAAATCTACCCGTAGCGGCTTCAGGGTTGAAGTCTTCGGCTCCAGTCTCCCGAAAAAGCTGCCCGCCATGCAAACCTGGCGGGCAGCTTTTGTGCGGTAAGATTCAACAAAAATGGGAGGGCCAATGGCAAACTAAAGCAGGCTCTTGAGAGCAGCCGCAGTCTGCTCTGGCGCTTCGTAGGGCGGGCAATGACCGATGCCGGGCAGTTCCATTAACAGGGCTGCGGGGAGGGCCGCCTTCATGGCGCGGGCGCGTTCGACCGGGACGAGGACATCTGCCAGACCGTGAACGATGACGACGGGGATGGACAGGGAGGCAAGCACGGCGTGCGAATCGGGGCGCTCGGCCATGGCCTGAAGCGCGCTCATTGCCCCAATTGGGTTTTGCCGCTGGATGATTTGCCGCAGAGTGAGAGCATGACGCGGGTCGGCTGTCAGTTTGTCGGCCATGCCCAGGAGGGCGTTCATCCCCTCGCGTCTGACCTGGGCGAGGGTGTCGTAGCGGGCGGCTTTGCGCTCTGGGGGGTCGGCGGCGGCCTGGGTGCCGAGCAGGCCCAATCCAAGCAGTTGAGCGCCAAAGCGGCGGGCAAATGTCAGGGCGATGTACCCGCCCATCGAATGCCCGGCGAGGAAGGCTGCGGGGAGACCGAGTCTGGCGAGGAGAGCGCTCAGGTCGGCAGACATGTCTTCGAGACTGTACTGGCTTCGGGCCGCCGGAGATTCTCCAAATCCCCTTAAATCAGGCACGATGCAGTCGAAATGGGGTTCGAGGTGCGGCAGGAGCGGGTTCCAAAAGGCACGGTCGAGCGGGAAGCCATGCACCAGCAGGAGCGGCGCGCCCTGACCAGAGCGAGAATAGGCGAGTTGGGTCATGGGTGGTGTCCTTTTGCCAGCCAGCCGCGCGCAAAGGCCAGGGCTTGCTCACGATTGGTGAGCGCGCCGGCAGCCTGGTTTTCGCGGATGGCTTCGAGCAGTTTGCCAATTTCAGGGCCAGGTTTCATTTTCAGGTCGTTGATGAGGTCGTTGCCGTTGATGAACTGCGGTGGACGGATGATTTGCTCGGCTTTTTCGTAGTACGCTTCGAGCAGGGTGCGCGCCACATTGAGGCTGGCTGCCCAATGCTCTTGGGTGAGGGTGTGGTCGTAGGTGGCGCGAAGATCGGCCAGGGCGAGCAAGATGAGCGAAACACCTGCTTCGCCAGCCTCGCGGAAGAAGCGGTAGATGGCTTTGGGGCTGGGTGCGGCGCCGGTTTCGGCCTGGCGGCTGGCATGAAAGTGAAAGCGCATGTGGTGGCGGACGAGCAGTTTGAGCCGGTCGAGTTCGTCGTTGCTCAGATGGAGAGCCATGCCGCGTTTCACGGCGGTGAGGGCGCCCTGTTGATCATGGCCGAGGAATCGAATGCGGCCATTTTCTTCGGTGGTTTGGGTTTGGGGCTTGTTGACATCGTGGTAAAGGGCGGCAAAGAAGAGCAGAGCGCGCGCCGAGCGTTCGGTATTAAGCGTGGAGCCGAGATGTGCGCCAATTTTCTCGCGGTAACGCCCCAAACGCAAAACGAGCAAACCGTTGAACAGGTCGGCATTGGCCTGGTTTTCGTCATAGGCAGGGGCCAGGGCGGTAAGGATGCCTTCGAGGTGGCGCAAGACGGCCAGGGTATGAGTCCAGACATCGTGAACATGGGGCGCCGATTGGGCCACGCCTTTCAGGGCGGGCAATTCGGGCAGGAGAACCGGCAAGATGCCGAGCAGTTCAAGCGCGCGCAAGCAGGCATGGGGCTGGGGGCCTTCGAGCATTTTGAAGAGTTCGTCGCGCTGGCGTTCGGGGCTGATGTTGGCGAGCAGGGGGACGGCGGCCTTCATGAGTTTGCGCGTTTCGGGGTCAATGTGGAAGCCAAACGCGGCGGCCTGACGCACGGCGCGCAGGATGCGCACCGAGTCGTCACTGAAGGCAGTCTCGGCGCAGGCGCGGATGCGTTTGGCGCGGATGTCGCTGACGCCCCCCAGCGGGTCGAGGATTTGGCCGTTGTGAATGTCCATCGCCACGGCGTTGATGGTGAAATCGCGCCCACGCAGGTCGGCTTCGAGCGAATCGCCGCGAAACCCGGCAAAGTCGAGGAGGTCGCGCGAACCATCAGGGTTTTGGAGAATGATTCGGGCCGTGTCGTTTTCTTCATCGAGCGGGAAGAAGGCTCCGGGCAGTTGATCGGCCAGTTTGCGGGCGAGTTTGAGCGCGCCGGGCGGGGTGGCAAAATCGAGGTCGTGGGTTTCGCGTCTAAGCACAGCATCACGCACCGCACCACCCACCAGGTAAACGGGCAGGTCGGCGGGCAGCAGGGTGCGCACACGCGCAATTAACGGCGATTGGACGGGCATTTCAGGCATATATTTGATTTCCAGACGGTCTTTGCGGCGACCCTGGCGCGCCGTGAGCAGGGCTTCCTGCCGGGTTGCACCCTGGGCGACCACCTTTCCGCGCACGAGCGCGACCCAGCGCCCGGCGTAGAGCAGGCTTTCGGGGGTTTCGTGCGCCGGTTCAGTTGGGCTGGACAAGGTCGCCTCGTTTTTGTCCAAGTGCTTTGGGACACGGATATTTCCCATCAACAGCGCAGGCGGAATAAATTCCTCGCTACAGATTACACGGGTTGAATGTATTTTGCCAAGTCAGCAGAACCGATGAAGGGCAGGTGCCGGAAACGTTCATCAATATCAATGCCGTAACCAAAAACGTATTTATCCGGCACATCAAAACCAATGTAATCAACCTGTACCGGCACTTCGCGGCGCATTTTCTTATCGAGCAAGACGCAGACCCGGACGCTGAGCGGGTCGCGGGTGCGCAGCATGGAGAGGACATGCGCCAGGGTGCGCCCGCTGTCAACAATGTCCTCCACGAGCAGGACGTGACGGCCTTCAATGTTGGTCAGCAGGTCAAGGTTAACGCGCACGTTGCCGCTGGAGGCATAGTTTCCTCGGCCATACGAAGAAAGCGACATGCAATCCAGCTCGTGCTGAATGGTGAGTTGGCGGGTGAGGTCGGCGGTGAAGGTAATGGCGCCGCGTAGCAGGCAAACGACCAGTAAATCTTGCCCTTCATAGTCGCGGCTGATTTGCGCGCCCAGTTCGGCAACGCGCGTTTTGATATCCTCGGCGCTGACCAGGACCTCGTCAATGAAGTCGAGATAGTCTTGCATAGGGTTACTCCGGTTTGTATTTTTCTAAATCCACCACGCCCACAAACGGCAGGTTGCGATAGTATTCGTCAATGTCGAGGCCATAGCCAAAGACGAATTTGTTTTCGATGACAAATCCGCGATAGTGGATGGGGACGACCACTTCGCGGCGCGATTCTTTGTCGAGCAGGGCGCAAACTTTGAGCGATTTCGGACGGCGGGTCTGGAGCATTTCCAACACATGGGCGATGGTGTGGCCGCTGTCAATGATGTCTTCCACCAGGAGAACGTGCCGGCCTTCGATATTGGTCTGCAAGTCGTAGGTGACGCGCACATTGCCAGTGGCCGAACGCACGCCCGCTCCATAAGAGGAAATCGCCATGCAGTCAATAGCGTTCAAGACGGTGAGGTGACGCATGAGGTCAACCAGGAAGGGCAGCGCGCCACGCAGAATACAAATGAGCAGCAGCTGCTCCCCAATGTAATCGCGGTTGATTTCGGCGGCCAACTCGCGGATGCGTTTTTGCAAGGTTTGTTCGTCTATCAGGGTTTCAGCAAGGAATTCGCGGTAATCTTGCATGGGGTCTCCGTATTTTTGCCCGCTCCCTTTGGGAGAGGAGAGAGGCATGAGCAAAAACTAACGTGGTAACTCCCCCGCTTAACGCGGGACTTTGCCCCGCTTAACGCGGGACTTCGTGGTGCTGGCGGCAGCGGGCTTCGTAGAGTTCCGAGGCGCCAACAATGACGACCGGGTCATCGTAACGTGCTGGCTTGCCATTCACCAGTCGCTGGGTGCGCGAGGCTGGTTCTCCACAGACCATGCAAATGGCGCGCACTTTATCAACCTGCTCGGCCTTCGACATCAGCGCAGGCATGGGGCCGAAGGGTTCGCCACGAAAATCCTGGTCTAACCCGGCAACGATGACACGCACGCCCCGGTCGGCCAGATGGCGGGTCACTTCTAAAATGCCTTCATCAAAAAATTGGGCTTCGTCAATACCGACAACGGTGGTCTCTGGCTCCATTTTGGCAAGGATATCGCTTGATTTTTCGACCGGGATGGCCGAAAAATCGGCCCCAGCGTGCGAGGTGACTTTCTCAACAGCGTAACGCACATCAATAGCCGGTTTAAACACCTGCACTTTCTGGCGGGCAATGACCGCCCGACGCAGACGGCGGATAAGTTCATCTGTCTTGCCGCTGAACATCGAGCCGCAAATGACTTCAATCGAACCGTGAATATGCTTCATGGCCTCTCCCAAAAGAAATAATAACAGGCAGATGGAGACCATCTGCCTGTTAAGTTTACCTGATTTTAATGCTGGCGCAGGAATTTTAAGCAGCTTCGCCAGCAGTTTCAGGCAGTTCGTAGCCCAGGGCGCGAATCTTCTTCTTGCTGTCAATGAGCGCCTTGCGGCCAAAGCCTTCCACTGCCAAAGCGGCTTCGTCACCTTCGGCGAGTTTCGCCATCAGCTGGGCAATCGTGGTAATCCCTGCTTTGGCAAGCGACTCGGTCACGCGCGCGCCCAGTTCCAGGTCGGCAACCGGCTTGGGCGGAGCCTTTTTGGCCTCCTCGCGGCTTTTGACCTGCTCCACGTATTCCTGGCGGGCCTGGAGTTTTTTGTAGAAGCGGTCTACCTGTCCTTCCACGTCAAGAATGCGAGACTGCTCACCGGAGAAAAACGGGTGGCATTTTGAGCAAACTTCCACGTGGATGGATTTTCGGGTCGAGCCGGTCGTCCACGTGTTGCCGCACGAAGCGCAGATAACCTTTGCATCTTCATAATATGTGGGGTGGATTTTTTGTTTCATTACAAGCCTCTGTTATTCAGCCGCAGCGGCCGCTTCCAACGCTTCCGCGGGGATAACGTTGGCGCGCTTGCGCCCATGCACAATATCGTAAACCACAATGCCATCAACCACGGCGAACAGGGTATCATCCTTGCCCACCATAACGCCCATGCCGGGTTTAATGTGGGTTCCGCGCTGGCGGACGAGGATGTTCCCGGAGAGAACGAACTCGCCAGCATAGCGCTTCACGCCCAATCGCTGGGAATTGCTATCGCGTCCATTTCGGCTGGAGCCGCCACCTTTTTTATGAGCCATAGTTACCTCTCTTACTTTTCGATTGTCTCAATCGCAAGGCGGGTGTAAGACTGGCGGTGACCGGTCTTCTGACGAATGCGCTTCTTGGGGCTGTAGGTGAAATTGATGGTCTTCTCACCCTTGAAATGTTCCACAACCTTCGCGCTGACAGACGCGCCCGAAACCACCGGCGCACCGACGGTGACATTGTCACCATCTACCAGCAACAACACTGAATCGAGTTTCAGGCTCTCGCCGGTTTTTACATGCAAAAGGTCAACATCAATGACCCCGCCTTCGACGGCCTTATATTGTTTGCCGCCGCTTTCTAAAATAGCGTATTTCATAGTTCCTTTCTCCTGGTCTTCGCTTCGCCACAGCCGCCGCGCAAGGTTTTACTCAATTCGCCGCGCTGCGGGTAAGCCGGGAATAACGCGCGAAAGCCCCCTGGCAAGGGGCAAGCGCGAAAAAGTATTATACTACGAGGCAGCGGGGTGTCAACGTTAAAACGCGAAAACTAAAGGCTTTCCCGCCGCCTGGAAAAAACAGCGCATTTTACAGCCGCGCGGGGTATAATCCACTTGTCTGACAACTTCCTCCCATTTCAAGGAGTTATTTATGACTACCATTGACCTGACCATCTATCCTGAGCGCCGCAAGCGCGCCATCCAGCGCGCCCGCGAACGCAACATCATCATCCCCACGTATGCGCAGATGAAAGACCCATCCAAAGTTCCCGCCAAAATCAAGCAAGAGCTGACCGGAATCGGACTGTGGGAGATTCACCCGCGCAACCTGTTCCGCATCACCTGGCACAATGAGCCAAAAGCCAGCGGCGGCGGCTTCGGCGGCGTGAACTACATCGAACTGTCTCCCGCGCTGACGGGCGTCCCGGCTCGCATCATCGCTCTCGTCGGCAAATGGTTCCCCACCGGCGCGCACAAAGTAGGAGCGGCCTTCTCTTGTCTCGTGCCGCGCCTCGTGACCGGTCAATTCGACCCGACGACACAAAAAGCCGTCTGGCCCTCCACCGGCAACTACTGCCGGGGCGGGGCGTATGATTCGGCGCTGCTGGCCTGCGATTCGATTGCCATCCTGCCTGAGGGGATGAGCCGTGAGCGGTTCGAGTGGCTGGCAAAAGTCGCCGGGGAAACGATTAAAACCCCCGGGTCCGAATCCAACGTCAAAGAGATTTTTGACAAATGCTGGGAACTGCGCAAATCGGGCCAGGATTTGATGATTTTTGACCAGTTTCAGGAATTCCCCAACTACCTGTGGCATTACGAAATCACCGGCCATGCGATGGAAGAAGTTCTCCAACAAGTCATGCGCCCTGGCGATGAGTATCGCGGCATGACCAGCGCCACCGGCTCTGCCGGAACGATTGCCAGCGGCGATTACCTAAAGCAATTATTCCCGAATAGCAAAATCGCAGCCAGCGAGGCTCTGCAATGCCCAACCTTGCTGGAAAACGGCTTCGGTTCACACCGCATCGAGGGCATCGGCGATAAACACGTCCCCTGGATTCACAACACGAAAAACACCGACCTGGTGGTCGCCATTGACGACAATGCGGTCGTCAATGTGGCGCGTTTGTTCAACGAAGAAGCTGGCCGCGCCTTCCTGGTCGAGAAAGGCGTCCCCGAAGCGCTGGTATCGCAACTCGACCTGCTCGGTTTCTCCGGCATCTCCAACGTGCTCACCGCCATTAAGATGGCGAAATACTACGAGATGGGCGAACAGGACATCGTGCTAACCGTGCTAACCGACTCGATGGAACTGTATCACAGCCGCATCCACGAAATGCGCGAGGAAATGGGCGAATATTCGCAGCGCGACGCCGCCGCCGATTACGCCCGCTGGATTCTGCAACAGTCGACGGATAACCTGCTCGAACTACGCTACACCGACCGCCGCCGCGTCCATAACCTGAAATATTACACCTGGGTCGAGCAGCAGGGCAAAACTTACGAGGAAATTCAGGCCATGTGGCATGAGCGCGACTACTGGACGGGCATTCAGAAACAGGCCGATGAAATCGACGCGTTGATTGAAGAATTCAATGCCGAAGTGGGGTTGGTGTAAACGGATTGTTTGGTATACTTTTGCCCATCAAAATTCACCATCAAAATTCACAGAGGAACCTATGGCTTTTATCACTGAGCGTAAACGCGAAATCAACCGCCGTCGTCATCGCAAGGCAAAAATTGCAAAGTTAAAGGCAAAATACCTGGCCGCCCCCAATAAAGCAGAGAAAGAAAAGATTGCGGCCAAAATCAAGCGGATCAGTTTCTACGCGGAATTACCGACCGGGAAATAACAACCCAAAGGTTCAACGCGGCAAGTCGGGTAACGTTGTGCCGAAACACCGATCACCCGCCGTGTTTAGACCACAATAAAAGAGGCTCTTCAAAAAGAGGGAACTTCCCTCTTTTTTGGTTCATTCACACAAATCGCAAACGCCTTACAAAAACGATAGTTTTTTGGTTTGGCTCGGTTGCATAAAAACGACCAGCGTCTGCAAACAAATGTGCGATAATATCAGATAATGATGAAGCCCCTTGCGCACAATCGTGAACAGGAACTCAGCACGCTGATTCGTGCACGTTACCCGCTGTTGTATCTGGTAGCGTGGGAAGAAAGGCGCATCGAACAGCTTTTACGACGCGTAGCCGCCGGCTTGCGCAAAAAACTGTATGGCTGGTCTATTACTGACGGCCTACGCCCCCTGGATGACTATGGCCCGCAACGGCCTGACCCCGAAACCTGCCCACCGCTTAACGCACTCGACCTCATCACCGCTTCACAAGAATCAGCCATCTTCTTACTCAAAGATTTTCACCCTTACTGGGATGACCGCCGCCCCATTCAGGAGCAGCCTATTATCACCCGCCGCATGCGCGATATGGTGAACCACCTCAAAGAGAGCCGTAAAACCGTCATCTTGCTCTCGCCGCTGCTCATCTTCCCGCCAGAGATGGAAAAAGACATCATCGTACTCGATTACTCGCAACCCGAACGCGAAGAACTGGCACAATCGCTGGAACGAGTTTTACGCTCGGCACGCGAAATTGGCGGCGTAAAATTAGACCTTCCCCCCGCCATGCGAGAGCAAGTGCTGGCCGCCGCCCAGGGCCTGACGTGCAGCGAGGCCGAAAACGTCTTTGCCAAGTCTTTGGTGATGAATCGAAGCCTGGATGTAGGGGTTATCATTGCAGAAAAAAAACAAATCATCCGGCGCTCACACATCCTGGAATACTTTGAGACCTCAGAGACCATGACCTCTGTGGGGGGCATGGCTTTGCTTAAAGAATGGCTGAACAAACGCGCCCTGTCTTTTAGCGAACGCGCCCGCGCCTTTGGCCTGCCTGAACCCAAAGGCTTGTTGTTGCTCGGCGTGCAAGGCGCCGGTAAAAGCCTGGTGGCCAAAGCCATTGCCAGCCAATGGCGGCTGCCGCTCCTGCGCCTGGATTTAGGCAGGCTGTTCAGCGAGCTGGTTGGCTCCTCAGAACAAAACATGCGCGCTGCTTTACACCTCGCCGAATCCGTCTCGCCCTGCCTTTTGTGGCTAGACGAGTTGGAAAAGGGCCTGGCGGGCATTGCCAGCTCGCACATTTCTGATGCCGGCACCACCGCGCGCGTCTTTGGCAGCTTTCTGACCTGGATGCAGGAGAAAACCGCGCCGGTCTTCGTCGTAGCAACCGCCAACGACATCAGCATCTTACCGCCCGAAGCGCTGCGCAAAGGCCGTTTTGACGAAATTTTTTTCATTGACCTGCCCTCCCTGGCCGAACGGACGGAAATCTTCTCCATTCATATTCAGCGGCGTGGCAGAAACCCGCAAGATTTTGACCTGGCAGCGCTGGCAAGCCTGAGCGAAAACTTCTCGGGCGCAGAAATCGAAAACACCGTCATCTCAGCGTTATATGACGCCTTCGATGCTGGGCGAGACCTGACTCAAACCGACCTGCTAGAAGCCCTGAAACACACCGTGCCGCTCTCACGCACCATGGAAACGCAAATTAAAGCCCTGCGAACATGGGCGCGCACCCATGCCCGTCCCGCATCTGCACCCGTCCACCGCATAGAAAGCAACGATGGCTTAAGACGGCTTGAATTATGAAAACCCTCAGCGCCTTGCACGCCTTCTTGCGCCTGCGCCTTGCCTGGCTGGAACAGCTGCTGATTGCCGCCGGTTTCACCGCCCTGCTGGCACAACTGGTCAACGCGCGGCCCGTATACCCCCTGCACTGGGATACCGTTTTGCTGGCAGGTGTCTTTGTGCTGCTGCTCTTGCGCCCAACAATCGGGTACTTCGCTATAATGGCAGTGGCGCTTTACCCCCTGGGCGATATTTCAATTTACCTGGCCGTGTTGGCGCTGGCAGTTGCCTTACTCGGCCAGCGCTGGTTCATCCCCAACCTGGGGCTGGTTTTATTGGTCATCAGCGCTCCATTTCTGAACGGCGCTTACCTGGCCTGGCTGGTTCCGGTGCTTGGCGGGCTGTGGTGGGGGCCAAGAGCCGGTTTGCTGGCCGGTCTGTTTGCAGCGCTTGCAAGCAAAATTCTCTTTGGGCTCCTGGGCCTGTCCCCTGATTGGCTCGCCCTGTCTGGCTTATACCCCGACCTGACACCCGCTTTACTGCGTTTTCACCTTTTGAGTTCATGGCAAACGCTCAAACTTCTTGCCACACCGTTCTTGACGGATACCACCACAACGTTATATCATTTTCTACAAATCAGCATTTGGGCTTTCGCCGGTTGGCTGATTGGCCGGCTTTCCCTCGAAGACAGGATACAATATCATCGTCCACGCTCAACCCTGGCCTTAATCATCGCCAATACTTTTGTGCTTGGCATTCTTCAATTTCTACTTCTGATGTGGATTGGCACAACCGACCCCGCCCAAGCCCTGCTCGATAACCTGCTACCCAACGCCCTGCTGACTTTGCTGGTGGCCTCACTCGCCGAAAGCATAGTCTTCTTTCTCGAATACCCCTGGCGCGTGCCAGCCGCTGACTACACCCCGGCACCACCCCAGCGCAGAGAAGAAAGAATGACGCCCCCGCCAGCGCTCGAACCCGAATCCGGGCAACCGACCAACAACAAACCCAAACAGGACGATGAATCTTTTATCCTGATTGAACTCGACTGAGCAAAACGTGCAATCACAACGCCTGCGCCCCCAACGAATCCAAAATACCCGCCGCCCTCAGGTTTACACCACACCGGGGGTACTCGTCACTGCTGGAAGCATCGGCCTGGCCGTCCTTCTTCTTTTGACCGTCTTCTTGGGTGATTGGCTGCGCGCACCCGGATTGCAAGTTTCTGCCTCGCGCACCTTATTCTCACCCAACAACGATGGCAGCTTCGACATCTTCGACCTGACTTACGACCTGCAAAACAGTGCAAATGTAATGGTTGAAGTGTTTTCTGATACAGCGCGGGTGCGCATGCTACAAAATCAGAGCAGCCAAACCCCAGGCAAACACTTTTTGAGTTGGGATGGACGCGACCAAAACGGCGCCTTGCTCCCCGATGGCACATACCGCATTCAAATCACCGCACAATCGGTCTTACGCACTGAAAACCGAACCCTAAACGCCCAACTCGATACCGTCCCGCCCAGCGTGCAAATTCTCAACTCTAACGAACAGATGCGAGTCAACTCTGCCGAAATGCTGCTCGAAGGAGTGAGCGAACCCAATGCTGTGTTGTGGTGGAATGGCGCCATGCACGGAATAATCGCCGCCGATGGGCGATTTTCACTGCCTCTGCGCCTGCAAGAAGGCCCCAACCTGGTGACCCTGCGCGTCATTGACCAGGCCGGAAACGCCACCGAAATCCGACGCGAAATTCAACTCAGCACACGCGGCCCAGAAATCACCCTGCTGCGCCCCACCGAAAGCGAGTGGACCAACCAGCAAGTTATTGAAGTGCAAGGGCGAGTTACTCCCGCCGGTGAAGTGAGCATTAATCAACAGCGCGTTCAAGTCGGCGAAGACGGTTTCTTCAGACATCAGATTCTACTCACCGCCGGAGCCAACCTGCTGCATATCGAAGCTAAAGACGAACTAGGCAACATCACCAGTTTGAACCGCACCATTTATTTCAAAACCGGCGCATCGGCCATTGAACTCAACATCGAAGACGGAGCAATTCTCACCACCTCCACTTTGCAACTGGTAGGCAAAGTGGAACCGGGAAGCCGGGTATCGGTCAACGGCCAACAAGTGACGGTTGGAATGTTGGGCGATTTTCAGGTTGCCTTGCCCTTACTTGAAGGCCAAAACGGCATCGAAATTCAGGCCATTGACCAGGCCGGCAATACCAGCCGCGTTACGCGCAACATCTCCTATCAGCCCAACTTGGGAACCCAAACCAACTGGAATCAAGTGGGGGCAAACTTCAGCCAGGCGCCCTGGTTGGTGATTCCGGCTCTTGTGTTAACGTTGATGGTGCTGGCGTTCTTATACTGGCGAAACAATCATGTGCAGGTAGCGCTTGCGGTCAATCAATCTACATTTGTCCCTGGCCTGCCTGGCGAAAACAACACCCTCGAAATCTATCTCGATTTAAGCCAAACCGCCCGCGTCACCCTGGAAGTGCTGGATGAGCAGGGCCGCCCGCGCGCCACCCTTCTGCGCCAGCGACGCAAAATGGGGCGACAGCACCTCATCCCCTGGAACGGCCTCGACGACCAGGCACGCCTGTTACCGCCAGGCAACTACACCATCCGCGCCGAAGCCGGTAGCCCCCCTTTGCAAGTCACCTGCTCCATCCCTCTGCAAATTGACCGCAAAGCAATGAGCAGCAACGCGCAACCAGTGCGAACACACCAATCGGTTGGCAATGACTGGCGGCGATAACCCACACCCTCATGCTCACAGCCAACTCTCTCGCCCTCGTCTGCCTGCTGCCCTCCCCGCGCGACCTGGAACTGGCGCGACTGTTGGGCTGGTATCGGATTCCGTTCAAATCGGCCCCGAAAGTGGTGGCCGTAGATTACCTGGCCTTCTACCAGCCTGCCAGTTTTGGCGAACAGGGTGGACAAATCCAATATATTGCCGAGGTACGCGGCCACGAACTGACCACCCGCGCCGAACTATTGCGCAACGAACCCAACCATCCCCGCGCCCACGAGGAATACTTCAAAATCCAATTGGGGCCGCTCGAACGGCTCAAAACCCCGGTGAGGGCCGAAAAATGGCGGCGAATCACCTTTTTTTACACCACTGGCGAATACCTGCTGCGCGCCAAAACCCTGAACGAGCTGGTGGTGGATGGCGAGGAGCGCCAACTGCTCTGGCATTCCCTGCGCGAGCGCGCCGAAAACGACTCGCTTTACCATGCCAACCTGCCCGCAGCCGATTTGCCGCCCGATGTACTGTTGGCGCTGTTGGGCATTAAGGAACTCGCTGCGCCATACCACGCAGGGGAGTCAAATGAAACTCTTTGACGAGATGTCATTCCGCTACCCCTTCCGCAAATACCAGCGCATGATTTTAGAGCAGGTGGCCGCCGAACAGAAAGACCATAAATATCACCTGGTAGCGCCGCCTGGAGCAGGGAAGACCATCATCGGACTGGAACTCATCCGCCGCTTCGACGCCCCGGCGGTCATATTCACCCCAACCACCACCATTCAGGCGCAATGGTACGAAAAAATCGGAATGTTCCTGGAAAATCCGGCGGACATCTCCCGCTACGCCAGCCTTGACCCGCGCCAACGCGCGCCAATTAACATTTTCACCTACCAACTGATTTCTACACCCGCCGAGGCGCAAGAACACATCGTCGAAGCAGCCCTGCACCTGTGGCAGGAAGACCTCATCCACAGCGGGCAGGCAGCCAGCCCGCAAGCGGCCCATGAGCGGGTGGAACTCCTGCGCCAGAACAACCCCCTCGCTTACCGAAAAGATACGCTGCGCTATACCAACCGGGTCAAACACCGCCTCCTGCGCGAACCTGAAATTGACATCGAACCCTTCCTGCACCCCAACGCGCGCCAACTCATTAACGAACTGGTGGCGTATGGCGTCAAAACCATCGTGCTTGATGAATGTCACCACCTGTTAGATTACTGGGCCATCGTCCTGCGCACCCTGATTGGACGCCTCGAAAACCCGCGTGTAGTTGGCCTGACCGCCACCCTGCCCTCGCCCGACGGCGACGACGAATTCGAGAACTACGACAGCCTGCTCGGCGAGGTCGATTTTGAAATCCCCACCCCGGCGGTAGTCAAAGAGGGCGACCTCGCTCCCTATCGTGACCTGGCCTACCTCGTCAAGCCGACCCCGCGCGAGATGGAATATCTCAACAAAATCCAGGCCGAATTCGAAGCGGCCATCGCCGGGCTGACAGGCAACTCCCGTTTTATCAATTGGGTGCGCCGCCTGGTCGCGCTCCCGCCCGAACCCCCCAACCCGCAAATCGAATGGCAAAAACGCTGGGATGCGCATCCGCTATTGATGCTGTCTGCCGTGCGCTTTTTGAATATCATCGGGCAACCGCCGCCCCCGCAGTTGGTCACTCCTCTTGAAGCCACCCAACCCATTGAGATAGAAGATTGGGCGACGCTGCTGGAACGCTTCGGGCTGGATGTGCTCAAACCCAGCGCCGATGAACACGACCATCGCCTGCTGCGCGACCTGCGCAAAGCCATTTTACCCTTTGGCTTAACACTCACCGAGCGTGGAATTCAGCAAACTCGCTCCCCCGGCGACCTGGTACTGACTTTCTCTGAATCAAAAGACTTTGCGGTAGCGCACATCCTGTCTGCCGAATCGAAAGCCCTGGGCGAGAAGTTGCGCGCCATTGTGGTCACTGATTTCGAGCGCGTGGGCAGCGGAGTGCGGCAACTGAAAGGCGTGCTGGAAAACGACGCCGGCAGTGCCTTGCGCCTGTTCGGACGGCTGGCAACCCAGAGCGAGACACTGCCCCTTTGCCCGACCCTGGTCACAGGGAGCTTGTTCCTGCTCCCCGCTGCGGCAGCGCCAACCTTGCTCGAGGAGTTTTCCGCCTCCCTGCGTGGGCAAAACCTGCGAGCCGCCTGTTCCATCAAAGCCACCAAAGACCCGGCCATCGTCGAACTGGTTGGCGAAGGCCCCGATTGGACCTCCCGGACTTATGTGCGCCTGGCAACCGCCGCGTTTGAAAAAGGGTTAATTAAGTGCCTGGTTGGCACGCGCGGCATCTTTGGCGAAGGCTGGGATTCGCTGACCCTGAACACCCTCATTGACCTGACCAGTGCTACCACCAGCACAGCGGTCCAGCAACTACGCGGGCGGACGATTCGCCTCAACCCGGCCTGGCCGCGCAAAGTGGCCCACAACTGGGATGTAATCTGCCTGGCCCCCGAATACAAGCGCGGCGATGTAGATTTTAAGCGCTTCCTCAACCGGCACAACCGCTACTGGTCATTGGCCATTTACCCCGACTGGCTAGAAGAGCAAAACGACGTCCACAGGCGTTCCGCCCCGCCCCACATGCACGGCAAAATTGTCAAAGGCGCAGGGCATGTCAGCCCTGAGTTAATTGCCTCCATCCTCAACGGTCAAAAAGGACTACTACAAGAGATTAAAATTGGGCTGCACAACCTGCGAACCATGCGCCAAATTCCACGACGCGACCAGGTTTACGATTTATGGGGCATCGGCCAGGAATACAGCAACTTCACCTACTTCACCACCACCATCAACACCCGCAACCTTAAAATCAAAACCGTTTTTACCCTGCAAAACACGCTGAAAAAACTGGTGCGTGACCTGTTCACCTCGGTACTGACCCTCCTCTCGGGGCTTTTTTACCTGGGCGGGCGCGCCTGGTTGAGCAGCCTGGCAGCCGGGCTAGAGATTTTCCTGCTCTGCACCTTCCTGTTTTTTGGCATTATTTCGCTCTTGATTTTTATTTTTAACGGGCGTCAAATTGCCCAAACCGCCCGCAGCCTGTTCGCCGCCCAGATTCCCGATGCCATCCTGCTGGATGTGGGCCGCGCCCTGCTCGAAACCCTGCGCCAGCTTGGCCTCGTCAGCCGCAAACTGGATGCAGGTTATGTGCGCGTGACCAAAACCGAGCAGGATGCCTACAACGTGCTGCTCGATTACGCTTCGCCGGAAGATTCAGACACCTTCATCCGCGCCTTCCAGGAAATTTTCGAGCCGGTGCGTGACCAACGCTACCTCATCATGCGCACCGAAGACCGCCTGCCCAGCCTGCCGCTGCAAATCTTGTGGCGTCCGCTGCGCAACTGGGTGCGCGAGACGGGCATGTACCCGCCCGCTTACCACCCCGTGCCAAAAATTCTGGCTTCGCGCAAAGAACGGGTGGAACTCTTCGCGAAATACTGGGCGAAATACGTGGGCGGCGGCGAAATCGTCTTTACCCGCTCCGAGCAGGGTCGCGCCACCCTGCTGGCAGCCCGCGCCCAGCGCCGCCCGGTGGTCAAACAACAAGCCTTCGAACTGTGGAAATAATGACCCCTTTCATGCTTTTAACCCTGGTCAGCATCGCCCTGCCCATCACCCTCGTCATACTCAACCGCTGGCGAATCGACATGGCCGCCCTGTTCATGATTGTAACCCTGGGGCTGGCGCAATATAGTGGGCTGGGAATTTTAAGCACACCGAACAACCCCTCCGCCACCGCCCTGGCAATTTCAGGCTTCAGCCAGCCAGTGGTCATTACGCTGATTGGATTGTTCATCCTGACCCAGGCGTTGACCGCCAACGGGGTGATGCTCTGGATTGGACAACGCCTGAACCAGATGGGCGGCAACTCAGAAGCGCGCATGGTTTTCCTGTTCACGCTCACCGCAGCGCTGCTCTCGTTACTGATGAACAACGTGGCCGTTGGGGCCCTGCTCTTGCCAAGCGCCATGCAGGTGGCCCAACGCGCCAACTTGAAACCCAGCAAACTGCTCATCCCCATTTCGTTTGGAACTGCACTGGGGGGCATGGCAACCTACTTCACCACTGCCAACATTGTGATGAGCAACCTGTTGATCATTGCTGAACCACCCCAACACGCGCTCGATTTCCTATCGTTTTTCCCCATCGGCGGGCTGATTACGCTGACCGGGCTTGCCTACCTGGTATTTTGGGGCCGCCGCCTGCTGCCCAACCGCGAACCAGACCCCGAGCAGCGCCTCGCCCGCCGCGTTAGCTCCGAATTAGAATCGTTCTACGCACTCGGCGAGCGCTTGTGGGAAGCGCGCATTCCGGGCGAGTCGCAAATTGCCAACCAAACCCTCAAGCGCACCCGCATCGGCGAGAAACTGGGGCTGGCCATCATTGCCATCTGGCGCGGGCGACAGGCCATTTTTAATCCTGAAGCAACAGAAGTCGTCAAACCCAACGATGTCCTGCTCATTGTGGGGCGCGAAGAACGCGTTGCGCAACTCACCCAACTCGGCCTGCAAATTGGGCGCGGCGAACGCCCCATCAGCAGCCTGGGAGTCACCCTGGTGGAACTGATTTTGGCGCCGCATTCTAACTACGAGGGCAAAACCATTAAAACGATGAACTTCCGCCGCAAATACGGCTTTACGGCGGTGGCCTTACTCCGCCGGGGTCGCAGTTACCGCACCGACGTGGGCGATATGCCGCTCGAATTGGGCGATTCACTGCTGATGATTGGAACACCCGAACGGGTGCGTGACTTGCGCGCCAACCCCGATATCATCATCCTCGAACCCACCCCCTCCAGCCGAGCCATTCCACGCCGCCGCGCCGCGCTGAGCATTCTGATATTACTGGGGGCGGTAGCAGCCTCCCTGGCTGGCCTGCCCACCTATCTTTCTGTACTCACGGCGGCGGTTCTGGCAATGCTGCTGGGGCTGCTTCCCATCCAGGAAGCCTATCGCGCCATCGAGTGGCAGGTGGTCTTCTTCATCGCCGGCATGTACGCCGCCAGCCTGGCAATGGTCAATACCGGTTTGGCCGCCTGGCTTGGGCAACAAGTCATCTCGCCCATTGAATCGCTTGGGCCGCTGGGGTTGGCCGGGGCCGCCTTCCTGCTCTCCGCAGCGCTGACTCAACTGATGGGCAGCCAGGCGACAGCGTTTGTTATTGGACCAATCGTCATCAGCGCGGCCTTGCACATTGGGGCCAACCCTCAGGCCATCGCCATTTCGGCGGCCATCGGCTGCTCGGCCTCCTTCCTGACCCCCACCGCGCACCCGGTCAACCTGATTATGATGAACCCTGGCAATTACCGTTTCGGCGACTTTTTCCGCGTTGGCCTGGGGTTACTGCTGGTCACATTCGCCGCGCTGCTAACCGGGCTGGTGCTATTCTGGAATTTTTAGAGCATTCCCCACACCCCAAAAATGATTTGTGCAAAAACCGCGCAAGGCTTCACCAATCGGGCGAATACCCCCCTGTTTCATACAAAAAAGCGAAATGCTGGCGAGCCAGGCGGGCATCTTCTTCACTGGCCTGTAAACGATTGGTCTGATAGCCCGCAATGCTCGCCAGATAGTTTTGCCAGCGCGGCAACACATCATGCGTAGAGAGTCCCAGTGCCTCGTATATACGCTGCAACTCGCGCACGGGGTCGGCCACCAGGTCTTCATACCGAACCGAAACCAGCCGGTCAGAGGGGATAAGCGATTTTTCTTCCAGCCATTGGCGCATCGACTCGGTGAACACATATAACTCATCCTGAATCATGGCATGTCGGTCGCATTCCTCCAGGCGATGCATGTTGAGCAACACCTTTTGCAGGTGCTGGTAAGAAAGCCAGGTGCGCAAAGGCCGGCGGATAATCTCGATAAAACGCGCTTCGGGAAACAGTTTAAGCAACTCGCGCACGCGGGTCAGGTTGGTGGGCGATTTCAACACCAGGGGTTTGCCACCTTGCAGGTAACTCGTCTGGCGCAATACCCAAAGATAGGCCGAGCGCCATTCCTCGTACTCCTTCGGCGTCAGCGTGCGCAAGCGCATATATTTCTCGTAAAGAGGCCGAATCTGGCGAGGGAAGAACCAGTAGTTGTAGTAACTGTGCGGGGTCAGGTTGGCAACAGCCACTTCTTCTTCTTGGGGCATATCCAACTCCACCCGCACAGCATCAAACGGGCGATGTTCAGGCATCAACCGCGCAAACAATAGCCGCATAATGGCCTGATTTTTGATGACGAAGCTGGGCGCCAAACACTGTAACGTGGTGGCATATCCCAAATTGGGGTCAAGTCCCATCAAGTTATGCAGGTGAGTTGTGCCGCTGCGCCACAAGCCCATGATGAAAATGGGCTGAGGATGAACAGGAGTACAGGCAACCACAGAATGGTATTCGCGCGCCTCCCGCCAGCGTAACGGTTCAACCAGCCATCCAGAAGCCTGCATACGAATCAGGCGCGGCCAGTAGCGTGGCAGAACCGGTGGATTTTGCGCCAAAATACGCCGCCAGTTATGAGGCGGATTGAATAAATACATGTGCGCCATGGTTTCAAGTTTGCTCATTGACATCACCACACAGAGGGAATAAAGTCATATTATAATTTTGGCATCTCCACTTTCGCAAAAACTGGCTCAACCTTGTAGACAACCAACAATTTTGTAAGGACAATGATGGCAACGCTCATAAAAAACGGCACGCTCATCACCGAATCAGAGACCTTTCAGGCCGACATTCTCATTGAAAGCGAAAAAATCCGCGCACTGCTTGCCCCAGCAGGCGAAATCACCCAACGATGGCAGGGGCAGGTGATAGATGCCATTGGCAAATTCATCACCCCCGGCGGCATTGACCCGCACTGCCACTTCGACCTGCCCATGTTCGGCACAGTCTCCTCCGATGACCATTACACCGGCCACAAAGCCGCCGCGTTTGGTGGAACAACAACCGTGATGGATTTTATCGTTCAGGAGCCAAAAGGTTTCCAATATTCGGTTGACGTATGGATGCAAAAAGCCGCCAAAGCAGCCATTGACTACTCCTTCCACATGAACCTGACCCGTTTCGACGATTCTACCGCCGCTGGAATCTCGCTCCTGCGCGAAATGGGCATCACCACCCTCAAAGTCTTCACCGCCTACAATGGCCGCCTGCGTCTGGATGACGGCAGCATCTTCAAAGCCCTGCGCATGGCCAAAGAAAACGGAATGCTCGTCATGGCGCACTGCGAAAATGGAGATGTGATTGAGGCGCTCATTCCTGAAGCATTGGCAGCCGGTCATACCAGCCCCGAATGGCACGCCCGCACCCGCCCGGCCTGGGGCGCCGTGGAGGCCACCCTGCGCATGGCGGCCATGTCCAAAGAGACGGGTGCGCCGGTCTACATCGTCCACATGAACGCCGGCGGCGAGGCCGATATGCTGACTTACGCCCGTCAGCACGGCGCACCGGTGATGGGCGAAACCTGCCCCCCATACTTGTTTTTCACCATCGAACATCTGCAGCGTCCGGATGGCGCCAAGTGGATATGCTCGCCCCCCATGCGGGCCGCCGCCGACAACGCCCGCTTGTGGGAAGCCCTGAAAAACAACGAAATCCAAACCATCGGCACCGACCACTGCCCGTTCTTCTTTGACGGCACAAAGCCGATGACTTACGAAGGCCAGGAAATTGCCATCCCTGGCAAAGAACTCGGCAAAGATGACTTCTCCAAAATCCCCAATGGACTGCCCGGCGTGCAAGACCGCCTGCCGATTTTATGGACTTACGGCGTGCGCGCTGGCAAAATCACAGCCAATCAATTTGTGGCGCTCACCAGTGCCAACCCCGCAAAAATCTTTGGCCTGTACCCGCGCAAAGGCGCGCTCCTGCCGGGCTCAGATGCCGATATTGTGATTTGGGACCCGGAGAAAAAGGTCAAATACGGAGTCGCCCACTCACACCAGCGCACCGACTATAACCTGTACGAAGGCTGGGAGTTGGTCGGCTACCCAGAGCGAGTCTTCCTGCGCGGAAAACTGATTGTAGATGGCAAAAACTGGCTCGGAAAGCGCGGCGGCGGGCAGTTCTTGAAACGGGGTGAAGGAGAAGTGCTATAAAAAACCGTCCTAAAGGCCTGCAACCCTTCAGGACGCTCGTTAACCGCAACTCAAATCACGCCCATTTGCCGTCCGACGCGCTCGAACATCTCCAGAGCGCGGTCAATTTGTTCGTCGGTGTGAGTTGCCATATAACTGGTGCGCAGCAGCTGGCTGCCCTCCGGCACGGCGGGAGAAAGCACGGGGTTAACGAACAACCCGGCCTCAAAAAGCGCCTTCCAGGTAAAGAGCGTGCGCATATCGTCGCCGATGATGATAGGGACAACAGGCGTTTGCGAGTTGCCAATGTTGAATCCCAGGCGGCGCAGTTCGCTGCGCACCCGTTCGGCAATCTGGTTGACACGCCGCACCCGCTCCGGCTCTTCGCGCACGACCTCAAGCGCAGCCAGTACCGCCGCTGCGTTGGAGGCTGGAATGCTGGCACTGAAAATGAGCGCGCGGGCGTGATGTTTGATGTAATGAATCACGTCCGAATCTCCAGCTACGAACCCGCCCAGCGAGGCAAACGACTTGCTGAAGGTAGACATCACCAAATCTACCTCGTCCGTCATCCCAAAATGCGCCGCCGTGCCGCGCCCGCCGCCCAGTACGCCCATTGCATGGGCATCATCCACCATCAGGCGCGCGCCATACTTCTCACAGACCGGGACAATCTCTGGCAAGGGGGCAATATCTCCTTCCATGCTGAACAGGCCATCCACCACCACCAGTTTGCCCCTGTCTTTAGGGATACCAGATAAGACGCGCTCTAAATCGCTTACGTTATTGTGGCGAAACCGTTTGGTCTCGCCCCAAGAAAGGCGCGCCCCGTCCACAATGCTGGCGTGGTCGAGTTTATCCAAAACCACCACATCCGAACGTCCAACCAGAGCGCTGATTGTGCCGAAGTTGGCCTGCATTCCGGTCGAAAAGACCAGAGCGGCGGGCTTGCCCACCCAGTCAGCCAGTTCACGCTCCAGTCGCTCGTGCAGTTCCAGGGTGCCATTCAAGAAGCGCGAGCCAGTACAACTCGTCCCGTAGCGATGAATCGCATCCAGCGCGGCTTGCTTCACCTTCGGGTGTGTGGTCAGGCCCAGGTAGTTGTTCGAGCCGCACATCAGCAGGCGACGTCCCTGGTAAGTCACTTCCGTGCCTTCGTTATCCTTCAGGGGAATGAAGTAGGGGTAGTATCCCTGTTCAAGAGCAATTTTTGCTTCGGTAAACTGCGCACATTTCTCGAAGATGTCCATTATGGTCTCCAATTATCTGGTTGTTCGGTTGCCCGGTTATTCGGTTTGTCAATGACGTTTCACACTGTCGGCCATAGCATCAAGAATAGAAAACACCAGGGCTTGGGGCAAGAGTTTATTCAAGAGATAAACCAGGCGCATGTCGAACGAGGTAAAAATGGAATACCGCCCGGCCTGTGCCTGCCGCACAATCGAACTGGCCACCTGTGCGGGGCTGAGCGGGGCAGAGGTGCCAGAAATGGCTTTGGTTTCTGGCGGCTTAAACTGGTTTTCATAGTCAAGTTGCGGCGTTTGGGTATCCGATGGGTAGGCCACCGAGACGCGGATGTGATATCGTTTCATTTCAGCCCGCAGGACTTCAGAAAAACCCGTCACCGCAAATTTCGAAGCGCCGTAGGCTGTGTAACCAAACACCCCCAAAAAGCCCGCCGCCGAGGAAATGTTGAGGATATGACCACTGCGGCGTGCTATCATGCCGGGTAAAACGGATTGGGTGGCATAGATGGTGCTGAAATAGTTGGCATCCATCATCCAGCGGAAAATCGAGGGGTCAAGTTGCTCCACATAGCCGGGATGAGCCGCCCCAGCCGCATTGACCAACACATCAGGAACGCCTGCCTCGCGGATGGCTTTTTGAAGCGCCGGAAAGGCTTGCTCCGGCTGACTTAAATCCACGCTGACCGCGCCGAATCGTTGTTCCGGGCGGGTGGCCGCAGCCCGCACCTGCTCCAGGGCGGTTTGCAGCACAGCGCCGCGGCGTGCCAGCAGCCAAGTATCCGCGCCCTGCGCAGCGGCAATTCGGGCAATTTCCAGCCCAATGCCGCTGGAGCCGCCGGTGATAAAGACTAATTTTCCGTTCCAAGATGGCATGACAGCAATTCTTTTAAGCGGGGATGGTCGGCATAAACGCCGCGATAACGCTCCGGCAGGAGAGCCGCAATTCGGCACATGATTTCATCGCGGGCGGTTTGAAGCGCCTCGTCGCGGTTTTCCCTGGGCAGCGGCGAAATAACAAAAGGCGCACCGCCCGTCAGCGTGATTTTCGATTTTCGAAGACGCTTGATGTTCCCCAGGATGACCTTATCCTCGGTTCCAGTAATCGCCACCGGCACGACCGGGAAGCCAGAGCGCGCCGCCAGGTAGGCCACGCCTGGTTTGCCCTCAATGAGCGCCCCGGTACGTGAGCGCGTTCCTTCGGGAGCAATCACCAGGGCGTTGCCACCCTCCATCAAGGCAATCGTCTGGCGCAGGGCTTTCACATCGGGGTTAAAACGGTCAACGAATAGAAAGTTGAGATTTTTCCCTAAGAAACGGATGAAGCGATGTTTGGCCCATTTCTCACCTACTGGAATAAACATATCGAAACGGTCGAAAACGTAATGGAACATGAGAATATCAATCATGCCAATATGATTGGTCGCCAGCACAAAAGCGCCTTGTTCTGGAACATTTTCGCGGCCAGAAACTTTCACATCGGCAATCAGGTTAAAGACGAGGCGAATCAACCACTTCAGGAAATTCCTCATCAGGCGGTCTCCGTTTATTTGGGTTGAGGATGCAGCGTGGATGCTTCCGATTTCAAAATCTGTGCCAGGCGGGGATGATTGGCATAAACGCCACGATATTTTTCCGGCAGCATGGCGGCAATCCGGCACATAATGTCATCGGTTGCCGCTTCGAGGGCTTGTTCGCGCCCCTGCGTCTCATCCAAACGCACCCGAATCGGCTTCCCAGCCCGCACGACGATGTGCGAACGGCGCAAATGTTTGAGATTTTCCAGCACCAGGCGGTCTTCCGTGCCGGTCATCGCAATCGGCACCACCAGCGCACCGGTCTTAGATGCGAAGAAAGCCACGCCACTGCGCGCCTGCTGCAAGGACTCGGTCTTCGAGCGCGTCCCCTCTGGCGCAATCACAAAAATCCCGCCTTTTTTCATGCGCCGCAAAACTTCACGGATGGCCGCAAGGTCTGCATCGAAGCGATTAATGAAAAACCCGCCCAACGAACGCACCAAAGGCCCAAAAAACCAGTGAGACTTGTATTTTTCAGCCACCGGCATAATCACATCTTCGCGGTCAACGGCGTAATACAGGATGGCCGAATCGAGCCGCCCTAAATGATTGGAGGCCAAAATAAAACCACCTGCTGGCAAGTTCTCTATGCCGTGAATTTCCACCCTGGCAATGATGCGCAGCACAATCCGAACAAGGATACGAAAGAATTTTTGCATGGGTAAATTTTATGCTGATTCAATCAAAATCGCCAATTAAAAACAAAAACCCGGAAGGCTTCCGGGCTTCAGAAAACGCATTCTTTACCATCTGCTTTCGGGTGAACCGTATTTTTCAACGATGGTCTGGAAAATTTTGCCATCGCTCAGCGAGATATTGATAATCTCAAATCCGACGTTATATACGAATGGCTCCGTTGAATCAGGCTTGCACCACTTACTGCGAGCCGTAAAAACGATATAGGGTTTGTCAGAAATATCGCTGGTCAAATCCATGCGCAGGCGAAAATCCTTTTCATCAGGCAAAGCCTGAGAACAATCCAACTTGAACCCGCGCGGGCTGATATCGGCCAGATGACCGACCAACTGTTCGGTCACATCATCCATCACACGCATGTAATACGAAAACTTACGACGAGGCGTCGTCCTGCGTTCAGGCATATTCTTTGTCCTTTCCGGTGAGTGACATTTCTAGTATAGGACAAGAACGCGAGAACTTCAACCCTTTTTATAAATTTTTTATCCCGCTTTTAAGATATGCGTCAAAATCGTCGCGCCGCTGCCGCCAATGTTCTGCGCCATACCAATCTTTGCGTTCTCCACTTGGGTCGGGCCGCACTCGCCGCGCAATTGCTGAATGACTTCGACGATTTGGTACATGCCCGTCGCGCCGACTGGGTGTCCACGCGCCTTTAGCCCGCCCCGGGTGCAGATGGGAATCCGACCTGACACTTGTATCGCGTTATCGAGGCCGAGTCTTGGCCCCTGGCCTCGCTCGGCAAAGCCACAGGCTTCCAGCGAAAGCGCCGACATAATCGAAAAGGCATCGTGCAATTCAAAAACGTCAATGTCCTCCACCCCAATCCCTGCCATCTGATAAGCGCGCTTCGCTGATTCGTAAGCCGCCGAGAGAAAGAGCGGGTCGCGGCGGCTGTGAACCGCGATAGAATCCGTCGCTGAAGCCGAACCCGCCACCAGCACCCTGGGGCGCCCCGGCATCGGCATCACCTTCTCCGCCGGGACGAGAACCGCCGCCGCCGCGCCATCGCCAATTGGCGAGGCATCCAGCAGGTTGATAGGCGTCGCCACCATCGAGGATTTCTCGAACTGTTCCAGCGTAATCGTGTCGTGCAGACGCGCATGAGGATTGTGGACGGCGTTGGCATGGGCGTTGATGGAAAACGGCGCAAAATCGGCGTGCTTCCAGCCATACTCATACATATACCGGCGCATGACCAGCGCATTCAGGCCCACAAACGAGACCCCTTGCTCCACCTCATAATCAGCATCGGCGGCGGTTGCCAGCGCGGCAGTGACATCATGACCAGCCATGTCGGTCATCTTTTCCACACCCAGCGCCACCGCCACTTCCACCTCGCCCGAAGCAACGGCCATCAGTGCGGCGCGGAAGGCTGCCGCCCCAGAGCCGCAGGCCGCCTCGACCTTCATCGCCTCCCTGTGCCACATCCCAGCCCAATCAGAGAAGAAAGTGCCCAACTGGTTTTGCCCACTGACCAGCGGTGAGAGCATATTGCCAACGTACAACGCATCGGCCTTTTCGAGGCCGGCATCAGCCATGGCCGCAAAAATCGCCTCGCCGCCAATTTCACGCAGCGATTTATCCCAGTGTTCATCAACGGCGGTCTGTCCAATTCCAAGTACGGCAACGGGTCGCATAGTACAAATCCTCTTTTTGGAGTGTAGCGGCTTGCTGCCGCTTTGTTAAACGACCAGATGGTCAATTGGATATTCTACCCGGTCTACCTGTCAGGAACTATCCAACCCTGGCAGCCATTCAATAACTTTCTGATTATCGCTTGCGTCAGCTGGTTTAACAAGATGGAAAAGTCTCTGTAGAAGGTTTATCTCACAATGAATGCAGAAGCGCCAGATATGGCGGGCGACATCTACGATTTCTCAAAACCCAGCTGAAAGCCCTGCCTCAGCGCAAAAATCCATAGGCTTCGTGACCCATTCTGCTGTGACTTCAAAATGTCGTATAATATTTTTATGGTACGCAAAATTGCCCCTGCTGTTTTCATTTTAACACTCATGATTCTGACTGCTTGTCGGTCGGAGAGAAAAGCCTCCCCCTCCGCCGCCGATTTGCCGATTCAACCGCCAACAGCCACCCGCACACTGCGCCCCACTCTCACCCCTTTTCCACCTCCCACCCGGCGCGCCACCCTCACTCCCGAACCAAGCAACACCCCCATCAACATCACTGTCACCCCCACCTGGAACCAGGCGGGGGAACGAATCATCATTCAAACCGAAGATGGCCTGCAACTCATTGGGTATTACTACATTGCCCCCCAGCCCAACGCGCCGGTTGTCGTCCTGATGCACCAGTTCGGAAGCAACCAGGCGCAAGCCTGGCCGCAAAGTGACCTGATTCTCTGGCTGCAAAATTACCCGGTCCACGGCACAAATCCGCCGGAACCCACCCGCAGCGCGCAGGGCAAACTGCCGCTCATGCCCTCTGATTTGCACTTTAACGTGCTGACCTTTGATTTTCGTGGACATGGCGAAAGTGAAGGACAAGTCATTTCTTCGATTACAGACGAAGCCAAACGCGGCTACCTGCTCGATGCCAAAGCCGCATATGCCCGCGCCGCCTCGCTGCCCTATGCAGACCCAAACCGCATCATCGGCATTGGCACAAGCATCGGTGCCGACGCCGTGGTAGATGCTTGTAACCAGGGTTGCGTTGGAGCCTTTGCCATCTCGCCGGGGAGTGTGCTCGGCCTGAGCTGGCAAGACAATGCTTATCGGGTGACCAATGCCGGCAAACCGGTTCGCTGCATGTACAGCGTCAACAGTCCCTCTGCCAATGAATGCCTGAGCCTGGCCGAAACCGCATTTTACAAAGTGCTGGCCGCTGAAGGCAAAAAACACGGAGAGGACTTTTTGGTTCCACGCAAAATGGAAGCAGGGTTTGGGCAAGCCCTGCTAGAATTCCTTCTGGCAGCCGTGAAACGCTAGCCAGCCTGTTTTAATACGCTGTGCTTATGCGCTGAATTTCATCGAACGGTAGAATAAATGCAACAAGTTATGAGGTAGTCTTATGAACATGATGAATTTGCCCCGTAAAAACCTGCCGTCTCCCAAAGAAATCATCCCGCGTGCCTTCCCCGGCATCAGCCAGATGGAGATGGACGAGCTGCTCAATCGCAGCCAGGTCAAAAATTACGTAAAAGATGTCGTTCTCACGCACGAGGGGCAAGTTGAATCGAAGTTTTACATTCTGCTTGATGGCCGGGTGAGCGTCACCAAGACCATCAACAACATCGAGCAGCGTCACCTCAAGGAACTGAAGGCCGGCGATTTTTTCGGCGAGATGGCCCTCATCCACAACGCGCCGCGCGCCGCCACCGTAACCACCATTGAACCGGTGACCGTGCTGGAAATTGACCGCGATGACTTCGACCGCGTCTTGCGTCATTCCTCCAGTGTTGCAATGGCAATGGTGCGCGAAATTTCGGGCCGCCTGCGCGCAAACGACGAAATGGCCATTGAAGACCTGCAAATGCGCGCCAACGAACTGGCCCAGGCTTACCAAAAACTGGCCGAACAAGAACTGGCGCGGCGCGAATTTCTGAGCAACGTGGCCCACGAACTGCGCACCCCCCTCATGGCCGCCGGCGGCTTCTTGCAACTCATTCAAAAAGGACTGATTACTCCCGAAAAAATGCCCGGTGTGATTGACATGGTGGCCCGCAACATCGGGCAAATCACCACCCTGGTCAACGACATCCTGTTCCTACAGGAGATGGACCTTATCCTGCCCAAATTCCAGCCGGTCGACATGAGCGAACTGGCCGCAGAAGTCTTACAGGCCTACCAGGAAAAAGCCGCCGCCAACCTGGTGACTCTGCACCTCGACATCCGCCCCAACCTTCCAACAACTTCTGGGGACCCCAAAACACTGGAACGCGCCCTGGCAGCCCTGGTTGATAACGCCATCAAATTCAGCCCCAATGGCGGTTCGGTCAAAATTGTTGTGCGCGAGAGCAACGGCGGTATCCTGATAGAGGTCATTGACAACGGCATCGGCATCGAAAAAGAGCGCCTTCCCCGCATTTTCGACCGCTTCTACCACCTGGAACAGAGCGGAGACCACCTGTTTGAAGGCATCGGCCTGGGGCTTGCCATCACCCAACAGGTCATCAAACAGCATAACGGCCGCCTGACCGTCGAAAGCGAACCCGGCAAAGGCAGCACCTTCAGTATTCACCTGAAAACGATGAAAGTGGTGTTTTGATATTCGTTCCCTCGTTTTGCAAACATCCACTCACAAATCACGAATGACCACCTTCAACTGCCCGTTTTCATAAAAAGACCTGCCGCAAAAAGGCGAAGCGCCAGGCTGCATAGAGAGAACCTTTCCAATCAGCGCCGGGCCGTCATCCACCAGCGGGGTATCCGGCAACTTTTCGACGGGAATCCACTCCGGCACACCCTCAGGGGTCGAGAGCAATTCACCCGAAAGATATTCCCCGGCAAAGACGTGCAGTTCGATGCCGACATTTTCCCCCGTATCCACCATCAACACACCACACCAACGCAAATTCGCCGTCACCCCGGCCTCTTCAAGCAATTCGCGTTGCGCGGCGGTCAGAGCATCTTCCCCACGCTCAATATGACCGCCCAGGCCGTTGTAACGCCCCGTCCAGCGCGTCACCTTACCATGGCGCGGCGCAATTTTGAGCAGAAGAATCTCCTCCCCGCGTGTCACGAACACCAGCACGCGCGGGATGACCATATAGCGGGAATGGTTGATATTCTGTTCGTCAGACATGGCAATTATAGAAAAAAAGCCCCGAGATTTCCCCGAGGCTTTTTGCATAACTTACTTGCTCACCAGCGCGCGCACTTCATCAAGCCGCCCGGCAGAGCCGAGTTTTTCGTTCTTATGCGCAATAAATTTGGCATATTCTGCCATAAAGACCTTGCCAATCGGGCGCAGGTCAAATTCAGAGGGCTTATCGCGGAAATATTCGCGGTGGACGCGCGTCCAGACCAGGCGGCCATCGGTATCAATATTGACCTTCGTCACGCCCAGGGTGGCGGCACGGGCAAATTCATCTTCGTTGACCCCCTTGGCGCCTTTCAAGTCACCACCAGCAGCATTGATACGCGCCACTTCTTCTTGCGGCACCGAGCTGGAGCCGTGCATCACCAGCGGGAAACCAGGCAAGCGCTGCTGAATCATCTCCAGTACATCAAAACGCAAGCCCTGGTTGCCGCTAAACTTGAACGCGCCGTGACTGGTGCCAATGGCACAGGCCAGCGAATCGCAACCCGTGCGCTCTACAAACTCTTTGGCCTGGTCAGGGTCAGTCAGGTGCGCGTTTGATTCGTCCACGCTGACATGCTCCTCCACGCCGCCCAATTGACCCAACTCGGCCTCCACCACAATCCCGCGCGCATGAGCGGCTTCCACCACCCGCCGGGTAATCTCCACATTCTTCTCAAACGGTTCGTGGCTGGCATCAATCATCACCGAGGAATAAAACCCGCTGTTGATACAATCATAGCAAGTCTCCTCATCGCCGTGGTCGAGATGGACGGCAAAAATGGCTTCAGGGAAAATCTCATCCGCCGAGCGAATCAGGCCCTCGAGCATCTTTTTATGTGTGTAAGAGCGCGCGCCCTTGCTAATCTGAATAATAAACGGAGCCTTGCTCTCGAGGTTACCCCGGAACAAACCCATCGTCTGCTCCAGGTTGTTGATGTTATACGCGCCAATCGCATACTTGCCGTAAGCGGCTTCGAATAACTTTTTGGTTGTGACAATCATGAGAAAATCCTCTCTTTCAAAAATAGACCCGCAGGCACGGGGCTTGATGCAACTTTGTGTCTCAGGCTGCGTAAATGAGCATGTTAGCCTGATTGATTATACCCACAAAATCAGGCTATAATGGAAAAAATCGCGCCAACTCACCTTTTCAGGAGGAACATCATGAGCGACTATTTCGGACGCGTGACCGGCGACCAGGACCCCCTCAAGAAACTGGCCTCATACATCCCCGGCTTTAGCGGATACATCGAGCGGCAGAACCGCCGCGCCGCCGACAAACTGCTGCGCGATACGGTCGCGCGCCGTTTCGAGGAACTCTACAAGCGGCTTTCGGCCCTGCAAACCGACCTCATCAGCCAGGGCAGCATCGAATTTGTAGACGACATGGAAAAGGCCGCCGTTCTCATGCGCACCTTCACCGACAAAATCCGTAACGCCACCTACGGCTACTCCGGCCTGTTCGACGCCGTCAAAATCAACGAACAAGAATTGGCCCAACTTTACGCCTTCGACAACGCCTTCTTCGACCTCGGCGACCAAATCAGCGCCGCGCTTGATACCATCGAACAAGCGCTCGGCAACCCCGAAGCCCTGCCCGCCACCATCCGCAACCTGGCCTCCCTCAACCGCGAAGCCGTCAACACCTTCGACCGCCGCTACGAAGTCGTCAGCAGGGCGAAGTAACCCCAGGTTATCAAGCGGCTGTCGTCATTCAGATGACAGCCGCTTTTCAAAATGGTATAATCACCCTGCCAAGCAATTCAGGAGCATCAAAATGACGGATACCCTGTAGACATCCACCGCTTTTTTGGGGTACGACCCGCTTGTTTGCTTTTAAGCCGGGGGCGTTGGCCCCCGGTTTTCGTTTTTCTACAGGACATCCTCTATGCTTACTGCCCATCACCTTACCAAATCCTACGGCATCCAGCCTATCTTACAAGACATCTCCTTCAGCATCAGCACAGGCGACCGGATTGGCTTAATCGGCCCCAACGGCTGCGGCAAATCCACCCTGATACGCCTGCTCGCCGGTCTCGAAGCACCTGATTCGGGAACCATCCTCCAGACACGCCCCGGTTTAAGAGTCGGATACCTGGCCCAGGGCTTTCAACCCGCTCCCCAGCAGACAATTGCCGACGCACTCAACCTGCATCCCGTTAACGAAGCCGAACTCGCATCCCAAATCGCCGCCCTGGCCCTCGAAATCGCCCACAACCCGCGCAACGCCGCCGCCCAAACAGATTACGACAACCTGCTCGCTCAACTTGCAACCCCAGGCACCCCACCCGAAACCATCCTCGCCCCACTCGGCCTCGGCGCCCTGCCCCTCGAAACCCCCGTCGCCCATCTCTCCGGCGGGCAAAAAACGCGCCTGGCCCTCGCCAAAATCCTGCTCGATGACCCGCATTTGTTATTGCTCGACGAACCCACCAACCACCTCGACATTACCATGCTCGAATGGCTCGAAACCTGGCTAAACAGTTTTCACGGCGCGGCGCTCATCGTCTCGCACGACCGGGCATTCCTCGATAACACCGTCCATTCCATCCTCGAACTCGACCCGGCCACGCATGGCCTGAAAGCCTACCCCGGCAACTACACCGACTACGTCGAGCAAAAACTGACTGAACGCGAACACCAACTTCAGGCCTGGCAAGACCAGCAGGACGAAATTGCCCAACTCAAAGCCGCCGCCGCCCACATTCGCGGTCTGACCAAAATGAAAAAAGGCGGCAAAGCCGACAGCGGCGACAAATTTGCGGCGGGCTTTTTCGGCAACCGCGCCACCAAAAACGTGGCGGGGCGCGCCAAACACATCGAAGCCCGCATCGAAAAACTGCTCAACGAGGACAAAATCGAGCGTCCGCGCCCAAGCTGGCAGATGAAACTCGACTTCGGTGCGCCCGCCCACCAGAGCAAAGATGTGCTTCTGGCCGAGGCGCTATCTGTTGGCTACGCGCCAAGCAGGCCGATTTTGACCGGCCTTGACCTGCACATTCGCGCCGGGCAGCGCATCGCGCTGATTGGAGAAAACGGTTCGGGCAAGACCACGCTCATTCGCACCATCACCGGCCAAATCCCGGCCCTGTCTGGCACGCTCAAGGTGGGCGAAAAGGTCCAATTGGGCACCATGGCCCAGGAGCAGGAACTGCTCAATCCATCCTTAAGCGGCCTGGAAACGATTCAAAAGGTCGCGCCGTTCAACGAAACCGAGGCCCGCCATTTTCTGCACTACTTCCTGTTCAGCAGCGATGACCCGCTGCGGCCCAGCAGCAGTTACTCGTATGGCGAGCGCGCCCGGCTGATGCTGGCCCTGCTGGTGGCGCAGGGCTGCACCTTCCTGGTGTTGGATGAACCTATCAACCACCTCGACATCCCCTCGCGGGCGCGCTTCGAGCAGGCACTGGCCGGGTTCAAGGGCGCGGTGCTGGCGGTGGTACATGACCGCTACTTCATCAACAATTTCGCCGAAGAAATCTGGTCAGTCGAAAACGGAGGCATTCGCAAATGGTAACGCCGTATATTTAACATTCCATTAACTGCCCAAAAATTTCTTGTGGTATATTGCAGGCACACCAACAGGAAAACCACCATGCCCGAAACCATCCTCGTCGTCGAAGACGAACCCGCCCTGCAAGAAACCCTGGCCTACAACCTCGAAAAACAAGGCTACCGCGTCGAAACCGCCGGCGATGGCCGCAGCGCCCTCGAAACCGCCCGGCGGCTCAAACCCGATTTAATCGTCCTCGACATCATGCTCCCCGCCATGGACGGCATTGAAGTTTGCAAAACCCTGCGGCGCGAATCCTTCTCCAGCCCCATCCTCATGCTCACCGCCCGTGACGACGAAATTGACCGCGTTGTGGGCCTCGAAATCGGCGCCGACGACTACCTCACCAAACCCTTCTCCATGCGCGAACTGCTGGCGCGCATCAAAGCCCAACTGCGCCGCACCCAGGTGGTGCGCGAGGAACTCGACAAACTCAAAACCAGCGCCCCCACCCAAGATATCCTGACCTTCGGCAACCTGACCATCAACCGCATGAGGCGCGAAGTGTTGCTCGACGGGGCTGTCATCGCCCTTAAACCGCAGGAATACGACCTGCTCCTCTTCTTCGCGGAACATCGCGGCCAAATGCTCTCACGCGAATTCATCCTCGAGCGCGTTTGGGGCTGGGATTACATCGGCGACAGCCGCACCGTGGATGTCCACGTCCGCTGGCTGCGCCAAAAAATCGAAACCGACCCGGCCACCCCAACCCGCATCGTCACCGTGCGCGGCGGAGGCTACCGCTTCGAAGGGTAGGGCAAGATAAATCTTGCCCTGCGTTAACAGATGACCACCCTTTCCTGGTTACTGATTACTGCCCTGCTGATAACTGCCTTGTGGATGTCCTGGCGATACATCTCGCTCCGCCGCAAGATAGATTCCTACGCCCAAACCCTGCGCCGCGCCAGCGAAAGCGACAAACCCACCCTGCAACTGCCCACCGATATAAAAGACATCGAAGAACTCTCCAACGCCGTCCACAACCTGGCCGGAACCTGCGAGCGGCGGATTGCAACCCTGGAAGCCGAGCGCGCCCGCCTGGCCGCCATCCTCAACCAGATGACCGACGGCGTGCTGATCGTTGACAACACCGGCTCCATTCAAATGGCCAATCCTGGCGCAAAAAAACTCTTTGGCGAAGGGCTTATCGGGCGCTCCGTCATCATTGCCCTGCGCCACCACCAACTGGTCGAAACCTGGCGCAAGGCCCAACAAACCGGCCAAATCCAAAGCGAGTCGGTCGAACTCCCCTCCAATCGCAAATTCCTGCAAATCACTGCCATCCCAGACCAGGAAACCGGCGGCGCGCTCTTAATGGTGCAAGACCTGACCCGCCTGCGCCGCCTCGAAACCGTGCGGCGCGACTTCATCTCCAACATCTCGCACGAACTGCGCACCCCCCTGGCCTCGCTCAAAGCCCTGGCAGAAACCCTCAGCGACGGCGCCCTCGACGACCCGCCCGCCGCCCGCCGCTTCCTGGCGCGCATGCAAACCGAAGTAGACGCCCTGACCCAAATGTCCACCGAGCTACTCGAACTCTCGCGTATCGAATCGGGCCAGGTTCCGCTCCAACTCAAACCCATTTCCCCCTCGCAACTGCTGCAATCTGCCGCCGAACGCATGAAAACCCAGGCTGAACGCGCCGGTCTCAGCCTCGAAGCCGAATGCAACCCCAGCCTGCCCACCGTGCCTGCCGATTCCAGCCGCCTCGAACAAGTGCTGGTCAACCTGATACACAACGCCATCAAATTCACTCCGCCAGGCGGCGAAATTCGACTGTTGGCGAAACTGGATGGGAAATACATCCGCTTCGATGTAAGCGACACCGGCGCAGGCATTGACCCCGACGACCTGCCGCGCATCTTCGAGCGCTTCTACAAAGCCGACCGCGCCCGCACCAAAGGCGGCGGCACCGGGCTGGGCCTCTCCATCGCCCGTCACATTGTCGAAGCGCACGGCGGCAAAATCTGGGTCGAGAGCGAACCCGAAAAAGGCTCCACCTTCTACTTCACCATCCCCATTTTTTAGCTTTCCAGTTTTACAATTATCTGTTCGGCAAAGTCACCCCTCCCCCCATCCGTTCCCTAATCTTTACGCACCGTTAACGCCCCGTTGCCAGGGCGTTAAACGTTTAAGGCTAGACTTTGGGAGATAAAAAAGGAGAAAAATATGGGACTTGCTGACTTACATACGCACACCATTTACAGTTACGATGGCACAGCCACCGTCCCGGCTGTACTGAAACGCGCCCGGCAGGCCGGGCTGGATGTCATTGCCATTACCGACCATGACGAAATCCGCGGCGCGTTACTGGCTGAACAACTGGCCCCCCAATTCGGACTGGAAGTCATCCCAGGCGTAGAAATCACCACCGCTGAAGGCGATTTGCTCGCGCTTGGCGTTCACAAACTGGTCGCAGCCGGGCAGCCGCTCATCGAAACCCTCCTGCAAATCGGCGAGCAGGGTGGATACGCCATTGCGCCACACCCAATGGCGACCGGTATGGGCATGAAAAGCCTGAACTTTTATTCCATCCGTAAAGCCGCGCGCCATCCCGAAGCGGGGAAAATCCTGCTCGGCATCGAAATCTACAACGCCACCGCCATTGACCGCGAAAGCCGCATGTTTGCCGAAGTGCTGGCCTACCGCACCGGGCTGGCGCGCACCGGCAGCAGCGATGCGCATACACTGGATGCGATTGGCCTGGGCGCAACCGAATTTGCGGGCAACACCGCCGCAGATTTCTTGCGCGCTTTGCGCGAGGGCGCGACAGCACCCAGAAAAAGCGCTTCTTGGGACACCTGGCGAATTATGAGCAGTTGGGCCTGGAATTATCTCTTGAGCGTCCCCGCGCGGCTGATAGCCGTTGCCCCCAGCATAACGCCAAATTCACTTCCCCTGCCCGAAGGCAGACAAACAGCCTGATCACGACGAAACAAAAACCAATCTTAACGTTCAGCCACGCTACAACAGAGGGAATATGCACCTCGCGCTTGCTATCTCCAGTATCTTATTTGTGGCAATCATCGCCATTGACGCCATTCAACATCGCCGCGCGCGCAGCCACAAATAGCCCATCGTTAACCAGACGTTAAATAAAAATTCCATTCCCTTTAACAGCCAGATGAGAAAATCTCACCTGTAACTAAACCATTTTTTTCATCACTCTTGAGGAGAAAAGAAACAATGCGCAACAAACTGTTTACCTTGTTTGCCGCCCTGATAGTTGCCAGTATGATTCTGGCGGCCTGCGGCGCCCCCGCGGCAGAAACCGCCGCGCCCGCCGCCCCTGCGGCCACCAAAGCCCCTGAAGCCACCAAGGCGCCCGAAGCCACCGCCGCCCCCACCGCAACGGAAGTCATGGTGGAACCCATCGTCCTGCCGCAACTCCCCGAACCGGCGGACGTGAGCGGCGACATTATCACCGCTGGCTCCTCCACCGTCTTCCCGGTGACGGAACGCATGGCAGAACTCTTCCAGAACGAAGGCTACACCGGCAACATCACCGTTGACTCCATCGGCACCGGCGCGGGCTTTGAACGCTTCTGCAAGACCGGCGAAACCGACGTTTCCAACGCCTCCCGCCCCATCAAGAGCGCCGAAGTTGAAAACTGCAAAGCCATCGGGCGCGACCCGCTCGAATTCCGCATCGGCACCGACGCCCTGGCGGTGGTCGTCGCCAAGAGCAACGACTTCATCACCAGCATCAGCAAGGACGAACTGGTCAAGATTTACTCCGGTCAGGTCAAGAACTGGAACGAACTTAACCCCGCCTACCCCGCCGAAGCCATCAAGGTTTACTCCCCCGGCGCTGATAGCGGCACCTTCGACTACTTCGTCGAAGCCGTCCTGCAGCCCGCTTTCGATAAGGACTTTGAAAAAGCCAAAGCCGCCCTGCTCGGCCTCGAAGGCGCGCAATTCTCCGAAGATGACAACGTCCTCGTGCAAGGCGTGGAAGGCGACAAGTACGCCATCGGCTACTTCGGCTACGCTTACTACGTCGAAAACACCGCCAAACTGACCGCCCTGGCTGTCAACGACGTGGAACCCAGCCAGAAGCATGTGGATGACGGTACTTACCCGCTCGCCCGCCCGCTCTTCATCTACTCCACCGCCAAAATCATGCAGGAAAAGCCGCAGGTGGCTGCCTTCATCGGCTTCTACCTCAGCCAGTTGGATGACAACATCCTCGACGTCGGCTACTTCCCCGCTCCCCGCAACGCCTACTACTCCGCCTGGGGCGCCTGGTACCTCGCCGAACTCGGACGTCAATAATCCTCCTTCCCCATTTCACCGGGCTGGCTCCTCTCTGCAGGGGGAGCCAGCCCCTCATCCTGTATCTGTATGGATGTGGTGCAATTGGGGCAGAATCTTGATTTTTATATAAGAGTGGCGCGAGATTAATCTCGCGGTACGAATTTACACACCATTCGGCATACGACCAAAATTTTCCGCTTTTTCATTGAAATGGGGAAAAATCGGGCAATTTTGAGTCACGCAACGCAATTTTTGGAACAACCGCTATGGAAACAACCCAAACAACCGATACCAACCTTGCCAATTGGGCGGCGCAGTTACGCAAGAAAACCCGCTGGGGCGAAGGTCTGGTTGAACTTTCGCTCTTCGCGGTGGGATTTCTGACCATCTTCGTCACACTGACTATCACCATCGTCCTGGGCGACCAGGCGCTGCTCTTTTTCTCCGACCCTGCCGTCACGTTTCAGGAATTTTTCCTGACGACCGCCTGGCAGCCGCAAATTGGTCAATTTGGCATTTGGGCGCTGGTCAGCGCCACGCTGACGACCAGCGCCATCGCCATTTTAGTCGCTCTGCCGTTGGGGTTAAGCGCCGCCATTTACCTGAGCGAATACGCCAGCCCGCGCGCCCGCTCCGTCCTCAAACCCGTGCTGGAGACTCTGGCGGGCATTCCAACGGTGGTGTATGGCTACTTTGCGCTCTTGTTCGTCTCACCCATCATCCGCAGCCTGTTTAGCGCGCAGCAAGTGGGCGTGTATAACATGCTCTCCGCCGGGCTGGTGATGGGCGTCATGATTTTGCCGCTGATTGCCTCCATGAGCGAAGACGCCCTGAGCGCGGTTCCCAACTCGCTGCGCGAAGCGGCTTATGCGATGGGCGCCACGCGGCTGGAAGTCAGCGCGCAGGTGCTCGTTCCGGCGGCGTTTTCGGGCATTGGCGCGGCGGTGATTGTCGGCATCGCCCGCGCTGTGGGCGAGACGATGATTGTCGCCATCGCTTCGGGCGCAGGACCCAAATTCACCTTCAACCCGCTCGACGCCGCCGAGACCATGACCGGTCACATCGCGCGCATCAGCGGCGGCGACCTGCCTTACGGCACGGTGGACTACACCAGCCTGTTCGCCATTGCGCTGATGTTGTTCTTGCTCACGCTGGTTCTCAACCTCATCAGCCAGTGGATTATCTCCAAATTCCGCGAGCAATACGAATAGGAAACGCCATGACTCGCTTCATCTACCCCGAAACCAACGAACTGGAACGTTTCATCGCCTGGCGCTACCGCAAAGCCTGGGTATGGGAAATCGTTTTTCTCTCCTCCCTGCTCTTTGCCATCCTGGCGCTTTCGGCGCTGTTCTTGAGCGTGGTCAACGACGCTTTTGGCTACGTTGCCTACGAATACAAAAAAGACCCCGCCGCCATCAGCGAAAAACCGCTCGACCAGTTGAACAAAGAAGAATTACTGGCGGTGTTGCAGAGCAACCTCTCGCGGGGCGCGTATGGCAAACTGAATAACGAAAAGCCGATGGACACGCGCAACGAAGGCGAACTATATAGCCTCATCGAAGAACGCATCCTGCAAGTCAAAACGTTGGAAGTCTATACCCTGCAGCGCTCTCTCTTTGACAGCGCCGGAATCGAAGCCGAAGTACGCGAAAACTACCCCAACGCCAAACTGGAATTTCGCTCGTGGCTCAGCCCACGCTTTCTGACCACGCCGCAATCGAGCCGCGCCGAGTTTGCCGGGGTGCGGACCGCCATTTTCGGCTCACTGTGGATTGTGGGCATCGCCATTTTGCTTGCCCTGCCAATCGGCGTGGGCGCAGCGGTCTATTTGCAGGAATACGCCAACAAAACCAATTTCATCAACCGCGTCATTCAAACCAACATCAACAACCTGGCGGGCGTGCCGAGCATCGTGTACGGCATGTTGGGATTGGCAATTTTTGTGCGCTCCTTTGAGCCGTTCACCAGCGGCGCCATGTTCGGAATCACCGATACCAACGGGCGCACCGTGCTTTCCGCCGGGCTGACGATGGGCATTCTCGTCCTGCCGCTGATTATCATCAACGCACAAGAAGCCATCAAAGCCGTGCCGGATTCCATTCGGCAAGCCGCTTACGGGGTGGGCGCTACCCGCTGGCAAATGGTGTGGCATCATGTGCTGCCGGCCGCCCTGCCGGGCATTCTCACCGGCAGCATTTTGGCGATGTCGCGCGCCATTGGCGAAACCGCCCCGCTGATTATCGTGGGCGCCTCAACCTTCATCACCTTCGACCCCAACAGCCCCTTCACCAAATTCACCGCCCTGCCCATTCAGATTTACCAGTGGACCGCGCGCGCCCAAACCGAATTTCACGCCATTGCCGCCGCCGCCATTCTGGTTCTGGCGGGCATGTTGCTGGCGCTCAACGCCACCGCCATCATCCTGCGCAATCGCTTTCAGCGAAGATGGTAAGACGAAATTCATTTCGTCCAGAAAACACGCAAAATGAATTTTGTTCCACAAAAAGGCAAAAAACATGCAACCTGAAAACAACTCTCAATACGCCATCGAAACCCGCGATTTGAGCATCTTCTACGGCTCGTTTGAAGCCGTCAAAGACGTGGATTTGAAAATCGAAAAAGGCAAAATCACCGCCATTATCGGACCTTCCGGCTGCGGAAAGTCCACCCTGCTGCGCGCCTTCAACCGCATGAACGACTTTGTGCCGACCAGCCGCGTCAAAGGCGAAATTTTGCTGCACGGCGCCAACCTGTATAGCAAAGAGATTGACCCGGTGGAAGTCCGCCGCCGCATCGGCATGGTCTTCCAAAAGCCCAATCCCTTCCCCAAGTCCATTTACGAGAACATCGCCTGGGGCGCGCGCATCAACGGCTACAAGGGCAACATGGACGAACTGGTCGAACAATCCTTACGCGGCGCAGCGCTGTGGGACGAAGTGAAGGACAAACTCAAACAAAGCGCCTACGCCCTCTCCGGCGGTCAGCAGCAGCGTTTGTGCATTGCCCGCACCATCGCCATTCAGCCCGAAATCATCTTGATGGACGAACCCGCCTCGGCGCTCGACCCCATCTCCACCCTGCGCATCGAAGAATTGATGCAGGAACTCAAAAAGAATTACACGATTATCATCGTCACCCACAACATGCAGCAAGCGGCGCGCGTCTCAGACTACACCGCCATGATGATGCTCTACGGCGAGACGCGCTCTGGCACAGTCATCGAATACGACAAGACCGACATCATTTTCACCCGTCCCAGCGACAAACGGACAGAAGACTATGTGACCGGAAGGTTCGGCTAACCATGAGCAAACCCAAATTCCTGTTTCTTTGCACCGGCAACTCCGCCCGCAGTCAGATGAGCGAGGCCTTGCTGCGCGCCTACGCAGGCGACCACTTCGAGGTTTACAGCGCCGGGCTGGAACCGAAAGGCGAAATCCACCCGCTGGTACGCCAGGTAATGTCTGAAATTGGGCTGAATATGGAAGGCCAGTATTCTAAAAGCGTCAACGAATACTTGGGCAAGTTCAACTTTGCCTACACGGTCACCGTCTGCGGCAGCGCGGAGGAAAAATGTCCGCGCGTGTTCCTCAATATAGGTCAGCACATGTTCTGGCCCTTTGAGGACCCGGCAGTGCTGACGGGCGCCGAAGAAGAAATTCTGCCCAAGGTGCGTGAAATCCGCGACAGCATAGCTGAAAAAATCCGCTCCTGGCTGCGCGAACAGGGCATCGAACCGGCCAAACCTGGAGAATCGGGTAAAGTCTAAAAACCCAACTGGAGAAAGAAGGCTTCTATGGCAATTCGTAAAACATTTGACCAGGAAATTCAGCAACTCAAAGATGAAATCCTGATTTTGGGCAGCATGGTGGAACAAGCCATGCTCAATGCAGTCGAAGCGCTCAAAAAGCGCGATATGCGCTGGTCGGAACAGATTATCGCCAACGACAAGAAAATCAACGAAAAACGGTTCTATTTAGAAAACAAGGTGATGATTTTAATTGCCACCCAGCAGCCCATGGCACGCGACCTGCGGGTCATTGCCTCCATATTGGAGGTCATTAGCGAATTGGAACGCATGGGGGACTACGCTAAAGGCATTGCCATTATCAACATCCGCATGGGAGAACAGGCCTTGCTCAAGCCTCTGGTGGATATTCCGCGCATGGCCCAAAAAGGCGCCGATATGCTGCACCGCGCCCTAACCGCCTTTGTCAATGAAGATACCGAAACGGCCAAAGGCATTCCCGCCGAAGACGACGAAGTGGATATGCTCTATGAGCAGGTCTATCGGGAACTGATGACCTACATCATGGCCGATGCCCGCACCATCGAACGCGCCAACTGGCTGCTGTGGGCGGCGCACAATCTGGAGCGTTTCGCCGACCGGGTCACAAACATCTGCGAGCGAACCGTGTTTGTCGTCACCGGGGAATATAAAGAAACCCAGGCATCTTACGATGAACTGGGTGATACACTAACGTAGATTTGACCAATCGAAACACAGCAGCAAAATTGACGCAAAAAAGAGTTTGACCTCCGCTAATTTAAAGCAAAAGAGCCGGTATCGCCCCGGCTCTTTATGTATAGGTTCAATTTACTTTGCTCCCTTGCCTCCTAAGGCATACCCAATCACGCCGCTCACGACAAGAGTTGTTATTGTTTTTGCCAGGTCTTTGTCGTTGGAATTAATATTCGGCGCCAAAAAGTAGATATAGACGCCAAAGACAAAGAAACTGATTGTCCCAATAAGTGAAACGATATTCGCCGAAGTATATCCGCTAATCGGCTGAGACTTGTTTGGGCTGGCTCTTTCAGTGCCGAGTGGATTCGTCCATCAGGATGACCTCTGGCCTGGTCGCCAGCACGCGCGCAATGCACAATCTCTGCTGTTGGCCAAGCGCCAGGCTGAGGGCGTTTTCGCGCAGTCGGTCTTTCACGTCATCCCAAAGCGCGGCCGCCCGCAGGCTGGATTCAACCGTCTCATCGAGGTCGGCCTTGCCAGACGTGGTTTGAAGCACTCTGGGGCCAAAGGCCACGTTGTCGTAAATTGACTGCGGGAACGGGTTGGGCTTCTGGAAAACCATCCCCACCCGCTGGCGCAGTTCCACCACATCCACATCCGGGTCATAAGTTCGTCAGCGGCTGCGCCGGCTCCGCCCAGGCGCAAAACAGCCCCCAGTCCTTGGCTTATATTGAAAATAAAGACTCTGACACCATTGTCAACCTGGCCTTGGCCTGGGCCGAGCGTTATCAAGACGAACACCCCGAAGTGCGCATTTCGGTTACGGGTGGCGGCTCCGGGGCGGGCATTGCCGCGCTGATTAACGGCACGGTCGGCATCGCCAATGCTTCGCGCAAGATTAAGTCCAAAGAAATCGAAACCGCCCGCGCCAAAGGCCTCGAGCCGGTCGAACACATCGTTGCCCGTGACGCCATTGCCGTTATCATCCATCCCGACAATCCGGTCTCACAACTAACCCTCCAGCAAATTTCCGACATCTACAGAAGAACTACACCATCATCCTGGTCCGCATTCGGTACAACAGGCCGCCCGCACCGCCGACTATGCCGCCTTCTTCCTGCAAGGCGAACTGGTGGAATACGGCGAGGGCAAGACCCTGTTCACCGCCCCCCAAAATAAACGCACCGCAGATTATGTCACCGGCAGGTTCGGATAACCCCATTTTGCCGTATCCTTTGAGCAGTCAGGAGAATACCTATGTTAAGAAAAACGTTTGAAAACGAAATTCAGCAATTAAAAAACGAAATCATCGTGCTGGGCAGTATGGTCGAGCAATCGCTGCTCAACGCGGTCGATTCACTCAAAAAACGGGATGCGGCGGCCTCCAAACAAATCATCGAACAAGATAAAGTCATCAACGAAAAACGCTTTGCCCTCGAAAACCAGGTCATGATTGTTATCGCAACCCAACAGCCGATGGCGCACGACCTGCGCCTTTTGGCCTCCCTGTTTGAAGTCATCAGCGAACTGGAACGAATGGGCGACTACGCCAAAGGAATCGCCATTATCAACGTCCGCATGGGCAGCGAAGCCCTGCTCAAACCGCTCATTGACATTCCGCGCATGGCCCAAAAATCTGCCGATATGCTCCACCGCGCGCTGACCGCCTTTGTCAATGAAGATGCGCAAACCGCCCTCGCCATCCCTGCCGAGGACGACGAAGTAGACTTGCTTTACGAACAGGTCTACCGCGAGTTAATGACCTATGTGATGGCCGACCCGCGCAACATCGAACGCGCCAACTGGCTCTTATGGGCCGCCCACAACATCGAACGCTTCGCCGACCGCGTCACCAACATTTGCGAACGAACCGCCTTCGTCACCACCGGCGAATACAAAGAAACCCAGGCGTCCTACGATGAACTGGGCGATACGAAGAAATAGCCGGGAAACAAGAAGGCAGGTAGACAGAGAAACAGGAAAACTGGTAAACTGGGAAACACATCGCCCTGTTTCCCTATTGCTTTGCGTGCTGATTTGCCATGCTCCTCACCCTCGACATCGGCAACACCAACCTGACGATTGGCCTGTACAAAGGTCAAACCCTGGCCTGGCACTGGCGGCTCGCCACCGACCACGCCCGCATGCCCGACGAATACGGCCTGCAACTGCTCGGCCTGCTCACCCATGCGGGTCACTCGCCCGCCAACTTAACCGGCATCGTGCTGGCTTCGGTCGTCCCCAACCTGACCGCGCGCGTCACCCAGGCTTGCCGCGAATACCTGAAAACCGAACCCCTGGTGGTAGATGCAGGCGTCAAAACCGGAATCCGAATCCGCTACGAAGACCCACGCGCAGTCGGCGCAGACCGGGTGGCAGACGCAGTGGCAACGCTGCACCTGTTTGGCGGCCCGGCTTGTATCATTGACTTTGGCACCGCCACCACCTTCAACGCCCTCACCCAAGAAGGAGATTACCTGGGCGGAGCCATCACCGCCGGAGTGAACCTGGCTGCCGAAGCGCTCTTCACCCGCGCTGCCAAACTGCCGCGCATTGACCTGCAACGCCCGCCGAGCGTCATCGGGCGCAACACGGTCCACGCCATGCAGTCGGGGCTGCTCTTCGGGTACGTCAGCATGGTGGAGGGCATGGTGGAACGCTTCCGCGCCGAACTCGGCCCACCGATGAAGGTCATTGCCACGGGCGGGCTGGCCGAAATCGTCGCCAAAGAAACGCAGGTCATTCAACATATTGCCCCCTGGCTCACGCTGGACGGGCTTCGGATTATCTGGGAACTGAATCGAGCATAATCAGGTCCGCCGCCAGTTTACCGGAGAGCGTGACCATTGGCACGCCGCCGCCGGGGTGCGTGGTGCCGCCCGCGAAATACAATCCCTTGAATTCCGACCGATTATGCGGACGTTTGAACGGCGCAAAACGGTCATTGAACGAAATCCCATACAGCGCGCCGCGAAAAGCGCCTGTATTTTTTTGAATATCGAGGGGCGTGAGCAAACGCTGAGAGCGAATCTTGTCTCGCACATCCAGGCCGACTCGTGCCAGCCGGTCGAGGAGCAGTTCGGTCACTAAAGCAGTGTCCATCCCCCCTGGCCCATCTGCCCCCGCCAGGGGGTCTCCCACAGGCAGAGGGGGACTATTCACCATCACGAACCAGTTTTCACACCCTGCAGGGGCGTGAGAGGGGTCGGTTTTGGAGGTGATGCACAGGTAGAGGGTGGGGTCGTCGGGGAGAACCCGCTCTGAGAATATCTGCTGAAACTCGCGGGAATAGTCGGAGGAAAAGAAGATGTTATGATGCGCCAGTTCGGAGAAAGTCCCCTGCACGCCGAGCAGCAGGACCACGCCTGAGCAGGAAACATCGCGCTTCATAAGGGAAGCAAGTTTCAGCCGCGCCCGTTCCGATTGAATCAGGCCATAGGTGGTGGTCACGTCAATATTCGAGAGGATGGTTTGGGCCGGGAGAATCTCCCCAGTTTCCAAGATAACCGCCGAAACTTGCTGACCGTGTGTGCAAATCTCGCGGATTTTAGCGTTCAGGCGGATTTCAACGCCCAATTCTTGCGCCAACCGCTCATAGGCGCGGGCAATCTGGTAGATGCCGCCCTGCGGATACCAGACGCCCTCGTTCAGTTCGACATGCGCGATGACGCCCAGCGTGGCCGGGGCCAGGTAGGGACTCGCGCCAACGTAGGTGGCGAAGCGCCCCAAGAGTTGGCGCAGGTGAGGGTGGCGCACACGCCGCTCAATGCTTTGCTGCAGGGTGGAGAGAACATCTACGCTCAGGGCGTCTTGCAGGGTGACGTGTTGCAGGCTTTCGAGCGAGGGCGGCGGGCCGTAGGTAAAGACCGGCGCGGTGATGCGGTGCAGGCGGGCGGCTTCGGCCAAAAAGCCCAGGTAGCCTTCCAGGTCGCGCGGGGCGAGAACGCTGATTTGGGCGGCGGTGCGGGGCAGGTCACGCGAAAGGTCGAGGCTCAGGCCATCGGGCCAGAAGTAGCGGGTGAGCGGCTCTACCGGCAACAGGGTCAGGTAATCCTCGATGCGGCGGCCCGCCGCGCTGAATAATTCGTCAAAGACCCCGCGCATGGTGATGACCGAGGGGCCGGTATCCCAGCGAAAGCCGTTTTCGGTGATTTCGGCCATTTTGCCGCCGACGGTGGGATTCTGCTCGAGGACAGTGACGTTGTAGCCGCGCGCGGCGAGATGAATGGCTGCCGAAAGTCCGCCAATGCCTGCGCCGAGGATGTAGATGGGGGATTGGGTCATTGTGTGATTGTGTGATTTTGTGATTGGGTGATTTTGTGATTGGGTGATTGGGTGATTGGGTAATTGGGTGATGAGGTGATTTTGTGATTTTGTGATTGGGTGATTGGGTGATTGGGTAATGGAGCAGGATGTGAAACCTTGCGCCATTTAATGGGGGATGGTTCGGCCTTTCCACTGGGGGCCGCCGGTGAAGCGCCATTGGATGGAGCGAAAGGTGATGATGGTCATCAAGAAGACGGAAACAGGCAGGAGGAGCGAATCGCGGATGCGCTGGCGGGAGGTGGCGGCGGTGAGGGCGCGGGTGAGGAGGGAGAGAGTAATCAGTGAGCAGTAATCAGTCATCAGTGAGCAGTAATCAGTCATCAGTGAGCGATGAGCAGCCAATGGGAAGAAGCCAGGAGTCAGGAGTGCAACAAAAAGCATGAACCAGGGCAGGATGAACTGCCACCAGTGAAAAAGCGTTGAAAAGAGCAGAAAAATGACACTGTTGCCATGCCCGGCGAGGATGTTTTTGGCGAATCCATCGCGCACTTGCGGCCAGGTGTGGTACATGCGGGTTTGAATGAGGCCGTTGGCGTCGGCCATGCGCAGGCGCAGGCGGCTGCGCTTGATGGCGTAGGCAAAGGCCATGTCATCGAGAACCTGATTGCGAATGGCGGCATGTCCGCCGATTTTTTGGTAGGCTTCGCGCCGAAAGAGCAGGCATTGCCCCATGGCTGCCGCAAAGACCGGCCAGGGAAGGTGATGCACGGCCCAAACCGGCAGGTAGGCCAGGATGGTGAAGGCCATCAGCGGCACGACCAGCCGCTCGCCCCAGGTTTGAGTGATTTGGGTCGGCCAGGCGGTGAGCAGGTCGGCTTTCGTCCGTTGGGCTTCGGCCAGCAGCGCGTCGAGCGCGCCCGGCCCCCAGCGCACATCGGCGTCGGTGAAGAGCAGGTATTCGCCTTGCGCCTGTTCCGAGAGTTGATGGCAGGCCCAAACTTTGCCCGTCCAGCCGGATGGGAGCGGCTGGCCGGGGAGGATGCGCAGGCGCGGGTCGCCATTGGCGGCGGCGCGGGCGATTTCGGCGGAGTTGTCGGTGGAGTGGTCGTCGAGGAGGAGGATTTCAAAGTTCGGGTATTGTTGCGCGAGCAGCGAGCGGACGGTTTCGGCAATGACGGATGATTCGTTGCGCATGGGCAGGAGAATCGACAACGGAGGCGACAACGGAGGCGACAACGGAGGAAGCGGAAAAACAGATTCGGGAACGGATGGGGGCAACGGAGGCGACAACGGAGGAAGCGGAAAAACAGATTCGGGAACGGATGGGGGCAACGGAGAAGCGGATTTCAGACGAGGGAAAGTAAGTGTATTAAGGATAGCGATGAGGGCAAAGAGTAGCAGCGGGGAGAAGGAAAGAAGAAAGAGAGAGGGCATAACGAATTATGAACTACGAATTGCGAAGTCCATTCGATGTTTCCATAAAAGCAAAACCGTTTGCAGCCCTAGCACCCAAAAGAAGAGCGGTTCGGGACGGAAGAAGTAGATGTAAACGGCCATGCCCGCCAGGGTGAGGAGGACAGCCCAGCCAGAGTTTTTGAGCAGCAGAAACCAGAGAGTGATGCCAGCCAACGCCACCAGCGGCACATCCCACCAGGTGAGGCCAATCCAGACGCCGAGGGCAGTGGCGAGGGCTTTGCCCCCCTTGAAGCGGAGGAAGGGCGAGTAGGCGTGTCCGAGCATGGGGGCGAGGGCAATGGCAACCATTGCAGAGCCACGAATGCCAAAGATTTGATAGGCCAACCCCACCGGGGCGGCAGATTTGGAGACATCCAGGAGAAGAGCCAGTAGCCCAGCCCATTTTCCGCCGGCTTTGAGGGCGTTGGTTGCTCCGGGGTTGTGGTCGCCCACCGTGCGGGGGTCGCTGCGGGCAACCAGTTGGGTGACCCAGACGGAAAGGGGGAGGGCGCCGAAGAGGAAGGCGAAGGTTAGCCAGAGGGAGAGTGAGCAGTGGTCAGTCATCAGTGAGCAGTGAGCAGTGGTCAGTCATCAGTGAGCAGTTGCCGGTGAGCGATGGAGCGGCGCAGGGCGAGGAAGACGAACAGGCCGCAGGCCAGGAAGCCGATGATGGCCGGGCCGGGCTGGCCCCAGAAGATGCCCTGCCCGATGGTTTGTAAAATCCAGGTCAGGATGTACACGAGTGAAAGCGGGCCAACCGGCAGGTCTTTGGGGTTGGCGAGCAGGGTGATGAGGAAGGAGGTCAGAATCCAGCCGAAGTAGTTGCTGAGCGGAATGCCGAAGTAGAGGCCGGGCGTCTCCCAGACCCAAAAGCCCCAGCCGACCATCTGCGGGTCGAGAAACAGGTCCCAGGCGGTGAGGGCGAGGGCGGAGAGAAGCGAAAATTTCAGGGCGGATAAAAAGGTTTTGCTTTGTGTTCCTTCGTGACCTTTGTGTTTGATTGGTTTTTCAAGAATAATCGCGGCGATGGCCCAGGCCGGGGGCAGCATCATCAGCCAGGCCAGCGGAATGAGCAACGGGACGCCCGCCAGCTGCGGCTGGAGTAAATGGGTGTAGTGATAGTTTCCGAAGGGAAATCCAGTTTTTGAGCCAAGCAATTCCGCCAGATAGGTGAAGACGGCCACCATCAGGACAGTTTTGAGCGCGCGCGGCCAGCCCCAGGCAAAATATAGGATGATGATGACCGCACTGGCCTGCATGAACACGCCAAACGACATGCCGCGAATCAGCGCGTTTTCGCCCAAAATCCAGCCGAGGATGGGCAGAGAAATCATGGTCAGCACCCAAAAGACGATGGGGACGAGGGTGCTGCGCGGGTAACGAAGGGCGCGGTAGGCTGGTATCATGCGCACATTTAACAGGTGAAACCCCATCAGAACCTATCGAAAACCCCCTCTCGCCAAACCGGGAGAGGGGGTTGTTTCAGTCTTCCAATATCCAGACGTATAGACTTTTCGGCCCATGCACGCCGAGGGTGACGGTCAGTTCGATGTCGGCGGTGCGGCTGGGGCCGGTGATGAAGACCAGGTAATGGGAGTCTTTGGCCTCGGCAAAGACCTGATGCAGGTCGGGACGCAGCATTTGGGGTCGAACTATGGCGAGGTGAACGCGCGGCAGGAGCGAGACGGCGCGCGGTTTTTGGGTGGATGATTTCAGGACGAGGGTGCCGGTTTCGGGCAGGAGATATTCGGCTTCGGTGATGCCGAGGTCGCAGAGGGCGATTTCGTGTTTCGAGGCGGTTGGGGCAACGATGTCAATGTTGAGGGAGGATAAATGCCTGGTAATTTGTAGTTGTTGGAGGACGGGGGTATCCCAAACTGTGGCTTTGTGGATGGCTTGTTCGGCAGCCAGGGCTTTTAAGGCATCTGGAACAGAATCAGGGCTGAGGGTTTGGGCAACACCGCTCAGTTTGCGGACTTCCTGGAGGAAACGCTCGGTTTCAGCAGCCAGCGCTTGGGGCTGGCGGGCTGGATAGATAGCGGGACGCGGGTTCAGGGGGGGCTGTGCGGTGCGCCCCAGGGAACGACGAATGTTTTCGATCACGGAATTGGTCATGGGGGCGATTCCTGTTGAGGGTCAGGACATCCAAAAAATGTGGCGCGAAAGATTATTTGGCGTTGCGGTTTTTCCACCATTGGCGAAACCCGGCGGTGAAGGCGGGCAGCGGGCGGGCTTTGGTCCAGCGGTTGAGGGGATAGGGGGCGGAGGAAATCCAGCCGTTGCGGGTAAAGATGGACATGAGCGGCGGCAGGATTTTTGCGCCAAAACGGTACATCCAGTTTTGGGCCAGGGCAATGGCTGAGAGTTTCGCGGCGGCGGCGATGGAGGCAGGCATGGTCGGGGCGGAGACTGCATCGCCTTCGGCCACGCGGCGGCGCAGGTGGCGCAGGATGGCTGGGATGGGGATTTTGACCGGGCAGACCTCGGCACAGGCCCCGCACAGGGTGGAGGCATAAGGCAGTTCGCGGGCAACCGGCGCGCCGAGCATTTGCGGGGCGAAGATGGCGCCGATGGGGCCGGAGATGAACCAGCCGTAGGCAAATCCGCCCACGTTTTTGTAAACCGGGCAGACGTTGGCGCACGCGCCACAGCGAATGCACTTGAAGACCTCGCGCCCAATGGGGTCTTTGAGCACATCTGAGCGGCCATTGTCGAGCAGCACAAGGTGAAATTCCCTGGGGCCAAATTCACCTTCGGCGCGGCGCGGGCCGGTGATAAACTGGGTGTAGGTGGAGAGTTTTTGGCCGGTGGCCGAACGCGCCAAAAGTTTCAGGAAAACGGTCAGGGAGTCCCAATCGGGGATGATTTTGTCAATGCCAACCACGGCGACGTGCAGGTCGGGCAGGGTGGTGCACATGCGCCCGTTGCCCTCGTTGGTGACCATGACGAGGGTGCCGGTCTCGGCGATGAGAAAGTTCGCGCCAGAGATGCCCATTTCAGCCGTCAGGAATTTCTCACGCAAGATTTCGCGGGCGATGCGGGTCAGTTCGACGGGGTCGGCAGGGGCTTCGATGCCGAGTTTTTGGCTGAACAGGGCGGCGATTTGTTCTGTGGTCAGATGCACCGCCGGGACAATGATGTGCGAGGGGCCGGTTCCGGCCAGTTGGATGATGTACTCGCCCAGGTCGGTTTCGAGGGCTTCGATTCCCGCCGCCTGGAGGGCGTGGTTCAGGCCGATTTCCTCGGTCGCCATGGATTTGGATTTGACGGCCAGTTTGACATCGTGTTCTTGGGCAATTTTGAGCACAATCTGGCGCGCGTCTTCGGCGGTGGCGGCCCAATGGATATGCCCGCCTGCCGCCGTCACCTTTTCTTCGAGCTGCTCCAGGTAGAAATCAAGGTTTTCGATGGTGTGCAGGCGGATATCTGAGGCTATCTGGCGCAGCTGCTCAAAGTGGGGCAACTCGGCCACCCGCGCCGCGCGCCCACCCACAAAACGCCCGGTAGCCTGCTGGACGGCGGCGGGGATGCTGGGCGGAATGTTTTCGGTGTAGGCTTCGAAGCCGATGTAGGTGGGGGTTTCGGACATGGAAAAACCTTTTGAACGCGGATTGTACGCAAGGGAAATTAAGAAAACAGTGTGACCTTTGTGTGCCTCTTGGTAAGAAAAGGTGTTTTCAGTGAAGTCACAGATGAACACAGAAAAGTCCCGAAAAACCGTCAAAATCTGCGCACGTCCGCGCGATTCGTGTACCGGTTTTAGCGTGACGCCAGCAAATCAATGATGTGCATGGCGCGAATGGCTGAGCCAGCCTTGCGCAGGCCGCCCGCAATGTTCATCAGGCAGCCGGGTTCGCAGGTGATGACCGTATCGGCTCCGCTGGCCAGGATGTTTTTGACCTTGTTCTCCATCATGGCGCGGCTGACTTCGGGATACGTCACTGTGAACGCGCCGCCAAAGCCGCAGCAGGTTTCTTCTTCGGTGAGGGGGATGAACTCCAGGCCCCTGACCGCGTTCAGCAGGGTTTTGGCTTCGGTTTTCAGCCCCATCTCGCGCAGGTAGTGACAGGAGGCGTGGTAGGTGACTTTGTGCGGATACACCGCTCCGACATCGGTAATTTTCAGAACGTTGACCAGGTATTCGGTGAACTCGTAGGTGCGGGCGGCAATGTCTATCGCAAGGGTGTGTTCGGGCGTCTCGGCGGGGAAAAGCTCGGGGTAGTGATGTTTCACCATGCTGACGCATGAACCGGAGGGGCCAATGATGGGGGCGTCGCTTTTTGCGAAGGCGCGCAGGAAATTACGGGCCACCTGGCGCGCTTCGCGCTCGAAACCGTTGTTGAAGTGCGGCTGTCCGCAGCAGGTTTGTTCGGGCGGAAAGGATAATGCCACGCCGAGGCGCTCCAGCAGGTGGGTCATGTTCTGGAGGGTCTTGGTGTAGAACTGGTCGCCAAGGCAGGTGAGAAAGAGTTGGGCTTGGGTCATGCGGCTAGAACTTGTTGTAGGCTTCACTCATTTTGCGATATTCGATGAACGGCTCATTGATGAGATTAACGGCCAGTTCAATTTGGCAGGATTCTTCCAGGGTGGAAGACCAGTGGAAGGCTTCGTCAAGGGTCTGGCCAGTGGCAAAACTGCCATGTCCGCGCAGCATGATGATTTTGTAATTCTTGAGGACTTCGGCCACTTTGTGCGCCATTTGGGGCGTGCCGGAGGCAAACTCCTCAGTGATGACCGGCACTCGTTTGAGCAGATAGGAAGCCTCGTTATCAATCGGCACGAGTTCATCGCGTGAGAGTGAAAAAGCAATGGCTGTGCGCGGATGACAATGGCAGATTGCCAGGGCGGGGGTACTCAGGTAAATCGTGCGATGTACCAGCAATTCGGTGGAGGCCAGGGCGACACCACTGTCGTTCTTTTCCAGGCCGGTTTCGATGAGGTCGTGTGGCTTAAGATTGCCCAGCATGGCGCCGCGCCGCTTGATGATGACCCGGTCGCCCAGCCGGATGCTTAAGTTTCCCCCGTGCGAAGAGATGAGATTGCTGACAAACATATCGCGCCCAATATCGCGGAACATTTCGTAAATTCGAGGGTCTATCATAGATTCTCCAGTTTTACAGTCGCCAGTGAACAGTGAACAGTTACCGGAATAAAAACTGATAACTCATTACTGATAACTGTTCACTGATTACTATAACTCGGCCAACCCTAATTCTTCCAGTTTCTTTTGGGTCGGCACGCCATTTTCGCCCCAGCCGCGTGTGCGGTAGTATTCTTTGAGCATAGGTTCGAGGTGCGAAACCCAGCCTTTGGAAGGGCCATCAGTCGGGGCTTCGGTCAGCAGGCGGGGTGGGAGGGTGTCATGTTCTCGGGTAAAGCCCTCGCGCAGGTTGTAGAGCCGCTCCAGGTTCCAAATGCGCTCACCGGCCTTAATCATATCACCCGTGGCATAGGGAATGCCCGTCACCGCGCTCAGGACGCGGGCGAAGTATTCGTCGGCCACACCCAGGTTGGTAAATTTGCACACCACCAGCGAATCAATCGCCGCGCTGGAGTTCTGATGCAGGATGACGAAACTGGATTTGCCCTGCACTTGAAAGCGGTCAATCAACTTGGGCAGGCCCAGCACTTCAAGGCCGAGCATGTTGCCGCGCATGTGACAACCGCCCCGGTTGGAAGTGGCGTAGAGCAGGCCCTGCCCCTGCATTCCGCGTGGGTCGTAGGCGGGCATTTCCAGTCCTTTCGAGGACATCGAAAGTTCGGGGTGGCCGTACTTCATTGCCAGGCGCAGCGAGCCTTCGGCCAGGTCATCGCCCAGGTCGCGGCGGTAGGCCATGTCTTCCACGCAGCGCGCCAGCAGGTCGGCGCGGCCAAAGCGCAGGTCAGAATCGAGGTAGCCTTTTTCGGAGAGTTCCATCGCGCAAGCGATGGTCGAACCGGCAGAGATGGTATCCAGCCCCAGGTCGTTGCACAGGGAATTGGCCTCGATGATGGCTGCCAGGTCATCTATGCCGCATTGCGCGCCAAAGGCCCAGGTGGTCTCGAACTCTGGCCCCTCGCCTTCAACCTTATCCGTTTTGCTGATGCGGGTGCAGCCAATGGGACAGGCCCAGCACGAAGCATTTTTGACCAGGTACTTTTCGGTCAACGTCTCGCCGGAGATGGCTTCCGCGCCCTCGAACTGGGTTTGCTGGTGGTTGCGGGTGGGCAGCGCGCCGACGGTGTTGACAATGTTCATCATCACAACCGTGCCGAATTCTGGCAGGGCCTGGCTGGTGAGCGGACTGGCGGCCAGCAGTTTGCGGGTTTCGTAGAGCAGGAACTTGAAGCGGTCTTTGTCCACCACTTCGGGGCGCTGTGTGCCTTCGACCACGATGGCCTTGAGATTTTTGCTGCCCATCACCGCGCCGGGGCCGCCGCGCGCCAATGCCCGTTCGCGGTCGTTCATAATCGCCGCAATCCGGCTCAGGTTTTCGCCTGCCGGGCCAATGCACAGCACATTGCGCTTGTTGTTGTCCTGCCCCAAACGCTTCGTGACCTCGAAGACGCGCATGCCCCACAACGCGGAGGCGTCATGGAAAGAGATTTCACCATTCTTTATCTCCATCCAGGTCGGTTTTGAGGCGCGTCCGCGCACAATCAGGGCGTCGTAGCCGGTTTTCTTGAACGTCATGCCCCAAAAGCCGCCAGAGTTGGCGTCTAGCACCGTGCCGGTCAGCGGGCTTTTGGTCGTGACTGAAAAGCGGTTGCTGGTTTGGTAGCCAGTTCCGGTCAGCGGGCCGTTGGTAAAAATCAGCACGTTTTCGGGGCTGAGCGGCTCCACTTCGGGGCCGACCAAATCCCACAACAGCCGCGCGCCCAACCCGCGCCCACCGATGAAGTGCCGTGCCATGTCCATATCGAGCGGATACTCTTTATGGGTCAGCGTTGTCAGGTCAATCTCTAAAATCTTTCCATTCCAACCATTCATGAATTTTCTCCTTAACCGCCGCCAATCGGCGGGAAAATTGCGATTTGGTCCGATTCCGTTACCGGAGCATTTACGTCATCTGTCGGGTGTCCATTGAGCGTGATGATGACGTGGGGCCAGATTTGCCCGTCTACGAGCAGACTCTCCGCCAGCGCCGGGTACCGTTTCACTAACTCGGACACAACTCCACCGACGCTTGCTCCTTGCGAAGCGGAGCGGAGCCACCCAAGGGGGCGTTATAACAACTTCTTTCGTCCCTGCGGCTTTGCGCAGGTTGGCGAATAATTTGATAATTGGCATTTCATCTCCGTCCTGAGCAGAGCCGCCCGAACTTGGCGGCGAAGTTGAAGGACATTTTTCCAGTTACCCGCCCTTCGACTGCGGTTCTCGACTTCGGCTTTCACCTTCGTTCAGGCCTCCGCTCGAACCTCTGCTCAGGGCTGTTTATCTTTTGGACAATTCCTTCTTTTCATACTCCTTCACCACGCGCATAAAATCTATCCCCACCGGCGCGCCTTTTTGCTGGCAGTAATAATCCCAGACGGCGGCGGCGGGCATGGCCTTGAGCTCTTCTTGCAAGGCCAGGCGGCTGGTGAAGTCGCCTTCGGCTTCGTAGCGGGTGAGCAGGTCGCGCGGCTCTAGCAGGGCGTTCAACAACGCCCGGAGCGTATTCCGCGCCCCAATTGTCCAGGCGGCGATGCGGTTGATGCTGGCGTCGAAGTAATCCAGGCCGATATGCACGCGGCTCAGCGCATTGGCGCGGACAATTTCCTGGGCGATGGTCTGCAAATCATCGGTGAACGTCACGACATGGTCGCTGTCCCAGCGCACGCCGCGGCTGACGTGCAGGAGAATCTCATCGAGGTAGAGCAGGATGGAGGAGATTTTTTCGGCGATGGTTTCGGTGGGGTGGAAGTGGCCGCTGTCGAGGGTCAACATCACGCGGCGGCTGACGGCGTAGGCGGTGTAGAACTCCATCGAGCCGGTGACGTAACTCTCTGAGCCGATGCCGAACAATTTGGGTTCGACCGCGTCCAGGTTGTGGGATAACTTTTCAGCCAGAATTTTGTCGAGGGATTCGAGAAGCAGGCGGCGGGGTGTGAGGCGGTCGGCGGGGGTGTCTTTGTAGCCATCGGGAATCCAGATGTTCGTCACCGCTGGAGTTCCCAATTCCCTACCAAAATAATTGCCGATTTCGCGGCAGGCGAGGCAATGTTCCACCCAAAACTGGCGGATGGCCGGGTCGCGGTGCGAGAGGGTGAAGCCATCGGCGGCGAGGGGGTGCGAGAAGCAGGTGGGGTTGAAATCGAGGCCGTGACCGTTTGCCTTGGCCCAATCTACCCAGCGGGAGAAGTGGCGCGGTTCGATAGCGTTGCGTTCCACTTTGTTATCGGATTCCAGGTAGATGGCGTGCAGGTTCAGGCGATGCGCGCCAGGCAGCAGGCGATAGACTACGTCCAGGTCGCGGCGCAGTTCGTCAGCGTTGCGGGCTTTGCCGGGGTAGTTGCCAGTGGCGGCAATGCCGCCGGTCAGTTCGCCGCCGGGGTTCTCAAAGCCGCCCACGTCATCGCCCTGCCAGCAGTGCAGAGAAATGGCAACGGTTTCGAGGGTTTTCAGGGCGGAATCGGTATCTACGCCGAGGGCGGCGTAGCGTTCTTTGGCAAGGACGTAAGCGGATTGGATGGTTTGGTCGGAGATGGTCATTGGGGTCTCACAATTTTGTGTCGAACCGCCAAGTGCGCTAAGAACGCTAAGAAAACCTTATGAAACCTGGCGCTCCTGGCGGCCTTCGCGGTTTGTTTAGAAAATGTTTTGCTTCACATCGAACGCCGCGCAAATGGCGCGGATTTCTTCGGGGGTCAGGCCATCGGCGGGTTCACCCGCGCACAAGTTCAGGTACTCGTATTTGGCGGCGGTTTCGGCGTATTCGACTCGGTCGGTGGCGCGCTTGACCGAGACATCGGAACGCGCCATGACGCCGTGCTTGCTCCAGACGACAATGCGGTGGCGGCGCAGCGACTCGGTGGTGGCCTGCATGAGCGCCGCCGAGCCAGGAACCAGGAACGGGACAATGCCTATTCCTTCCGGCAGGTTGACGATGGTCTCCGGCTGCCAGCGCAGCAGATGACGGTTGAGATATGTTTCATCTTGAAAGCGCGGAATGTGGCTAAAGTAGGTCAAGTGCAAGGGCTGGGCGTGAACAACGGCGTGAAAATTCGTGCCGGTGGCGCGCGCCTGGTCGTAGTGGACTGCCAGGTGTGAGTTGAATTCGCTGGTAACACGCTCAAAACGGCGGTGATAGGAGGTGTAGAGTTTGCCGGTCTGACCGCCTTCGTCCACCACGATGCAAGCCAGGTTGGCTAATGGTTCATCAAGAATTTCGCGCAGGCGGCGACCAGAACCGCTCACGATGAAAGTTGCTCCAGCCAGTTCGGGGACGGGCTGGGGCAGTTCGATGGGGCTGACGAGCGGGAAGCGCGTGCGCAACTCCACCGGCCAGCGCAGACAAACGGAGATGTTTCCGGCGGCGCCTTCGCTGGCTTCGATTTCGGCCAGGCGGCGACCCGATTCGCCCAGCATGGTCAGCAGGTCATCCAGTTCGGGGTAGGGGGCTTGGAGCATCATTTCCTTTCACGGACTGCAACGTCAGGAGACGTTAGAGTCCAGTAAGCGCATCAATTTTTGGTAGGCTTCATCCCAGCCCGCGCGTTCTCCGGGCTGATAAGTTTCTACGTTGAAGGAGGCACGCACGAGTGCGCGGGCTTTGCTCAAATCGGAGAGATGCCCAAGGGTGAGGGCCTGCATTAGAATGTTGCCGATGGCAGTGGCTTCAACCGGCCCGGTGATGACGGGGCGCGCGAGGCAGTCGGCAGTGAGTTGATTGAGCAGGCGGTTTTTGGTCCCGCCGCCGATGATGTGCAAGGGGGAGAGATGTTTGCCGGTCAGGGTTTCGAGGCGCTCCAGCACCAGGCGATATTTGAGCGCCAGGCTTTCCAGGGCCGCACGCGCGATTTGTCCACGCGTTTGGGGGACGGCTTGTCCACTCTGGGCGCAAAACTGCTGGATTTTGGCGGGCATATCGCCAGGGTGGAGGAATAGCGCAGCGTCGGGGTCAAGGACGGCCAGGAAGGGCGTGGCTTGGGCGGCGAGTTGGGTGATTTCGTCGTAGGAAATCCCCCATTCGCGTTTGCATTCCTGGATGAGCCATAGGCCCATGATGTTTTTGGATAAACGCCATGCCCCAAAAACACCGCCTTCGTTCGTAAAGTTGTAGGCCAGGGCACGCTCGTCGAGGCAGGGTGTATCCGTTTCAACGCCCATGATGCTCCAGGTGCCGGAACTGAGCCAGGCGAAGTCTTTGCCTTCGGAGGGGACGGCGACAAGGGCTGAGCCGGTATCGTGGCAGGCGGGGGCGATGACCGGGATGAGTCCAGCCCCGGTTTTCGCGGCAATTTCAGGGCGCAATCTGCCGAGGATGGTTCCCGGCTCACAAACGGGAGGCAGGATTCGGGTGGGTATATCCAACGCTTCGAGCAGGGGCAAGGCCCAGGCGCGGCGAAGCGGGTCAAAGCATTGAGTGGTGGTCGCATTGGTAAATTCACAAGAAATTTGGCCGCTCAGCCAGTAGTTGAACAGGTCGGGGATGGTGAGGAAGGTGTGAGCGGCTTCAAGAAGATGAGGCTGCTGACGTGACAGGGCAAGCAGCTGGTAAAGGGTGTTCAGTTGCATGAACTGAATGCCGGTCTGGGCAAAGATTTGCTCGCGTGGCACGCGCTGAAAGGCTTCTTCCATCATGCCAGCGGTGCGCGGGTCGCGGTAGTGACGAGGGTTGGCGAGCAGCGCGCCATTATGGTCGAGCAGGGCAAAATCTACACCCCAGGTATCTATTCCCAGGCTGTCAAGCGAGGCTTGGGCAGCAGAAAGTGCAATGGCGTGTTGAATCTCGCTCCACAGGCGTAAGATGTCCCAATACATCCCTTCCGGCAGGTAGATGGGGCCGTTGGGGAAGCGATGGGTTTCAGTGAGGGCCAGTTTGCCGTTTTCAAGGCTGCCGAGGATGGCGCGTCCGCTTTCGGCGCCGAGGTCGAGGGCAAGGTAGTTGGGCATGGTTCAATCCAGGTGAAAGTATTCTTCGAGTTCGACGAAGGTGTCGTCCAGGTGTTCTGCCAAAACGTTAAATTCAGCCATGAAGGCTTGCCAGCGGGCGTTGACTTCGGCAGCAGCCATGCGCGCCAGGGCAGTTGGCAGATCGTCATCGGTCTCGAAGTAACCGAAAATGAGCCCGTCGGGGCGGGCAAACAGGGTGTAGTTGCGCCATCCTGCCTCGCGCAGGGCCTGGAGCATTTCGGGCCAGACATGTTTGTGCCTGGCTTTGTACTCGTCCAGACGGTCGGGGCGCACGCGGAATTGAATGCCAATTCGTTTCATGAGCCGCCGCCGCAAATGGTGAAGGGGAGTTCGGCCTGGCGCAAGCGCTCTTGCCATTCTGGAGGAAGGCCCTCATCGGTAAACAGGTGTGTGATTTGGGCGGGACGGGCAAAGGAGGTCAGGTCTTCCTGCCCCAGTTTGCTCGAATCTATCAGGGCAAAGACCTGGCGGGCCGATTCGATGGCTTTGCGTTTGAGTTGGGCTTCTTCCAGGTGGACTTCGGTGAGTCCACGCTCCAGGCTGAACCCGCTGGCCGAGACGAAGGCTTTCTGGATATGCAGTTCGGCGATGATTTGCTCGCTCAGCAAACCGGCCACCGCCGAGCCATCTTGCCGCACCACGCCCCCCAACAAGATAACCGTATTGGACGGGTTTTGCGCCAGCAGGCGGGCCGCCTCGAGGCCGTTGGTAACCACCCGCAAGCGAGAACGCTCGGTCAGGTGCAAGGCGAGATAGTAAGCCGTGCTGCTGGCGTCTAACAAAACCGAATCGCCATCCTGTATCAGACGGGCGGCCTGCCCGCCAATCGCGTCCTTTTGGCGGGCGTGTTCCTCATGGCGAGCGCGGAAAACCGCCTGGGGCAGTTGACTGGCGCTGTTCAAGACCGCGCCGCCGCGCACGCGAGTGAGATGCCCGGATTCTTCGAGCGCGTCCAAATCGTTACGCACCGTGCCTTGCGAGACGCCGATTTGACGGGCAATTTCAGGCACGCGCAAACCCGGCTGGCGGCGCAGCAAGTCTAGGAGCATTTGGCGGCGTTCGTAGGTGGTCAAAAGATCATCCTTGCTTGATTTTGTTGAATTTTGTTGATAATTACTACTCTATCATACGCTTTTTGGCGAATTTTGTCAATTAATAACTGATATTACGCTATGGCCTTCTCAAAGTCTTAAAAAACAAACAGGATGAAAGGACTTAAGGATGAGCCGCACACAAAGCGGGGTGAAAATATCCTTGACTTCACGGCAAAAATCATGATTTCACTGCAAAAATCATGATTTCACTGCAAAGACGAAAGATTCGCTCTTATTTTTCCTCCGCGTGCCTGGCGTCTTTGCGGTTCAATAGGGCGTTTTGCAGATAA
>DAOUBQ010000015.1:0-91384 GCA_034432755.1 Anaerolineales bacterium
TCGCCGAGCGCAATGCCCGCATAAGTGACGATAACGATGAGCAGGGTAATCCAGGTGTTCATAGGGGCGAATGATACCAGCGGATTGTATACCGGTCTACTCTGGCGTGTGCCTGTCATCTGGTCAGGCTTAAGCAACCCAGGGAAAACTGACCGCGCACAAATCTGACAGAAATTGTCGCAAATACGACAGCTCAATTGGTCAGATTTACGACGACACTGCCACAGTGAGTGGGGTAAATTTTCGCTCCGATGTTCTTGCAGATTTCGAAATGGAGAGAGACCAACTATGAACAAACGTTTACCCGTTACTGTGCTTTCCGGCTTCTTGGGCGCGGGCAAAACCACCCTGCTCAACCATGTGCTCAACAATCGTGAAGGGCGGCGCGTGGCCGTGATTGTCAATGACATGAGCGAGGTCAACATTGACGCCCAACTGGTGCGCGATGGCGGCGCAGAACTCAGCCGCACTGAAGAGCGCCTGGTGGAGATGAGCAACGGCTGTATCTGTTGCACTCTGCGCGAAGACTTACTCGTCGAAGTGGCACGCCTGGCACGCGAAGGCCGTTTCGATTATCTCTTGATTGAATCGACCGGCATTTCTGAGCCACTGGCAGTGGCTGCCACCTTCGACTTTCCCGTACCGGAACTCGATAATTTCAGACTGAACGACATTGCCCGCCTGGATACGATGGTGACGGTGGTGGATGCTTCCAATTGGCTGCGTGACTACCTGGAAGCCAAAAGCCTGAAGGAGAAGGGCATGGCCGTCAGCGATGAAGATGGCCGCACGATGGTGGATTTACTTGTTGAGCAGGTGGAGTTTGCCAATCTAATTGTCGTCAATAAAACCGATTTGGTCAACGAGACCGAGTTGGGCGCGCTCATCGCCATCTTGCGCAAAATCAACCCCGATGCGGCGGTCATCCAGTCCCAATACGGGCGGGTGGATTTAGACAAGGTGCTAAATACCGGCATGTTCGACCTGGCTGCCGCCGGGAAACTGCCGCAGTGGGCCGATGAACTGGCCGGACGTCACACCCCCGAAACGGAAGAGTACGGTATCAGCAGTTTTGTCTATCGCGCCTGGTTGCCCTTTCACCCGGAACGCCTGGCAGAGTTCTTGCGCATGGGCGGCCTGACCGACATTTTGCGCTCGAAGGGCTTTTTCTGGCTTGGCACGCGCATGGACGAGGCTTATCAGTGGTCGCAAGCTGGGCGGCAGATTCGCATGGGCCTGGCGGGGCGCTGGTGGGCGGCGGTGCCGCGTGAGCAGTGGCCGCAAACCCCCGAAATGCAAGCACACATTGCCAACTTCTGGCGCGAACCGTACGGCGACCGCCATCAGGAGTTGGTCTTTATCGGGCAGGAACTCGACAAAGAGGCATTGGTGCAGGCCCTCGATATTTGCCTGATGACCCAAGAAGAACTTCGTGACTTGCCGCGTTTGCTTACGAGCATCAACGACCCCTTCCCGCGCTTTGGCGCACCGACCCAGCAGGAGGAGTTGAATGCTTATTAACTGGCAATTCTTGTGGGTTGGCAGGTTCTGACAACCTGGTGTGTGCGGCGCTTCCGTGTGGGGCGCGGACGTTTGCCATCCGCCGCGACTGGTAGAGAGTTTGGCGCTTCCTGCTGCACGTACCAGCCTCAAAACGGGATAACTTTTTCAAAAGACCGGCATGCAAAACTGCCGGTTTTGATTCAACTTAGTATATAATCCCGTTTCATGGAACAGAACGTGGGCCCAGCGTCTCACACCAAATCTCAAAATCGTTTGGCGATTGTTTTCATTATCCTGCTCGTTATCATACTGGTTCAATCCTCCCAGATGCCCTTGCTGGCATTGTTCCCCTGGTTACGGGAAAGATTGGGCGTATTTGCCACGATTTTCCTGGGAATTTTTATCGAGGCGCTGCCATTTCTCTTATTAGGAACACTCGGCTCAGGTTTTGTAGAGGTTTTTCTGAAACAAGACCAATTCCAGAACCTGTTCCCGCGCAATCGTTGGCTCAGCGCACTGACCGGGTCACTGATGGGGCTTGTGTTCCCGGTCTGCGAATGCGGGGTCATCCCATTTACGCGCCGCTTGTTGAGCAAGGGACTGCCCATCTCTGCCGGCATCTCTTTCCTGCTGGCTAGCCCGGTCGTCAACCCGATAGTCATCGCCAGTACAGTGGCAGCCTTTGGCGCGGGTCAAATGCTTGGTTTGCGGGTTGGCGCCAGCCTGTTGATTGCCTTCATCATCGGTCTGGTTTTTTCGGTTGCGCGTGGTCCAGCCGAGATTTTGAAGACCCGGTCGCTCCCTGAAATTCATTTTCATCTTCACAATACCGGTTTGCATCGCCAACCCATTCAACCTACGCGTTTGCAACAAATGCTGGTCATTGCCGGGGACGAATTTTTTGAAATGGGGCGCTATCTGGTGATTGGCGCAGCCCTGGCCGCTGCGTTGCAGGCGCTTGTCCCGCAACCAATCCTGCTTACATTAGGGCAGGGGCCGGTTGTCTCGGTTCTTGTTTTAATGTTGCTGGCCGTTGTTCTCTCGATTTGTTCCACCGTAGACGCCTTCGTTGTGTTGGGATTTGTCGGCACTTTCAGCCCAGGCGCTATCCTGGCTTTTCTTGTTTTTGGCCCGATGGTGGATATAAAATCAACCCTCATGTATCTTTCGGTATTCAAGAAACGAGCTGTACTGTATCTCCTCTTGCTCTCCTTTGGCATGAGTTTCCTGGCTGGTTTAATGGTGAACCTGTGGACGATGGGAGGCTATTAATGCCCCTGCGCCGCTTCCGCATACTCCAGGGCTGTATTATGCTCTTGTTGGGGGGCTTCTTGACTTTCCAACTATTTACTGCACGTCTGAATTGGTACATCCATGAACGCTTCCTGCCTCTTACCCTGGTTGGAATTGTGGGACTGTTCTGGATAGGCTTCAACCTGCTCCAGGTCACGCGCCAGGTCGCAGCAGATATACACGACCACCCAGATGGGGAAGGCCATGGCCACCCGCATACACCGTCTGTCTGGTTACTCATCATTGCTCTGTTACCGCTGCTGACGGGGCTTCTGTTACCGGCTCAGCCGTTATCCACTTCAGCCCTGGCCGGAAAAGGTGTCAGCGCCGCCGCACCTATCCTGAATAATACCGAAGCCCGGCAATTTGACTTGCTCGACCAGGAACGAACCATCCTGGAATGGAGCCGGTATTTCAACTCCCAACTTGACCCGGCCTCGTATTTAGGACAAAAAGCCAACGTCGTTGGGTTCGTTTATCATGACCCCCGCCTGCCGCCCGGCCAATTTCTGCTCAGCCGTTTTGTGATTGTGTGTTGCACTGCCGATGCGTTTGCGCTTGGCATGGTCGTAGAGTGGCCGGAGAGCGCTGCGCTGCAAAACGACGACTGGGTTAAAGTCAAGGGCCTGGTGCAGGCCATTACGCTGGATGGACAGCGAATTCCGCTCATCCGGGCCGAAGCGGTGGAGGCGGTTGCGCCGCCTGCCCAACCTTATCTCTATCCATGAGCCGCTTTGACCGCCTCGACCTCGCCGCTGGTTCAACCCTGGCTGTTATCGCCCTGGCAATTGCCGGGTTGATTTTCTATTTCAACAGCGCAGGAGTCATTGTCAGCCTGCACACCATCAATGCACGGGATGCCATCAGTCCCTACGAAAGAATAACCCTGCGCTTTTCTGAGCCGGTGGTTGCTTCTATCGTCGAAAACCAAATCCTGATACAGCCAGAGACAGCGGGCGTGTTTATCTGGCTCGATCAACGCACCGTGCAGTTTATCCCGTCACAGCCTTTTCGGGGAATAGTAACCATTGATCACGCGCCAGGACTCATCGGACAAGGCAAATCGTGGTTGCGACGCACGCTGCGCTGGACCCTGACGGTGCGTTCGCCGGAGGTTATTTACTTAAATTACAGCGACCCGCAGCGAGAACTGATGAGCATCCCTTATACTGGGGGAACACCCAAACAAATCACCCACACATCTGGACAAGTGTTAGAGTTTAGCGTTTCAGCCTCTGGTAATCAAATCGTCTATGCCGTTCGCAACGACCAGCAAGGAATGGATTTATGGCTTACAGGTCGGGCAGGAGAAACCCCACATTTGCTTCTCGACTGCGGCGCAGGCCGCTGCACAAACCCCGCCTGGTCATCAGATGAACAATCAATTGCATATAACCGCGCCGAACCCTTCGGAGCAAGCAGGCAGTTCGGAGCGCCCCGGCCACGCATCATCAACTTACAAAGTGGACAGGACCGCCCTTTGTTTGGCACGCGTGAACAGGTTGGCTATGGCGCTTCCTGGTCGCCGGATGGTCAGTGGCTGGCCGTCTATGACGGTATGAAGAATGTCATCCATGTTGTCAACCTGAACACTGGCGAAGATGTGTCGTTGCCAAGCAACTACGGTTTAACCGGAACCTGGTCACCCGACAGCCGCTACTTTTTCTACGCAAACGTGATTGTCAACGCTCAAAATCAGTCTCGCACGATTCTGTTTCGCGCAGACTTTCAAACCGGCGATATCGAAGCCTTACTCGGCAAAGAAAATGACCGCCTGGATGCTGCATTTGCCCTGCCAGCCTGGTCGCCGCGCGGCGACCAGGCTGTCATTGGACTACGGACTGATGCCCACAGCCTCGCCAGACAAATCTGGCTTTTCAATCCCATTTCGCTGGGCGGGCCTATCATTGCCAGTGAGCCTGACTTTACCTATGACTTTTACCAGTGGGACCCCTGGGGAACGGCACTCGTCTTTCAGCAAACCAATCTGACCGATGAATATCACCCTGCCGCCGTCGTATGGACTCCCATCCAAGGAACGCGCGTCTTGGTTGAAAATGCCATTTTCCCGCGCTGGCTGCCCTGATTTTTTTAGATTTATAAGGCGCGACACCAGCAGCGTTGCTGGTTGTTTTGTTTAAGAATCAGTTCTTTTTACTTAACCTCTCTTGACAGGTGTCTGTACTACGCCGCCAACCCGAGCGGGCCGTGGTCGTCGCAGTGACCGTTATGCGGGTGGTGCAGGCGGCCCTTCACCAGGTAATCAACATGGTCACCGTGCGGGACCGCCGGGTGGCCGCAATCGAGCCCACAGCCGCAGGCGCACTCGATTGGCGCGCAAGCGTCGGGATTCGTCTCGCTGACTTCGATGACATGCTCATCTTTCAACTTACAGGTCAGTTTCGGCTCTTGTTCGAGGGTAGTAACGAAACTGGTTGAATTGTTCAACACGAACAACGGGCCAAAGCGATCCGTCAGGCTCCATTCAACCGATAGAACGCGCGCCAACGCGGTTGCGCCAGTCAACCCGGCTGCCGTATCAGCCAGATATACCAACACCTGTGTTGGCAAAACCGGAATCAATGGGATACTGGTCGGACTGTTCGTCATCGTGATCCCATCCTGCAAAGCCTTGCCCATCATCGTACCATCCAGGGTCACTTCACCAGGACTGAATTTCATCGTCAGGCCGGTCACAATTCCATTGGTAAATTTATGCGCCCGTACACTGCCGCCCTGCTCCACCGTGAAAGTTTTCACGGTATCCGGGTTGCTGGTCAGTGGTGAAAATGTCCAGGTTTTTTCAGTCCCGGCCCCGGCTGGCGCGGCATAACTTACCAGGCTGGCAAGCAGAAACGTCAATTCGTCATACGTCGGCTGGCCGCTGATTTTTGATTCGCTCCATTCCTTGCCCAAAGCCGAAAGCGTTGAAAACTTGCTGCCCATCGGGCGGAAGGTCTTCACTTCGGCTTTGATGGATGGTTCAATACTGATGCTTTGCAATTTCTTGTTTGCAGGAACACTCGTGCCAGGCGTGCTTTCCACGCCAATTTGCACGCCCTGGAAAATACTTGCGCGTTCTGTCATGGTTTTATCCTTTCCTTACTTTGCATATACCCGATAAACGCCGCCGGTATGCTTTAGCAGCACGCCTTTAGCGTCTTCCAGGTAACTGACCGGCTTTTGTCGAGCGCATCCCAATACGCCCAGTGAATTGTTTGGCGCAGATTTGTGCAATAAACCATCAATACGCCTGGCAATTGCATCCGCGCCGCTGTCTATTGCTTTAGCCACCACCCGCGCCGTGTAATCAGCCTGGGTGAAAATTCGCGCCGCGTTCACCGTACTGGCATCATTGCCTTCGTAGTAAGTCACCAGCACAAACGGCGTCCGGGCGTCTGGGTGTGATTCATCGAGATATACCCGATTATTGACCATCCCCATCAGCGTTGCATCGTTGCGAAGAATGTTTATCAGGTGGGCTGCCGCATTGCCTGTTTCAGTCATTGGTAATTACCCTCGGGCGCATTCGTTTACGCATTTCCCTGGCCGCATCCATCAATGCCTGGCCGCGTCCGTTTTTTTCATAACCAGCCCGCCCGGCCCACAACGCCAGCAAATCCGCCGCTGCCGCGTACACATCACAGGTTACGCCCGTCAGGTAAATGCCTTCCTGGTGACTGTTGAATATCCAATGCCCGGCGAGAAGGTCGCTTGTCGTAGGTGTGACGCCCTCATACTCAGTATTGAAAAGTTGCGCGTCATCCGCCCAAAAACCAACCGCCGCTTGAAAGTTGCGCTGTTCCCACGCCCCGCCAACCTTGACAAGGAAACCCGCCAATGGTTGGTAGTCCGCCCGTTCAGCGTATGGGGATAGGGCGGCGCGAATTTCGGCATCCGTAAAGGCCTTGTCAACGCTATCTGTGTCACCTATCAGCCCGCGTACCAGATCAACCAGGTTTTGCATTGCGTTTACCCGGCTTCACGGTCTCGGAACTGGAAGGTTTGCTTTCCTCGTGGTTAACGCCTTCGTATTCGCCAGTCTCAATCAACTCATTGGCGCGTTCGGCGGGCACATCCCACTTCAGGCCAGTATTTTTATTCCGAATCCACATTTTTTACACCTTTCCAGACCATGAAAAACGGAAATTGCGCTTCCGTTTTTCATGGTCTGATATGGTTGGTTACGACTTGTTCGCGGTCAGCACGGCAATGGCGGCAGGATAAACCAGTTTCGCGCCATACAGGTGTAACCCCTTCACCGCATCAGCGAACCGCTTTTCAGGGCGGTAAGCCTCGATGCTGTTCACCTGGTCGGCAAACGAAATAGCCTTGCGCTGCCCGGCCATGATTTTGTACTTCGTCCCGGTCGTGTGCGGCACGTTGTTCGACTTGTACACGGCAAACCCGGCGGCCTCGCCCACCAGTCCATTGCGCAAAACCTGGTCAGTCTGCGCAGTCCCGGCCTTCACAAAGCGGTCATCCTTCAACAGCAGGCCATAGTACCAGGGCGGCAGCACAACCCAGCGGTCTTCGCTCGAAACATTGTCTTCGTCCAGCAGGGTCGCCAGGTCAACCAGTCTTTCGTAAGCGGTCGTGGCAGTCGGTACAATCGGCGTGGTGTCATCGCCAATGGTGTTCCCGCTGGCAACACCGGTGTACAGTCCGGCAATGTACTGGTCGGCAGCATCCGCCAGGCCGTAAGCGGCTTCTTTCATGGCCGCATCCATTACCTTCGGCTGTTGCTGCGCTTTATCCACGTCATCAATCTGGAAGTTGAAGTATTTCGCCTGGTTGATAAGCAGGCTGGCCTGCGCATCGCTCAGGGTTTCGGGATCGCCAATGTTGGTATTCTTGGTGTAAGTCCCAATCGACACCGCGCCAATACTGTTGATTTTCACGGTATCGCCCATTTGGCGAATGTCACCCTCATAGTCACGGTTGACCAGGCCGCCGTAGACGAGGGACTTGTTCAGGTTTTCCAGCACGCGCGCGGCCCACACAGCTGGAATGAAATTGTTGATAGCCATTACTTTTTTTCCTTTCGATTTTTGGTTGTTTGATTTTTAATTCCATCCCGCGCCAGGCGTTCAGGCTATCGGCATCCAGCCGCTATTTGCTCTTCATCACCGCGCTTACTTCTTCCCAGCGCGAATTGATTTCATCAGGGGTCATTTTCTTCACATCATCGAGCGTCAACATGTTGCGCCCGCCGCGTTCCGGGTTGGTCCTGTCCCCGCTGGCAGGAACATTCGTCACCAGGAACGGGTAATCTTTGACCAGTTTCGCCAGGGCAGCCTCCACCCCAAGCGGGTTATGCTCGTCATCATACTCAATCGCGCTCGTGTCGAGCAATTTCAGCGCAGCTTCCACCGAACCAAGTTTCAGGCTGGCAGCCGCGCCCATAACTGTCGAGCGCAGGTTCGTCGAGCGAATGCGCTCGACAAAAACCTTTTCGCGTTCTTCGAGTTCTTTCAACTTTTGGGCGGCCTGTTCCTCTTTGGTCATCTGCTCTTGTTCAAAGGTTTTCACTTTCATTTCGAGCGCATTGCGTTCCGTGCGGTATTTCGCGTTTTCTGCCCGCAATTTTTTCACATACTCAGCATCGAATTGCGTTTCTTGCGATTCCTGCGAACTGCCTTCATCCGCCAGCGCCAGGGTTTCGTCAACTTCATTAGTCATCTTTCGTTCCTTTCAAATCATCCTTGAACGTGTCCAGCATCCAACCCGTGGCGACCCCGCTCCCCACACCCACAAAAGCCAAAAGAAAAGCCAAAAACGCCCGATTGAATGGATTTTCTACGTCCTTCAACCGGTGCCACCACAGCGCGAATAACGGGCCAGCCCCGGTTACGCCAACCGCATAACTGGTCAATTCGCGCCAACCGTCCGAAAGTTTATCGATCTGGGGACGCAATTGATGTAATGCCACGCCCAACAGGGCCGAAATCAACAAATCAATCAGTATCATCACGGGTTGCCAATCTTTTCGCAGGTGTTCTAATCGTCATGCCCAATTTTTTGCGCAATTGTTGATTTTCTTCCTGCAATTCAGAAACAATCACACGCAACCGCCTGTTTTCTTCCTGCAGCTCGTCAATCGTTTGTCTCAACACATCCAGTTCAGTCTTTTTGGCCGACAACCTGGCAGTTGAAACCGCCGTAATCAACCCGGCAGCCCCGGTCAAACTACCTACTAAGGCGGCTATCAGTTCCGGCGTCATGAGCGGATAGACTCAACCAACTTCAACATCCCAACCTGTCGCTCAATTTCAGCAGCAATCAGATCGGTGTCCACTCCTCCCAGGCCATTCTTTTCCAGCCATATCTGAGCAATCATCAGCGCGTAAGTTTTCTTATCGCTCACCAGTTTGGCCGCCCCGGCCTGTTCAGCCGCTTCAACGGCTATCCGCGCGTAAAAAGCCACCTGGTCGGCCAGTTTCGGCTCACGCGCCCGAAATTCTGCCCAGGTCTTGCGCGCCCAGGCCGCACCCATTCCAACCAGCGTCACCGCCAGGGCGGGCAGGGCGGCCATCAAAACCGCATTCAAAACCGAAGCCAGGATGTCCAGATACTCAGTATTCATGGTGTTCTCCATCTCCCAAAATAAAAACGCCCGGACAAATGGACTGTAAAACAATCCACTTGTCCGGGCGGTAAACTCCGGCAAACCCAAATCAGTTGTTGACAAAATTATAACACAAAAATACTACTCAGTATCGGGGGGGCTTCTATCAAGGCCATTTCAAGCATGACCAAACTTTCACCCTCCCCCAACATTTGGGCATCGTCAGGGTGACGCGCCAGCCATGAACGAAGTCGTTTTCGCGCCTCGCGGACTTCGCCGATTTTTCAGCATTCAAAACAAGTTTCCTGATTTCTTCGCGTTCAGGTGAATTAAGATAATTCGTAAAATCTTGTATAAAAATACTATCATGAAAATTATTACTCGTCAAAATCAACCTGTAGCCGTAATCGAACTTGAAAACGAAAAATTGATTGTTCGGGCCGCGTCCCAATCCGAAGCAGACCGAATTCTTTCTCTAATTGCAGTCCCTTACAGGGTGGGTTATGCAAAAGAAACGACCATTCGGGGCGAACAAACAAACCTGCATTGTGCCAGGCTTGTTTTTCCTGGCACGCAAGAACATTGGCGAGGACTGGGCATTGGCGGCGCATCTGTTCAATTAGTCGCCCCTTTTTATAGGCAGTTCTCTCATACTCTTCTCAAAAACGCTCTTCCCCCAAAGCGGGTGGTCCTTCCACCCCACCAGGTCAGGCAATTTCAACGCCCCCGCCTGCCACGCTCCGAACTTCGCAGGCCCCAATACCATCAACTGCTGGTCAGGCCGAAGTTTGGCAAAAACATCCAATGCCGGGGCTGGCTGCTCCAATTCTTCGATTCCGCCGAAGCCTAATTCCTCCCAGGTCTGCGTCACCGGAATCATCGTACAACGACAGTTCACATGAGCGGGCATCGGTTCAGACAAATTGAACCGCTTGCCATCCATCGCCCAGCACGCCGCGCATGTCCGCTCATTCCGCGCCGAGTGCCATTCCCATTGTTTCACCACGCCGCTTTGCTGGTAATATGCCCTGGCCGCCTCGCGGTACGCCCGCAAGGTCTCTGTTCGCGCAATCCGCAGCGCCCTGACCAGGTTGCCGCCCAGCGCCGCCCGCATATCTTTTGCAATTTCCCGCGCTCCCTTGCCCAATCCAAGCCCTCGTAGTAGTGGCCTTCGTGCGGGAAGTGCAGGTGACCGTCGTGCAGGTAATCAACATGGTCGCCGTGCTGGACGCCCAGGTGGCCGCAATCCGCGCTGTGGGCGTGGTGATGGTTGGGGTGAGTGGTATGGGACATGGGGGAATCTCCTTTTGAATTAAGAATGTTGCGAATGTTCGAGAATCTGCCGATACAGGGTTTGGATATGCTCATCGGCCAACGCATAGAAAACGTGTTTGCCTTCCTTGCGAGTTTGCACAATGCGGTTATGGCGCAAGATTCGCAGGTGGTGACTGATGGCGGGTTGGCTCATCTCCAGCGCCAGGCATAAATTGATCACGCAAACAGGCTCGTGGCTGAGCAGGCTAAGAATCTGCACCCGTGTTGGGTCGGCGAGTGCCTTGAAAATTTCGGCAATCTGCCCGGCGGAGCGTGCATCGAGCAGATGTTGGCGAATTTGTTCGTCAAAATTCTCGGCGTGTTCTTGGAGCAGGTTTGTTTTTGTCATATCAAATATCCACAAATAAACAACTGTTTATATGACAGCATGTCAGGCGCAAAAATTCTGTCTTACAAGCGACATTGTTTATGTAGTAAATACGACACATCATACGGTAGCATCTGAAACAACATTTTGATGCGACTTGAAATAAACTATCAGCCTGTTAAAACCTTCCAACTAAAAAGGAAAAGCCGATGAACTCATTGGCTATTGAATGGGACTCCCGCCTTCAGCAAATCGGCTGCCGCTTGACTGCCCCACGCCAGGCGGTGATTGCCACATTGAGTCAGGCTGATCAACCGCTTAGTCCATTCGAGGTCTTTAATCAGGCCCGCCGTCTGTGCCATAGCCTTGGGTTGGTCACGGTTTACCGTACATTGGAGCGATTGGAAGATCTCGCGCTTATCCGGCGAGTTTTTCTCCCTGGCAAGGGCTTGGCCTACCTGCCAGCCCAATCGGGTGCGGATGTTCTTTTGCTCTGTCGGCTGTGTGGGCATGTTGAACAAGTTCATGAACAAACCCTCGAACTGCTGCTCCAGCACGTTGGTCAGAAACTCGGCTACCGGATTGCGGCGCAAACGCTCGAAATCAGCGGCACCTGTGCCAACTGCCAGCAAATTTTAGAAGTGTCTCGATAAACTCGCAATCATCCAGGCGATTCAGAATGACCATTCCCGACCAGAGTAGGCAATGCCAATTTACGTTTATACCTGCCCAAACTGCGAACTCGAAATTGAGGAAATGCGCCCCATGTCCCAGGCCGATGCGCCGATGTGGTGCCCGGCTTGCGGCACGGAGTGCGGGCGTGGAATCACCAATTTTGCGGCAGTGTCTGGGCGATTACGGAGTGATTTGTCCGGAGGAACAACGGAGCCGCAGCCTGTGGTAACCCCAACGGGTCAGCCCATTCATCGCGCTGGCTGCCCTTGTTGTTATCCAATAAAACGTTGAACTGGAGTATTTATGAGCGAAATCCAACCCATTCCCATCACCATCCTGACCGGCTTTCTCGGCGCGGGCAAGACCACCTTGCTCAATCACATCCTGCGCGGCAATCATGGCTTGCGGGTGGCGGTGCTGGTCAACGACTTTGGCGCAATCAACATTGACGCGCAACTGGTGGTTGGCGTCGAGGGCGAAACCGTCAACCTGTCGAATGGCTGCATCTGCTGCACCATCCGCGACGATTTGCTGATTTCGGTCATCAACCTGCTGGCGCGCCCAGATAGCCCGGAGTACATCATTATCGAGACCAGCGGCGTTTCAGACCCGGTCGCTGTTGCCCTGACTTTCATGCTGCCGGACGTGCGTTCGCTGGTGCAGGTGGATAGCATCCTGACGGTCATTGATGCGGATGAAATCTTGAGCCTGGGCGGCGAAAATGCCGTTTTGGCGATGGATCAGATCGCCTCGGCGGATATGGTTGTGTTGAATAAGGTCGATTTGCTCGACAAAACCCGGCTGGACGAGGTGCGCAAATACATCCGCGAGATTTCCCGCAATGCCCGTATTTTTGAAACCACGTTCGGCCAGATTCCGCTCGAACTGGCGCTGGGCGTGGGCCGGTTTGACGCGGCGGTGCTGGAGCGCGAGGCGCGCGATGTGCATGTCCACAGCGAGAAAGAAAAATCCCTGTCCTTGAATGTGCTGGGCGAAGAACATGACCATCATCACCATCACGACCACGACCATGATCATAGCCTGGTGTTTAGCACCTGGAGCTTTGTCAGCGACGAGCCGTTTGATTTGAAAGCCTTGCGCGAAATCGTGAAAGATTTGCCGGTGGATATTTATCGCGCCAAAGGCGTGCTCTACCTAGCCGATTCACCCACCCGGCGCGGGATTCTGCAAATGGTGGGCAAGCGTGTGCGCCTGGCCCTGGCCGAACCCTGGGGCGAGGAAAAGCCCCATTCGCAAGTGGTAGTTATCGGTTCGCATGGCAGCATTGACGCCGAGGAATTGCACAAGCGCTTTGAGCTTGCGCTGACCAGGAACGTCTCCCTGCGTCATTCCGGCTTGCCAGATGCGGTCGAATGGCTGCGGAGTGCGTTTGGCACAACCGCCCTGAGTTAGGAGAATCTCATGGCCCTGGAAAAAAGCGGTCTGTATTACCCCAATAAAATGGGTCGGATTTTCCTTCTGGCAATTGAGGAGGTCATGGGAGCAAACGGCTTGCACGCCGTCTTGCGCCTGGCCGGGCTGGAAAACTATATCGAAAACCTGCCACCCGATAACCTGGAAAAGCAGTTCGATTTTGCCGATATTGCCGCCCTGTTAAATGCCCTGGAACAGATGTATGGCGTGCGCGGCGGACGGGGTTTGGCGCAGCGCGCTGGTCGCGCCCTTTTTGCCAACGGCCTGCGAAACTTTGGCGCGCTGGCCGGGGCCGGTGATCTGGCTTTTAAAGTGCTGCCGCTCGAAGCCAAAATGAAAATCGGCGTTCCGGCGATTGCCAAGATTTTTAACAGCCTCACCGATCAGGTCAGTCATGTCAGCGATCAGGGTGATTATTACCTGTACACGCTGGAACGCTGTTCGATGTGCTATGGGCGCACCAGCGATAAACCCTGCTGCCACACGGCCGTCGGCATCTTACAGGAAGCGCTCAAATGGGTCAGCGGCGGCAGCGAATTTAAAGTGGACATCGAAAGTTGCATGGCCTGCGGCGATGAGATGGGCCGATTGCGGATTTATAAAGACCCAATTTCATGAGGAGATGAAAATGCAAAATGCGCTTGCTTCGGTAAGCCCAGCTCGCCGCGCCCAAATGAAAGCCGCGCTCGAAAAACTGCGCGCCAACCCGCGCGTGCTTAAAATCCGCATTTCCGCACCGGAGGATTGCGCCTTTGGTCAAAGCCTGCAAGGTGTTTATGATGGTGGCCAGGCCCCACAACTTCCGGCGGAGGGTTGTTCACGCCCTGGTGGCTGCATCTGTGTTTACGAGCCGATTCTTTCGGAGATTTATCCGTGACCGACCTGCCGAGTGGTTCCATCGTTCACCGCGAAAAAGCCGCCGCCCTGGGAGGCATCCCGCTGGCGGTCGTGACCGTTTCCGACACGCGCGCCCCAGAAACAGATGTCAACGGTCAATACCTGCTGGCGCAAATTAAGGCAGCGGGCCATCAATTTGCAGCTTACCGTATCGTGCCGGATGAACCGGCCCAAATTGAAGCCGTGTTGGATGAGTTCTGTGCGGGTGAAGCGCGCCTGATTTTGTTCAACGGTGGCACCGGCATCTCAACCCGTGATACCACCTTCGATATACTCAGCCGCAAACTGGAGAAAACCTTGCCCGGTTTTGGCGAAATTTTCCGCATGTTGAGTTATGAGCAAGTCGGCGCGGCGGCCATCCTTTCGCGGGCAACGGCGGGAATCTATCGCGGCAAGTTAATCATCAGCACCCCCGGCTCACCTGCCGCCGTGCAACTGGCCTGGGAGAAGTTAATCCTGCCTGAGTTACAGCATTTGGCCTGGGAAGTGGTGCGGTGATCAGTAATCAGTGACCAGTAACCAGTCCTGAGCAGAGCCAAGCGCTTTTTGCTCGGCGTAGTCGAAAGACAGTATCCAATCTTCACTCTCTAACCCCCAAGGAGCAAATCATGGCAAGCAAGAAAAAAGACGTCCGCCTGTTGGTTCGCATGAAAAGCACCGAAAGCGACCACATTTACTACACCGAAAAGAACCGCCGTAACAACCCGACTCGCCTGGAACTGCGCAAATATGACCCGATTCTGCGCCGCCACGTTTTGTATAAGGAGACCAAATAATGCCCCGCAAACTCAACCACAAAACCCGCCGCGCCATTGCACCCAAGCCCGGCTTCGGCAAAAGAGTCAGTTTTTCACAGCGTCACACCTCGCGCCAGTTCAAGCCCAACCTGCAAACGGTGACAGTTGCGGTGGGTGGCAAACCACTGCGCTTGCAACTCTCCGCCCGCCAGATTCGCACCCTGGGCAAAGAACGGCCTTCCAAAAAACTGTGGGCGCAGCTGCGTAAATTGGCAGGTTAAAGCATGGCGCAATCGAAAATCAGAACTCGAAAATCGAAAATCCAAAAATCCCCCATCCCCGTCAGCGTGCTGGTGGGCTTTCTCGGCGCGGGCAAAACTACGCTGCTCAATCACCTGCTCTCGGCCAATTACGGACGCAAAATCGCCGTCATTGTCAACGAGTTTGGTGAAATCAACATCGACTCGAAACTCGTCCGCCACACCACCGAAAAAGTGATCCAAATGTCGAACGGCTGCATCTGCTGCACCCTGCGCGAAGACTTGCTGACCGAACTCACCGCCCTCAGCCAGACTCCCGGCCTGGAATACATCCTGATTGAATCGACCGGTATTGGTGAACCGATGCCCATCGCCCAGACCTTCTACATGGGCGACCTGGAAAACCTCGTTCGGCTCGATAGCATCATTACGGTTGTAGATGCGGTCAACTTCTGGGACATCTACAACAGCGAAGGCGAACGCCTCAACGCCGACGGGGAAATCGTCACTGAACCGCTCGCTCCGCTGCTGGTAGACCAACTCGAATTCACCAACATCGTCTTGATCAACAAAACCGACCTGGCTGACCCGGATGATGTCACCAACCTAGAGGCTTTCATCCGCCAGCTGAACCCGGACGCGCGCCTGCACCGCACCGTGCATGGACAGGTTGACCCGTCCCTGCTGATTGAGACTGGCCTGTATAACTACGAACACGGCGCGGAGGCCGAGAACTGGGACCTGGAATGGAACCAACCCTCCAGCGAGGTGGATGAGTACGGTTTCAGCAGCTTTGCCTTCCGCAGCGAAACGCCCCTCGATTGGGAGGCCTTCGACCGGTTCCTGAGTAGCCCCATCTATGACCGGGTTATCCGCTCAAAGGGCATTGTCTTTTTTGCCAACCACAACCCAGTCATCATCAGCCAGTCGGGCGGCTTGTGCGAACTCGAGGAACTTGAGCCGCTTGCAGATAGCTCGCCCGATGATGACGAAACAACCGAACTGGTTTTCATCGGCCAGGGTCTGCCCAAAGCCGAGATTTTATCTGCGCTGGAAAACTGCCAGGCGCAAGATGTGAACAGAGAAAAGGCCAAACCAAAACCGTCTTTTGTTTTACAAATATAAAGGAGAAAGCATAAAACGAAAAAACCTGTTCGGCGCTCTCTGGCTGGTGCTGGCGCTGGTGTTGATAACATCGGCATCTGGCGCACCGTAACCGAAAAGCCCGAAACCCGCCTGCTGCTTGGCATGACTGGGGCCTTTGCTTTTATTCTGAGCGCGCTCAAAATCCCCAGTGTCACCGGTTCCAGCAGCCACCCCACCGGCACCGGGTTGGGCGCGATCTTGTTTGGCCCGCTCGAAATGAGCATCCTCGGCACCATTGTCCTGCTCTTCCAAGCCATCCTGCTGGCGCACGGCGGGCTGACCACTCTGGGCGCGAACGCCTTTAGCATGGCGATTGCCGGGCCGCTGGTGGCCTTTGGCGTCTGGAAACTGCTCAAGGGCCGCACAACGGCTGCCGCCCCATCACGCTTTGAGTGGCGGCGAAAAAACGCGGGTGGCCTTGGCCGGGGTGTTGGCCATGCGCCCCAGCTTGCTCGTTGCCGACGAGTTAATCAACGCCCTCGACCCCTGGGCGCGCCAGCAAGTCTTTTCCATTCTCGACCGGCTGGTGCAGGATGGCAAAACCGTCCTGCTCGCCACCCACGACATGGACGTGGCCTTTGGCTGGGGTGAGCGCGTCATCTGGCTGGAGGCCGGGCGGGTGCGCATGGATGCCTCTGCCAGCGAAGTAGCGCAAGCCTTTGCCAGCGAAAACCCTGCTTTCTGTGGTCACATCGCGCCGAGGTTTTAGCGCGGAAGTGAGGGGTTGTGCTGCTTGAAAGGGCCGAAATTCGGATAAACTGAACGTCACTTCAATAAAAACACATAAGTCGTATACAGTTCCAATTTGGGCAACGGGACATAACCGCTCAACCCGCTTGCGCTCACTTGTAACTCGGCTGCCTGCCCGGCACCGAAGATGGTTTTGGGGGCGTATTTGCCTTTGGGCAGCAGGTCGCTGTTCAGGGTCAGTTTGTAATTGGTGATTGGTTCTTTACTCAGATTTATCAGTACCAACACGGTTTGGTTCTTTGTTTGGCGCAGGATGGCGTAGACTGCCGGGCTGCCGGTTTCGAGTGGAACGACTTGGCCGGTACGCAGGGCGGGGGTTTGGCGGCGCAGGGCAATCAGTTTGCGGTAGTGATTCAGCAAGGAATTGGGGTCGTTTTCCTGCGCTGTAACATTGTTTAGCGCGTAGTCATGGTTGATTGTTATCCAGGGCTTTCCGCTGGTGAAGCCTGCGCCTGCTTCCGCGCTCCATTGCATGGGGGTGCGGATGTATTCATCTGGCTTTTGGCCGGTCATGCCGATTTCCTCGCCGTAATACAGGTAGGGCGTGCCGGGGCCGGTCAGGAGCAGGGATGCGGCCACTTTGGCCCGTTCCAGGTTTCCGCCCAGGACGCTCATGACGCGGTCCTGGTCATGATTGGTCAGGAAACTGGCATAATCGCCGTGCGGCGCGCTCGCCAGCGTGAACTTGAGCGCGCTGATGGCGCTGGAATTGGCCTCGCCGCGCGCGCTATTGACGTAGCCGCTGGCGAGTTCAAAGTTGAAGATGTGGTCCATTTGCTCCTGGCCGCCGCCGTAGGCTTTGATGAGCGTGCCGCCCGCGCCAAAGACCTCGCCAACGGTGTAGGCTTGCTCGTTCAATCCCTTGTAGAAGGTGTAAAAGTCGCGCAGCCAGGCGTGGGTGGCGGGCGTGTTTTCCTGTTTGCCGTCTTCCTCTATCAGGTGCTTGACGGCGTCAATCCGAAAGCCGTCCACGCCCACCTCGTTTAGCCAGAAGCGCGTCACTTTTTTGATTTGGTCGGTCACTTCGGGGTTGGTGTAATTCAGGTCGGGCATGCCGCCCCAGAACAGGCCGTAATAATAGCCATGGTCCGTTTTATGCCAGGCTGGGCCGCCGTAACTGCCTTTTTGACCGGGGTCGGTTTCGGACCAGACGTAATAATCCCGGTAGGGAGATTGGGGGTTGAGGGCTGCCTGAAAGAAGGGGTGCTGGCGCGAGGTGTGATTCGGCACGAAGTCAATGATGACCCGCATGTCTCGGCTGTGCGCTTCGCTGAGTAACCGTTTGAAGTCATCCATCGTCCCGTAGGCGGGGTTGACGGTGTAGTAGTTCAGCACGTCGTAGCCGTGATACGAGGGGGAGGGGTGGATGGGCATTAGCCAGAGGGCGGTGATTCCCAGTGATTGCAGGTAATCTAGCCTTTGGATGATACCGTTGAAGTCGCCGATTCCGTCCCCGTTAGAATCCTGAAACGATCGGACGAAGATTTCGTAGAAGACGGCCTCCCGCCACCAGTCGGAACGGGCGGCGGGCTGAAAAAGGCTGGGAGCGCAGGAAATGAGCAGGGTCATGAGCAGGGTCAGGGGGAGCAGGCGTTTCATCGTTTCCCTAAAAAAAGTCTTTCCTCTTTCGTCAGGAAAGAGGAAAGAGGAAAGAAGGCGAGTCTGGGTGATCTTAGCCCTTCACCGCGCCGGTGGTCAGGCCGCTGGTGATGTATTTTTGCAGGGCGATATAGGTGATGGCAACCGGCAGGGCGACGATGACTGCGAAGGCCGAGAAACGGTTCCAGGGGATGGCATTGGCGTACTGACCGACCATGTTGTAAAGGGTCATGGAGAGGGTGTAATCTTGTGGTTTGGTGAGGAACAGCCAGGGTAGGGCAAATTCTTGCCAGTGGCCAATGAAGCCCAGGAAGAAGGTGACGGCCAATTGCGGCACGGCCAGAGGTAAAACAATCAGATAAAACACCTGGTTGGGACTGGCCCCGTCAATGGCGGCGGCTTCTTCTAACTCGCGGGGGATGGTATCGAGGTAGCCTTTCAGGTTCCAGACGGCGAATGGCAACGCGCCTGAAATCATGGCGATGCCGACACCGAGCAGAGAGTCGCGCAGGTTGAAGAGCAATTTGCCCGCCGTGTCGCAGGTGGTGAATGGGTTGATGGCTATCACCCCCGGAGCGCATTCTGCAATGCGGAAGCTGTTCATCAGAAGGAAGAGCGGCGTGGAGAGGCCCACGGCTGGCATGAGCAGGGGGATGAAGACCATAATCATCAACACCTGCCGCAGTTTGAACTTGAAGCGCGCGAAGGCGTAAGCCGCGGTGACGGCCACAAGCAGGGCAACTGCGCCGACGCCGAATGAGAGCAGGAAACTGTTGCGTAGCAGTTCCAGGAAAGTAACCGGGTTGGCGGTGGGACGGTCTAAAACTTGCTGGTAGGCCACAAAAGAGATTTCACGCGGTATCAGCTGCAACGAGGATGGGCGCGAGGTTTGTGAGCTGAACGATAGCGTGACGATGTACATGATGGGGAAGAGCACTTCGAGCGCGATGATCAGGGTTAAAACCTGCAGCAAAAGTTGCCTCCACAGTGGCAGGTCGCGCCCACCGACTTCGTTGGATGTGTTTATGGTGAGAAGGCGGACGATGATGTTCTGCTTTTTGGGTTCGCTCGCGATAGTCATGTTACGCCTCCGTGTAAGATTCGGTCGCGCGGGTGATGCGATTGGTAATCAGAAAGACAGCCAGCGACACGAAAAAGATGAAGACAGAGAAGGATGCCGCCGCGCCATACAGCCGCAGGTTACGCACCAGGTCGTAGGCGAAGGTGACCAGGATTTCGGTGGTGCGGGCCGGGCCTCCGCCGGTCATGAAATAAACAAAGGCGAAGAGATTGAAGGATGTTGTGAACCCGTAAACGGCTGCTGGAATCATGGCCGGGCGCAATAACGGCACGGTGATGTTCCAGAATTGTTGGCTGTCGGATGCGCCGTCAATCGAAGCGGCTTCGTACAGGTCTTTGGGGATGCTCTGGAGCGCTCCGGTGGCAACGACGGTCATGAAAGGCCAGCCTAGCCAGAAGTTGGCAATCATCATGGCGTAGTAGGCCAGCGGCAGCGGGCCGTTGGGCAATAACCAGGGGATGGGCGGTGTGTATTCCGTCAGCCAGCGCAGTCGCACCGGGTTGGTTGCGCCGAACCACATGGCAATGGTGGTGAGGAATTGGTTCATCGCGCCATATTGCTCGTCGAAGATGTTGCGCCAAACGGTGGCGACTACCAGCGGTGGGACGACGACTGGCAAGATGTAGATGGCGCGGTAAATTTTCTTGAACCATAAGCCCTGCACGTTGAGCAGCACGGCTATCAAAACGCCGGCCGGGACATGAAGCATGACGTTGGTGATGGCCCACCAAAAGTTATAAGTAAGGACGCGGAAAAATTCAAAATTTTGAACCGGCAGGCCGCCCGTCAGGATATCTATGTAGTTTTTCAGGCCGATGAACTTCAGTTCTGGTGAAGCCAGACCCAGCCTGAGGTCTTTGGTCGCAAAGTCGGTGAACGAGACGATAATCTGGTATACCAGCGGGTAGAAGGTGATGATGGACATCACCAGGAAAGCGGGAATCAGGTAGAGATAGGGGAGCGCTGCCCGCCGGAACTTTGCGCCGCGCGTGGAGGTGCCTGCAATTTCCATTGTCGCCATGGTTCTATGCTCCTGTCTGTGCTGCGCGCGCAATCTTCTGGCGTTTGGCGCCGGCGGCGCGCATGTTATTTCAAACTTACAGGGGGTGTGGCAAATGTTATATGTCAAAGGCGAACAGGGTTGATCCCTGTTCGCCTTGATTAACTGATTACAAATTTACTTGTTGGCGTTGGCGGTGCCGGTGGCAACCCAGTCAGCCGCGGGAACGCCCTTTTCGAAGACTTCATCGGTGCCGCAGAAGTTCGACCAGTACAGGCCCAGTTGCGGAACCTGCGGGCGGACGTAGCCGGTCTTGAAGGCTTCGACCAGACCCTTGATGAGCGGGTCGGTGATTTCGACATCGGTGCGGGCGGGAACGTGGCCGGCTTCATTCATCATAATGAGCTGGGCGTTCTTGCCGGTCAGGTAGAGGGCCACTTCGAGGGCCGCTTCTTTGTTGGCGCTGTTCGGGTTGAAGTAGAAGCCATCCACGCCGAGCAAGGGGTTGGAGGGGCCGCCGGGGCCGGAGGGCAGGGGGGCTACGGCCAGTTTGTCGCCGAGGGCTTTCTTGTAATCGCCCATTGCCCAGTTACCGTTGGTGATGGCCGCAACCTTGCCTTCAGAGAAGGGAGCCAGGCCGTCGCTGTCGTTCTTGGGCCAGCCGTTGGCTTTGGAAATCTGATACAGGTCGTTCAGGTAAGCCATGGCGTCAGCAACGCCGCCCTGGTCGGCAACGACTTTCCAATTGTTGTCGAAGATTTTGCCGCCGAAGGCGCCAAAGAAGCCCCAGTGGTGGTAGCAGCCATAGGAGATGGAAATGGGCGTGCCGCCTTCCATCAGGGCCTTGAGTTCATCGGTGGTCTTGGGGGCAGCGGGCAGCATGTCCTTGTTGTACCAGAAGGCAACCGCCTTGAGGGATTCGGGAATGCCATACAGTTTGCCTTCCACGCTCATGCCTTCCACAGAGAGCGGGGCGTAGGCGCCCAGTTTGTCTTTGGCCAGGTCGGTGATGTCGGCAATCAGGCCAGCACGGGCGTCGTTACCGAGGTCGTCGTTGGGGGCGATGAACATGTCTGGGCCGCCGCCAGCCGCAACGTCGGTGCGGTACTTGTTGAAGATGTCGTTGAACGGCACCTGCAAGACCTGGATGTCATACTGGGGCAGGTCGGTTTTGGCCTGCTCCAAAATCTTTTGAAGAGCAGTTTCTTCGGCAGAGCCGGTGCCATAAGCATGCCAGAAGGTGACAGTCACTTTTTCAGCCGGAGCGGTGGTGGGCTGTTCGGGTGCCGCCGGGGCAGCGCCGCCGCCGCAGGCGGCAAGGACGAATGAGGCAATCAGCAGGAGGCTGATGAGTGCCAGCAAAGACTTTTTCATTTTCTCTTTCTCCTTATTGGGGTTGAATGGTTTTTTGAGAAGCCATACGCTTCTTCTCAACAACGGAAGTGGTAGAGCGTGGTTGTTTTGTCATTTCGCAAAGTGGTGAATCACCTCCTTTGTTCTGTGACTTGGTGCAATGCCATGGACAATGCCTGAACGACGGCGCCTATGGCAGAGGAGTGTCTTCGTAATACGGCGGTATTGATTTTGACGGTGCGCGCCGAGGCTTGCAGGCTGCGCCGGGCAACCGTGTCGCGGATGGGCTGGAGGAGCAAATCCCCGACCTGGGCCACCCCGCCGCCGACCACGATGGTGCGCGGGTTGAACAGGTTGACCAAGCCGGCGATAGCGATTCCGAGGTAACTGCCAGCGCGGCTGATGATTTGCTGGGCCACCAGGTCGCCGCGCCGCGCTGCCGATGCCACATCGCGGGCGGTAATCTCTTCCACTGGTCCCAAACTGGCAAGCAGGGTGCGGTTCCCTTTGCGAATGGCTTCCTTCGCCTGCCGTGCGATGGCGCGCCCGCCCGCTAGTGCTTCGAGACAGCCCGCGTTGCCGCACTCGCACAAGGGGCCGTTTTCCTCAATGGTCAGGTGGCCGATTTCCCCGGCAGAGCCGGTTGCGCCGCGATAGACCTGCCCGTTTAATAAAATCCCTGACCCAATTCCGGTACCAACTTTGATGTAGGCCAGAAAGTTCTCACCGCGTCCCGCTCCATAGGCCCACTCGCCAATTGCGCCTAATTCCGCGTCGTTGTTCAGGGAGACAGGCAGATTCCATTTTTCTTCCAGGCTGGCCTGGATGGGGTAACCATCCCAACCGGGCATGATAGGAGGAGCAAGCACCGTTCCTGCTTCGCTGGCGATGGGCCCGGGTACGCCCAAGCCGATTGCGCCCAGGTTGGTGGCGGTTAAGGCGTGTTTTTTCAGAAGGTCTATCAGTAGGTCACTCGCCCGCCCAAGACAAGTCTCTGGGCCGGCTGCGATGTTAAAGGGAACTTCAATTTCGTCGATCACCTGCGCTGAAAAATCGGCCAGGATGACTAACAGGTGGGATGCGCCCATGTCAATGCCTGCGACATAGCCACGCGCCGGGTTGATTTCTAAGATGATGGGAGGGCGTCCGTTTTGTTTGTTGCGCGATTCGCTCTCGCGCACAATGTTGCTTTCCAGCAGGTCATTCACAATCGCAGTCATCGCAGCGCGGCTTAAATCCATTCGCTGGGCCAGTTCGGCGCGGGAAATTCCACCAGGCGTGAAGCGGATTAAATCTAAAACGGCATGTTTGTTAATGTTCTTTACAACTTGCGAGGGTGGAGACCAGGTAAACTGTGTCATATCTGCCGTATGTGTAAAATCAGGCACTTTTTACGGCCTTTATGATAACATTAACTCGTGGTTTGTCAAGTTTTTTAACAATATTTTTGCAATCCCAAATCTGAAATTGGGAAGTTTGAAATTCAGGCACCTTGGTTGTATGCCGAAAGTGATGTAAATTTGTTCCGCGAGATTAATCTTGTGCAAAACAGGATAGACAAGATTGTCAGGATGTGCCGCACCGAAAGCGGAGGGCAAACATGGGTCAACCCAAAAGAGACGGTCACTTTTCAAGGTGACCGTCTCTTTATAACGGACTACTTTTGGTGTTATCGGCTGTGATATGCTGATTATTTAACGCGCAAGGCGTCCCAACCGGCGTATTTGGCAGTATCGCCCAACTCGGCTTCGATGCGGATGAGTTGATTGTACTTGGCAACGCGGTCTGAGCGGGCCGGGGCGCCGGTTTTGATTTGACCCATGTTGAGCGCTACCGAAAGGTCGGCGATGGTGCTATCTTCGGTTTCGCCGGAGCGGTGTGAGGTGACGGTGCGCCAGCCAGCGCGGTGACACATTTCTACGGCCTCGATGGTTTCGGTCAGCGAACCAATCTGGTTGAGTTTGACGAGCAAGGCGTTGGCTGCGTTTTCTTGAATGCCGCGCCGAACCCGCTGCGGGTTGGTGACGAGCAGGTCGTCGCCGACAATTTGAATTTGGCTGCCAAGCGTTTCGACCATCAGTTTCCACGAATCCCAGTCATCCTGTGCCAGGCCGTCTTCAATGGAGACGATGGGGTACTGGCGCACCCAGTTGGCCCAAAATTCAACCATTTCGGGGCCGGTCAGTTTCTTGCCTTCTTTGCGCAGGTTGTAGGTCTTGGTCTCTTCGTCGAATAGTTCTGAAGCCGCTGGGTCGAGCGCGATGGCGACTTGTTCGCCGCGCCCGGCCTTGAACCCGGCTTTTTCGATGGCTTCCAGGATGACTTCTACGGCCTCATTGTTGGCCTTGAGTGCCGGGGCGTAGCCGCCTTCATCGCCGACCAGGGTGGTGTAGCCCTTCGATTTCAGGACGGACTTGAGGGCGTGATAGATTTCCGCACCCCAGCGCAATCCCTCGGTGAAGGAGGGCGCGCCAAATGGCATGACCATGAACTCTTGCGCGTCGGTGCTTTGCCAGCCAGTGTGCGCACCGCCATTCAGGATGTTCATCATCGGGACGGGCAATACGTGTGCATACACGCCGCCAATGTAGCGATAGAGCGGCAGGCCGAGCGAGTTCGCGGCAGCTTTGGCAACCGCCAGCGAGACGCCCAGAATGGCGTTGGCGCCTAGTTTCGATTTGTTGGGCGTACCATCCAGCGCCAGCAGTTCCGTGTCAATGGCTTTCTGGTCAATGGCATCCCAGCCAAACAAGGCATCGGCAATGGCGTTGTTGACGTTTTCAACGGCCTTCAGGGTGCCTTTGCCCAGGTAGCGGTCTTTGTTGCCGTCGCGCAGTTCGAGGGCTTCGTGCACGCCGGTGGATGCGCCGGAGGGAACGGCGGCGCGGCCCCATGAACCGTCGCCCAGAACCACTTCGACTTCTACGGTGGGGTTGCCGCGTGAATCAAGAATTTCTAACGCGGAAATACTTTCAATTGTTGTATCCATACAAACTCCTTGAATTTTTGATAAGAACGTCTGGCTTTATCAGGTGTTCTTTCCCTTGTGCTTGATTGGGTTCTTCTGGAACCTAGCCAAGTATAATCGGATTTTCGATTTTGGATTTTCGATTTTGGATTTGCAATTCTATGAAGCGACTTGAACTGCCTGAAAACGACATCCGTCCTGGTTTACATTATCCGTTCTCCGAAACCTATCTGCATAAACTTGCCGTCTGGTTGTCCCGCTGGGCTTTGCGCCCGTTTATGGAATTGCGTGTGCATGGTGTGGAACATGTCCCGTTGACGGGCCCGGCGGTGGTGGTTTGCAATCACCTGGTAGATTGGGATGTTTTTCCGCTGCAGTTGGCTCTGCCGCGCATGATTTACTATATGGGCAAGGCCGAGCTGTTTCAGATTCCACCGATTCATTGGTTGTTTCGTCAGTTGGGTGGGTTTCCCGTTTATCGGGGCGAGCGCGATGCCTGGGCGATTGAACATGCTCGAAAAATTATTCAGAGCGGTCAGATTGTGGCGATGTTTCCGGAGGGGACCCGCTCACGCGGCCAGGGGCTGGCGCTTGCCAAGCCGGGCGCGGCCCGCCTGGCGTTGGAGACGGGCTGCCCGGTGGTGGTGGTTTCTATGAATGGCATTCAGCGTTTGTTCAAAACGTTTCCAAAGCGGGCTGTGGTGGAGGTGGTGATAGCCCCGCCGATTTATCCCGACGAAAACGATACCCCGCTTTCGCTGACCGATAAAATCATGTTCACGATGGCCGCCAACCTGCCGGCGGAGTTGCGTGGGGTGTATGCGGAGAGGGGAAATTGGTAATTCGTTATTCGTGATTGGATATTCGATCCAGGAACTCGGTTTTGGTCTGGGATAGGGAGGTGGCTGCCTGGCGATGAACGGTTTCTAGCAGGGGGCGCATGTCTTGGTTCAGGCAGTTTTTTATCGTTTCATCCAGTTTTTCTACGCTCAATTCTTCCACTGGAATGAGAACCGTCCAGCCGAGCGCGCTGGCCTGGGCGCTCACTTTGCCGCCCCCGGCGACCGAATCGACCGCCACGACCGGTATGTGGTTTTTTAGTCCCAGCACCAGGCCGTGCAGGCGGTTGGTTATCAATATATCCACTTTGCTTAAGAGGCTCTCGAAGGCCGCGCTTGATTTCAGGCCGGCCCGGTTGCCGTAGATGACGGTATCGAAATACAGGGGGACGACTTTTGCGGTTGACAGGTATTCCTCAAAGACTTTTTTTACATACAGGTGGCGTTGTTTGCTGCCGTAGGCGGCTTGCCGCTCTACCAGCAGCACGCCGATGACCGGCAGATGTTCGGTTGGACGGCCAAAGGCCAGGTCGGCGCGGTGTTGGTGGGGGGTGTCGCGCGCCAGCAAGATGTCGAACCCTGCGTTTCCCGGTTCGGCGATGGTCAGGTTGATGCCGATTTTCAGGCAGTGACTGAATTGCTGGAGCAGCAAGGCGTGGATTTTCTTGCGCGGATACCAGGGGCCGCAGACGAAGATGAAGATGCTGTAATTTGCCGGGTCGAGGGCGAGTAAGCGCGGGCCGTCCACGCCGTCCTCGTCGTTGGATGCCACATCGTAAGGGATTCTGGCTTTCTCTAGCCAGGCGCAGACCACTTCCATCGCTTCGACATCGCCGAAGGTGGCGCGTCCGCCGGGGATGCTGAAATGCCCGGCGATGAGGGCGCGCGGGGCGGAGGCAGTGGCTGCGGGGCGGGTTATGTTTCGGGTGCGTAAACTCATCTTAAACTGGAACCAGCGCGCAGCCAGTTCTTTCTTTACCAGCGAGAACCAGTTTCCCGAAGCGGCGAGCAGTTTCAGGTCGAGAAGCGTTTGTCGGAAGTCCGAGACAAAGTATTCCATTTCCAGGCGGGCTTCCAGCGGCCTCCCATTTTCGTCTTGCAGAATCTCCTGTTTTTGCGCGGCCAGGCCGAGCAGGCGTATTCCGAGCGCGGAGGCGGTGTTGCGGGCGTTGGTTTGGGCTTTGGCAGAGGCCTGGGCTATGGCTTCTTGAAGGGGTTGGTTTTCAATGCGCTGTGTGGAGATGATGCGGAGGGTGTTTTTGGATGGATTCAACGGGCATTCCTTTGGAAAAATTAGTTGCTTGTATTTTACCTGCAAGCGCAGCCAATTTTTAAGGTAGACTTGTGGCTGTACCGTGATTTTGAGAGCAGTGAGGAGGGCGAGATGCCCCAATTTGCAAAACGCATGGCTTTTATGCAATCCACGTCGGATGTGATTCGTTATCTGTTCGAGTCGATGACTGACCCCGAAACCATCTCGTTTGGCGGCGGCGCGCCGGCGCGTGAGGCGTTGCCGGTGGAGCAGGCGCATGAGATTGCCTGTGAGATTTTGACCCGCCAGGCGCGCGGCGTGCAGGCTCTTCAGTATGGTAACCCGATTGGGATTGCGGAATTGCGGCAGGCGGTGATTGAGCGGCTGTTGGCCCCCAAGGGGCTAAAGGCGGGGGTGGAGAATGTGATGATTGTGGCAGGCGGAATTGAGGGCCTGAACTTGCTTGGCCAGGTGTACCTGGAGCCGGGCGATGTGGTGTTGGTGGAATCGCCCACGTTTGTTCATGCTGTGCAGGTCTTTAAGATGTTTGAGGCGCGCTGCGTGGCCTGCGAAACGGATGATAACGGTCTGGTGTTGGAGGATGTGGAGGCGAAAATCAGGCAGTTTGCGCCGAAGATGGTTTATGTTATCCCCACTTTCCAGAATCCGTCTGGGCGCACGATGAGCCTGGAGCGCCGGCGGGCGCTGGCGGCGTTGGGCAGCGGCTTCGATGTGGTCATCCTGGAGGATGACCCGTATTGCGAGATGCGTTACAGCGGGCAGGCCTTGCCGCCGGTTAAGTATTTCGATGAAACCGGGCATACCATTTTTGCCAACAGTTTCTCCAAGATTTTCTCGCCGGGTTCGCGCCTGGGATATGTGTTTGCCGATGAACCGGTCATCCAAAAACTGTATGAGGCGAAAATGGCGACCAACTCGCATACCAACGTGGTGACGCAGTTGTTGTGCGCTGAATTTTTTAACCGGGGGCTGTTTGAGCCGCACCTGCAACGGATTCGGGACATTCACCGCGAGCGCCGGGATGTGATGATGGAATGTATCGGGTGGATGCTGCCGGGGGATGTGAAGTTTGTTTATCCTGATGGGGGTTTGTTTACCTGGGTTGAATTGCCAGAATTGGTTGATACGACGGCTATGTTGGGGCAGGCGATGGCGCAGAAGGTGGCTTATATGCCGGGGCGCGAGTTTTTTGTGGAAGGACAGCCGATTCGGAACAATTGTATGCGGCTGAGTTTTGGCGGTTTGGCGCCCGAAAGGATTCGGGTGGGCATGGAGCGGCTGGCCGGGGTGATTCGGGCGCGGGGGTAGGGTGAAAAAACTTCCGAAGTCTTTTATGACTTCGGAAGTGTGGTTTGGTGCTTTTATACCAGCATTCGCACCGGCTCTTCGAGATACTTTGCCAATGCCTGCATGAACTGGGCCGCTTCAGCCCCGTCGCTGACGCGGTGGTCTACTGAGAGGGTGGCTTTCATGCGCCAGCCGATTTTAATTTGGCCGTTTTCGACCACTGGTATTTCTTTGGCCGAAGCAATGGCCAAAATGGCCGCTTCAGGCGGATTGATGATGGCGATAAATTCTTCGACATCGTACATGCCCAGGTTGGAGGTGGAAAAGGTTGAGCCATCTACATCTTCGGGCTTCACCTTGCCCTCGCGGGCGCGCCCGGCCATGGCCTTGATTTCGCTCGAAATGACGCGCAGGGTCTTGTGGTCGGTGTCTTTGACGACGACTGTCATCAGCCCGCCAGGCACGGTGACGGCTACGCCGACATTGACCTGCCCCTTGCGGATGATTTTATCGCTCTGCAAGGTGGCATTCAGGTTGGGGAATTCGCGCAAGGCCAGCGCAACCGCTTTGACGATGAAATCATTGACCGAGAGTTTTTCGCCATCTGGCAGGTAGCCGTTCAACTGCTTGCGCAACTCCATCAGTGCTTCCATCTTGTATTCATGGGTCACATAGAAGTGCGGGATGGTGGTCTTCGATTCGACCAGGCGGCGGCCAATGGCCTGGCGCAGTTTCGTGGTCTGAATGGATTCATCAGCGACCGGTATCACTGGTGGTTGGTCACTGGCCGCCGGAGAAGCAGCTGGTTCATGGACGGCTGACGGCTGAACACTGCTCACTGCTGGCTGATTGCTGAGAGCGGCTTCAATATCTCGCCGCACAATGCGCCCGCCGGGGCCGGTGCCGACGACTGCACCGAGATCCACGCCCCGGTCGCGGGCGATTTTCTTGGCGAGGGGAGAAGCTTTCAGGATTTCCGATTTTGGATTTTCGATTTTTGATTGGTTATTCGGTTGGGCAGTTTCGGCGATTGCCGGTTTCTGCTCACTGGTCACTGATGACTGATGACTGGATACGGATACTTGCTCCCCTTCTGCTCCAATGACCGCAATCGGGTCATTGACGGGGACGCTGGTGCCGGGGTCTACCAGGTGTTGAAGTATGACGCCGCTGAAGTGCGATTCGACTTCGACGGTGGCTTTGTCGGTTTCGATTTCGGCCAGCACGTCGCCTTTGTTGATTTTCTCGCCGACTTGACGCACCCAGCGGACGAGCACGCCCTCGGCCATGTCGAAGCCGAGTTTGGGCATATTGATAATTTCGGCCATTATTTCAACACCTCCTTGACCGCCGCCACAATATCGGGGACTTGCGGCAGGGCGGCTTGTTCGAGCGCACGGTTGTAGGGCAGCGGCACTTCTTTCTGCGCCACACGCAGGATGGGTGCATCCACATAATCAAAGGCTTCTTCGTAAATGCGGCTGACCACTTCGGCGCCCACGCCGTAAGACTTCCAGCCTTCTTCAACGAAGACGGCGCGGTTGGTCTTTTTGAAAGACTGAAGCACCGGCTCCATATCGAGCGGGCGCAGGGTGCGCAGGTCAACAATTTCGGCTTCGACACCCTGTTTGGCGAGTTCGTCAGCAGCCTTCATCGAGAGTTCCAGTCCCTTACAATAGGTGACGATGGTTACGTCTTTGCCAGGGCGTTGGATTTTCGATTTGCCAATCGGTTCGAGGTATTCGCCCTCCGGCACTTCGCCGCGCACCTGGTACATAGTGGCGTGTTCAATGAATAGCACCGGGTCGTTCGAGCGGATGGCGCTCTTCAGAAGCCCTTTGGCGTCCGCCGGGGTGCCGGGGCTGACCACTACCAGGCCGGGGAAGTGTGCAAAGACCGCGTCTGGCGTCTGGGAGTGCGTTGCGCCAAGTTGACGCCCGCCGCCGCCCACCGCGCGAATGACCAGCGGAACCTGAAACTGCCCGCCGAACATATAGCGTAGTTTGGGGGCTTGGTTGACGACGTAATCCATCGCTGAAAAAGCAAAGTTGATCGTCATTAACTCAGCAACCGGGCGCTGCCCCACCATTGCCGCGCCAATTGCGCCGCCCAGGATGGCGTTTTCGGCAATCGGGGTGTCTTTAACGCGCTCGGGTCCGTATTTATCATAAAAACCTTTGGTGACGGCATACGTGCCGCCCCATACCCCGACTTCCTCGCCCATGATGAAGACTGCCGGGTCGCGGTCCATTTCTTCCATCAGCGCTTGCGAGATTGCCTCGCGCATCGTAATTCTTGCCATAATGTCTCCAATTTTCAGTCAGCGGTTATCAGTTATCAGTAGCCAGTTGTGCAAACAAACTGATTGCTGACCACTGATTATTGATAACTGGTTATTTCGCGTAAATATCTTTGAATAACTCTTCTATGCCCGGTTCGGGGCTGGCTTCGGCGAATTCGACCGCTTTGTCGGTTTCGGCCTGGGCCTGGTCATCGAGAGCATCCAGATCGGCTTCGGTGGCGATTTTTTCCTTCAGCAGGTAGGCGCGGAAAATACCAATCGGGTCGTTTTCCTGCCACTTCTTCACTTCTTCCTGCTGGCGATAACGTTCGGGGTCGCCCATCGAGTGGCCGCGGAAGCGGTAGGTCACAATTTCGAGCAGGTACGGATGACTCGTCTCGCGGATGTATTTCATCGCTTCCTGGCTGGCTTCGTACACTTTCATCACGTCCATGCCATCCACGCGAGCGTTTTTCATGCCGTAGCCTTCCGCCTTTTGGCGAATTTCATCCACCGCCGAAGCGCGTTCCACGGCCGTTCCCATGCCATATTGGTTGTTTTCGCACACCCACAGCACGCGCAAATTCCAGGTTTTGGCGAGGTTTAAGGCTTCGTGGAAGTAGCCGATGTTGGTTGCGCCGTCGCCAAACATACAGATGGTAATGTTGTCGTTGCCGGCATATTGGTCGCCCAAGGCCAGACCGGCAGCAATGGGCAGGTGTCCGCCGACAATGGCGTGTCCGCCCCACATGTTCTTTTCTACGGATGCCATGTGCATTGAGCCGCCCTTGCCTTTCGACATGCCCGTAATTTTGCCGAGCAGTTCGGCCATGACTTCGTTGGCCGAAATGCCACAGTTGAGGGCCACGCCGTGGTCGCGGTAGGCGGTGATAACCCGGTCGCGCGGTTCACGGGCCGCAATCAGCCCGGTGGAAACTGCCTCCTGGCCGATATAGAGGTGCATGAATCCGCCGATTTTGCCGGCCTGGTACAGTTCTGCGCCGCGTTCCTCCACACGCCGAATCAAAACCATCTCATAATACATTTGCAGCAATTTTTCTTTGTTCATTGGGTCTCCAATAATCAAGATGATGACATAAAAACAACCGGGAGCGGTCCCCGGCAGGAAGGCATTCATATTTTGTGTACGGGGGTATGCAACATATTTATATCTTTTTTCTCTTAAATTTTCCAGAGTGCAATAACCCCAAAGGGGTGATTTTGATACGCTTTGAGAGTGATGTTTATCACACGCGCTGGCGGCTTATCCTTTGGGTTCGGAGGGGTTTGCGCCATTGGTGCGGATGTTGATGGTTTTCTTGAGGATGTCGAACCAGAAGGGTGCGCCCTGGGCGGCGGCGATGCCGCTGACGAGCAGGCCGAATAATTTAATCAGGATACCGGTCAGGTCGTTGGGCGCTGGGGCGTTGATAATCGGGTAGCATTGGCGGCCCACCTTCAGCCCGTAGTAATCAATGGTTGATTTTGGCAGCAGGGTGCATCTTTTTTGCGAACCGTCCATCATCGAAACGCTGCCGCTGCTATCGGTCGGAAGCGGGGTTCCGAACCAGCCAATGGGAACGTTGAGGGTGGTGAACTGTAACTGAAGCGCGGCCACTTGTTCGGAGGTCATTGGGCCGAGACCGTTCTGGTTCTCCTGTGCAAAGGCCTCAGCCTGTGCCACCAGTGCCTGGCGCACGACGGGTTCGCGCCACAGGGTTTGGGTCAGCGCCAGGGTATCGGCGTTCAGTACGATGGCTACCGCAACCCCAATGACCAGCGACATTTTCTGAGCATGGCGTTTGTACCAGCCGCTCAATCGTTCGGTGCCGTTGTCGAACCAGGTTTCCACGCTTTCGCGCGCAGCCGCGAGCGCGTTTTCGCTTTTTCCAATGCCAAGCATCAGGCTTTCGAGGGCTTGTTTTAGCTGCGGGTTGGTGGCGCTCAAAACGGCAATTCCTTCCTGAATTTGCTCAAAAGCAGAGGGTTCTTGTTCTGTGGCGGTTTGCCTGCGTTCGGATTGTATTCCGGCCAGAATTTTATCTACATCTTGAGCGGTCACTTCCACCCGCTGGAAGGTCTGCTCAACTGCCTCTTGCAAATTTGGATGGATATTGGCGAGATGTTCCATTTCCATTTTTACGTTTGCGATTGCATTTTCGAGCGCGGTTTCGCCAAAGGGGGTGTTTAGTGCTTTGCGCGCGGCAGCCAGCACCAGCCGAAATTGTGCCTCGGCGCGGGCTTTTTCGTCTTTTTTGAGGGTTGCGATGATGGGGCGTAGTTTTTGCATCTCCTGCTGCAAAATGGATGTTTTTTTGCCGGCGTGTATCAGAATGTCGAACAGGGCCAGCGAGAATAGGCGCGATGGAATGTATGAAGGCCGCCGCAGGTTGGCCTGGTCGTCGCCTGTGTGCAGTGATTGAATTAAGGGGTGTTCATAGAACTGGTCGGCCAGGGCTGGGTCAGCGAGAAAGTTGCGGATGTGCGCCTCAAGCATTTTGGAGCGCCAGCGCAGCCGCGCGCCCAGCCACTCTTGAATGTACATGACGCCGATGCTCAGTACCAGCCAGGCAAAAATCAGGCTGATGAAAATTTCGAGGATGGTGAGCAGGGACATGGAGCCTCCTATTTTGAATCGTGCTGAATTTACGATACATGAGAAGCCAGCAGGGCTGGAATTTCTGCCAGTCTTTCGATAATTGCATCGGGCGGGATAGGGCCGGGCGTTTGGTTTCGAGCGCGGCGTTTTATCCAGATGGCAAACATTCCCAGCATTTTTGAGCCGCTCACATCGGCATCCAGCCGGTCGCCGACCATGGCTGCCTGGTCGGGCATGTAGCCCCAATGCGCCAGGGCCAGTTCGAAGATGCGCGGGTGCGGTTTGCGGTACGAACAGGCGGCGGAGGTCAGCACGAAGTCGAAGTATTGCTCAATATCGAATTTTTCTACCAGCTGAAACACATCGCGGTTATCTCCGGCATTGGAGACCAACCCCAGGCGATAGCCGGCGGATTGCAGTTCGGCCAGGGTGGAGGTGGCGTCGGCCTCAAGCAGCCAGTTCTGCTGGGTGATGGCGTAGAAGTCGTCCAGCGCGGTGCGTAAGGTGGCTTGTGGCACGTCAGGATGTCCTTTGTGGGCCAATAATTGCCCCAGAACCACGGTGGTGCTTAGCTCAAACAGGTGGCGGTCACGGTCCATGTAATACTCGTCCAGTTTTTGGCGGAATTCGGCCCCGAATGATTGGTGATCAATCGAAAGTCCACTGGCGCGGAGCGAATCGGCCAGCGCTTGCCCGGCGCGCTCGAAAACGGGCGGCCAGGGGTTGGGGGAATACATCAGGGTATCGCCGAGGTCGAAAAGAACGGCCTGGAGCAAGCGAGGCATAATTTTGGAGTCAACCGGTTTGCCAGTTGTAATTTTCTTTAGTACCCTCTCTGCCGGTCTACCAGGTTGTAGAGTGTTAATCCGCCCAGGTAGCGCAAGAGGTTTTCGGAGAATAGCCGCATGGCGCGTTCGGTGTAGTGTGGACTGCTGCCAGAGATGTGTGGGGTGACGATGACGTTGGGCATTCCCCAAAGCGGGCTGGAGGCGGGCAGAGGTTCTTCGGGGAAGACATCCAGCGCAGCCCCGGCCAATTTTCCGCTCTTCAGGGCGCTGACCAGCGCCGGATGGCTGACTACGCCGCCGCGCGAGACATCCACCAGGAACGCGCCCGGCTGGAGGGCCTGTAAGATATTCTCGCTGATGAGCTCAGTGGTTTCCAGAGTCAATGGCACGGTGATAATCAGAAAGTGGCATTCGCGCGCCATGGAACGGAGTGCTTCGGCGGGGTAGAGTCGGGTGACGAAATCGCCGGTGGGGTCGCCCATCCCCTCGCCGGGGATATAACCGGGGTCGGAAGGGTGCATCACACTGCGCTTGGTTGCCAGCACGGTAACGCCGAAGGGTCGAAGCAGGCGCGCCACCTGTCTGCCAATGCTGCCGTAGCCGACAATTCCGACGGTTTTGCCTCGTAACTCGAACGGCAAGAAACGCTCCAAACGGTCTTTGGGCCATTCCGATTTTTTCTGCGAAGCCAGCAAGGCAGGGAGTTTGCGCCCGAGAGCCAGCATCATGGTCAGGGCATGCTCGGCCACCTGAGAAGCCGCCGCGCCGCTCAAAGTGGTGATGAGCAGCCCATCTTTTTTGAGCAGGGGTTCGTGCAGGAAGCGGTCAATGCCGGCAAAGTGGAATTGTACCCACTGGAGTGCAGGCATTTGTTCTGGCTTGGGCAGCAGGTGTGAGGTGTACATCACCTCGGCTCGTGCCAGGGTTTCGGCCGGAACATCGCCCACCGGCAGATGGGTTATGTTGACGCGCGGGGAGATGCCGTGCAGGTGCGTCAACATTTCCTCGCTAACGGGGATGGTGATCAGAACTTCAATCGTCGGGGAAGCAGGCATGGGACTTTTCAGCAGGTCAGGTAGGGTGTGATTTCCCGCCATGTTCAACACTTGAGGAGCAGTTGGGATGCGCTTTTGGTTGAATTTTACCTTGCCCGGCCCATTCTGTCACAGGGCAAAAAGAACCGCCCATCCGGGTTGGAATGAGCGGTGAAAGCGAGTTAGTTGCTGGCCTTGGGGATAATCAGCCAGGCCAATAGATACAGGCCGATGCCCGGCACGCCGCCCGGCAGGAAGGCGATGAAAAAGGCTAGCCGAAACCAGAAGGCATTAATGCCAAAGAACTCGGCCAATCCACCACACACGCCGGCCAAGATTCGGTTATTGCGCGAACGGCGCAGGGCAGAGCGAGGATTGATAGTCATGGGGGACCTCCGTAAAATTTTGGGTGCAATGGCTTGCTTTTGCACGAGGCGGGCAGTGTGTAGATATACGGATGTTTTCACGTTTGGTTGTAAAACGAAGCCGTCTTGGGCTGGCCCCATGCCTGGTTTACCCCGCGCCCTTGAGATAAATCCCGGTCGGGTCGAGTTCTTCGCGCAGGATTTGGAGTTCGCGGGCGGTGACGGGTTCTGTTCCCTTGAGATGCTCTGCTGCCTTCAAATCCCAGCCGGTGTTTTCTCTGGCCATTTCGACGGTTTTGCCGGGGTGCAGGGCGGTCAGAATCAGTTCACCGTTTTCGTTTGGTTCTAAGAGGCCGATGTCGGTCACGACGGCGAGCGGACCTTTGCCGCGCAGGCCAGCCTGTTCGCGTCTGCCTGCGCCGTCGAGGTAGCCCGCCGAAGTCAGGAAGTCCACCTTTTCGGGGAAGCGGCGCTTCTGGTGCGGGGTCATCATGTAACAGCGATTGGCCCAGGCGGCAATTTCTTGTGCGCCGCCAGAGCCGGGCAGCCGCACTTTGGGGTGTTCATAATCTGTGCCGACGATGGTGGCGTTGATGTTGCCGTAGCGGTCAATTTGCGCGCCGCCCAGGAAGCCGACATCCACGTTGCCCCGCTGGAGGTAGTTGGCAAAAATATCGTACATGCTGACCACCGAGAGTGCGCCGCTCACCAGGGTTGGGTCGCCGATAGAGAGTGGCAGGCGGGCTGGTTCCGCGCCGATGACGCCCGCTTCGTAAATCATCACCAGGTTGGGAGCGTGGGTGCGCTTGGCCAGGTTGCAGGCCAGGTTGGGTTGGCCCACGCCTACAAAGACCACATCGCCATCTTTGAGCAGTCGCGCGGCGTTGACAATCATCAATTCAGCGGAAGAGTATTCCATGCGTTTCCTTTCTATTCTGATTGGGATATCTGGTTTTCTGGTTGCGCGGTTATCTGGCTGGGTGTAAGAATAGATGGATGCGTTCTGCCACCCTTTGCGGGGCTTCGAGTGGCAGGAGGTGGGTTGTTTTGGGTAAAGTTTCGATTTGGATGCGCGCGTTGAAACGGCGGGTGAGGAAGGCTGTGATTGGCAGGAAGGTGTCGGTTTCGGCGCCGCGCAAAATCAGGGTTGGTGTTTTGAGGCCGGGTAAGCCGCGCCACAGGTCGAAATCGCGCCAGACGCTGGTGTAATAGATGTGCGCTTCCCATTCTGGGCTGTAACGTAGGGTGTAGCCGTTGTGGCTGGCTGGCTGGATGATGCCAGAAATATATACGCGGAGCGCGTTATCCTCCAGGTAGCGGAATGCCGGGCGGCGGCGGTAAGATGCGAAGGGACGTTCTAGGTCATCGAAGGTGCGGCGGCGTTTTTGGGCGGCGTGGATGAGCGGGTGCAGGCGATAGCCCAACCCCAGCGCGCGGACAAGATTCCATAGCACGATAACGCCCGGCGGGAAGAGAACCGGGTCGAGCAGGATGAGAGACTTAAACCGCTCTGGCGCTTTGAGCGCGGCGCGTAAGGCGGCAATTGCGCCCATTGAATGACCGATGACCACTGCCTGCCTGGTATTTCTTTCCTCAGTGAATTGCAGAAAATCGGTGGAGAGTGGATACCAGTCAGATATCTCTTCGGGCTTTGCGCCTGGCCAGAGCGGGCGCTGATGCATGGCTGTGACGTGGTGGTGTTCCTTGAGTATATTTAACAGGGGCAGGTAGCAGGCGGGCGGGTAGCCGTTGGCGTGCAGGAAGTGCAATGCTGGCCCGTCGCCGCCGAAATCGGTGTAGGGAATCATCGTGTTAATAGCGTCCGTAGTTGATAGGTTCGCTCATCCGCGCCGCGACTTTAAGTTGCTCGTGTTTTTCTGCGCCGAGTTTGTCCCAATATTCTTCCCGGTCTTTCACGGTGTACACCCATTCTTGAAGGTACTGGCGGGTGGAATCGGAGTCGGATGAGATTTTGTCCCATGCCAGGTAAAACTCGTTATCGCGGTCGTAATAGCCCTGGGCGTAACTGGGGTGAGCGGCATGAGGGACATGGCACACGGCACTGACGATGAAGCCGGGAATGAGGGTGCGGTTCGGGTCCGAGCGGATGACGCTTTCTTCAACGATTTCTTCGGCGGTCAGGATGACCTTTTTCGCCGCGAAAGCGACCTCCTTCTGTTCGCCAACGATGCCCCACAGGTGAGCATTGCCTTGCGAATCGGCGCGCTGCACATGGATGATCGCCACATCGGGGTTGAGTGCCGGCACGGTGACCACTTCGCGCCCGCTGTAAGGGTCGGTGACGCGCTTGATGCGCGGATTGGCTTTCTCCAAATCAGTTGCCCCGGTCTGATTCATTGGTAGAAAGGGCAGGCCGCTGGCCCCGGCTTGCAGGCGGGTAATCATGCCAAAGTGCGAGTATTCTTCCCATTCCAGTTGGCCTTTTTCAATGGCAGCGCGCACAATCCGCAGGCTGCCCACGCCGGGATTTCCCATATACGAGAAAATCACCTTGCGGGCGCAGCCGGCCGCCACCATCTGGTCGTAAATCAGGTCGGGCGTAGCGCGTGCCAGGGTCAGGTTGCGCTTGCCCTGCCGGATGATTTCATGCCCGGCGGCAAAGGGGATGAGATGGGTGAACCCGGCGGCATATAGCAGGTCGCCATCGTTCACAAATTGCGCAATTGCATCTTTAAGGGACATTAATTTGGTCATGGATTTTCCTTTTGTTTGGCGTGTAGCCGTTATGTGAATTACTTTTTCTTCTTGGCTTCTTTCTCTTTTTTTGCTTTCAGGCGCTTTTCATTGGCCTCGCGCATTCGTTGCCGCCATTTGCGAATGCCCTCGAAGCGTCCGGCAGAACTGGGCGGCGGCGCGGTCATGCGCAGGATGACCAGGCCGACGCCGATGCCGAGCGCCCCAATGCACAAAAAAGCCAGATAATTAAAGCTTTTCTGGCTTTGGATGTAATTTTCAATCTCTTTTTCGGTGATGGTCCTGGTTGGAATTCCAAGTCTTTGGGCGGTTTGGGAATTTGCCTCGTGGGTTTGCAGGGCTTGTACGCCATAAACAATATATTCCTGCGTGGCACGTAAACTTTCGGTTTTGATTCGGGTGGGTGTGGGCAGGTTTTGAGCCAGCGCGGTTTGGGCCCCCACTTCTTGGGTTTGCCGGGCCAGGGCTGCATACACCGTGTTGGTTTGTTTAGCAGCCAGGTTGGCGTTTGAGCGTGAAATGTCGGTCGAAATAAAAATCATCAGGGCGAATAGCCCGATGATGATGAAAAACGTTCCAATGCGCGAGATAAACTCCCGGCGGTCAATGGTTTGTTCGCCCATGTTCACCTTCGCTATACTCTGGTTTCATGGGTCAAATTCTATCATGATGAGCTATTTTTCTTTCTTTGGCATTCTCGTGTTACACATCAAGAGATTGAGCAGGTAGATGACACCTGCCAGCAAGGTGACGGAAACCAGCGTGATGATTTCCTCAGCAAAGAGCATTAATTCCTCGAACCACATCGCTGTGGCGAGCCGCCTGCGCCGCTGGCAGTCTCCGGTTTCCACCAGCGGCGGTTGTTGGGTCGAAACGAAAACTGGATTTTTTACCCTGCTTTAACTCTCCGCGCGGAATGGAATTGGTATAATGATTTTGACAGGTTGAGCGAGATAGAGTTACTCGCGTTCTTTGCGTTGTACTGGTATCTGTGCAAGGAATCTATTGTTTGCAAGTCACGATAAGAAAGGAGTAGATGATGACGAAAACGGTCATCGCCGCCGCCCTGGGCGAATGTGTCCATGTGGCGGGTGTATCCAATTTCCTGCGCCTGGCCGAACAGGCGGGTTGGAAAACTATTTTCCTGGGGCCATCCGTCCCGGTTGAAACCCTGTTGGAGGCCGCCCGCAAAGAAAACGCAGACCTGGTGGGCGTTTCGTATCGTCTGACGCCCGAAACCGGTGAACGCCTGCTCGGTCAGTTTGCCGAAGCCGCCAGCGACCTGCATGAAGCAGGCGTGCGATTTGCTTTTGCCGGTACGCCGCCTGTGGCCGAAAGGGCGGCAAAAATCGGCTTTTTCGAGAAGATATTCGATGGGAGCGAGGAACCCGAGCAGGTTCTTGCGTACCTGAAGGGACTCCCCGCCCAGGCCGCCACCGAGTCGGACTACCCGCAGACGACCACCGTGCGAATCGCATGGAAGTCGCCTTATCCCATCCTGCGTCATCATTTTGGCCTGCCGACGATGGAAGCCACAATTGCAGGTATTGAGAAAATTGCTGAGGCCGAGGCGCTCGACCTGATTTCGCTTGGCACCGACCAGGACGCCCAGGAGAACTTTTTCCACCCGGAGCGACAGGACCCCCGTCGCAAGGGAGCAGGCGGCGTGCCGGTGCGCACCCCCGATGACTTCCGCGCCTTGTACCGGGCCAGTCGCCGTGGGAACTACCCCATGCTGCGAGCCTACTCTGGAACCGATGACTTTATCCGCTATGCCGAGGTGCTGACCGAGACGATTCACAACGCTTGGTGTGCCATCCCGCTTTACTGGTTTAACCAGATGGACGGGCGCGGCCCCTGGGATTTGGAAGGCTCTATCCGCGAGCACCAGCAGGTCATGGCCTGGTACGGCGAGCGAAATATCCCGGTCGAACTCAACGAGCCACACCACTGGGGCATGCGCGACGCGCCGGATGTGGTGTTCGTCGTCGCGGCTTTCCTTTCGGCTTATAACGCCAAAAAAAATGGCGTCAAAGACTACATCGCGCAGATGATGTTCAACAGCCCGCCCGGAACGAGCGATGCAATGGATTTGGCGAAGATGCTGGCGGTGATGGAGATGATTGCGCCGCTTTCTTCTGGCCAGGAAAAGAGGGAAACTGGGGAACCGGAAAACCGGAAAATCTTCAGAATCTGGAAGCAAACCCGCATTGGTCTGCTTTCACATCCGCTCGACCCTGATGCTGCGCGTGGACATTTAGCCGCCAGCACCTACCTGCAAATGGCCCTGCGACCGCATATTTACCACATCGTCGGCCATACCGAAGCCCACCACGCGGCCACCGCCGATGACGTCATTGAAGCGGTTAAAATCGTGCGGCGCGCCATCAACAATGCGCTTGGCGCGCCTGATATGACCCAATCAACCGAGGTGCAGGAACGCAAAGAGCATCTTGTCTCTGAAGCGCGCGTTCTGCTCGATGCCATCCGGGAGATTGCCAGGCCGGGGGTGGATGACCCCTGGGCCGATGCCGCCACCCTGGCGAAATCGGTCACGATGGGGCTGATGGATGCGCCTCAGTTACAGAACAACCGGTTCGGGCGCGGCCAGATTCGGACACGCATTGTCAACGGGGCGTGCGAAGCCGTTGATGGCGAGGGACGCCCCATCCCGGAGAAAATCCGCATTCAACAGGCAAGGCGCAATTAATTCCGCCTTGCCAGGGAGAGCAATATGACCGAACGTTACACCGTACTTGGCGCTGGGCATGGCGGCAAAGCCATGGCCGCGCACCTGGCAAGCATGGGCGCACAGGTTGCCCTTTGGAACCGCTCGTTTGACCATATCGAGGTCATCAAAAAACGCGGTGGGATTGACCTGGAAATTCCCGATACCAGCACCCATACTTTTGGCAAACTTGAATTGGTCACCTCAGACATTGCGGAGGCGATTGGCTTTGCGCAGGTCATCATGGTCGTTTTGCCCTCTTCAGCCCATGCTGATGTGGCAAAACTCGCCGCCCCGCACCTGAAAGATGGTCAGATTGTGATTCTGCACCCCGGCCGCACGCTGGGCGCGGTTGAGTTCGTGCGGGTGTTTCGCGCCAATGGCTGTACAGCCGATGTGACGGTGGCCGAGGCAGAGACGTTCATCTACGCCAGCCGTGCCGACGGCCCAGCTCAGGCGCGCATTTTCCGCATCAAGGAGGCTGTGCCGCTGGCCGCGCTCCCCTCTATGCGCAACGAATTGGTATTGGATGCCATCCATCACGCTTACCCGCAATATATTGATGGCGTGGATGTATTGCACACGGGGCTGAATAACATGGGAGCGATTTTTCATCCAGCCTTGACCTTGCTCAACGCTGGTTGGATTGAGCATACGCATGGTGATTACCAGTTCTATATTGATGGGGTAACGCCCTCGGTCGCCCGCGCTCTGGAGGTGTTAGACCGTGAGCGGGTGACGGTGGCTTCGGCGGTAGGTATCCGGGCCCGTACCGCGCTGGAATGGCTAAAGCTGGCCTACGACACGACTGGTGCCGACCTGTATGAGGCCATTCACAACCAGCCGGGCTACTACGGTATTAAAGCCCCGCCCACGCTCAATCACCGCTATATCTTTGAGGATGTGCCGATGAGCCTGGTGCCGATTGCCTCGCTGGGAATGCGCTATGGCGTGAGTGTGCGTGGGATGGAAAGCGTCATCCGGCTGTGCAGCATCATCCATAAAACCGATTATTGGCGGCGCGGACGCACGGTGGAGAAACTTGGATTGGAGCAGTGGAGCGTGAGCGAGCTGACGCGTTTTGTGCAAGAAGGGATCATTGATTAGCCATCACACTGTACAGAATTGTCTGTTTCAGCGAGAAACCATCCCCTACAACCGCAAAAATACGCGCCGCCATTGGGATTTGCCCTCCTGCCCATGGCGCGTGCCAGCCGCAAGGTGACTTCGACCACTTTGGGCTGGATGTTGGGCAAACTGGCCGGGTTGCCGCGATAGTTCTTGAGCGCAGCCTCGTATTTTGTTATCAGGTTGCTATCGGCTATTTCCTGATTTTCCGATTTCCCCAAATATTTCCCCAAAACTGTTGTACAATTCTTTCCCATGAAACCATTGCGCATTCTCTTCCTGGCCTCCGAAGCCGACCCCTTTGTCAAAGTCGGCGGCCTGGGTGACGTGGCAGGGTCCCTGCCCTATGCTTTGCAGTCGCTCGGTGACGGCGTTGATGTCCGCCTCGTTATCCCCTTCCACACCTCTATTCGTGCCGAGGGATTGAACCTGGTGCGCGAGACCGTCTTCACCATTCCCCATTATGGGCGCGAAATTCCTGCTCAGGTATTTTGCACCGACGTTAAAGGCCTCCCGGTCTACCTGATTTCCGGCGCGCCAGTCACGGGTTCTCTCAAAGTGTATGACCCTAACCCGCAGGCTGACGGAGAGAAATACGTTTTTTTCTCCATTGCCGCCCTCGAAATGGCGCGCCGGCTTGATTGGCGTCCCGACATCGTTCACGCCAACGACTGGCATACCGCGCCCGCCGTCTATGAAGTCCGTCGGATGCAAGACGACCCATTCTGGAAAGGCGTCAGGACCGTTTTTTCGGTGCATAACCTGGGCTACATGGGCGCAGAAGCTGAAAATGCGCTCCTGGCTTACGGCCTGCCGCCGGTTGAGGAGCCGCTCTTGCCTGAGTGGGCCCGCCGCCAGCCGATGGGACAGGCCCTGTGGGCGGCGGATTCTATCGTGGCCGTATCCCCTTCCTACGCCGAAGAAATCCAGACCCCCGAATATGGCTACGGACTGGAAACCTACCTGCAAGCCCACCGCACCAAAATCACCGGCATCGTCAACGGCATTGATTATTCCCTGTGGAACCCCGCCAAAGACAGCGCGCTCGAGTCCAACTTCGATGCATCCTGCCTCGACGAACGCGCCCGCAACAAGTCCAGCCTGCAAGCCCAATTTGCGCTTACCGAAATGCCCAATGCCCCCCTTCTGGCGATGGTCACGCGCTTTGACTTTCAAAAAGGGGTTGATATCGCTCTCAACGCCCTGCGCATGGTCACGGCCCAGCCCTGGCAGGCCATCCTGCTTGGCACGGGCAATGCCTCGCTCGAAGAAGCCGCCCGCCTGCTCGAAGCCAATTTCCCCAATCGCGTTGCGGCTGTCGTTCGCTTCGACACGCGGATTTCCCGCCAGATTTACGGCGGAGCCGACTTGTTGCTCATGCCCTCCCGTTACGAACCCTGCGGCCTGGCGCAGATGATAGCCATGCGCTATGGCGCCATCCCCCTCGCGCGCGCTACCGGCGGCTTGCGCGATACCATTGCCGATGGTCGCACCGGCTTCCTGTTCGCCGATTCGTCCCCTTCCGTCATGGCCGCCACCATCCGCCGCGCCATTCATGTCTACCGCAACCGCCAAACCTGGCAGTCGATGCAGCGCGCCGCCATGGCCGAAGATTTCTCCTGGGAGAAATCGGCCCGGCAGTATGTTGAGTTATACAGGTCGTTATAATTTATCCATTCCTTGCGGCTTGCCGCGAGAGTTCAAAAACAGACTCCAAAGCGAGACTTCTATGACCTTCAAGCGTTCTTCTGGCATTCTCCTGCACCCCACCAGTTTCTCTGGCCCCTACGGAATTGGCGACCTGGGCCCCGCCGCCTATCGTTTCATTGACGACCTGGCCGAAACCGGCTGCAAACTTTGGCAGGTTCTTCCGCTCGGCCCCACTGGCTATGGCGATTCACCCTACCAGTGCTTTTCGGCCTTTGCAGGCAACCCATACCTGGTCAGCCCCGATTTCCTCAAGAACGATGGCCTGCTGGCTGATGAGGACTTCAGCGATATGCCCGCCTGGCCCGAAAACCGGGTAGATTTTGGGATGCTTTACCAGTGGAAGCCATCCCTGTTGGATAAGGCCTATCGCCGCTTTGAGTCGATGCCCGATACCCCCCTGCGGGCTGAGTTCGAGTCCTTCTGCGCTGAAAACGATTCTTGGCTTTCAGATTTTGCCCTGTTCATGGCCCTCAAAGACCAAAACGGCGGCGCGGCCTGGAATGAGTGGCCAGAACCCCTGCGCCGGCGCGAATCGAAAGCCCTCGCCCAAGCCCGTCAAAAACACGCCGACGCCATCCGCCGCCAGCAGTTCCGTCAGTTCCTGTTCTTTCGCCAGTGGAATGCCCTGCGCGGTTACGTCCACAGTAAAGGGATACAAATCATCGGCGATATCCCCATCTTCGTGGCGATGGACTCCGCGGATGCCTGGGCCAATCCCGGCCTGTTTGACCTGGACGAAACCGGCAAGCCGACTGTCGTGGCGGGCGTCCCACCAGATTACTTCTCGCCGACCGGCCAGTTGTGGGGCAACCCCCTTTATCGCTGGGATGTGCATAAGAAAAGCGGCTATCAATGGTGGATTGCTCGCATTCGCGCCACCCTCAGCATGGTGGATATTGTGCGCATTGACCACTTTCGCGGCTTTGCCGGTTACTGGGAAATCCCCGGCGGCGCGCCAACCGCCCAAAACGGACGTTGGGTGCCTGGCCCCGGCCTCGACCTGTTTATTGCCATTCGGGAAGCCCTCGGCGACCCCTCGAGCCTCGGGGCGGGCCTGCCCATCATCGCCGAAGATTTGGGCGAAATTACCCCCGATGTCATCGAACTGCGCGATACGCTCGGCCTGCCCGGCATGAAAATCTACCAATTCGGCTTTTCCGGCCCCGATAACCCCTTCTTGCCGCATCATTACCCGCGCAACTGCGTGGTCTATACCGGCACGCACGACAACGACACCGCTTGGGGTTGGTATCGCACCGCGCCCCAGCATGAACTCGATTTTGCCCGCCGCTACCTCAACACCAGCGGCAATGATTTTGCGTGGGACCTGATTCGCTCGGCCTGGGCTTCGGTGGCCGTCTTTGCCCTGGCACCCTTGCAGGACTTTATGAACCTCGGCACCGAAGCGCGCATGAACTTCCCCGGCAAAGTGGGCGGCTTTTGGTCGTGGAGAATGCCCGAAGGCAGCTTGGCCGATGACCTGAAATGGCGCATCCGGGAATTAAATTATCTTTATCAGCGTTAAACGTTACGAAACGAACGTCCCGAAGGATTCAAACCTTCGGGACGTTTTTTACGGATGACTGAACACTGATTACTGCTCACTGATTACTCTCCCTCGCCGCCACATAAATCCCTGCCAGAATCAGCACCCCGCCGATGATTTCAAGCGCAGAAGGCGTTTCGCGCAGGATAAACAATGCCAGCAGCGTGGAACCTATCGGTTCACCGAGCAGGGTTACAGCCACAAAAGATGCCGGCAGGTAGCGCAGTACCCAATTGAAGGTGGAATGTCCCAACAGTTGTGGCACCAGCGCCAGGAGCAGCATCCACAGGTAGTTCATTGGTGGGTAGCCGAAGGGGGTGTGCCTCGCCACAAGCATGATGGCAACCAGGACGAGCGCAGCCATGCCATAGACGACGAAAATGTAAGGGACGAGCGACATCCTGGCCCGCAGGCGGCGGCCAAGCAGCAAGTATCCGGCCCCCATCCAGGCCCCCCACAGGGCCAGGAAGTTGCCCCACAAGGCCTGACCCTGTAAAAATTCGGAGAAGGGCGGGCAGACCAGGCCGTTCTGTATCTGACAAGTTTCGCTCAGCCCGACTACCGTCCCGCCGAGTAGCGCCAGCGCCAGCCCGATGACGGTTGTCCGGCTAATCGATTCGCGTAAAACCAGCGGGGAAAGAATCGCCACCCAGAGCGGCGTGGTGCTGACCAGCACGACCGAACTGGCGACCGAGGTAAATTCCAGCGAGGAAATCCAGGTGGCGAAGTGCAGGGCCAGGAAAAAGCCAGAGAGCAATCCCAGCCCCACCTCGCGGCGCGACAGGTTGCTCAATTCAGCGCGGTGACGCGCCAGGGCAATCGGCGCCAGCACCAGCGCGGCCAACGTCAATCGCACGGCGGCAATCACCAGCGATGGGACATCTTGCTGGGCATAACGGATGAAAATCGCCGCGGTCGAAACCGCAAGCACCCCGCCCGCAATGGCGAGGGTTAACAGGGCGGGGCTGCGATGTGTGGTGTTCAAAGTTCTCCTTTTCACTCCTCCGTCATTTTCGCCTATTTTGCAAAGATGGGAGAGGCTGAGAGGGGGTTGGGGCAGGCTATCACCCATATTGGCGATACGAATCATCCTATCACGGAATTGATTTTCGGTTTTCACCCGGCTAGAATGTCGAGGTAATCCTAAATCACACCGCTTGTTCCGTCAACCCTCTTCGTAACGTGGAATTCCTTCCGCGTGCAGATAACAGAAAACAGGAGAAAACCCTTATGGCCTTTGAACTTTCCCAACTTCCATATGCGTATGAAGCCCTTGAGCCGTTCATTGACGCGCAGACCATGAATATCCACCACACCAAGCACCACCAGGCGTATGTCACCAACCTGAACGCTGCGCTTGAAAAGCACCCTGAGTTGGGTGGCTGGAGCATAGATGACCTGCTGGTGAAACTGGCTGAGATTCCTGAAGATATCCGCACCGCTGTTCGCAATCATGGCGGCGGCCACTGGAATCACGATATGTTCTGGAACATCATGGCCCCAAACGCTGGTGGTGAACCGGCTGGCGCACTTGCCAAAGCCATCGAAGCCGATTTTGGCTCGTTTGCGAATTTCAAGGCCGAATTCGATAAGGCTGCTATGGGCCGCTTTGGCTCTGGCTGGGCCTGGCTGGTCAAAAAAGGCGATAAGCTGGCTGTCGTTTCAACCGCCAACCAGGACAACCCGCTCACCGATGGTCTTAAACCGTTGATGGGCATTGACGTTTGGGAACATGCCTATTACCTTAAATACCAAAACCGCCGCGCGGATTATGTGGCTGCCTGGTGGAACGTCGTCAACTGGGATGCGGTTGCCAGCCGCTTCGGTCATTAAAACAAGCCGGTGTTAATCAAAAATCCGCACTTAGAAAGTGCGGATTTTGATATAATCAATTTATCTGGTCGTATTCCAACACCCATCCCGCCAAAAATGCGGGATATTCATTAGGAGGAACTCGTATGACTCATGTAATTACCAGCCTATGCCTGCGCGATAGCGGGTGTGTCGAAGTCTGCCCGGTGGAGTGCATTGTACCTGGCAAACCACAAGAAGAATGGCCGCTGTTTTACATTGACCCCGATACCTGCATTGACTGTGGTGCCTGCGTGCCAGAATGTCCGTATGCGGCCATCTTCCCCGAAGACGAAGTTCCCTCGGCGTACACAGCCAAGGGCGGTGAATTCATCAACCAGATTGGTCTCACCGGCCACTATGAAGGCACCAATCATCACGGCGAGGCCGTAGTCCTCGACAGCGTTAAACAACTCGCGGCAGGTGAAGTCGTTGACCTGACAGGCGATATCCAACGCAATGCGGACTATTTCTCGAAGGGCCCCGGTTACAGTTCTAAGTAATTTGATTCATCACCGTCCCGAAGGCTGTTTTGAACTGGTCTTTGCGCCAAAAAAGCCCTCGGGACGTTTTTTTTATTTAATAGCCGCCTCTAGCGCCGCCAGGCCAATGGTGCGTGCCTGCAGGCGGTTGCTGTTTTCTAGCACGACAACAATGGCGAGCGGAGTCCCCTGCCAGCCGGAGGTTGTTCCGCCCATGAACCAGGCTGCTATCCGATCAGATTCAGCCTCGCCGCTGCCAGTATATGCCCAAAACGAGCCGGTTTCTGCCCTGAGCAGGTTCTCGACATCCCTGGCTGCCAGGCATTGGGTGGAACGTCCCAAGGAGGGTAGGATGACCCAGCCCTGGGTGGACGTATTGACGGCCATGACCAATTGTACGGATGGGCAAATGCCCCCGTTACTGAGGGCGGCTGCCGCCCGTATCAGTTGCGCCGGGCTGATGCGGATGTCGAGCGGCGTCAGAGCGCGTAAATCTGTCGCCGCGACCGGCAGCCGCAGGGCGGGCTGCTCGTAAAACCCAAGCTTCTCGTATAAGTTATTTCGTTCTTCCTGACTGACGGTGGTCCGTCCATATTGGGCTTGCAGGAAAGGTGTGACGATGTCGCCTGGTGGGTACAGTCCCTGGGTGGCGCGATTGAGCAACGGGGCGTTGGGAGCAGAGAAGATGGTTTCGTCGAGCAGGTTGGCGTCGTAGGTCGGGTGCGAGGACATGACCAGGATTTCGCCCGTTTCGGCATTGATCAAAATGACCGCGCCACGTTTGTCTTTCATCAACCTGTCTGCCGTTGCCTGGATGTTCAGGTCGAGGCTCAGGCGTACGTTCAGGCCAGGCGGGGGCGTGCCATACAAGACATGTTCCCACCAGATTTGCAAGGTGGGAAGGCCTTGCAGGCCGCGCAGGTAGGGGTCGAGGACTTGTTCGAGGCCTGCCTGCCCGTAAACGGGGTGAGTGTAGCCGACCACTGAAGACAGTTCTGGGATGTTGTATTGCCGCTGGTAACTGCCGACCTGGCCCTGGACGGAGGTGATGGCCTGGTTGCGGCGGTCGAGCAGGTTGCCGCGCGGCGCGAAGCGTTCCGCGATTGCCCGGCGTGGGTTGTCGGTACGTATGAGCAGGTCGTCGGCCCGCCAGACAGCCCACCAGCCATACGAAAGGGCGCAAGCCGCGATTCCCACGCAGAGCAACCCGGCGGTTTGCAGATAGGGCGCGGGTTGGGGCAGGGGAGCGGGTTCTTCTTCCAGTTCATTGCTGATTTGAATCAGGATGAGCAGCGCCAGGAAGGAGGTCAGCAGCGACGAGCCTCCATAGGAGACGAAAGGCAGGGTAACACCGGTGAGCGGCAGCAGGCGCAGGTTGCCCCCAATGATAAGGATGGCTTGCACGCCAAAATAGGTTGCTATCCCGGCGGCCAGCAGGCGGCGGAAGTTGCTTCCGGCGTGGATGGCGATGATAAAGCCACGCGCGACAAGCAGAGCGAACAGAATGAATACCGCGCTGCCGCCCACCAAGCCGTATTCTTCGCCGATGGTTGTAAAGATGAAATCGGAATGCGCCACCGGGACGAGGCCGGGTGCGCCCATGCCTACTCCGCGCCCATCCAGGCCGCCGTTGGCAACCGCCAAAATGGATTGGACAATCTGGTAGGAGCGCCCCGATGGGTCGGCCCAGGGGTTGAGCCAGGCGTCAATGCGCACCTGAATAATGTCGACCAGAAAATAACCTGCCAGTGTGGTGACGACCAGGGTGGCAAGCGAAAACAACAACAGGATGCGCCTGCCGCTCGCCATGTAAACGATGGAGGCGTAAAGGAAGATGAAAATCGAGGCCGTTCCCAGGTCGCGCTGGAAGAACAGGATGGCAAGCGCCAGCCCGGTCAGGAATAAGGTTGGGTAGAGCAGGGGCAGCAATCGGGCGTAGGTGACATTCTGCCCAGCAAAGTAGGCGGCGAGATACACAATCAACAGCAGCTTGAGCGGCTCGGAGGGCTGCAAGTAAATTCCGCAGCACCCCAGCCACAGGCGCGGGCCAGCGCCGCCCGGGTTCGACCCTAGCACCAGGGTCAGCGCCGTCAGGAGCAGGCCGCTCGTCAGGAAGATATATTTGTAGCGGCGCAGGATGTCCAGGTTCTTTGGGAATTTCAGCCCGGCCAGCAGCACTACCATACTGATGATCAGCCAGGCTGCCTGACGAAACCCGAAGCCCTCGCTCAGCCGCCAGATGGAGAGCAATCCCCAGCCGGACAGCAGCGCGGCGATGGGGAACAAGAAGGGGTCGGCGTCGGGGGTGTGGCGGCGGAACTGACGCTGAACCAGGTATACCAACATCATCCAGGCCAATATCCCAGCCCAGTGTGACCAGCGCAGATCAGCTTCCCAACTGCGCAGCCGCACTGTCGGAGAAATTGTGAACGCCAAAGCGTTAAGAAATAAAAATAATGCTGCCAGTTTGAGCAGTCGGCTTTGGATGAGGACGGGAGGCTGGTAGGAGGGGAACAAAGTTTTCTTTTAACGGGATACGCAATACGTGATGGTGAATCCCGTATTGCGTATTCGGTGGGTGGCCTGTTTTTTTATTGGATATATTTACGAATTAGCAAGTCAAGATTTTGCCGCGTTTGGGGCGGGATGACAGCTAGATTGGTAATGAGGGCGGTTGCCAGCGCGTTATGGCAATCGCAGGGCTGCTCATCGGGCAGGCTTTTTGCCAGCAGGCGCAGGGCTTCTTGAGCGAGTTGGGTGTTTTTGTTAAGGGTTTGAATAACCATTTCCACAGTGACTGGTTCAGCAGAGACGTGCCAGACATCGTAGTCAGTGACGTGCGCCATCACCGCGTAGCACATTTCTGCTTCGCGCGCCAGGAAGGCTTCGGGGGAGGCTGTCATGCCGATGATGGACATGCCCCAGGCGCGAAAGACGTTCGATTCGGCTTTCGTGGAGAAGCGTGGGCCTTCAATGGTGATGAATGTGCCGCCCTGATGAACTGTTCCCCCAGAATCTTTCACGGATTGGTAGACAGCCTGACTCAATCCGGCGCAAAACGGGTCGGCCACGCCGATGTGGGCCACCAATCCCTCACCGAAGAAAGAGCGCGCGCGGTCTTTGGTGTTGTCATACAGCTGGTCGGGGATGACGATGTGGCCGGGGGCGTAATCTTCGCGCAACGAACCGCAGGCGCTAACACTGATAATTCGTTTTGCGCCGAGCATTTTGAGTGCGTAGATGTTGGCCCGGTAGTTTACCTCGGTGGGGGAGATGAAATGACCGATTCCATGCCGGGCCAGGAAGGCGATTCGCTTCCCTTCCAGTGTCCCAACCACAATGGGGGAACTCGGCTTCCCGAAGGGCGTTTCCAGGTGATGTTCCTGCACTTCGCTGAGAGAGGGGATTGCATACAATCCCGAACCGCCGATGACGGCAAAGTGGATGGTTTCTGCCATAGGTTGTTTCTCCGGGTTATTCGAGGGTGACAATCAGCGCCGTTTGTCCGCATTGGATGGTGTCGCCGTTGACGACGATGGTGGCTGTTTGCACGGTCTCATTGTTGAGTTTGGTTCCATTCGTAGATTGCAGGTCTTCGAGCCACCACTGGTTATGATGGTAGGCCAGCCGCGCATGGCGGGCCGATACGGCAGCATCTTCCAGGGTCACTTCGCATTCTGGGTCGCGTCCAATTAAGATGTCGCCCTGTGTGAAGTGCAGGGTTTTCGACAATTCGCCGGATGCCTGGATGATGAGGGTGAGGGGAGTGACTTTGCGGGAGGAAAGAAAAACTGTCTCTTGCTGTAGAGAACGCCAGAGCAGGTAAAGAGCCCATCCAATGAAAGCATACAGGGCTGCTGCCGCGAGGACCCGCAAGCCCAGCAGGAGCAAGGCGCTCATGAAGGATCTTCGTCTTCTGGGGCTATTTCTTTGAGAGTCGGAGTGTCTCGTAAGACGGCGGTGCGGCGTTCGCCGCTGGCAGGGGAGAGTGGCGCGGTCTCTCCGGTGTGAACCGAGGGGGGCGGATTATCCTGCCCAAAGACGATGGGCAGGCCGGCCAGCGAAATCACATCCCCGGGATACAGGACGCTTTGGTTGATGCGCTGTCCATTGACATACGTGCCGCCGGTGGAATTCAGGTCGAAAATAATAAAACGCCCGCGCACGTATCGTATCTGGGCATGGTAGCGCGAGACGCGCGGGTCATCCACAACAAGGTGGTTATCGAGGCGGCGCCCAATATTGGTGACAGCCTGGTTGAGCGTGAACACTTTCGTCCCGCCGACAATCAGGAAAGCGGCGCGCGTGGGGGTATCCTGGTCGTTGCCAGTACGCATATCCTGTGTTTCGGCTATGGCGTTCGCTTTTTGGATGCGCACGCGCACATCGTCAAGTTCAACCAGCGGGTCTCCCGTCATGCTGATGGTCAGGATACCATCGAACCGAACCCCAATTTCGCTGGCAACCAGGCGGAAGATTTTTGTCAGGCCTTCGATCAGTCGTGGGTCTTTTTGCCATTGGGAAATCATCGAAGGATGGACCACTAGCTGGAACTGGTGTGGCAGGACGTTGGTGTTCTCGTTCAAACCCTGAGTTGCCAGGTTGGAACGCAGAGTTTCGGCCAATTGGCGCGAGATGCGGTCCCGGTAATTGGGGCCAGGCAAATACTTGACGAGATGCACCTCAATCAGGTTTTGCAGGCGGTTTTCGATATCGCTTAATTGGAAGGCCATAAAACGAAATTCCTGGGGCGTTGGTACTTGACTATTATAGAATTTTGTGCCGGATTTTGCAACTTATCTGAGTTGTCTTTTGCTACTGGATTGATTATTACATAAAATGGATGGTTTGTACAACTTTTTTGGCGAGTCAACCGCAATTCTGTATCAATCCGACCACTTCAGCCCTCGCCCTCTGCCTCCTCTGGTGCGGGAGGGAACTCACAAAACTGTTGCAGACTGCTTGGCACAAAAAAATTCCGGGGCAGCTGCCTCGGAATTTCGGCGATTAAATCAAGATGGGTTTTCCACACTGCGGGCAAGTTCGTTCTCCCCGCAGTACCACAAAGCCACACGCAGCACAGGTCCGCGGTTGTACATTGCCCAGCGGCGCACCGCAAGCGATACAGGCTCCCGTGCCGACTGGGTTCGGTGTGCCGCAATATTCACAGACTGCACGCTGCAGTCGCTCCGAAATTTGCGTGCTGGCGCGGCGCGATTGGGCATATTTGCTGATCACTTGCCAAACGTTCTCGCTAATTTGCAGATTTTCAATGTCCTGGGCAATATCATCCAATCTATCGAGCAAATTCCAGGGATTGCGGAGCGTGGCCAACAGCGTTTTTCCCATGCTGGCCGCTACGCCCATCCAGGCTTGTTGCCCTACCGTAACCATCACGCCATCGGCAACACGTTGTATTTGGACGGTTACCGCCGTCTGTCCGCCGCTGGATGCGCCCTGGCGGGTGGCAATTTGCACTTTCAGGCCGCGTTCGTCGCCAAAGGCCTGTGCGCGCAGGTTGCCGCGATTAAAATTGGCAATCAGCAGATTGGCTACGTCGTTGGGGGTCAAGTCCCCGTGCAAAATTCTCTGTTCCATAGTTTAGATTATAATCGCCTTCGTTTGAAATGCAAAAAATAGTCACTGTCGCTTTCGGCCCAAAAATCCGTTTTTTGCTTCCGTTGCCCTCTCTCTTTGGGAGAGGGTAGGGTGAGGGTCGTTAGTTAAAAAACAGGTGTTCGATGCGTCTTATGGTCAAATTGTTTAAGTTGTTCAGCCTGCTTTTGCCGTTTGGGTTGGTAACGGTTTTTATGTTTAACGTGCCTGCCGCGCACAAAGTTGCAGCCCAGCAGCCCACTGGCTCAGTTCCAACCGTTACCAGCACGCCTACCGGTCGAATAATTACTGTGACTTATACTGAACCCATCAACATCCGCTCTGGGCCAAGTACGTATTTTTACCCGGCGGTGGGCGTCTTGCTAGTGGGCGAAACAGCGCCAGCCATTGGGCGTTCTCCTGGTGGGGATTGGATTAAGATTCGCTATCCCGGCATTCCGGGGGATGTTGGATGGGTTTACGCGCCTTATGTCAGTCTCTCACCGGGGCCGAATCTACCGATTGTGGAACCGCCTCCAACCCCCACGCCGCTCACTACCCAAGCAATTGACCCCACGCTGGCGGCAGCCTTCTTACCGCAATACACCCCCACCCGCCTTCCAACATATACCCCTCCTCCCCCGCTTGTGATTCCGACGTATGAAAATCCGAGTGAGCAAGCCGCCGGTGTGCCAATGGGCCTGGTTATCATTCTGCTGGCGTTAATTGGCGGTTTTGGCTCGCTGATTTCATTTTTGCGTGGTCGTTAACGCAATGTTCCCAAAGATAGCAGTTTGAGTACATTGTAAAAAGGTGTTGTTCCCTTGATTGCAGCACAGCGTTCAAAGGTTGCCAAAATGCGAACGCCAGAAGACCAAACGTTCTCCTGGCGTTTTGCTTTAAAAGCAGACACCGGCTTTGGAAAGCCCCCTTCCTCTGAACCGGTGTCTATCACGTGGGCCCCAGTCCACGTTTGAAATTGTTGGCTTTATGATACCTATTCCCCGTAGACAGAATGCGGACATACTTTTCGTTTTTGTAAGGATTTTTGGGGGCTGGTCAGTGATGCACCGAAAATACGCCCCAATAAAGACAAACACCGGTCGCGGAAGTCCCCCTTCCTTTTTACCGGTGTCTGCAACGTGGGCCCCAAGCCACGTTTTTGATTTATTAGACTTATGATACCCAAATTGCGTAGACAAAACATAGACATACTTAACTTTTTTGAAAGGTGTTTGCGAAGATGCAGGCATTTTGTGCCTTGAAAACTGCGTTCCGATAATGCTTGACATTCCCCCCTCTCTCACCGCATAATAAGAACATTCTTAAATTCCCTGCGCAGGAGTTCCCATGCCTGTAATTTCTTTAATGACCGATTTTGGCCTGAAAGATGGCAATGTGGGTGTAATGAAGGGTGTTATTTGGAAAATTGCCCCACAAGCCCAAATTTCAGATTTAAGTCACCTGATTGCGCCGCAGAACATCCGCGAGGCCGCGCTGATTCTTTACCGCTCGGCGCCCTACTTCCCTGAAAATTCGATTCACGTCGTGGTGGTTGACCCCGGTGTTGGCACGGCCCGCCGCCCAATGGCGGCCCAAATTGGAAGTCAGTATTACGTTGGGCCGGATAATGGCACCATCACCCTGCTGCTCGAACAGGCCGAACAAGCAGGCGGGGAAACCCGGTTTGTTCACCTGGACAAGCCGGAATACTGGCTGCCCAACGTTTCATACGTCTTTCACGGACGGGATATTTTTGCCCCGGCCGCGGCACACCTGGCGATTGGCGTGCCGCTGACTACGCTCGGAACGGCTTTTGATAACCCGCTGCGCCTTGAACTGCCCAAACCCGAAAAAACGGCTGCCGGTTGGAAGGGAGAAGTCATTCACATTGACCATTTTGGGAACGTGGCTTCTAACATTCGCGTGGAAAACCTGGGCGAGGCGCTCAAAGCCAAAGAAAAAATCAATGTGCGGCTGGCGGGCGTTGAAATTCATGGCCTGGTGAATACCTTCGGCGAGCGCGCGCCCGGTGAAGTGGTGGCGTTGATGGGCAGCACCGGTCACTTGATTGTTTCTGTCGTCAATGGTAACGCCCAGGCGCGGTTGAATGTCAAAGTTGGCGACCCCTTTGAAGCGGTGATTGCGTAATGGCCGATTCTCCCCTCGTTGTTGAAAATGTCTCTTTCCGCTACCGCGACCGGCAGGGGGCGGCGATTCACAATATTTCTTTTTCCGCCGAAAAGGGCGAGTTGGTTTTGCTGGCAGGTGCCAGCGGTTGTGGCAAGACCACCCTGATTCGGGTCATCAACGGCCTGATTCCACGCTCGTATAAGGGTGAGTTGACCGGCCAAATTCGTTTACAAGGCCAGGAAACGACCGGAATGCCGCTCTCGCGCATTTCGCAAGTGGTTGGGACGGTGCTGCAAGACCCAGAACGACAGATTCTCGGTACGAAGGTCATCAACGAGGTGGCTTTTGGGCTAGAAAACATGGGGCTGGCGCGGCCTGAAATTATTCAACGCGCTGAAGAAGCGCTGGCTTACCTGAAAATTCCACACCTGCGCGATCGAGAGACCTTCAACCTTTCAGGCGGCGAGAAGCAGAAGGTGGCCCTGGCGGGTGTGCTGGCAATGAAACCGTCCATCCTGCTGCTGGATGAACCGCTCGCCAGCCTGGACCCGGCCTCGGCATTGGAGGCGCTGGAGATGGTGCGCCGCCTGGTGGATGAGGGCTTGACCGTTCTCATGGTGGAACACCGCGTGGAGGATGTGTTGAAAATCCGTCCGAACCGGGTGATGTATATGAGCGAGGGCGAAATCCGCTACCTGGGTGACGCCGAAGGTCTGGCTGAAGCGGTGGATGTCCGCGAGGTGAAACTTCCGGCGCGGCAGATTGCCCGTCGGGCGGCACTGGAGAAACCTCCAGAGAAGTTAACCTTTTTGCCCGGTGTGCAGGTTGAAGCGGAGTCCGTGTCCCCGCTGGTGCGGTTCGAAAATGTCACCTTTGGGTACGAATCGGGGCGCGAAGTCCTGCACGGGGTGAGTTTAGACATCAAAAAAGGCGACATTATTGCCGTGCTGGGGCCAAACGGGGCCGGGAAAACGACTTTTGTCAAGCACGCCATTGGCCTGCTCAAACCGAAGGCCGGCCAGGTGTTGGTCAACGGCAAAGACACCCATCACGCCAGCGTGGCCGAGATTGCCAGCACGCTGGGGTATGTGTTTCAAAGCCCCAGCCACATGCTGTTTGCGCCGACCGTGCGCGAGGAGTTATCGTTTGGGCCGAAAAACCTGAAACACGCGCCTGCGCAAATTGAGCAGGACGTGAAACATTCGCTGGAGATTGTCAACCTGGCCGATAAAGAGAACGACCCGCCGCTTTCGCTCTCGTTTGGACAGCAGAAGCGGGTTTCAATTGCAGCAATTTTGGCGATGCGCTCGAAAATTTTGGTGATGGACGAGCCAACCGCCGGACAGGACTATCGAAACTATATCGGTTTTATGGATGCGATTTTGCAACTGCCCGGCTTCGAGGCGATTTTGTTCATCACGCACGATGTTGACCTGGCCGTGATTTACGCCAACCGGGTGATTTTGGTGGCCGATGGCACCGTGCGCGCCGATGGCCGGCCACAGGATGTTTTGCGCGATTATGACTTGTTACGTGCCTGCCGTGTGGTGCCGAGTTCGCTGCTCGATTTGAATTTGGAATTGCTGCCCAAAACCGGCGCATTCATGCGCGCCGAAGCGTTGGGAAGGGTGTTGTAAGAATGCAGAATGATGAGTGATGAATGATGAAAGATTAACTTATTCCTATATCTTCAACCGGTTCGCGTGATGCCCGCGCCGGTTAAAAAACTATCTTTTCACGGAGGATGAGATGGATAAAAAGCTCGTTTCTGTTTTGGGGGCGCTGGTCGTCCTGTTGGCGATTTTCGCCATCATCATGTTTGGGTTTGGCACAACCGAAGCGCTTGGCCCGTTCAACTTCAGCGTGGACCAGGCCACGCTGCCGCTGCGCTTCGCCTTTGTGGTGGTGGGCGTAGCCATTGCCTTCATCGTCTACTTCCTGACCAAAGAACACCCGATTTGGGAAGTCGGCACGCGGCATGTGGTCTACATGGCGATTGGTGCGGCGCTCTATGCGGTCTTTTCGTACCTGTTCAACGGCACGGTGTTCGTTGTGCCATCGCTCAGCCAGGTTTCGCTGCGCCCGGCGATTGCCATCCCGATGTTCTTTGGCTATGCCTTTGGCCCGGTGGTGGGGTTCTTCACGGGCGCAGTGGGCAACATGTTTGGCGATGCGCTGACCGGCTTTGGCCTTTCACCGCAGTGGAGCATTGGCAACGGGCTGGTGGGCTTCGTCTCTGGTCTGGTGGCGTTGTTTGGTGACAAGAAAAAGAGCATGGACATCGTGCTATACATCAGCGGCGCGCTGGCCCTGCTGGCGGCGGTGATGTTCTTCCTCAATCGCGGCCAGGCCAATATGCTGTTCTACGATGTGGACAACGGCATTTTTGGCGACCAACAGATTTCGCTCTTTGCCGGTCTCTCCATTGTGATTGGTTTTATCCTGGTGGCGGTGGTGCGCTTTGCCTTCGGCCAGAATATTGACATTGCCGCAGCAGTCACCTGGGGCATGTTGGGCAACATCCTGGGCATCGGTTTTGCGGCGGTCTCCGATATCTGGATTAACGGCTTCAGCCCGGCTGCCGCGATTGTGGGCGAATTCCTGCCTGCCGCCGGCCCCAACCTGATTTTCGCCGCCATCCTGGTGCCGCTGTTGGTAGTGGCCTACACTTCCGTTCAGCGCCAATCGGGACGGTAGTTCAGTCATCAGTCATCAGTGTTCAGTCATCAGGAAATTCTGTAAATACTGGCGACTGTTCACTGATTACTGTCCACTGATTACTGAATACTATGCTCGTTGCCTGGCGTTACCGCCCTCGTAAATCCCTTATCCAGTGGTTTGACCCGCGCGCGTGGGTGATTTTCTATCTCTGTTTCCTGTTTTCGACCCTCGCGTTTTGGGACATCCGCTTCTTGTTGCCGTTTTTTGGGATTGCCCTGCTCTGGCTGTTTACTTCGGGCCTGAAATGGAGCGAAGTGCGGCGTCCCTTCCTGTTTATCGGGATGTTCGTGTTTTTCTTCGCTTTCCTGACCTTTCTGACCGGGCGCGGCGGTATGGAATTGTACGAAACCGAACACCTGATTCGCCGCTACGAGGCTTCCTTCACGCTCTTGGGCTGGCGTCCCGCGCTGGATATCACCGTGGAGCGAGCCTTTTTCGCTGTCAGCCAGTTTGTGCGCGTCTTCAGCATTGCGGTGATGACCATCTTGATTCCATATTCGCTGAATCCGGCCTTGTATGGAATCACGTTCAAAGGGCTGGGATTGCCCGATAAAATTGCTTACGCCATGGACCTGACGATGCGCTTCATCCCGACCTTTGCGCGCGATTTCCAACTGACGATGGATGCCCAGCGGGCGCGCGGCTACGAACTGGAGAAAATCAGCGGCGGCCTGATAGAGCAGGTGCGCAAACTCGGCCCAATTTTCGTGCCGGTCACCATTCACGCCATCATTGGCTCGGAGGACATCATTGACGCAATGGATTTGCGCGCCTTTGGGGTTGGCCCGCGCACCTGGCTGGAGGAACTGCGCTACCAACGGCGTGACTATATCCTGATAGCCATCGGTATCGTGATTTTAGCGGCCTCAATCGTGGCCGGTTTTGCCGGGCTGGGCAATTTCTGGGTTCCCGAAGCCCTCATCCGCTGGGCGACGGGCGGATAAAAACAGTCCACAGATTGCGCCGATTTCACAGAGTTCGTCCTGCTCCTCTGCGCTATCGGCGTAGTCTGTGGACACTTTTTAATTTTTTACAGGTATCCTATGAATCCCCTCAACCAACGTTTACGTGAAAATTTCCTGTTTTATTCTAGCGACCTGCTTGCCAACCGCGCCGGGCGGCTTTCGGAGCGGCAACAGGCCCGCCAGCAGGCCGCCGGAGTCAGCCTGCGGCTGGGGATGACGATTTTTATTGTCGTCATGGTCGGGACCCTGGGCGTGATTGCCTTCGCCTCTCTGCAATCTGGCACATCCCCAAGCCTGACCGACCCGGAGATGCTGACCACGCTCGGCATCGCGGGCGGGGTCATTGGGCTGGTCATCCTGCTGTCTTTTCTTTTTTCGGGGCGAAGTTACCTGAAAGCCGCGCGCGAGACCAAAATCCAGGTCGCCGAAGGCGAAGCGCAACCCGGCAAAATCAAAGTGGACGCAGCCCATTTCGAGATTAAGCTCGGTCAGACAAAAATTCGCCTGGTGACGCCGGAGCAGTTGGAAGCCTTCGAGATGGGCACGGCCTACCGGGTCTATTACCTGCCCGGGCCGATTCCAACCGTTCTGTCGGGCGAAGTGATGGGTACGGAGGATGAGGCCAACCGATACCTGGAAACCGAAATCTCCCTCGAAAAAGACGCAGTCCTGCAAGGTCATCAGCGCATGCGTCCGGTTGGGGTTGTGCTGGCCGTGCTGGCAATAGGCATTCCACTGGCGGTGTTTGCCGCCGCCAGCCTGCCGGGAATTTTGCGCTCCATTGCCTTTCTGACCGCTCTTGGGGCCTCGATTGGCTTCGTCTTTTGGGCGCTGCGGCGGGCTTTAGGCTGAATTGGTGGGACGATTTGCCCGATTGCTTTACGACACCATGTTGTAAATCACCCGCACCCGCTCGCCAGTCAATGTTGGTACGCCCTTTTCCAGCCAGCGTTGAAAGTGCGGGGTTTGGCGGTGCGCTTCGAGGTCAGATTCGGCGTGGTAGACCTCGTAAAGCATAAAGCGATGGGGGGCATTGGCTTGCTGGAGCAGGTCAAACCGTTCCACGCCTGGCTCTTTGCGGCTTTCTATGGCGTTGGCGGTTGCTTCGGCCAGGAAGGTGTCGAGCAGCTCAGGTTGCACTTCGAGATAGACGACTTGAACGTACATAAGTTAACCTCGTTTCGTCAGATTCACCCGCCGTCACGCTGGTTTTACGTTTGGTTTGCAAGGTTTTATACACATTGAAAACGGTGCTGGCGGACATAGGTCTATGGCATGGCTTTCTCAGTATCGCTTGTGCCGCTTTGTTTATGTTTTTTAGCCTGAAACCAGACTTTGAGAAGCCATAAGGTCTATTGTACAGGATGTTGCGCAGAATCGCATTCGCTGCTACCTTATAATTTCGATGCCAGCCGGACGTTTTCTCTCTCTTATCCTATTCCTGACCCTTTCCCTGGTCGGATGCGCGCTTCCGATTGAGGAGCCAACACCGGTTCCTGCCATCTCCCCGACTTTGACCGCCGCGCCCAGGAGAGTCTCCACCTCTACACCCTTTTACCCGGCCTCGCCGACTGCGCCGCTCCGCAGCACCCCTATTGTGACATTCACCCCTGCTACATTTCCATCGGTTACGCCGCCTGCGCGGAAATATGTTTTCCCCGTCCAACCCGTTAGCCTGGCTCATTTTGAAGAAGGTGTGGAGAGCCATGGCTACCCTGCAATTGACATTTTTGCGCCCGCCGGGACAAAATTTGTCGCCGTTACAAATGGCGTGGTGGAATTTGTCAGTGATGAAGACCGCTGGCAGCCAGAAAATGACCATCCCGCGCTGCGTGGCGGGCTGGCGGTTGCCATTTTGGGGGAGGATGGTTGGCGGTATTACGGCTCGCATCTTTCGGGGATTACCGCAGGAATTGCGCCTGGCGTAACAGTTGTGGCCGGGCAATTGCTTGGCTATGTGGGCGATAGTGGCAACGCCCGTAATAAAACCCCGCACCTGCACTTTGGCATTTCGCGCCCCACCTATCCCGGTGATTGGGTAACGCGGCGCGGCGAAATCAACCCGTTTCCATACCTGAATGCCTGGCTGGATGGGATAGACCTTGTGCCGACGCTCCCCTGAACGCCCTTACATTTTATTTTTTACCGCAAAGAGCGCCAAGGTTGAAAGGGTGCCTTTGCGCTCTTTGCGCTTCGCGGTCAATTTCTAGCGTTTGTGCGCTACGCCGATATGCGCTGGGGTGGCAGGCCATTTAGGCGCAACCCCCTTTCACAGATTAATCAAGTATCTGAAACATCATCAACGGCCAGCCTCACTCCTTCGTCCGCAAACTGGGCCTCACCGCATAGCGCTTGCGAATTTCGGGCAAGAAATAATCATCAAAAAAGCGGTCTATGTCGTAATCGGGTTGCCAGCCCCAGTCTTTGCGCGCCGCCGAATCATCCATATCTTCGGGCCACGAATCCACAATTCCCTGGCGGCGCGGGTTCGGCTCGAACACAATCCGCGTGCCGGGGAAGGCGTTATCGGCCCGCTTGCGGAACTCGCCCGCCGTCAGACTGAAGGCCGTGATGTTATAGACCTGACGGGTCAGGTACTCGCGCGACACTTCCGTCAACATCAAGAGCGCCTTAATCGCATCTGGCATCGCCATGAACGAAATTTTGGTATCCTCGCGCACGAAACAAGAATAAGATAGCCCCTGCGCCGCCGCATGCAGCATCTCCGGGCCGTAATCGCTTGTCCCGCCGCTTGGCAGGGTGAAAGCACTAATCAGGCCGGGGAAACGGATGGCGCGAAAATCGAGCATCACCGGCGGGTTGGGGTCCAGGTGACGCTGGCCGTAATAATTGCCGTAATACTCGCCTAGTTTTTCGCAATACAACTTGTTCGCGCCGTACATCGTGTGCGGATTGTTATGCTCGTCCTCCGTCACCCGCCCGGCCTTGCGCTTGGCCTCCACATTGTCGAAGCCATAGGCCGCAATCGAACTGGGGAACAGGAACTTGACGGCCTTGCCGCGCTTTTCTGATTTATACGCCGCCAGCATCAGCAGTTGCATCGTCCCTTCCACATTGATTCGGTGGGCTTCCTCGGTGGCCACCTCAGCCTTTGAGGAAAGCGACGCCGCCAAGTGAAAGATAATATCGAAATTGTAGTCATAAAATTGCTTCACGCGGTACACCAGGTCGCCTTGCAGGTGTTCTGCCGAAAAACCCTTCAACGACTCAGGGAGCGGCGCCAAATCCGTCGTAACAATGCGGTAGCCTCCCTTCTTGGCCAAACTTTGAACCAGTGCCTGACCAATCTCACCACACGCTCCGGTGACGAGGACGGCTTTATCGGGCATAATTTTCTCCTTTTGAAGGTATAGGTAATCCAATTGTACAATACCTGCCCGCCCCGCGTATCTGCGAATCGCCACCAAAAAATACGATGAAACTCACCAACCGCGTTTTCGGGTACAATCCTGACGTGAAACCCTGCCCGCGATTCTCATCCACCGATTGCACAAAGCACACAGAACTTTTCTATATCAACTTGCGAACGCTGTGGATTTTTCTCTGGAAAAGACAGACCAACCGATTCTGGTCGCTGCTCCTCGGCCTGCTCCTGCTCTCGAACGCGGCCTGCGCCCCAAGCGTAGACGCCTCCCCGCTGGAAACGGCCACCATATCCCCCACCAGCCCCCCCACTGAAACGATTGTCTGGTTCCCAGCCACCGCCACGCACACCCCCTTTCCCACCTTCCAGCCCAGCGCCACGGTAGAGCCATTCCCCGGCATGGGAACATCGCTCTACACCGACGACTTCTCCGACCCGCTCGACTGGACCAACGCCCGCACCGACAGCCAGGGCAGCAACAACGTCCTGCTCATCGGAAACCGTCTGACCCTCTCAGCCAACTCCGCCCCCGCCACGCTCACCACACTGCGCTCTGGCCTGGTCCTCACGGATTTCTACGCCGAAACGCGCGTCAACCTCCATCGCTGCGCTGGGCGCGATACCTACGGCATGTACTTTCGCGCCGCCACCGAAGCCTATGCTTACCGCTTCACCCTCACCTGTGATGGACAAATGCGTGTCGAGCGCGTGCGCGGCGGCGAGGCCTACCCACTCTCAAACTGGGATACCAGCGGTGACCTGCCGTCCGGCGCGCCCTCGCAAGCCAAACTCGGCATCTGGGTGGCCGGGACCGAAATGCGCTTCTTCCTCAATGACCGCTACCAGTTCACCATCTTCGACCAGGTCTTTCGCAGCGGCAGCGTGGGCTACTTTGCCAGCGTTCGCAGCGAGGTTGGCCTGAACGTCTCCTTCTCCGACCTGCGCGTCAACGCCGTCTCCTACGTTTCCCCTACCCCTACCGTTACCCCCAGCAACCCACCCCTGCCCAGCCGAACGCCGAGGGCCGCGCCGTAGCGAATTGCAAATAAGGAATTACAATTACACCACCTGAACCCTGAACCCTGAACCCTGGAAACCCAACCCTTGAAAAACAAACTCAACGACCTCGACCCCAAAACCTGGCTCAAATTCCAAAAATCGTGGTTCATCCACAACCCGCCGCCGCGCAAGCGCGACGTGCTGACGCACCCCGCCAAATTTCCCGAAACGCTGGCGCAGGAATTCATCGCGTTTTTTACCAAAAAAGGCCAGACGGTGTTAGACCCAATGTGCGGAACCGGCTCGACGCTGGTGGCCGCGCTGCGGGCCGGGCGTCATTCTTACGGTATCGAGCTGAATTCCCGCTACGCCGAAATTGCGCGAGAAATGATCAGCCAGGAGCAGGCCCGTTGGACGGCGGGAACAGATTCAGACCGGTGCGTGGCCGAAGTCATCACCGGCGACGCAGCCAAAGCTGTCGAATACGGCATTCCCAAAGTCGAGTACGTTCTCACCTCCCCCCCTTACTGGGATATGCTGCACGCAAAAGGCGCCGAAAACCAGAAAAAACGGCGCCAAACCGATGGGTTGGACGTGGTGTATTCCGACCATCCGCGCGATTTGGGCAATATCCACGATTACGAAACCTTCTTGGGGCAGCTGGTGGATATTTACAGCCGCCTCAAGCCGCTCTTGCAGCACAAGGCATACCTGACTATTATTGTCAAAAATGTAAAAAAGGGCGGTAAAATCTACCCTTTGGCCTGGGATATTGCCCGCGAACTGGGCAGGGTTTACGCCCTAAAAGATGAAAAAATCTGGATGCAAGACAACCAACGCCTGGCGCCCTTCGGCCTGGGCAGCGCATGGGTGAGCAATACGTTTCATCATTACTGTTTGCAGTTTCGGAACGAGTAACTATACTGGATACCGAATCGCGGACGCGCCATGATTTCCTTCCCCGACTTTATCAAATTACCCTATACCCCCAGTCTGACTGAAGGCGGCATCCGCTACGCCACGCGCTCCCTGCCTTACACCTACAACCGGATGGGCGGCTCGCTCTACTCGCGCCTGCGCCGCATCGTGGGCGGGGTGGCGGTGGAACTGGCCTTTCGCCGCTATTTGGGCGAGCAAGGGGTCCCCTTCGATGTGAAAGGCGCAACGCCCTTCACCGAACCCGACCGTTACGATGTTGCACTCGGAAACCATCGCTGCGACCTGAAAACCTTTATCATTTCCAAGCGCAGCCAAATTACCTCCATGCGCCGCAACCCCGGCCTGGCGTTGCGCGCCCCGGCGCTTATTCCACAAGACCAGTTTGAAGCCGCCAACCACACCGACCAGGATTTGTACCTGTTCGCCTTCCTGCTCGGCCTGACCACCAACTCGCCCAGCGACATTCAAAAAGCAGTCGAGGCGGGTCAGCAGATTTACCTCATCCACCCTTTGCGCGCCGATTGGGCCAGTCCCCAGGTTTGGGCGCCGCTCGGCAAACTGGCGCTCAAGAGCGAGTGCGCGGCGCGGCTGTGCGTCGAAATCGGCGGGCAGGATGCCGAACGCAACTTCATTACCGAAACGTTGACTCTTGAGCCGCTCAAGCGCACCTTCGCCGAAAAAGACTACCACAGCCTGGCTTACATCCACACCGATTCGATTCCCCAAGCGAGGGTAGGAATTCACAGCCCGAAAAAAAGCGAACTCTACCTCATCCAGCCGCACGAATGGGGCAATATCTGGATTTACGGCCTGGACATCTGGTTGACGGGTTACATGGCGCGCGAGGAATTCCGCCGCAAAGCCAGCACGATCTACGCTGGCAGCCGCGTCTTCCAGTATAGCAAGACCCAAACCAAGAATTACTCCGTCCCCATTGCCGATTTGCGCCCGCTGCCCGAACTCTTCGAGCGAGTGCGCGCCTGGGAAGCCAAAAAGAAAACCTGGCCGGTCAGCTAACGCCCTGAAAGTTCCCCTCGTGCGTATAATTTGCCCATCCTTCACCAAGAGAACTTGCATGACCCTTCGCTCTCGCCTTTCTTTGTTCTTCCTGCATCCTTCCTCTTTCCTCTTTCTTCTTTCCCTCCTCGCCTACGCCCCCTTCTTCTGGGAGCGCGGTTTTTACTGGGACGAAGCCCCCTGGACCTGGATTTACTACCGCCTCGGCCCCGCCGCCCTCACCCAAACCTTCTCCACCAGCCGGCCGTTTTGGGGCATGATTTACCAGGTCATGCTGCCGCTGGTCGGCCCGCACCCCTGGGCCTGGCAAGTGCTGATGCTCATCCTGCGCTGGCTGACCGCCGTTTTGGTCTGCAAACTCTTCAGCCGTCTCTTTCCGCAATCGCGCCTGCCGCTTTGGGCTGCTGCGCTCTTCCTGGTGTATCCCGGTCTCGGCCAGAACTTTATCGCATTGATGTACACCCATTTCTACATTGTCTTCAACGCCTTCTTGCTCTCGCTCTACTTCAGCGTCCTCGCTATCCAAAAAGGGGATGGACGCTGGCACATCCCCGCCCTGGCCCTTTCCCTCATCAACTTGCTGACGATGGAATACTTCTACTTCCTCGAATTTTTTCGCATCGTCATTTTCTGGTTCCTGCTCAACTCCCCCTTCCCAGCCCGTTTTCGCAACACCTTCCGTATTTCCCTGCCTTACCTGGCTACCTTTCTCCTTGTCACCTTCTGGCGTGCCTTTTTCTTCACCAATCAGAATGCCAGTTACTCTTACCAGACTCTTGCCGACCTGCGCGTCAATTTCTTGTGGGGAATAGGGAAACTGCTCTGGAACATGCTCCAGGCTTTTTGGACGACCGTGCCCCTCGCCTGGCTCTTCCCTTTTGAGCCGGTGGATGCTTCCAACCTCGGCCTGTTGACCGTTATCGCGGCGTTTACCCTCGCCCTGGCAGCCACCCTCCTGGCCGGCCTCTCCCTCCACCCCTCACGCTCGTCACACATCATCCATCAACAATTCCCCAGCGCTCATCACCAAATCCTGCTTCTCGGCGTCCTCGCCTGGCTGCTTGGTGGTGGCGCCTTCTGGCTGGTCGGCGAGCGCACTCTACCACAACTCCATTTCTCCGCGGATAGGTTTACGCTTTCCTTCATGCTCGGTTCCAGCCTCATTCTGACCGCCCTGTTGGGGTTTTTATCTCGTTTCCCGCGCCTTCAACTGACCCTGCTGGCCCTGTTCATCGGGTTCTCGGTTGGCAAGCACTTTCAGACCAACGCCACCTATCGCCGCGATTGGGCCACCCAGCGCGTCTTCTTCTGGCAGATAACCTGGCGCGCGCCCTCGCTCCAGCCCGGCACAGCCCTCATCACTAACGACCTGCCCCTGACGGTCTTTAGCGATAATTCTCTCTCCGGCCCTCTCAACTGGATTTATAACTCCTCTGGCCTCCAAAGTCGGGAGACGCTGGACCCCGGCATGAACTACATCCTCTATTTTGCCTCCGTTCGGGCGCAACAAGGCCGCGCTCTGGCAGGAAAACTTGAACCTGGCCACGCTTTCGAGCAAAACTATCTTGCCACGACGTTTCACGGAAACACCTCCCAGGTCATTGTCGTCAATTTTTCGCCCCCCGGCTGTGCCCGCGTCCTCGACCCGGAAATTGACCCGTTGAACAAATTGATTCCCCCCGACCTGCGCGATGCTGCCTTTTTGAGCAACCCCGCCCTCATTCGCGCCCAAAATCCGGTCGTGTTGCCGGGTTTCTACCAGCCGGAGATTCCCCGCTCGTGGTGTTACTTCTTCTCCAAGGCCGAACTGTCACGCCAAGAGGGCAATTGGCAGGCCATCGTTGACCTGCACCAGCAGGCTCTGGCTCTCGGCGATCACCCCAACGACCCGCTCGAAAACTTCGTTTTCATTGAAGCCTATGCCCACATCGGCAATTGGCAGCAAGCGCGGACGATGACCCGAGACATCTACCGTTTCTCGCGTGAAATCATGCGTCCGACTCTGTGCGCCCTCTGGGAGCGCATCCGGCGCGAAATTCCCAACAGCGCCGAGATAGTTCAGGCCGTCAGAGAAGATTTAAGTTGTGGAAAATGATGGATTTTTCTACCCTGCTTGCCTCGCTTTCGATTCTCACGTACAATCACCGCACTCACCGGCTCGATGAAAGGAATCCGATATGACAGACGTCAAAGCCTTTGGCGAGAAACTGCTGGAGAATCTCGAAAAAGTCATCGTTGGCAAGCGCAGCGCCCTCGAAATGGTCCTGATAGGCCTGCTCTGCCAGGGACATGTTCTCGTCGAAGACGTTCCCGGTGTAGGCAAGACGGTCATGGCGCGCGCCATGGCAAAATCGCTCGGCTGTGCGTTTAACCGCGTCCAGTTCACGCCTGATATGCTGCCCTCCGACTTAACCGGCGTTTCCATCTTCAACCAAGAATCGCGCATGTTCGAGTTTCGCCCTGGCCCTATTTTCGGGCAGGTGATTCTGGCCGACGAAATCAACCGCGCCACGCCCAAAACCCAGGCTGCCCTGCTCGAAGCGATGGACGAGCGCCAGGTGACGGTGGATGGCGTGACCCATCCGCTGCCGCGCCCCTTCATGGTGCTGGCGACCCAAAACCCCATCGAATACGAGGGAACGTTTCCGTTGCCCGAAGCCCAACTCGACCGCTTCCTGTTGCGTGTTCGGCTTGGCTACCCCAACCTGCTCGAGGAAATCTCCGTGTTAGAAAGCCAGCATCTGCGGCACCCCATTGAGAGTATCTCCCCGCTCTTTTCCGCCGAGGAAGTCTTGGAGGCTACCAACGCCGTCAAGGCGGTCTATGTTGCTCATCCCATCAAGCGCTATATCGTAGACCTGACTCATCGTACCCGCAATCATGCTGATGTATACCTGGGCGCCAGCCCGCGCGGCTCGTTAGGACTCTTCCGCGCTGGGCAGGCGCGCGCCGCCCTGAATGGACGTGACCATGTCTTGCCAGATGATATCAAAGCCCTGGCACCATCTATCCTGGCGCATCGTCTGATTGTCAATCCTGCGGCGCGCCTGCGCGAAGTCACCGCTGAACGCATCGTGCAGGAAATCATACATGGCGTGCCGGTTCCTGGCGGCAGTTTCAACGTCTGACCCGCTATGCGCAAGCGTCACACCGGCTGGATGATTTTCCTTCTGCTGCTGGCGGTGGGTGGAATCGGGATGACCGCCACTGGCTCACTGCTCTATGTCCGTCTGGTTTACATGAGCGCGCTGGTTTTATTCGCAGCCTGGGCTTGGAGCGTGATTTCATTGCGCGGCGTGCGCGTTCAGCGTCAGGCGCGCTCTCTGCGCGCCAGCGTGGGCGATATCTTCGAGGAAACAATTGAAATATCTAATTCCACCCGCTTGCCGCGCCTTTTCTTGGAAGTCGAGAACGAGTCCAACTTGCCGCAGGCCGCTGGTTCACGCCTGGTTACGATGATTGGCGGCAAGGAGAGTCGCACCTACCTGGCCCGCACCTGGCTCACCCACCGCGGCGCCTTCCCGCTGGGGCCGACCACCCTCCGCTCCGGCGACCCATTTGGCTTTTTTTCGACCCAAAAAACCTTTCCTCCGGCCCATTCGTTGCTCGTCCTGCCCCTCATCATCCCGTTGAGCGATTTCCCCTCGCCGCCAGGGATGTTGCCAGGGGGCAAGGCCATCCGCCGCAAGGCTCACGAGGTCACGCCCCATGCCGCGGGGGTGCGCGAATACATCACCGGCGACCCACTCAAGCGGATTCACTGGCCCTCCACCGCCCGGCGCGGCAAACTGATGGTCAAAGAGTTCGAACAGGACCCGCAAGCCGAGTTGTGGATTTTCCTCGATGCCCAATTGGGCGTTCAGGCCGAACAAAAGTCCGCGGTGGAGCAAGTCTGGAACGATTGGATGTTCACTCGCCGCCCGAAAATCAAACTGGCGGCTTCCACCATCGAATATGGCGCCTGCATCGCCGCCTCGCTGGCGCATTATTTTATTGAGCAGCGCCGCGCGGTGGGATTAGTGACCAACGGACCGGTCTACACCGTCATCCCTGCCGAACGCAGCGAACGTCAGGAAAGCAAAGTGCTGGAAACCCTGGCCTTTGTGAGCGGGGAGGGCGAACTGTCGCTTGCCAGCCTGGTTGATTTGCAATCTCCGCAGATGCCGCTTGGCTCTAGCGCGGTGCTGATTACCCCTTCTAGCCGCGATGATGTCCTCCTGGCTGTCGAGTTGCTCCAGCGCCGCAACCTGCGTCCGCTGGTGTTGCTGCTCATGGCCGAAAGTTTCGGCGGACGGCCCGGCTCAGAAACTCTCGCGCAAAAACTCAATGGGCGCGGCGTGGCCGTTTGTAAAATTTATCAAGACGCCGACCTGACGGAGACCTTGCAGGCGTTTACAAATTCACACAAAGGATTGGAGAACCGCAATTGGCAGTCAATTTCGTCATCCCCCTCGACTTAAATTTCCAGGGACAGCCACGAGCGATTGCCTCGTACATGCTCAAGCATAGTACCGGCATTGTTTTGGTGGAATCAGGTCCTGGTTCCACCATCCCCGCATTGGAGAAAGCCCTCGCGGCGCATGGATACACCCTGCGCGACATCACCCACCTCTTCTTGACCCACATCCACCTCGACCATGCCGGGGCGGCTGGTTTTCTCGCCTCGCTAGGCGCGCAGGTCTTTGTCCACCCGGTTGGCGCGCCGCACCTGCTCAACCCCGAAAAACTGATTGCCAGCGCCACCCGCATCTACGGCGACCTGATGCAGCCGCTATGGGGTGACTTCCTGCCCGTCCCTGCAGACAAACTGACCATCCTCGATGATAATCAGGAAGTGGTGGTGGGTCATCTGCGGCTGGTCGCGCTCAACACGCCCGGACACGCCGAACACCATTTTGCTTACCAGTTCGAGGATTTATGCTTCAGCGGCGATGTGGGCGCGGTGCGCATTCCCGGCCACCTCTACATGCGCCTGCCCATGCCCCCGCCAGAATTTCACCTCGAAAAATGGCGCGAGAGCGTTCTGCGCTTGCAAAAGGCCGGCCTCAAGCGGATTGCCCCGACTCACTTTGGCATTTTTGAAGATGTCGAGTGGCATCTCCAGACGATTTTGCGCAATCTCGACGAAGTGGAACGCTGGCTGCTCGAAACCATGCCTGCCGAACCGACAGCGGATGAATTACGAGCCAAATTTGTAGGCTGGATGGAAGCGCAAGGGCGCGCCGAAGGCCTGAGCGATGAAGAAATTGATACCTACCGCCTCGCCAACCCCCTCGCCATGAGCGCGGATGGGTTGCAGCGATATTGGAAAAAGTTTCGGGCGTGAAATCTGCACGAAAGACTGACTAATTGTCTTTCATTTTTACGTAAAACAACGTCGAACCGTCAATTTCTTGGGTTTTCATTTCAAAAAAATCTTTCAGGCTGGTCACCAGCCGCGAGAGTTGTTTCTGACCGTAGGTGCGCGGGTCGAAGCCAGGGTCGAGTTGGTAGAGGGCGTTGCCCATGTGGTCGAGCCGCGCCCAACCGTCTTCTTGCACGGCAATCTCGTAGGCTTTTTCGAGAATCGGCATGGGGTCGGGCTCTTCTTTTTCTTCTTTATCGTTCTTCTTTTTATCGGCTGCCGGTTTGCGCAACCGTTCTTTTTGCTTTTTAGTCTCTGTCACCAGGTTTTCGGTGTAGACGAACACATCGCAGGCGTTCACAAAGGGTTTGGGCGTTTTCTTCTCGCCGATTCCCATCACAAAGACGCCCGTTTCACGAATCCGGGTTGCCAGGCGGGTGTAGTCACTATCGGAGGAAACCAGGCAGAAGCCGTTGACCACCCCACTGTGTAGAATGTCCATCGCGTCAATAATCATCGCACTGTCGGTGGCATTTTTGCCGATGGTGTAGCGGAACTGTTGGATGGGCTGGATGGCGTGGTAGTTGAGGACATCCTTCCACGAGTTCATGCTGGGTGTTGTCCAGTCGCCATAAATGCGCCGTACCGTCACCATGCCATATTTGCCCGCCTCCACCAGCATTTGCGGGAACAGGCTGGCCTGCGCGTTATCGCCGTCAATCAGCATGGCGATTTTGTGTCTTGCTATGTTAGAAATTTGTTCTTCAGGCATAAAGCCATTATACTTGTTCCAGCGGTACTTTACCAAAACTTTACACAGACTTTATGCAGGCTTCGCGTGGCTGTCCTATACTCATCGTGTCGCGGGCTTCACCCGGCCCAATTTTTAAACGAAGTTACGCAATTGCCTTTTTATGACGAAAATCCTCATCATTGACGACGAACCATCTATCTTGAACCTGGTTTCGGCCTATCTTAAACCCGAAGGCTACGAAGTCTACACTGCCGCCGATGGCCCCTCTGGCCTGAAGGCCGCCAAAGCCTACAAACCCGACCTGGTGGTGCTGGACCTGATGCTGCCCGGCATGGACGGTCTCGAACTGCTCAGCCGCCTGCGCCGCGAATCGGATGTCTACGTCATCTTACTGACCGCCCGCACCGAGGAAACCGATAAAATCGTCGGCTTATCGGTCGGGGCCGATGATTATGTCACCAAACCGTTCAGCCCGCGAGAGCTGGTAGCGCGCATTAAAGCCGCGTTGCGCCGTCTTAAGACGGGAGCAGGTTCTGGCGGTGATGAAATTCTGTCCTTCAAGCGCGTGCGAATTGACGTGGGCGCGCGCATCGTCACAGTGGACGATGCCCCCGTTGAGTTGACCGCCATCGAATTTGACCTGCTCAAAGCCCTGGCCGAAAATCGCGGGCGGGTTCTCACCCGCGAACAATTGCTCGATAAAGTTTGGGGCGGCAGTTACTACGGTGAAATGCGGGTTGTTGATGTCCACCTCGGCCACGTCCGCCAAAAACTGGGCGATGACAGCCTGATTAGCACCGTGCGCGGCGTTGGCTACCGCTTCGAGGATGAACCACTGTGAAATCCATCCAGTTCAAACTGCTGCTCTCTTATCTCGCCGTGTTGTTGATTGGCGTCGTCGTGCTGCTGCTGGCCGCGCAATTGATTGCGCCCAGCGCCTATTCGCGCCACATGATGGGCGAAATGCCCATGCCCGGCATGGGGCCGGGGCGCGGCATGGGGGCTGGAGGGCCGGGGCTGGCGAACTTCCGCGCCGGCATGTTCGAGGCCCTCGGCTACGCTATCGGCGCGGCCCTGCTGGCCGCTGTCGCAGTCAGTATCTTCCTCAGCCGCCGCATCGTCTCCCCGTTGGAAAAAATGGCCGCCGCCTCCCAGCGCATCGCCGCCGGACATTATGACGAGCGCGTCAGCATCGAAGGCGCCGATGAAATTGCTGAACTTGGCGCGCGCTTCAACCAGATGACCGAAAAACTCGAAAGCACCGAAACCATGCGCCGCCGCCTGATTGGCGACGTGAGCCACGAACTGCGCACCCCGCTCACCGCCATCAAAGGCTACATGGAAGGCTTGATAGACGGCGTGTTGCCCCCCAGCGCCGAAACTTTCGAGCAGGTCCACCGCGAGGCCGACCGGCTAGGGCGGCTGGTGGATGACTTGCAGGAACTCAGCCGGGTGGAAGCGGGCGCTTTTATTTTGGATATTCACCCGGTACACCTGACTGACCTTGTGCAAACCACCGTCAAACGGCTTTTACCCGCTTACGGAAAAAAAACTGTCCAACTCCACTGGAGCCTGCCTGCTGACCTGCCACTGGTCCTGGCGGATGAAGACCGGCTGATACAGGTCCTCACCAACCTGCTCGCCAACGCCCTGATGTATACCCCCGCCTCTGGAACAGTGACTGTGACCGCCGCGCAGGTCGGCGGCGAGGTGCAGGTTTCTGTTAAAGATACCGGCATTGGCATCCCACCAGAGAGCCTGCCCCACATCTTCGACCGCTTCTACCGGGTTGATAAATCCCGCTCGCGTGGCGCGGGCGGCGGCTCTGGCATCGGCCTGACGATTGCCAAAGCCATCATTGAAGTGCACGGCGGCAAAATTTGGGCCGAATCGGAGGGGGAAGGCCGGGGCAGCACATTCACATTCACCTTACAATCGGCTTAAACGCATCTTGAAATTTGTTCAGGTGACTTGAAAACTGATGAGTGGTGTGCAAAAATAAAAATGCACACGAGAAAGGGCAAAACCGGGGAAACCCGGCGGCGCAAATGATGGGTCTAAACCCAGCGCAAATTCATTCTATGGCTGGTCAAGATTGCCACACTGCCCGAATGTGCAAATCCCTGCCGTTGGAGAAATCCAGCGGCAGGTTATTTTTATGCCACATCGGCTTTGTTTGCGCTCATCAGGTGTCTGAACACCTACAGGGTGACGTACAGGACCAGAAAAAACAGCGTAGTCCGCCTCCCAACGGCGCTTAAATTTTGCCCAGCGCCCGCAGCACACGCTCCGGCGTGAGCGGGAATTCGTCTATCCACACGCCGGTTGCCTCGTGGATGGCGGCGGTGATGGCCGGGGCCAGCGGCAGGTAGGGCAATTCACCCACACCCTTTGCGCCCCACGGGCCGATTTCGGCGGGGATTTCCACGATCACCGATTCGACCTTCTCCGGGATGTCCCAAATGGTGGGAAGGAGGTAGGTGCTGAACTGGTCGGTCAGCACATGACCGCCTTTGGTAATGAGATTTTCCTGAATGACATAGCCCTGGGCTTGCACGATACCCCCTTCGATTTGCCCCACCACCAGGTCGGGGTTGATGGCTTTGCCCACATCATGCGCTGAAACAACCCGAATCAGCCGTACATGCCCGGTTTCGGTATCCACTTCCACTTCCACCGCCTGGGCGGCATACGCATACATGAAGTTGGGGGTACAGTAACCGGTTTCCGGGTCAAAAGGCGTGGTGGGCGGGGCCAGGTAGGTATATTCGGCCATTGCGGGGCGTTCCTCGTTTTTCCATTTTTCGAGCGCCAATTCTGCCGCGCCCTTCACCGCGTTGCCCGACATCACCGTCAGCCGCGAGGCCGAAGCCGAACCGGCGTTGCCCATGTTGAGCGTATCCATGACCACCATGTTCACCGTTTCAAGCGGCGTGCCAACCACCTCGGCAGCCATTTGGGCCAGGATGGTGTGATTGCCCTGACCCACCTCCGCCGATGCGCACCAGACCGTGACCGATTCTATCTCGGCCTTGCCCTGGATTTCGACCCGCGCCCAACAGTTTTCTTTGTAGCCAAAACTGAAGCCGATATTCTTGAACCCGGCCGCAAAGCCGCGCCCTCTTTTAACGGGTGACTGATGACTGCTCACTGATGACTGCCCCCACCCAAATTTCTGCACTGCCGCCTCGATGACCTCCAACACTGTCGGTTTGTTGGGCGGCAGCGTGCCGACCGACATGGTATCGGTCTCTTTGAGGGCGTTAATGCGTCGGATTTCGACCGGGTCCATGCCCAATTTTTCGGCCAGTTTGTTCATTTGGCTTTCGGCCATAAAAGCCGCCTGTGGTGCGCCAAACCCGCGAAACGCCGCGCCCGGCACGTTGTTGGTGTAGACCCCAATCACGTCGCCCTTAATATTTGGGATGAAGTAAGGCCCGCTTTCGGTGATGGTAGAGTTGCCCAAGACCTTGTTGGTGGTGTACATATACGCGCCGCCATCGGCAATAAAGGTGTTTTCGGCGGCGGTCAATTTGCCGTCTTTGCGTGCGCCCCATTTGGCATGAATGACCATCGCGTGGCGTTTGGCGTGTCCAACAATCGATTCCTGACGCGACCAGATGATTTTGACGGGGCGCTTCAACTTCCAGGCGGCCAGGGCGATGACAATTTGGATGGACATATCTTCTCGCCCGCCAAATGCGCCGCCAATGGCCGGGTATTGCACCCGCACCTGCTCCGCCGGCAGCCCCAGCGCGTGGGCAATTTGTTTCTGGTCAACATGAGTCCATTGCCCGGCGGCTTTCACCGTCAGCAGGCCGTTTTCGTCTATATAAGCGAGACCGGCTTCTGGTTGGAGATAGGCATGTTCTTGCATCGGCACGCGGTATACCGCATCTACAATCACATCGGCCTCAGCAAAGCCCTTTTCTACATCGCCTTTGCGGATTTTATCGTGAACGCAAATGTTGCTCGCGCTGATTTCGGGGTGGATGGGGAACGCGCCGGGCTGCATGGCTTCTTCGGGGCTGGTTAGCACCGGTAAATCTTCGTATTCCACCCGAATCAGTTTACGCGCCTTGGCCGCAATTTCCTCCGTTTCGGCCACAATCAGCGCCACCTGGTCACCCACAAAGCGGACGATCGCTGGATCAACCCTCGACCCCCTCCCTGGCCCTCCCCCAATTTCGGAGACATTGGGGGAGGGTGGGGTGGGGGTCGGCCCGCACAACACCGGCTGGTCATTAATTTGCAGCCCATACTCATTGACCGGCACGTCCTTGGCGGTGAAAATTGCCACAACGCCAGGCAATGCTTCGGCGGCGGAGGTGTCTATACTCAAAATGCGAGCGTGCGGACGCCCGGCGAACAGGATTTTTGCGTGTAACATGCCCGGCATGACCAGGTCGCCCGAATACTCGGTCTGGCCGGTCACTTTGCCGTAGGCATCAATCCGCGCGGCGGGGGTTCCAACGATTGTAGTCATCGTTTTTCTCCTATAACACTTTTTTCACATCCAGGAAACCTTGGCGCTCTTTATTGGCCTTTTCAATGGCTTCTGCGGCGCCCAGCACCACCACCTCGCCGTTTTGGGCGACCTGTTCTAGCACTTCGGCAAAACCCTTGAAGTCGGAAAGTTTCGTCCCAAGCACTTCGTCACGGATTTTTTGGCGTTCTTCGTCGGTGTAATGGGTCAGGTGGCGGGCCATGCTGGTCCAGCCTTTAGCGTCGGGCAGCAGGTAGGCGTCCAGGTCGCCGATGGTGCCGATGATGGATTTGGTCAGTTCGGATTCGTCCAGCTCGAGGTTGCGCAGGAACTTGACGGTGTTGTCGTAATTTTCGAGCGTAGGCAGGATGTTCGGGTCTCGGTAGCTGAGGAAGGTGAACGTGCCAGAAGGCATGTCGAACTGGCTGAAGCCGCCATAGGCGCCGCCCTGCACTCGGATTTTATCCCACAGCCAGGTGGTGCCGAGGTAGCGGTTGATGACGTTGACCGACCCGTTTGGCTCGTAACCCAGGGCATACAGGTTTGCGCCTTTGCCCACATAATTGACCTGAGCGGGGATGGTGAGGCCTTCGTTCGCCAGTTTTCCAGTTGTCCGGTTTGCCGGTTGTTCGGTTGAATTGGATAACCGATGAACTGGTAAACTGGTCAACAGATTTTCCAGCCCTGGCGCGATGGTTTGGTAGGAAGCGGCGTCGGTCGTGACGTTGACCACCATTCCGGCGCGGTTGATGAGCAACTCGCGCGTTTTCTCCAGCCTGGCCAGCACCGAATTCCAGTCGGTTTCGATGTCTTCGGCCAGCTGGCGCAGGAAGAACAGGTTTTCGAGGCCGCCGACTTGCTCGGAGACCCAATCGGCCTCGCTAAAACGGGCCCGCAGGCGGCTGTTGACCACGCGATGTCCGCCCGGAATTAGCCCGGCTTCGGCCCCGGCTTTTTCTTCCAGCACAATTTGTTTGAAGCGTTCACGGTCATCGAGTTTGGCGGTCAGCAGCACATCGCGCAGGATGTCGAGCAGTTCGCCCGATTTTTCGAGGGTCGCTTTGCCGCGCAGGAAGAAGTACAGCGCAGAATCCCGGCTGTTGCGGATGGTGGAAATCAGCGCGCCCGGCCAGATTCCGCCGGTGCTTTTGCCAATGCGCTGGGTCAGGGCCACATAATCCTGCGTTTTCGTTCCCATCTGGAGCAGGACGCGCCCCATCAGGCCGAGGAAGGGCAGCAGGTTGGCGGCTTTATCTCCCGCAGCGGGGAGCAGGGGGTGCAGGTCGAAGCCCAGGTCGAGATAGACGAGACCATTGGTCGGCAGGTTGTGGGTGAGCAGTTTCGCGCCTGCCAGTTTGCCCACTTCGATGGGGATGGTCTTTGCTTTTGGGTCAATATCTGAAATTTTCAGGGCGGGGATGGTTGCCAGGGCTTCGGGGCTATCGGGGGTTTCCTGGTGCTTTTTGAGCGCGGCCACCTCGGCAATCAGGGTTTCGATTTGTTCGGGCGACATGCCGGCTTTGGCCTGCTCCAGGCGCGCGGTTTCGGCGTCGGCGCGGCGCTTGCCTTCGTTGGGGTCAGGCATGAGGTGAACGGTGACGCGGTGCGGATTTTCGAGCAGGTGACGGCGAATCAGTTCCTCAAAGTAGCCTTTGGGTTGGCTCTTCACGGTTTGCAGCGGAGTCTCAAAGGCCAGCCCGCTAAAGGGGTCGCCGTCATGCAGCCAGGAGGTTAGGGCATTGAGCATCAGAAATAGACCGCGCGGGAAGCGGCCAGTGTTTTGTTCGCGCAGGCGGAATTCGATGGTGTTGAGCGATGCTGCCACGGTTTCAGGGTCAATTCCGTTTTCGGCCAGCGTTGTTAACGTCTCGTGGATGACGGCTTCCACTTTTGCCAGATTTTCTGGCGCAACGCCTTTCAGCCCGGCAGAAAAATAGCCCTGGCGCAGTTCTTCCTGGTAGCCGCCGGTCACATCTTCGCCCAGGCCGCTATCGAGCAGGGCTTTTTTGAGCGGCGAGGCCGGCGTGGCAAGCAGGATATGCGACAGGATGGACAGCGACAGTGTGGTCTGCACGTCTGTCGATTCGGGCATCAGCCAGTTGACGGCGATGTAGGCTTTGGCATCGGGGGAATCGCCGGAATCGTAGGGATGAACCACGCGCCGCGGTTCGTTCCACAACGGCTGGAGCGGGAGGGCCGAATCCACTTCTTTGCGCTCGAAGGTCTCCAGCCAGGCATCGAGCAGGCGCAGGCGTTCCTCTTCAGGATCGTCGCCGTAAAAATAGAGATAAGCGTTGGAGGGGTGGTAGTAGGTCTCGTGGAAGGCTTTGAACTCGGCATAGGTCAGGTTGGGGATGACCGCCGGGTCGCCGCCGGAGTTGAGTCCGTAGGGCGTATCGGGGTAGAGCGACTGTTGGGAGATTTCGCCGAGCAGGTCATCGGGTGAGGAGAGAGCGCCTTTCATCTCGTTGAAAACCACGCCTTTAAAGGTCAGCGGGTCTTCGGGCGTTTCCATTTCGTAATGCCAGCCCTCTTGCTGAAGCGTGCGCTCCGGGATGAGCGGGTATAGCACTGCGTCGAGATAGACATCCACCAGGTTATAGAAATCTTTCAGGTTGGTGCTTGCCACCGGGTAGCATGTTTTATCGGGGTAGGTAAAGGCATTCAGAAAGGTGTTCAGCGAGCTCTTGGCGAGTTCGATGAACGGCTCTTTGACCGGGTATTTGCGCGACCCGCACAAGACAGAATGCTCCATGATGTGAGCAATGCCGTTCGAGGTCTGCGGCGGGGTGCGAAAGGTAATTCCAAACACCTTGTTCTCGTCGCTGTTGACGACCGAGAGCAGCCGCGCGCCGGTCTTCTCGTGTTGGTAGAGTTTGGCAGTGGACGCAATTTCGGGGATATGGCGTTCTTGAAGGAGGGTGAAGGGCATGGCAGGCTCCTGATGAGTGAGGCGTGAGAATAATTTATAAACAGCGCAGAACTGTGTAAAATTGCCTTCTTTGAGAAGTTTACCAGAGAAAATCAGCCCCGTCACTGTTCAATCAAGCGAGCCTGCCATGCCAGCGTACCGATTCAAACTTGTTTCTCTTTTGCTCGTTTTGCTCACTGCCTGCGGGCCGCTTGCCGCCCAGCCTGCCGCGCTCCCTGCCGCTCCAACCGTCAGTCCCTCCGCAACGGCGCTGCTCCCGGCTGGCACGCCTGCGCCCTCGCCCACGCCTGCGGCTGAGTTCAGCGTCCGTGTCCATCCCGATGGGCCGCTTTACGTCGGCGACCTGGTCAGTTTCGAGGCACTGGCTCCGGCTGGTTTCGACCCCAAAGACAAAGTTGTCCTTCTCGAGGTGGGCGGCCAAATGCTCGGTGAGCAAGCCTTCCGTCCGTTTGGAATCGGGGGGCGCAGTCAGGCCACCTTCTTCTGGGTTTGGGATACGGTTGGATTGGAGAGTGGGACGCACGCCCTGACTTTTACCCTGCGTCCCGATGGATTTTCCTGGACCGAAACGCTCACCCTCCTGCCTGCTACCGAAGTTCCGTACCCCGAACCGGATGCCCGCTGGGAAAGTATCACCTCAAACTGTTGCCTTATCTACTACATCACCGGCACCGACGCTCACCGCGACATCGAAACCCTGGCCGAAATGGCCGATTCTGAAGCCTTGCGCGTGGAAGCGCGCTTTAATGCCCAATTCGATGAGAAAATTCCGCTCACCTTCCTGCCGCGCGTGCTGGGTCATGGTGGCTTTGCTTCGGATGGCTTGTATGTTTCATATCTCGATGAAAACTACGCCGGGAACGCCACCCGCCAGGTGATTCATCATGAAATGGTGCATTGGCTCGATTCTCGGCAGCCCGGCAATTTTCGACCTTCAATTTTGGTGGAGGGATTGGCCGTTTACCTGAGTAACGGCCACTTCAAAGAAGAACCCATTTTGCCGCGCGCCGCCGCCTTGATCGAACTGAACTGGTACATTCCCCTGCCCGAACTGACCGATTCATTTTATACCTCCCACCATGAAATCGGCTACCTGCAAGCCGCCGCGCTGGTGGCTTACCTGGTGGAGACCTATGGCTGGGAACGTTTCGATGACTTTTATCGCGATATTCACCCCGCCCCGGATGGAAAGCAATCTACCGCGCTCGAAACCGCTCTGCAAGCCCACTTTGGCCTGACGTTGCCTGCTCTCGAAACCGATTTTCTTGCTTTTTTACGTTCTCAAACGGTGGATAACTCTCACCGTGCCGACCTGCGCCTGACGGTGGCCTTCTACGATACCCTGCGCCACTACCAGCAGCGCTACGACCCCTCGGCCTACTTCCTGACTGCCTGGCTGCCCGATATTCCCGAAATGCGGCGGCGCGGGATTGTGGCCGACCTGTTGCGCCGTCCGCGCGAAGCGGTCAACCTGCAAGTCGAGAGTCTCCTCATCGAAGCCGACCATTTTCTACGCGCGGGGGAGTATCCATCCGCCGAGGCGCGCTTGCGTCAGGTGATGGCATTGCTGGAGCAATAAAAAAATCCCGAAGAGCGGTTTTGTCTTCGGGATGAAACAAATTGGCTTAAGGTATTAAGGGCAGTACCCGCCCAGAATCGGCACCAGCCAGGAGGTCAACGGCGAGCACCACAGTTGGGCAGAATCGTAAACAAACAGCCCGACCACGCAACAGCATAACAAGAGCAGGATGACCACTGCTGCAATGGTAAGCGTCCGGTTGGGGCCGCTCTTGACAGGCAGCTCGGCCATGCCCGGCTCAGGCCCGGCGGGGATATGACCCGCATAGCCGACCGACTGAACAGGCTGGGGCGCAGGGGCCGGAGCAGGCGCAGGGGCTGGCGGGCGGGCTGCTGAGGCAACGCGGGCCGAGGAAGAGAGCATGGTCGCATTCGGGTCAACCTGCGCCAGTGATTCAAACAACAGGTTAATTTGTTCACCCAGCGAAATCACTTCGCCGGGGACCAGGACGTGTGAACCAGTGATACGTTGGCCGTTGACAAAGGTGCCATTGGTCGAACCGATATCGGTCAGGACGTATTTGCCGCCTTGCAGGGTGAGTTGGGAATGTTTGCGCGAGACTTCGGCATCGTTGATGACAATGGTGTTCCCGGCTTCGCGCCCGATGGTAATGACATCCCCTTCGAGAGGGAAGGTCTTGCCTGGGGTTGGCCCGGCGTGCATGACAAGTTGGTATTGCGCGGCCATTATTCCTCCTGGAAAAATAACGTTGCTGCTTCGTGATTAGTGTAATGAATTTCGCCTAAAAAGTCAAATTATTGTCGCGAGTATTTTGTAGCCAAAAAGTCCCTGCCTCAGCGGGTCTTCGCCCCAGCAATTCTCAATTTGGCATGAACCAGCCTCGAAAACAGGTGGTCGTGCCGCCTTTAGAAGGTCCCGGCAGGCTGAAAGCCTGCCGGGACGATTCTATATTGAGAGAATTGCTGTCTCTGACTTGTCCTACAGACTTCCAAACACGCGGCGGAACAAATCGGATTCCAGCAGGTTGTGCGGGTCGGTGCGCCGCTTGAGGGCTTTGAACTGCTCTACGGTTTCCTTTCCTAAGAAGCGCAGGGCGGTTTCTGGCGTGGTTTCGCTATTTTTGGCGAAGTAGAAACGTCCGCCCGCTTCTAGCACGATGCGGTCGAAGTCATGCAGCATGTCGCGCATTTTGGCGCGGCTGCCGTTTGTAACTTTGAAATCGAGGGCCAGCGAGAAGCCATCAACGGCGTGCGAGAGCAGGAATTTGTCGGGGCGGTGGCGCTTGGTTACGCCGAGGTAGGAGGGCATGCCGCGCTTGTGTGAAAGGGTGAGCAGTTCCGTCCAGGCCGCCTCGGCGGTTTCTTTGGGGATAAAGGACTGGTATTGAATCAGCCCGCCGCGCCCGTAGGCTTTCTCCCAGTGGGGGACGTAATCGAGTAGGAAGTGAAAAGCCGCGTGGGACTGTTTGTAATGGCCCTCGCGCAGGCTGGCGACGTATTTGGCGGTGTTCACCAGCCAGACGCCGGGGTTAATCATGAATGGTGCCATGAAAAAGTGGATGATAGACTTGGGGAAGACCCCGAACAGGGTCGCCGGAAGGGTCTGGTAACTGACCTGCATCGTTTTCTTGGGGTCGGGGTCGTCGCCCTCGTGCAGGTATTTGGCGGTGTGCAGTTGGCCGCGCCCCAGCCCGCTTCCACCGGCGGTCGAATCCAGCCAGCCGACGGTGTAATCGTTGGCCGGGGCGGTCTCGGCGATAGCGTTCAGGTGTTCGCGCAAGTTTCGCGCCGGGAAGGCATGCACCTCAAGCAGGCCTGAATACACCTTCTTCATCTTCATTGTTATTGACGTGAAGACGCCTAACATGCCCATGCCAGAGATGATGCTGTAGAACAAGTCGCCGTTATGGGTGGGGGAGCAGGTTACTTCGGCCCCCGTTGGCAGCAGGGCGGTGAATTCGACCACCTGCTCGCCAATGGTGCCCATTTTGTAGTTGTTCTTGCCGTGAATGTTCATGCCCAGGCAGCCGCCCAGGGTGGTATACATTGTCCCAGAGACGACCGGCGGCCACCAGCCATCGGGCAGGACATGCTGCCAGAGTTTTTGCAGGGTAACGCCGGGTTCGGCCTTAATCAGTCCGGTTTCCGGGTTCCACTCCAGGATGCGGTTCATATCCTGAATATCCAGCACGATGCCGCCGCCGTTGAGCGCGGCATCATTGTAGGAGCGTCCGGCCCCGCGCAGGGTGATGGTCAGGCCATTTTGTTTGGCAAACTTGAAAATTTCGTTGATTTGCTCGGCTGTGGTTGGTTTATACAAGTAGGATGCCGCCCGCAGCGAGTGTCCGAAGTTTTCCAGATAAGTGAGACGTTCATAGGGAAGGGTTAAGGTAGTCATAGGTTCTCTTTCATCATGCGAAATTCGATATTCGAACGCCGAATATCAAAAACTTAATCGTCTGAAAATAAAGGATGGAATATGCCGAATGATGAGCATCAGCCATTCCCATTGCGGAGGAACGTAGGCTGTTTGTTTTCGGGCTTTTATCGCCTTCCAGATGCCCTCAGCCGCCTGTTCGGGGCGAATGAGCCAGAAAAAGTTCTTTTTTGGTGCAGAGAGCAGCAGGTCGGTTTGGACAAATCCGGGCTTAATGGTGGTTACGGTCACGCCGCGCCGGGTTAGCCGGTTGCGCAGGGATTCGAGATAGGTGGTGAGAGCGGCTTTGGAGGTGTTATAGGCTGGGGCACCGACCCGTCCCCTATCCCCCGCGACGGAGGAGATGCCGACGATGTGTCCTGCTTGCAGATGGTAGAACATGGCTGCTACCGGATTCAGCCAGGCCAGGGCGCCGAGTGTGTTGGTTTCGAGCATGGCGCGGTCTTTCGAAAAATTGAATTCATTCGGTTTGACAGGGTGCTGGATGCCAGTGTTGTAGACGAACAGGTCCAGGCCGCCTACATCTTGCACGATTTTTTGCAGCGTAGCCGGAACGGAATCGTAGTGGGTCACGTCGTGAGGATAGGCTAAGGCGCGTGTTTCACCGTAGGCAGCATTAATTTCGGCGCACAGCGCTTCGAGCAGCTCAGCCCGGCGTGCTATCGCCGCGACGGTGTATCCCTGGGCAGCGAGTTTACGCGTCAGGGCGGCCCCAATCCCGCTCGAAGCGCCGACCACAATGGCGACGCGGCGGTGGCGGAGCGGCGTGGCGGCGGAGGGTTTTGTTTCGGGCATGATATTTCTCCAAGTCAATCAGGTTGCGAAATCGTTCACATTCTAACATATTCTCTGATGGGTTTTTCGTCGGCGGCGCATTGCGCTTTGATAAATTAGGAAATACCAGCCAGGTCGTGAATTGCGCGTTAGGGTTGTATAATTGGTGGCATGTGGAGAGAGGATGAATCAGTCAAACCAGGCACTCCTGCAAATTGCCCGCGATAAACTTTCGAACGCGCGTTATACCCCGGAACAGCGCGAACAAACCCTGCGACTGTTGGGATTACTGTTAGAACTTGCTTCGGAAGACGAAAAAAGTGAAGAAAATGCCCGCGCCACAGCGAAACTTCTCGCCAATGTGACTCGTCATCATAACCTGTTTGCCCTCATCCAGCAGCAGGCTGCCGAGCTGGAAGCACTGAAGCGCATTAGCGTTAACCTGACCTCCAGCCTGCAACTCCAGGCCGTTCTTGACCGAATTGCCACCGAGGCCATGCGGTTGATTAAGCATCCGAGGGGTGTTCACATTTTCCTATATGAGAACGGCGCCTTGCGCTTTGGGGCCGCGCTGGATGCCGAAGGTAACCGCAACCAGATTTTTTCGCTGCCCCGCCCAGATGGGTTGACCTACACCGTGGCCCGCTCCAAGCAAACTATCCTGGTGGATGATATGCACGGGCATCCTCTGTTTCAGACCGCGCCTGCTTCCTGGCGGGGCGCGATTGTTGGCATCCCACTTAAGAGCGAAGAGGCGGTTGTGGGAGTGATGAACATGTCGCTCCAGCCAGGGCGGAAATTTTCTCCCTCTGAATTGCGGCTGCTTGATTTGCTGGCTTCCCAGGCGGCTGTCGCCATCATCAATGCCCGCCTGCACCAATCCATGTCGAAAGAAGCCATGAGCGATATGCTGACCGGCCTGCCCAATCGTCGCGCGCTCGATGCCCGCCTGGAGAACGAAGTCCAGCGCGCTGAGCGCTATGGGCATCAGTTTGCCGTCCTGATGATGGACCTGGACGGGTTCAAGGCCATCAACGACACTTATGGTCACGATGCAGGCGACCGGGTATTGCGTGATTTTGCCCGCTTTCTGGCTGAGGCCAAGCGCTCCAGCGATTTTTTGGCGCGCTATGGCGGCGATGAAATGACGATGATTATGCCCGAAACTGACGGGAGTTCTGCCGCACATCTTGCCGGGTTGATTAAGCAGCGCATGGAAAAGTTCGAACCCGTCTTACCGGACGGCGCAAAACCGCATTTGGGGATTTCGGGCGGAATAGCCGTTTACCCGCACCATGCCAAAACCGCCTCAGATTTGCTGCGCGCGTCGGATGAAGCCCTGTATCGCGCCAAGCGCCATGCGCGCGGTACCTTCCTGTCAGCCCGCTCCGGAACTGGTGAATTACCTTCCCTCAAGAACATCAAATAAAAATTGGTGTCAGGTTGGGCTGATTTTTGAAATCTTACCGGGGCGTTGAAAGTTGTAAAAGGGGAGTTACCAGAAAAGACGACTTTTTGATACAATCGCGCCATGATTGCAACCCTGCGTGGTGAAATTACCCAAATCGAAGATTCTGCCCTGGTCATCGAAGCTGGCGGCGTGGGCATGAGGGTCTTTGTTCCCAAGCCTCTGCTCGCCCGCTTTCAGGTGGGCGAGGGGGTGCTGATTCACACCCACCTTGTCGTCCGCGAAAACGACCTGTCACTATACGGATTCGAGACGATTGCTGACCGCCAACTCTTCCTGACCCTGCTTGGTGTGGATGGGGTTGGCCCCAAAGTGGCGCTTTCCGTCCTTTCCACCCTCAATCTTGATACCGTGCAGCGGGCTGTTTTTAACGATGAAGCAGATTTATTGAGCCGCGTCCCCGGCGTGGGCAAGAAAACCGCCCAGAAGATGCTGTTGTATCTTAAAGACCGGCTCAAACCTGCCAACGGGCTGGAAAAAATCGCTGCTCTGTCTGATACTGATTCGGAAGTCCTGGCTGCTTTAACCGCGCTTGGTTACTCGGTCATCGAGGCCCAGTCGGCGCTGCAATCACTCCCCAAAGACGGGCCCGATGATGTGGAGGAGAAGCTTCGCCTGGCACTGAGCTATTTTCAGTCATCAGTCCGCAGTCATCAGTGAGCGGTTTAAAGAGCGGAGGCGCGGCTTCCCCATTTTTGTAAAATCGCAAAATACAAACAGGTGGATTGGACGCCTGTTTGTGGAGGAGTACATGCTGAATAAAAAAATTGCGTTTATCGGTTCTGGGGCGATGGGTGAGGCCATGATTGCTGGGCTTATTCGCCAGGGGTTGGCGCATCCTGTCAACCTATTAACGGCGGATGTCCATTCCCAGCGGGTGGAGGACTTGCGCCAACGCTATGGAACGCGGCCTTTTACCGATAATCGTCTCGCCGTTGCGGAGGCTGACCTGGTCGTGCTTTCAGTCAAGCCGCAGCGGCTGACCGAGGTATTGAAGGCTTTGCGCGGCGCAATTGCCCCTCATGCCCTGGTGCTTTCGATTGTAGCCGGGGCAAAAATTGCTAAAATCAGCAATGGCTTGGGTCATGAAGCGGTTGTACGCTCTATGCCCAATACGCCTGCCCAAATTGGGCAAGGCATTACCGTGTGGATGCCCGCGCCAGCAGTGAGCGAAGACCAAAAGCGCATGGCGCGTAAACTGCTGGGCGCGTTGGGGCAGCAGGTTGAAGTGGACGATGAGAATTATCTCGATATGGCAACCGCGCTTTCTGGCACGGGCCCGGCCTATATCTTCCTTTTCATGGAAGCGATGATTGATGCCGGGGTCCACATGGGTTTTTCGCGCCAGGTGTCCGAACAGTTAGTGGTCGAGACGCTCAAAGGCTCGGTGGCTTATTTCGAGTCGCGCAACCAAAAAGACCAGGTGCATGTTGCCAGCCTGCGTAATCAGGTCACCTCTCCGGGTGGGACGACCGCCCAAGCTTTGTACTACCTCGAAAAAGCCGGTTTCCGCACGGCGGTCTCGCGTGCCATTTGGGCAGCCTATGAACGTTCGATTGAACTGGGCAAGGAGAAAACGGCTCACATTCCTGAAACCAATTCCAGCGGGAGCGGCGAATAATGCCGGTGAACCTGCTCCTTGTCGGTCTGGGCGGCGCGCTCGGCTCGATTGCGCGCTACCTGGTTAGCAGTTGGGCGCAGACGGCAATGAAGAATGCCACCTTCCCTTATGGAACATTGGCCGTCAACCTGTGTGGCTGCCTGGTGATTGGATTCATGGCCCAACTGGCCGAGACGCGCGGCGTGTTCACCCATGAATCGCGCGCCCTGGTCTTTTTTGGCCTGTTGGGTGGGTTCACCACTTTTTCGACCTTTGGTAACGAGACCTTTAATCTTGCTCGGGGCGGGGAAGGGTGGAGCGCGTTGGCAAATATCGGCGCGAATGTGGTCATCGGCCTGCTGGCGGTCTGGCTGGGTCGCAGCCTGGCGTATTTAATTTGGAAGTAAGGAGACTCCCTTGCATCTCTCTGAACAAGGCTCCCTGTTGCGCATCTTCATCGGTGAGGCCGATAAACATGCCGGGAAACCGCTTTACGAGTGGATTGTGTTGCAAGCCCGCGAACAAGGCCTGGCCGGGGCGACTGTTTTGCGCGGCGTGATGGGCTACGGGGCCAACACCCGCCAGATACAGACCTTCAAAATCGAGCGACTCTCTGAAGATTTGCCGGTCGTCGTCGAAATCGTCGATAGCGAGGAGAATCTCGAAAAATTCCTCGACACGGTCACCCCACACATCTCCGCCGGGCTGGTGACGATGGAAAAGGCGCAAGTCAAGGTTTATCGGTTCGAGAAAAAATAACTCTCCAGTCAGGCTGCTGCAAGCCGATCTGAGCCAGTTGAGCAATAAAACCCTAACGCCAATACCACCACTCTGAAAGCGCGCCAGGATGCCTGAAAGGCGAATAGATTCCCTGATGACCTGGGCGGCTCGAAATGTTTCTTGCGCCTCTCTTTATCTATCCAACGATTACGCCTGCAACCCTTCCCACTCCGTCAGTTTCTCGTCCATTTGTTTCTGAACGCGCTCGTATTCCCGCCCCAACTGCGCAACCTTGACCGGGTCGGTGGGCGGGTTTTCGAGTTTGCGGCCTAGTTCGGCCAGTTCGGCTTCCAGGGCGGCGATGGCGTTTTCCAATTCTTGTAACTGGGCTTTTTTTCGTCTTTCCGATTTGGAATCCAACATCTCCTGACGTTGGATTTTTGCATCTCGGCGTTGGGTTTTCGCTTCCGAAGTCGGGAGGCTTCGGATTCCGGCTGCTTCTGCCGCCGCGATGGCCGCCAGCCGTTCCCTTTCCTCTTTCATCTGGCTGTAGGTGCCTTTGAACACCGAGAGTTCATTTTCATCTGGGTCAATTTCCCAAATTTGGGTTGCCAGTGCGTCCACCAGGTAGCGGTCGTGGGTGACGAGTAAAATCGTTCCCTGGTAGGCTTCGAGCACTTCTTCCAGGATTTCTTGGGAGGGGATATCGAGGTGATTGGTGGGTTCATCGAGCAACAGCAGGTTGGTGTCTGAGAGGGCCAGTTTTGCCAGGGCCAGGCGTCCGCGCTCGCCGCCGGAGAGAACGGCCACCTTTTTGAAGGCGTCATCTCCGCTGAACAGGAATTTGCCGAGGTACTGGCGCGCTTCGGCTGGTAGCATGTGCGGCGCGGCAGCCTGAATTTCCTGGATGAGCGTGTTGGCCGGGTGGAGACCTTCGTGAGCCTGGGCAAAATAGCCGATGTGCAGGCTGGCGCCCAATAGCACTTCGCCTTCGAGCGGCGGAATCTGACCCAAAATGGTCTTTAAGAAGGTGGATTTGCCCGCGCCGTTGGGGCCAATCAGTGCGGCGCAGTCGGTTCGGCGCAGTTCAATATCGGGAGCGCGGAACAGGGTTTTGTCGGGCCAGCCAACCAGGATGTTGCGGGTGCGGATGACCAGTTCGCCGGAGCGTTTTTGGGCGTTCAGGCGCAGGTGCAGCTGCGGCGGGCGGCTATCGGGCAGGCGCAGGGCGCGCACCCGCCGCTCGGCTTCTTCTACGCTGAAGGGACTGGTGGTGGTCTCAACATCCAACTGCGACCAATTCGCGTTGAGAACCGCTTCTATCCCAACCTGTTCAATCGCTTGGACGACACGCGTCAGACGGCGCAACTTGCCTTTGGCTTGCAGGGTATTTTGGCCGGAGATGTTTTTCTTGATGTATTCCACTTCCTTGAGCAGTTTTTCCTTTTCGCTCTCAAACACCTGCTGGCGGCGCTCCCAGCGTTCCTGGCGCTGGGTCAGGTAATGGCTATAATTGCCGCGATATTCTTCTACCCCCGCTGCTGTCATCTCCAGAATGCCGTTGGCCGCTTTGTCGAGGAAGTAGCGGTCGTGCGAGACGATGACCGCCGCGCCTTGCCACTGACTCAGGTATCCTTCCAGCCATTCGACGGCTTTCATGTCGAGGTGGTTGGTCGGCTCGTCGAGCAGCAACACATCCGGGTCGGAGAGCAGCAGTTGGGCCAGGAAGGCGCGGGTGCGCTGTCCGCCGGAGAGGTGGTCGAGATTCAGGCTGTAGTCGGATTCGTTGAACCCGAGTCCGGTCAGCACCTGGCGGATGCGAGTCGGGTAGGTGTATCCGCCGCGCCGCTCGAAATCGTGCTGGAGTTTGCCGTAGCGGTCAAGAATCGCTGCATTGCCCCCGGCCATTTGCGCTTCGAGCCGGGTGAGTTCGGCCTGCTGTTCAATTAATTCGGCGAAGACAGATTCGCAGGCCGCCCAGAGCGTTCCCGTTATCTGGAAATCGGCTTCTTGTGGCAGGTAGCCGATGCGGACGCCCCGCGCGCGGTGAACCGTCCCCGACGAGGCTTCATCTTCCCCGGCCAGGATGCGCAGCAGGGTGGTTTTGCCGACGCCATTGGGGCCAACAATGCCCAGGCGTGCGCCTTTGGCGACGCCGAAGCTCAGGCTGCCGAAAATATCGATGTGGCCGTACGATTTGGTGAGGGTGTTGACGGTGATGAGTGACACGGGGCTTTTTTCCAGGGGTTGAAATTGGATGCCGGGGCAATTGTAATCCATTATGGACTTTGGGAAGGCATCGCTGCTTTCTTTCATTTTTTAGAAATTCTGCATTCAAAGTTTTTGGCGCTGTCAGACCTCACGGTTCATGTTTTCTCAAACCGTCGGCTTTGGTGGTGGAATTTGCTGCCATACAAACGCCAGAAATTCACGGCGAAGCTCGCCAAGAACGCAAAGACGCCCTTAAACCCTTGGCGTTCTTCGTACTCTTGGCGGTAAAAAATTCAAAATGTGCGGTAGAGAATTTCAGATTTGGAATTGCTGCGTTCTTTCGAATGATGTTGCCTTTTGTTGTATACTAATTACACAGGGTTCTTCGTCACCACAGAGGAGGAGCGTTATGGATTTCGGTCTCAATGAAGAGCAAAGAGTATGGCAAAAAACCGTTCATGAGTTTGTGGCGGCAGAACTGCAGCCCATGGCGCGCGCAACCGACGAGACAGGGGAATTTAACTGGCCGGCCGTTCGCAAAATGGGACCGCTGGGCTTGCTGGGGCTGAACATTCCAGAGGAATATGGCGGCGCAGGGGTAGATGCCATCAGCGCGGTGATTGCCATTGAGGAACTGGGCTGGGCCTGCGGCTCAACCGCCCTGGCGATTGCCGCCCACAATGGCCTGGGGACGACGCCCATCGTCTTGTATGGCTCTGAAGAATTGAAGCGTAAATGGCTGCCGCTCGTTGCCAGCGGCAAGGGCAAATTGGGCGCGCTGGCTCTCACCGAACCCGGTGCGGGTTCAGACCTGCAAGGGATTCAGACCAGGGCCGTGAAAGACGGGAACGAGTGGGTCATCAACGGCGCGAAGATGTGGTGTACCAACGCAACGGTTGCCGAGTACATCATCACCCTGGCTCGCACCGACTCGGCAGGTGGCTCCCGCTCTTTGAGCATGATACTCGTTCCAACGGATACCCCCGGCCTGCGCATTGGCCCGCCTGAAAAGAAAATGGGGTTGAAAGGCTCGCCCACCAGTGCCGTGACTTACGAGGAAGTACGCGTTTCGCTCAACAACCTGGTGGGCGTGGAGGGCGCCGGCTTGCATCAAACCCTGGCTACGCTTGATGGCGGGCGCATCAGCATTGGCGCCATTTCGCTTGGGCTGGCACGGGCGGCCTTTGAGAATGCCGTGGCTTACGCCAAAGAGCGCCATGCCTTTGGCGCGCCGATTGCCAACCTGCAAGCTATCCAGTGGATGCTGGCCGATGCCGCCACCGAGATTGCCGCCGCCCGCAACCTGCTCTACTACGCCGCTTGGCGCAAGCAAGAGGGCAAGCCCTATACCCAAGAAGCCGCCATGGCCAAACTGTTCGCCAGCGAAATGGGCGAGCGTGTTTGCCGCAATGCCATCCAGGTCTTTGGCGGGTACGGTTACAGCCGCGAATACCCGGTGGAGCGCATGTACCGCGACGCGCGTCTGATGACGATTGGCGAAGGCACGAGCGAAATCCAGCGCCTTGTGATTGCCAGGCAGGTGTTGTTGCAATAAATAAAAGAAAACATCCAAAAAACATCCAAAAAACATCCAACCCACTCTCAATGCCAAAAGAGGAGGACGATGTGCCTGCGGCTCGTACCCCGGCGAAATGGCCTCCCTCTACGGGCGCGACGAGGATGCGATTCGGGAATGGGTCGAGATGAGTAAGACGGTCGAAGGCACGCAGGCGTACCTGTTGGAATTTTTTACCGCCAAGAGCGCGAAGAACGCCAAGGGTTCAAGAGTATTTTTGCGTTCTTGGCGGGCTTCGCGGTGAATTTTTGGCGTTA
>DAOUBQ010000016.1:0-57144 GCA_034432755.1 Anaerolineales bacterium
CTTTCCACGCCCGCAGCACGGTCATCTTGGTCGGGTGGTTATAGGGCGCGGGGTCGACCGGCGGTGTGCGGATGCAGGTCTGCGGGTAGCCGGTGACATCTTCTGGTACGGGGATGATTTTTTCAATAGACAGATATCCACTGCCGCACAGCGACTCGAACATGCCCATCAGGTCGCGGCCCGGCACGAACAGGGCGTTGTTGACCACCACCAGCCAGCCGCCATCGCTGACCAGCGGGCGCACTTTGTTGACCAGCCGCTCACTCTCGCCTTCCAGGTCCACTTTCCCCCGGCCTGTGACCGAGAAAAAGGGCGGGTCGAGGAAAATGCAATCGAACGATGCGCCTTCCCGCTTAAAGCGGCTGATGGCGGGGAAAAAGTCCTCTGCCACGAAATCGCGTTTGTCAATGGGGAATCCGTTCAGGGTGTAGGATGCCTTGGCAACGTTCAAAAAGTCGCGGTTGCGGTCCACCTGCACCACCCGCGCTGCTCCCCCCGCCCGGGCAGCGACACCCAGGCTGCCGGTGTACGCAAACGTATTCAAGACAGTTTTCCCGCTGAGATGTCCCAGCGCCCACTGGCGCAGATTGCGCGTATCGAGATAGAGGCTCGCGTCCTGGTTCATCGTCAAATCCACGCGGTAGCGCACGCCGTGTTCGACGATGCGCGTATCGGCCTTTTGACCATAGACCAGCATGCCGCGCTTTTCTTGTGGATTGCCGTTGCGGGTTTTGACAATGATGGCCTGCACCCAGGGCAGTTCGGCGCGGATGACCTCCATCGCCGCGCGGACGGCGGCAGCGCCCTCGAAAGGCACATCGGCGTAGTTATACAGCACGGCGGTCGCGGCGTAGAGGTCCACCAGCAGGTTTGGCTCACCTTCGTAGAATCCGTTGAACAGGCGGAAAGCGGCCTGGTGTTTGGAATCAAACAACTCCGCGCGGGCGGCGAAGGCTTTCGAGAGAAGCGCGGTGAGACTATGACTGTTCATGGGGAACGGTTGAAAACCAGGCCAGCAATTCATCCATGCGGTGAACGGTGCGGTGGAGCGCGGCCTGGCGCTGTTCTGGTGTGCGTTCGTTGAACCAGATGGCAGCCATGCCGGCGGCGTTGGCGGCCAGGACATCCTTCTCGAACGAATCGCCGACCATCAAGGCGCGGGCGGGGTCGAGTTGAAGTTCAGCCAGAATGTGACGGTAGAAGGCTTCGCCTTTGGGCAGGCCGGTGTTCTTGAAGCAGAATACCCGGTCAATGAATTGCTCCAGCCCCACGCGCGCCAGCGCTGCCCGAATTTGGCGCTCGTCTGAAACATTCGCGCTCGTCGCCAGGCAGATGACTTTCCCGGCGGCTGTTAACTGACGGAGGGTCTGTTCAGCCCCTGGTATGCTGCGCACGCGGGGCCACTCAGACATGGGCGCGGTTTGGGCCGGGTCATCCTGCATCAGCGTATCGCCCCAGTCAAAGAAAATATGTGTAAACAAGTCCGGTTTCATGGAATGATTAAACCATATCTGGGCCGAAAGGAGGCGGGTTTAAACAGGTTCAATGACCAGAGAAAGGCGAGATTGCTCCTTCTCGACCGTAGATAGACTGACAGAAACTCACGTGAAGCCCGCAAAGAGCGTTAAACCCTGGCGCTCTTCGCGCTCTTTGCAGTTCGTGAATGATTCTTGGACGGTTTGCCCTCAATCAAAAATAAGGGAGGAAGCGGGCAGAGCGTGACTGTTCAAAGTTGGAATTGTCGGCGTTTCACCCATTTTCAGGGAGTTTTGCTGTAAAATCAACGCCGCACGTGAACCTTGTAAGGAGAAAACCGACCTCGCATGAAAATCTCGATTGTCATCCCCTGTTATAACGAAATCCGCACCATTGACAAACTCCTGGCCGCCGTCCAGGCGGTGAAACTGCCACACGAGCGCGAAATCGTCATTGTAGATGATTGCTCGAAGGACGGCACGCGCGAGCACCTGTTGGAATTGGACGGCAAAGACGGCATTCGCGTCATCCTGCACCAGGTCAACCAGGGCAAAGGCGCCGCCCTGCGCACCGGATTCAACAATGCTACCGGGGATGTCATCATCATCCAGGATGCCGACCTGGAATACGACCCCAATGAATATCCTCGCTTGCTTAAACCTATCGAAGAAGACCGCGCCGACGTGGTTTATGGCTCGCGTTTTATCGGCGGCGATTCGCACCGCGTTTTATACTTCTGGCATTCAGTGGCGAATCATTTCCTGACTCTGCTCTCGAACATGTTCACCAACCTCAACCTGAGCGATATGGAAGTGTGCTATAAGGTTTTCAAGCGCGAAATTCTCGAAAAAATCAGCCTGCAAGAAAACCGCTTTGGCTTTGAGCCAGAGTTCACTGCCAAAATTGCCCGCATTGATTGCCGTGTTTACGAAGTAGGAATTTCCTATTACGGCCGCACCTATGAGGAGGGTAAGAAAATCAATTGGAAAGATGGCGTGCGGGCCGTATACGTCATCCTGAAATACGGGCTGTTTGTGCGCAGCGCAAAATAATTCTGCTGTAAAATCAACCCGTGAGCGATTCCCGTCCCAGGCCAGCGTCCGAGTCCCTGCTCGAACAACTCTCCGCCACACCGCTTTTGTGGATGGTTTGCGCGTTCTTGGGCGGGGTTCTCTTTGCCAGTCGCCTGGCTTTGCCATGGTGGGTCTGGCTGGCGGCTGCGGGGGTTGCCCTGCTGATTGCGCTCACTATCCGTTGGCTGCGTCCGCAGGCAGCCCTGGCGCTTTTGCTCTTGCCGGGTCTCTTTGGGCTGGGGGCCGCCCGCTACGCATGGGCGCAGCACACGCTGACCGAGAAAACCATCGCCGCTTATAACAACCTCGACCAGTCCATCTACATTACCGGCACGCTCAAGCAGCCGCCCGACGTGCGCGATACCTACATGAATCTGCGCGTTGCTGTGAGCGCGGTAGACCTGGGCAGCGGCGACATCCCCGCCGATGGCACTATCCTGGTGCGCCTGATTAACGATTACGACCTGTCTTATGGCGACCCGGTGCGGGTGCGCGGCAAGCTTGAAACCCCGCCCGAAGATGAAGATTTTTCGTACCGCGAATATCTGCTGCAGCAGGGCATTCACTCCATCCTCCGAACCGACAGCATTACTCGCTTGCCATTTGGCGAACAGCGCAATCCGTTTTGGGACTGGCTTTATCGCCTGCGCGCCGGGCTTTACAAAGAAGTGAATGCCCTGTTTCCTCAGCCCGAAGCCGCACTGCTGAACGGCATCCTGCTTGGCATCGAAAGCGACATCCCCGCCGATATTCAGCAAGCCTTCAAAGATACCGGCACGGCCCACATCGTTGCCATTTCGGGCTTCAACATTGCCATCATTGCGGCATTGTTCGTGGCACTCTTCAGCCGACTGTTTGGCAAAGACTACGGCGCGTTGATAGCCATTCTTGGGATTGCTTTTTACACCTTGCTGGTGGGGGCCAGCGCCTCGGTCGTGCGGGCAGCCTTTATGGGCTCGCTCGCGCTCCTGGCCCGTCAGTTTGGGCGGCGTGGGTTGGCGCTCAATACACTCTTTTTTGCGGCATTCCTGATGTCGTTCTGGAATCCCTTCGTCGTGTGGGATGTCGGTTTCCAACTCTCCTTTGCCGCCACGCTTGGTTTGGTACTGTATGCCCAGCCCTGGCAAGAAGCGGTCAAGAATTTTTTGTTGCGCTTTTTGCCGCAAGATACCGTCAATGCCGTCATTGGACCATTCAGTGACTACTTCTTGCTGACTTTTGCCGCTCAACTGACCACCCTGCCGATTACGGTCTATCACTTTGGGCGGCTTTCGCTCATCTCGTTTCTTGCCAATCCTTTTGTGCTGCCGGCCCAGCCGCCCATCATGATTCTCGGCGGGTTGGCGGCCTTGGCAGGCAAACTGTATCACCCGTTGGGGCAGGTGATCGCCTGGTTTACCTTTCCATTCCCCGCCTATTCCATTCGCACCATCGAATTTTTTGCGGGATTTAAGGGAGGAGTCTATACGGTGGGGGAATTTGGCTTGCTGACCATGCTCCTGATGTATGCGGTCTTATTTGGGCTGACTGTATTCTGGTCCCGTTTAGCGGCATTTCGCCCGCTCATCAATCTCTCTCTGGTGACGATTCTCTTCGGCATCATCACTGTCAACCTGTGGCGGACGGCCGTCAACGGGCCGGATGGCCGCCTGCACGTCACTTTTCTGGATGTCGGTTCGGCAGAATCAGTCTTGATTAAAACCCCCGATGGACGCTTTGTCTTGATGAATGGCGGGCCCAGCCCCTCTCAGCTGGTTAACCAAATTGGGCGGGAGATTCCACCCTTTCGCCGCAAACTCGATGCGCTCATCATCGCCGCTCCGCAAGAGAATCAGGTGGCTGCCCTGCCGCGCATCCTCGACCAGTATCCTCCCGATATGGCCCTGTGGACCGGCAACCGCGAGGCGTCTTACTCCTCCCGCACATTGAATCAATGGCTGACCAAAAACGCCGTCCCAATCACTGAACCCGGCCCGGGCGATGTCCTCGACCTGGGTGGGGGGGCTGTGTTGCGGGTGTTGTCTGTTTCGCCGCGCGGGGCTGTTTTGAGTGTGGAATGGGGCAACTTCAAGGTGATTCTGCCGTTCGGTGTTCGTTATGATACCTTTGAGAACCTGGCAAATGGAACCCGCCTGGGGCCGGTCACTGCCCTCATGTTGGCCGAAAGCGGCTACGGACCCTCGAACCCCCCCGATTGGCTGCGTAATCTCAAACCGGAAATGTACATTTTGAGTGTTTCTGCCGCCGATTTCGACGGGCGTCCCTCCCCCGGCCTGCTCGAAACCCTCCAAGACGCCAACCTCCTGCGCACCGACTGGATGGGTTGGATTACCCTCAGTACCGATGGGCAGGAGATTTGGGTCAGCGTGGAGCGAAAGGATCGGTGATGAGTGCCTGTTCAGGGCTTTTCCAGCCCATGTGCTTCTAACAGCGCGATATTTTCCAGCAATTCGTCAGTCGGGCCGTCAGCCACGATGCAGCCTTCATCCATAATGACCATGCGCGGGAAAACCTCGCGCGCCAGGGCCAGGTCGTGAGTCGAAACGAGCATGGTGATGTCCAGGTCTTTTAGCAGGTTAATCAGCGTGCGGCGGGCGCGCGGGTCGAGTCCAGCGCTTGGCTCATCGAGTACCAGCAGCTGCGGGGACATGGAAAGGACAGTGGCAATGGCGATTCGCTTTTTCTCGCCCACGCTCAGGTGATGTGACAGGCGGTCGCGGTAGGCGCTCATGCGCACCTGCGCCAGGGCCTGTTCTACCCGTTCTCGCACGTCCGCTTCGGGGTAACCCATGTGGAGCGGCCCAAAGGCCACATCCTCAAAGACGGTCGGCGAAAAGAGTTGGTCATCGGGGTTTTGGAAGACCAACCCCACCGCAGCGCGGATTTGGGGCAGGTTTTTCTCGATTACGGGCAACCCGGCCACGCGAATGTTTCCTTTGCCTCCGTTCAAGATTCCGTTCAGGTGCAGCATCAGGGTACTCTTGCCCGCTCCATTGGGGCCGACCAGCGCCACTTTATCGCCCTTACACAGGCTGAGATTGATTCCCTGCAAGGCCGCGTGTCCATCGGGGTAAGAGAAGTGTAAATCGTTGACCTGTAACACATCACAATCGTAATTTGTGACCGTGAGGCTGGGGGCGGGGTGGGTAACGGGCATTAGCCAAGCCTTCCAATCAGTTGAACCAAGAGAAGCATCATCAGGCTGATAGAGAAAACCAGCCAGTCGCGGCGGCGCATTACATGGGCGCGCAGGGTGCGCATTTGGCCGGTGTAACCGCGCGCCAACATGGCGTTGTAGATGCGGTCGGAGCGTTCGTAACTGCGCAGGAAGAGTTGCCCGGCCATATTTCCGGCAATTTGGGCGCGCCAGAACACCGTCTGTCCGCTTTTTTGGCCGGGCAGGGCTGCGGAGCGCGAGTTGCGGGCGCGCAGCAGGCGCAGAACTTCATCGGTCAGCACGAACAGGTAGCGGTATAAGAATGCGATGATGGTGGTCAGCACTGCCGGGATGCGCAAATGCTCGAAGGCGTGAATCAGGTCGGGGAATGGGGTGACGGCAACCAGCAGGATTCCGGCCTGAACCGAGAGCCAGGTGCGCAGCAGGATGCTGCCAAAGCGGATAAGCCCTGCGTCGGTGGGAACCAGGCTGATTCCGCCGACTGTCCATTCGGCCAGGGGCTGCCCGGAGGGGGCAAAAATGGCCGAAACGGCCACCAGCATAAAGGGCAGTGCGATGAAAGAGCGCCGAAAGGTGAAATCAATCCCCAGGTTCGAGGCAGAATTCGCCAGCAGGAGCAGAATCCAGGCTAATCCAAAGGCCGCCCAGGCGCCATTGGGCAGCAGAGCGTTGGAAAGGATGAAAGCGACCGTTACTATAACCTTGACGCGCGGGTCGAGGCGGTGCAGGGGGCTTTCAGCGGCGTAGTAACGGTCGAAGGCGTTAGCGTGCATTTGTTAAAAGATGGCTTCGCAAAGCGGATAAACGGATGTAGACAACGGCTGAAGCAGAGAACCGGGTTGCGAATTACGCATTGCGCTTCTTCAGCATTCCGCCGATGACCACCATCAGCCCCAAAACCACCAGCGCGCCGACGATACCCGCCACGATGGTGGAGAGGGGTGTTTCGCCGAGGAAGGGGATGGTGTAATCAGGCAGGATTTGGTAAGGGGCCTCCAGGCCGGCTTGCAGAAAGCCGAAGTCTTCGGCCACGCGCTCCAGACCGTCGGGGTCACCCGATGCCAGGGGCGAGAGTAGTACGGCGGCCAAAGACACAATCACCCCGGCGGCAATCCAACTGCGCCCGCCTTTTTCGGCGACTGTTTCGGCTTCGAGCAGGTCGGGGCGGGCTTGCATGATGAACGCCAGGGCAGCGACGGTGACAAGCGCTTCGCCAATGCCGATGAGAACATGCACGCCCAGCATAGCCGGCATCACAATTTGCAGGCTCGATGTGCCGCTAATCCATAGCTGGAGCGAGGTTAATAACGCGGCAGCCACGGTGGAAATCCAGGCGCCAACCCCGGCGACGGCCAGTTTGAGCGTTTTGTTGGCCGAGGCTGAAACCATGCGATACAACCCGAAGCCAATCATGGCGGTCAGGATGCCCATGTTGAAGATGTTGGCACCCATCACCAGCAGGCCGCCATCTTGAAAGAGCAAGCCTTGCACGGCAATAACCGCCGTCATGACGAGAATGGCGGCCCAGGGGCCAAGCACGATGGCTGCCAGCGCGCCGCCCAGAAAGTGACCGGAGGTGCCGCCTGCAACCGGGAAGTTGAGCATTTGGGCGGCAAAAATGAAGGCCGCCATAATGCCCATTAACGGGACTTGTTTTTCGCCGAGCGCTTTGTTGGTCTTAGAGATGGCGATTCCAACGGCAATGATGGTCAGCGCCCAGAATGTGAGCGAAACCACCAGGTTCAAAAAGCCATCGGGAATGTGAAGGGGGGCAGGGGCATAGTGCATTTTATTCTCCTTTTTCTTTGCATTGCGGGCAATAGCCCATAAATGTAAGATGATTTTCGGTCAGCCGGTAGCCGGTGATTTGCTCCAACCGGTCATACAGCGGCTGTACTTGCGCATGGTCTACTTCAATTTCCTTCCCACAGGCTTTACAGGTCAGGTGGTGATGGGCATGGACGACAATTTCGTACTCCAGCCGCCCGTTGAGGGTACTTGTGGCGCGAATGAAGCCGTTATTGCGCAAAAAGTCGAGATTGCGATAAACGGTTGGCTCGGTTGCACCGGGCAGGATTGCATGTAATTTCTTGAAAATTTCAGTGGGCGTAAGATGTCCGCCCGCCTCATATAGTACCGTCAGGATGTTCGTCCGCTGCTGCGTCAGGCGGAAGCCGCGTTCACGAATCTGGTTGGCAATGTGGGTGGGGGAACAGGTCATGTCCTTATTGTAACTTGTTACAATAAAAAGTAAACATAGTTCATGATATTCCCGGCTGATTATCAGCAGAGGGACTCTCAAAAGGTATCGGGGTTGGGGTGGGCTGCCGAATCTCCTATTTCCCGTCTCGGAGGTTTTGATGTATAGTAGGAGTGTAAATTTGTCCCCACTGGAACACATGACCACACTTGGAGAAATCTGCCCTTCCTGCAAACTGCGCAACAAGCCCGGCGCAATCTTGTGCATTTTTTGCGGCGCGCCCCTGCAAGGCCCGCAGCAGGATACGCGCGCCACAGACCGGCTTGACGAAGAGGAGATTCTGCCTGGCCGGCCTGGTAAATATACCGATTCGCTTGTTCCTGAAATGGGGTTGGGCATTTACCTCGAAAACACCGTTCCTGTTACGGTCCTGCGCGACGAGGAGGCCATCTTGGGCCGCCGGGCCTCCGGAACGGGCGGGTTGGTGATTGACCTCGTGCCGTTTGACGCCATCCAGATGGGCGTTTCCCGGCGCCATGCCCTCATTCATCGGGAAGAAGACGGTTATTACATTACCGACTTGAATAGCACCAACGGCACCCGCATCAACGGCCAACGGTTGCTGCCAAACACGCCTGTTCGCCTTTCCAGTGGGGATGTCATTCGCCTGGGCCGTTTGAATTTGCTGGTTCTTTACAAGTGATGCGCGCGCAGTTGTTTGCGCCTTTTGTTGGTAGTTTTGGAGCATATATGCAGCCACAATCAGGTAAGTTTTGTCCATCTTGCAAACTTTATAATGAGCCGGGGGCTATTTTCTGCGTTCATTGCGGCACGCCCTTTGACGATGTCAATATGCGGCCAGTGACCACCAGCCGCTTTGGAATGCCCGACCAGCCTGAGCTTGTATCAAGCGGTATTCTATCCGTGACCCCGCCAACCATACCTGATACAGGGCTGGCCTTCTTTTTCCTCGATGACAAACTTCCTTTCGAGATATGCACAGAAGATGAGTTTTTGATTGGACGAAAAGTTGATGACGCCCCAGAATACATGGTTGACCTGGCCATTTACGATGGCTTTGGGCATGGGGTCTCGCGCCGCCATGCCCAGGTTCGGCGCGTGGCTGCCGGTTATGAAATTAAAGACCTGGAAAGCACCAACGGCACCTGGGTCAACGAACAGCGCCTGGTTCCCAACAAACCCTACCCGCTGGCAAGCGGTGCGTTGCTGCGCCTGGGTCGAATGCGGATGGTTGTGGTTTACAAAGAACCGGCAAAATAGTCATAAAAACGAACTGCCAGGCTGTGCGCCTGGCAGTTCGTTTTTCATTTCTGGCAGAGTAAAGCCACCCAATCGTTGATTTGGCGGCGGTCTGTCAGCCGCAAGCCGCGTTCTTGGGCTGCTTTGATGACATCTTCGGCCTGGTGTTCGAGAATTCCTGCCAGGATGATGCACCCACCTGGCTCGACAAGTTCCGCCATCCCGGCCTCGAACAGGCGAATCAGGATGGGGGCTAGAATGTTTGCCAGCACAAGCGGCGCGGAGGAGATGGCAAATTTCTCATCCCGCACATCTTCCACCGAGCCAACCCCCAACTGGAACGCCTTGCTATTCACACCGTTATTTTCGGCATTTTCGCGGCTATTGGCAATGGCCGCCTCGTCAATATCCACCCCCAAGGCGAAGTCTGCCCCCAGTTTGAGGGCCGCCACCGAAAGGATTCCGGACCCGCAGCCGATATCAATCACCGAAGGTAAGGTGGGGCGCTCATCAAAAACCGTTTCCAGCAAATCCAGGCACATTTGCGTGGAGGGGTGCGCTCCTGTGCCAAACGCCATGCCTGGGTCAATTTTGATGCCAATGCGCGAGGGGTCCGATAAATCCATCCAGGCCGGTAAAATCATCAACCGTTTGCCAATTGGAATCGGCTGGTAGCGCAGTTTCCAGGCCTCCATCCAGTTCTGGTCTCCGATGAGCGTGTAGGTCGGTTCTGGAAGGGGTTGGATTACCCCCAGATAGTAGAGCGATTCTTCCAGTTTGCGGCGCGTCTCGTCGAGGTGTTCGTCCATAACCAGGTAGGCTTTCACGGTGATGTTGCCCGTGGGCGTGCCTTCGTCTTCATCGTTGAGAAATGTGACTGCCTGCTCGGTCATCACGCCATTGGGGGCAAACCGCCCTAACACATCGGCCACCGCCTCGGCCAATTCGCCGTTTACAGTTAATGAAACTTCCAGCCAGTTGGTCATTTATCCGCCAAATAATTCGTTCAATTTATCGAAAAAGCCCTTTTCTTGCGGTTTGGGGGTGGCGCCGAGGGTTTCGGCCAGTTTCTCGAACAGGTGACGCTGTTCGGGGGTTAGTTTGGTGGGGATATCTACGTTGACGATGACTTTCTGGTCGCCGCGCCCGCTCTGGCGGATGCGAGGTACGCCTTTGCCGCGCATGTTGAAGACTCTGCCGGGCTGCGTGCCGGGCGGGATGGTCACCTTTTCCAGGCCATCCACCGTTGGGACTTCGATGTTCGCGCCGAGGACGGCCTGGGCGATATTGATATCGAGGTCGAGCAGGATGTCTTCGCCTTTGCGCTTGAAAAACTCGTGCGGAAGCACATCTACAGCCAGGAACAGGTTGCCGTTGGGGCCGCCGTTCGAGCCGGGCTGGCCCTCGCCGGGCAGGCGAATTTGCATTCCGCTGTCTACACCCGCCGGAATGGTCACTTTTTTATTGACTTTCTTGCGCTCCAGTCCCCTCCCGCCGCAGGTGTGGCAAACTTTTTCGATGACCTGGCCGCGTCCCTGACAGTTTGGGCAGGTGACGGTTTCGACCATTTGAACAATGAAGGTCTGCCGCACCTGGCGCACTTCGCCGCGCCCGCCGCAGGTTGGGCAGGTGGAAACGCTGCTGCCTGGCTCGGCGCCGCTGCCCCGACAGGTGGAGCAGGTTTCGTCGCGTTCAAAACTAATTTCTTTCTCTACACCGAAGATGGCTTCCTCAAAGGTCAGTTGTACGGCCATTTGCAAATCACGCCCGCGCCGAGGGGCGTTGCGGCGGGTGCTGCGCCCGCCGCCAAAGCCGAATAATTCCTCGAAAATATCTTCAAAGTGGACGTTAAAATCGGGTGCGCTGCCCATGTCACCCAGCCCGGCGCGTCCAAAACGGTCATAGCGGGCGCGTTTGTCGGCATCGGATAGTATGCTGTAGGCTTCGTTGATTTCCTTAAACCGTTCCTCGGCGTTGGCTTCTTTGCTCACGTCAGGATGGTACTGGCGCGCCAGTTTACGGAAGGCAGACTTAATTTCGTCTGCCGAGGCTGTGCGTGGCACGCCCAAAATTTCATAGTAGTCACGATTGCTTGTCATAATTGGTTTTTCTTTGAAGAATGCGGCAGGGGGTTATATCTTTCCAAGAACGCCAGATGGAGGCTCAGGGGATGGTCCGATGAAGCGGGCCAGGATTTCGAGGCTCAATTCGAGCGCTTTCAGGGCGGGTCGAATGGCTTTAGGGTCATTGGTGGTCAGCATGGCGCGTAAGTCAAAGGCTGCTTTCTCTACATCGGTCAGCACGCCATCGGGTATTTTGGTGTTTGCCTGGATGATTGCGCGCTCGGCGCGGTAGAAGGCGGTGTCGGCGCGGTTGCGCAGTTCGAGCAGTTCTCGGTTGCGGCGGTCTTCCTCGGCATGGGTTTCGGCATCTTTGCGCATTCGTTCGATTTCCTGTGCGCTCAGGCCGGAGGAGGCCGTAAGGGTGATGTGGTGCGAGCGCCCGGTTGATTTATCAATGGCGGAGACTTTCAAGATGCCGTTGGCGTCGAGGTCGAAAGTCACTTCGATTTGCGGCACGCCGCGCGGGGCGGGGGGAATCCCATCCAGGATAAATCTCCCTAGCGATTTATTATCGGCGACCATGGGGCGCTCGCCTTGCAGGATGTGAATCTCGACCGAAGTCTGGTTATCTGTAGCGGTTGAGAATATCTGTGTTCGGCGGGTGGGGATGGCGGTGTTGCGCGGGATGACGGGTGAGGCCACGTCGCCCAGGGTTTCAATCGAAAGCGTGAGCGGGGTGACATCGAGCAGCAGGATGTCTTTCATTTCGCCACTCAGCACGGCAGCCTGGATGGCCGCGCCGACTGCCACGACTTCGTCGGGATTGACGCCGATGTGGGGCTCTTTGCCGAAGAACTTACCCACGGCCTCGCGGATGGCGGGCATGCGGGTCATGCCGCCGACCAGGACCACTTCGTGAATCTGCTGGGGGGTGAGACCGGCATCTTTGAGGGCCTGACGCACCGGCACGAGGGTGCGTTCTACCAAATCGGCGGTCAATTGTTCGAATTTGGCGCGCGTCAGTGAAACGGACAGATGTTTAGGGCCACTGGCATCGGCTGTAATGTAGGGCAGGTTGATTTCGGTGCGTGGGGCAGCGGTGAGTTCGATTTTGGCACGTTCAGCGGCTTCTTTCAGTCGCTGTATGGCTTGTTTATCACGCCGCAGGTCGAGCGCGTTTTCACGGATGAATTCTTGGGTCAGGAAATCCATAATGCGCTGGTCAAAGTCGTCGCCGCCCAAGAAGGTGTCGCCGCTGGTGGCGCGTACTTCAAACACGCCGTCGCCTACTTCGAGAATGGAGACATCAAAGGTGCCGCCGCCCAAGTCATAAACAGCGATGAGTTCATTTTTCTTTTTATCGAGTCCATACGCTAGCGAGGAAGCGGTCGGTTCGTTGACGATGCGGATGACATCTAGCCCGGCGATTTTGCCGGCATCTTTGGTGGCGTTGCGCTGGGCGTCGTTGAAGTAGGCTGGAACGGTGATGACTGCCTGGCGCACTGGCTGGCGCAGGTAGGCTTCGGCATCGGCCTTGATTTTTGCCAGTATCATGGCCGAGATTTCGGGGGGGGCGTATTCTTTTCCGGCCATGATCACGCGCGCATCGCCGTTTTCGGCGGCTGTTACCTGATAAGGGATGCGTGATAGGGTGCGCTGTACCAACGGGTCATCAAATGTTCGCCCCATGAAGCGCTTAACCGAGAAAATTGTGCCTTGTGGGTTGATGACGGCCTGATTGCGGGCCACGCGCCCCACCAGCCGTTCACCGTTTTTGTTGATGGCAACCACAGAAGGAACCAGCCGTTCGCCTTCTGCCGAAGGGATAACGACTGGCTCGTTCCCCATCATGATGGCGCACACCGAATTGGTGGTGCCTAGGTCAATGCCGATGATTTTTGACATCTATTCTCCTGGCATCCCTGGCGCAGCGCGCAGGCTACTGGGCGACTTTGACCAATGCCGGGCGCAGCACTCGCTCCCCATGCAGGTATCCCTGCCGTAGGACGGCGGCGACTGCCCCGGATTCGTGCGTTTCGCTCGGTTCTTGTAGGATAGCCTCGTGCAGGTTGGGGTCGAAGGCCTTCCCTTCGGCTTCCATGCGGACAACGCCTTCTTTTTCGAGAATAGATTGGAATTTGCGATAGACGAGTTCGACCCCGTTGACCCAGGGTTCATTTGCCGGGCGATTGGCGAGCGCCAGCTCCAGGTCGTCTAACACGGGCAGGAGTTTTTTGATGGTCTCGCCGGTCGTCCACTGCCCCATCTGCTCTTTTTCCTGCTCTACGCGGCGGCGATAGTTGACAAAATCGGCGCGTTCGCGTTGCAAGGCATCGAGGTATTCCTGGGCTTTGGCCTGTGCTTCGGCCAGTTGGTTTTTCAGAGTCTCAATTTGATTTTGGATTTCTGATTGCTGATTTTCGATTTCCGATTCTAGATTCTCGGTTGTTTTTTCTTGCGATTCGGGGTGTTCTTGTTTACGTTTGGTCATCGGCTGGTTCTCCTGCAAAGATATCGTTCACTAAATCACTTAACAAACCGGCGAGATAACGCACGGTTGGGATGGTACGGTAATAGGACATACGCATTGGCCCAAGAACGCCCAGCGTACCGGTCACCACGCCAGGGACGCCATAACGTGCCAGCACCATGGAGCATTGGCGCAGTTCTTCCCATGCGCCTTCGCCGCCGATGATGACCTGTACGCCGCCAACGCCGCTGTTTAAGATGGTGCGAGCCAGTAATTCGTGCAGCAGATTGCGTTCTTCGAACAGGCGCAAGGCGCGGCGGGCTTCTTCGGATGCGTTGAATTCTGGTTCGGCCAGCACGTTGGTCAGGCCATCGTAATAGAGTTCTCCGGCCACGCGCTCTCTGCTGCGGCGCATGTCTTGCGCTATCAGGGTGGCGATGTCGTTTTCTAAGGCATCGGTGCGTGTCGGCAGGGACAAAATCTCATCCACGGTGCGGCCTTCAAAGACCTGGTTCAAGCGACTGGCTGTGGCCGAGAGCCGTTCCTGCGTGACGGGTTCGGCCAGGGTCAGGATTTGCTGGTTGACCTCGCCGCCGATCATTACCAGTACCATCAGCACCTGCCGTCCCTGGGTGGAGATGAGCTCGACATGCTTAAAACGGGACTGCTCGGCGTGCGGCGCGGTAATGAGTGAGACGGCCTGCGATTGGTGTGCGAGAACCGAGGCGGCCAGGGTCATCCATTGTTCGATTTCGGGGCGCGCCTGGTGGAACTGGTGGCTGATGGTGTTCTGGACGTTTTCAGGTAACTCAGGGTGTATCATGTGACCCACAAAGTAGCGATAGCCATCTTCAGTGGGGATGCGCCCGGCGGAGGTGTGCGGCTGGCGCAGGTAGCCCATCTCGGTCAGCGCGCTCATCTCGTTGCGGATGGTCGCCGAGCTCAGGTCAATGTGGTATCGCTCGACCAGGCGCTGAGAACCGACTGGCTGAGCGGAGTCTATATAATCGCGCACCACCAGCATCAGGATGGTTTTCTGGCGTTCGGTCAGGTCAGGCATTGGTCACCGTCAAAAATTTAGCACTCATGACGAAAGAGTGCTAAAAGGACGAATTTAATCATAACATGTGGGTATGGGTGCGTCAATAAGAGGAATGTTAGAGCCGTATTTTGAAAGTAACTTGAAAGCCGTCCTGAAAATTGGCCTGGAACAGGACGATTTGATTAACAACCGATTAACACCCGTTATAATAGGCGCATGTCCAAACCGTTGCGCTACACCCTGGCGCTGGTCCTCTTGGCGGTTTCGCTGGTGTTGTTGGCCTGGGCTTCCTGGCCGGGCGAGCGTGTTATCCGCCGCCAGTACATCCAGCCGACCGAGATGCAATTGCCCACGCCGGATGGTTCGCTTTTGTTCCAGCGCCACCTGGCCTGGGTGAACCCACCGCGCCAAATGGCCTGCCTAATCCGCGTAGCAGACCGTTTTGCTTTAATTTTGTGATATCGAAAGGAAAACTCCAGGGTGACCACAATCTTTTTTGCGACCGATATTCATGGTTCAGATATTTGTTGGAACAAGTTCTTGAACGCGGGGAAATTCTATGGGGCAGAGGTGCTCATCCTGGGCGGCGACATGACGGGCAAGGCTGTCGTGCCGTTTCTCGATTTAGGTGGGGGAAAGTGTCAAGTGACGCTGTTGCAGCAGGTTTTCGACATTGAAGGTGACGTCGAATATCAGGAAATGGTCAAACGCGTCCGCAGCCGGGGCTATTATCCGTACCGCACCACACCTGAGGAGCTCGAAGAACTCTCCCAAGTTCCCGATAAAGTTCATGAGATTTTCATCCGCGAGGTGTTGCGGGTGTTCGAGCAATGGATGGAAACTGCCGCCCGCAAACTGGCTGGGACGGGCATCCGCGTGTATGTTTCTCCTGGCAACGATGACCAGTTCGAGGTCGATGAGATGATTCGCCAGTCGCCGGTCATTACCCTGGCGGAGGGCAAGGTGATCCCGCTTGATTCCAATGTCGAGATGATTTCCTCCGGCTGGAGTAATCGCACGCCCTGGAACACCTACCGCGAGGAGGACGAACCCGACCTGGCGCGGCGCTACGAAGCCATGATTGCCGGTCTGAAAAATCCGAAACAGGCTGTTTTCAATATTCATGTTCCACCCTATAAATCCAATCTCGATGAAGCCCCTGAATTGGATGAGCAGTTGCGTCCTAAATATGCAGGGAATGCGCTCAAGCCGGTTGGCTCGACGGCCTTGCGCGCCGCCATCGAGAAATACCAGCCCCTGCTGGGCTTGCACGGTCACATCCACGAAGGGCGCGGTCACAGCCGAATTGGGAAGACCCTGTGCATCAATCCTGGTTCACTCTACGAGCAGGGCGTTTTGCAAGGCGCGTTGGTCAAGTTGGGCAAGGATAAGATTGAGAGTTATGTGTTGACGCAAGGCTAAACATTTAGTGATTGGCTGATTTTCGACGAAATCGTCCAATCACCCAATCACCAAATCACCCAATCAGGAGTGCTTATGTCTGACCTTTTCATTCGCAAAGCCACCGGCCTGGTGCGTTCGTGGTCCGTCTTCGACGCGTTTGTATATGCGTTTTTCTCCATTAACCTGGTCACGCTCGGCCTGTACATTTTTAGCCAGATGTACTACTTCGAGGGCGGGTTGATTGGCGCGTTGTTATTGAGCGCGTTTTTCATTTTGTTTGAGGTGGTGGTCTATGCCGGGTTGATTTCTGTTATGCCGCGTTCCGGCGGGGATTACGTCTGGCAGAGTCGCATTTTGGGCGGCGGGGTTGGCTTTATCTTGGCCGTTACCGGCTGGTGGTTCATTCTGTGGTTGTGGGTGCCGCTTTATGGCGATATGCTGCGTCACATGTTCATCACCCCCGTTTTGGCGCTGCTCGGAATGCGCGATGCTGCTCTGTGGTTCGCGCAGACCAATCATGGCTTGTTTGTTGCCACCCTGTTTACTCTGGTCATTGTGACGGGCTATATCATGCTTGGTATGAAGCGTTATGCCCAGATTCAGAAAGTTTGCTTCTTTGGCGGCATGGCCGGGCTGGTGCTGATGGTCGTTTTGTTTTTCAGCGCATCTCCCGTGGCTTTCCGGCCTGCGCTGGAGCGAAACGCCGCCGAACTCTTTGGAACTCCAGCAGGCGTGTATCAGGCGACAGTTGCCGCCGGGCAGAAGGCGGGGGCAGTATTTGGTTTGACCGGCGGCACGCTGTCTGCGCTCTTCTTGACCCTGCCGTATGTCGTTTTTTTTAATCTGTATCCCAATTGGGGCGCTACGCTCTACGGTGAAGTGCGCGGCGCAAACGACTTCAAGCGCAATTTTGTGGGCATGGCCTCGGCGCTGCTCTTCACCACTGCCCTGGGAATCATCGTCTTGTTGGCGATTGCCCGCGCCATCGGCTGGGATTTCTACATGCAGGTCAACGGCGCCTGGTGGAGTTATGCCTGGGGATTCTCTGAAACCCAGCCTACCCTGCCGGTTTGGCCGTATCCGGCCTTGTTGGCTGCCTTCCTATCCGATAACCGCGCTCTGCAACTTGCCTTGATGCTCTTGATGAGCCTGTGGTGGTTTGGCTGGAGTGGGACGGTCTTCCTTTCTTCTACCCGCGTGGTGTTTGCAGCTGCCTTCGACCGCTTGTTGCCTGAAAAAGTGGCCGAAGTGGATGCGCGTACTGGTACGCCCATCATTGCACTCTTGCTGATGGTTGTGCCTTCCATCATCGTCACCTGGCTGTTTGCCTATGATGTTTTCGGCTTCAAATCGCTCACCCTGGCGGCCACCCTGGTGATCGCCGTGACTTATCTCGGCACAACCATCGCCGCCATCTTGTTGCCCTATCGGAAGCCTGAAATGTACAACGCCTCGCCGATTGCCAAATATAAAATTTTGGGCATTCCGCTCATCACGGTTGCAGGCCTCATCTTTGGCGGGTTCCTGGTTTTCTTACTCTACCAGTGGTTATTCGACCCGAATGCCCTGTATGGCATTGGTTACAGCGTCAATCCCAACGGCTACAAAAACGGCACATCGCTAGTGTTCATGGGCGTTCTCTATGGGGTTGCAACCGCCATCTACCTGGGCTTCAAAGCCTATCGCAAGCGCACGGGCATTGACCTGGATAAGGTTCATGCCGAAATCCCGGCAGAATAACCAATGATGAATGCGGAATGGTGAATGATGGATTGAAACCCCGTTATTTCGTGTTTATCACTTCTCACTCGACATTCTCTGGAGTTTTATGGAACCTACTTCAACCGAAATCGCCTTGGAAATGAACCGCCTGGTTGAAGCGGCCCGCCGTGACCAAATTCACCTGCGCGCCATCGGCGGGCTGGCTGTGCATCACCACAGCCCCTTGCGTCAGCAAACCTTCCAGCGCGAATACGCTGATATCGATTTCGTCGTTCACAAGCGCGAACGCAGCAAACTCGATGGCTTTTTTCGGCGCATGGGCTACCTGCCCGACCGCAATTTCAACCTGTTTAACGGCGATAAACGCCAGATTTTTATTCAGGAAGGCACGGGCCGCCGTATTGATGTCTTTGTGGGCGACTTCGAGATGTGCCACAAACTGCCGCTCAAAGACCGTTTACAAGTCCATCCCATTACCGTGCCGTTAGCCGAATTATTCCTCTCCAAAACCCAAATCGTCGAACTTAATCGCAAAGACGCGCTTGATTTGGTGGCGCTCTTGTTAGATAATGAAATTGGGCGCGGCGATGACAAAATCAATGTCGAACGTATCTGCCGCCTGTGCCTGCGCGATTGGGGACTCTTCAAAACCACGACCATCAACTTGAAGCGGGTAGAAGAATTGGTCAATTCCGATGACATCAACCTGACCACCCCCGAACGCGAAACCGTTCTGCGTCGTATCGAAGAAATCCGCAAAGCGTTAAGCCTGATGAAGAAGAACATCCTGTGGCTGGCGCGCGACCGCGTTGGAACGCGCATACGCTGGTACACAGAAGTGGAAGAAGTGGAACGATAGATTCTCATGTCTATAAGACATTCTGCCTTTCGCCTTCTCCCGGTTTTCCTGTTGCTTCTGTCTCTTGTGGCTTGCATGGGGAGGCCTGCCCAATCGCCGGTTGTTGTCCCAACCCGGCCTGTCTCCGCTCAGTCTCCCACGCCAGGCCGCCCGCAAGAGCCGCTTGAGCCTCCCCTCTCCAGCGCGGCTCTGCCAGCCGTCCCGGAGCGGCGGCTGCTTTCGCTCGATTATCCCGCCCTTGTGCGGTTGGGTGATTCTGAACGGGTATACCTGACCCTGGAAGTGGACGAGCAGGGCAACATCACCCCTACGGCGCGAGCAGGCGGAAACATCGTGCAGGGCGAAGTCATCGAGATTCCGAATGTCTACGACACGCACCACCTGTGGGCTGAAGCCCGTCTCGATTTGGCCGGGGTGGTGGTGCAACCGGCAGGTGTTGTGAGCGAAACCATGTTCGCGGGGCAAACCATCACGTTTTATTGGAGCATCCAACCGCAGTCGGTTGGCAACTATAAAGGCACGGTTTGGCTTTATCTGCGTTTTGTCCCGAAAACCGGAGGTCTCGAAAGCCGGCGGGCGCTCTCGGCCCAGTTGATTGAAATCGAGACAGTCACTTTTTACGGGCTAAAGGCCAATGCGGCGCGCTGGCTGGGCCTGGCCGGTGCAACGCTCAGTGCAGTGGTAGGGTTTCCCTTTTTTAAGGATATTGTCAAATGGCTGTTTTCTCGCCGCCCGAAGCGCCGCCGCTAAGGCAGTGCAGGGACACAGGCTGAAGCCCACATTTCTCTTATCATGTTCAGTAATAGGTTTGTGGTTTTTACCCAAGCAACGCAAATATATGACAAATATCACTTTCTTGAATTACAAGGGTAAGTTTATCGAATAAACCCGCTATGATACAATCACATCAGTTTGTGACAAAATCCCCAAGCGCGAAGGAGTATCTATGCAGAATCCCTGGATATATATCGGCTTGTTTTTGGTCATCGGGATTGTCGTTCCGATTGCGCCGCTAGTGATTGCGGCGGTGATTGCCCCCAAGAAGCCCAATCCAATCAAACAAAGCACCTACGAATGCGGTATAGAGACCGTGGGTGACAGCTGGGTGCAGTTCAAGGCGCAGTATTATGTTTTTGCGCTGGCTTTTCTCATTTTCGATGTCGAAACGGTTTTCCTCTTTCCTTGGGCGCTGTCATTGAATGTTCTGCCCTTCTTTGTGGTCCTGGAGGGAATTATATTCATCCTCATCCTGCTCGCCGGGCTGACTTATCTCTGGCGCAAAGGGATGCTGGAGTGGGTGTAGACGCATAAACAGAAATCGAAAGGCTGATCAGGAAACCTCCTGTCAGCCTTTTATCTGTCTAATGTCCCGTGCCTTTTGCGGGATAGAAGGAGTGTGCCATGAGTTTTTGGAATTTTTGGACAGACCCCATTGGGGTTTCAGGCACCTGGCTGCGAGGTTTGTTTGCCGGCTGGGGCATGCCCGAATTTTGGGTGGGGCTTCTGGTCAACCTGATTGGGGTTGTTGTGCTGGTCGTCTTTGCGCTGGTGCTCGACATCATGCTGGTTTGGGTGGAGCGCAAGGTGGTAGCCCGCTTTCAGGGGCGGCTTGGCCCCAACCGGGTTGGCCCGTTTGGCTTGTTCCAACCCTTTCCTGATATTGTCAAGTTGATTATCAAGGAAGACATCACCCCGGCTGGCGCGGACAAGGTGGTCTTCAACATGGCCCCCGTGATTTCAGCCATGTCGGTCATCATTCTGTGGGCCATTTTTCCGCTTGCAGCGCGTGTTTATGGCACTGATTTGAATGTGGGGGTACTATACCTGGTGGCGGCGGGAGCGTTTGGCACGCTTTCGGTCATCATGGCGGGTTGGTCGTCCAATAACAAATATGCTTTGTTGGGCGCTTTCCGCAGCGTAGCGACGATGATTTCGTATGAAATTCCGCTTGTCGTGGCGCTCATGATACCCGTTGTCATCACTGGCTCCATGAGCCTCAAGACCATCAGCGAAGCGCAAATTAACAGCGTGCCTTTTTTCTTGCTGGCGCCGCTTGGCTTCCTCATCTTTTTGGTGAGCGCCATTGCCGAGCTGGGGCGCTCGCCCTTCGACCTGAACGAAGGCGAAAGCGAAATCGTCTCCGGGTTCCACATTGAGTATTCGGGGATGAAATTCGGCTGGTTCTATGCGGGTGAACTGCTCCATTCCTTCACCGTGGGCGGCCTGATGGGCATCCTGTTCTTTGGCGGCTGGGGGTGGTTCGGGCTGGAGAAGCTTATCCCCTGGCTGGATACGCCGTTCTTTGGCGCCATCGCGGTGCTGGCAAAAGCCATGATTGGATACTGGATTATCATGTGGATTAAGTACACCGTCCCGCGTATCCGCATTGACCACATGCTGGCCCTCAACTGGAAATTCCTGACGCCGCTGGCCTTCGCACTGCTGATGGTGATGGCGGTTGTCCATTCGTTGTTCAAAGAACAGGCGCTTTGGATTTATGTCCTGGCAATGTTCCTGTCGAACATCCTGGTGGGCTGGGTTACGTTGGAAATCCTGCGCAATTATGCCCGTCACCAGCGTGAAGCGATCAAAACGCCCCAACCTGCGGCGCAACACTAGTCGGGAGCAACGCTATGCCTGATGCTACACAAGTACTCTTTTTCCTGAGCGCGGCGCTCATCCTGATTTCTGCGGTGCTGGTTGTGACCGTCCGCAATCTGATTCATGCCGCGCTGTGGCTTATCGCCACCCTGTTCGGGGTAGCGATGCTGTATATCTTGCTCGAAGCCGGGTTCCTGGCGGTGGTGCAGGTGGTGGTTTACATTGGCGCGATTGCGATATTATTCATCTTCGCTGTTATGCTGACCCGCCGCGATTTACTCAGCCAGACCTCGCAGACCAACCCCAACTGGCCGGTGGCCCTGGGCGTGAGCGCGCTGGCGCTGGTCGGAGTCGCCTTCATTGTGCGCGGGTTTGGCTTTTCTCTCGAAAAACCCCCCGCACCCGTGCCAGATAACACCCTGCAATTACTAGGGCAGGCTCTGGTTTCTCCCAACCTGTTCGTTCTGCCGTTCGAGGTGGCCTCGGTGCTGCTGCTGGCGGCGCTTATTGGCGCGGTATATATTGCGATGAACAAGAAATAGGAGGCCGGCGCATGATTCCCCTTTCCTGGTATCTCTATCTTTCGGCGGCACTCTTTGCTGTTGGCCTGTATGGCGTGCTGGCGCGCAAAAACGTCATCGCCATTTTGCTCGGCATTGAACTGATGCTGAACGCCGCCAATATCAACCTGGTGGCCTTCTGGCGGTATGGAAACCCCGCGCTGATGGCTGGTCAGGTATTTGCGATTATGGTCTTTGCGGTGGCTGCCGCCGAAGTGGCGGTGGGTCTCTCCCTGGTCATTTCCATTTACCGCACCCGCAAGACCGTCATCGCCGACGAACTCGACTTGATGAAGTGGTAGGAGACGCATTATGGCCCCTGAAACCCTCATCTGGCTCATCCCCCTGCCACCCCTGCTGGCATTTTTCCTGATTGTGCTGTTCACCAACCGCAACAAAGCCCTCAGCCACACGATTGGTGTGGGTGCGGCGGCGCTCTCTTGGCTGGGCAGCATGGTTATCTTCTTTCAGGCAATAGGCATTGACCATTTTGGCGAGAAAATTTTCAAGTCGTCCATCAACTGGTTGCCCACCGGCACCGATTTCCTCAAAATCGGCGTGCAAATTGACCCGCTCAGCGCGATGACGCTGTTCTTCGTGGCTTGGACCATTTTCATGATTTTCCTATACAGCGTTGGCTACCACAACTTCGGCCAGCCGAAGGGCGACCACGACCGCCCCGGCCTGCCCCCGCACGGCGCGACTGTGACCGATGAACACGGCCATAAGCATACCGTTCCCTCGGTCGAACCGATGTACAGCCGCTTCTTTGCCTTTCTCGCGCTGTTCGCTTTTGGCATGTACGTCCTGGTCGTCTCCGATAACCTGCTGACCCTGTTCGTTGGCTGGGAAATCATGGGCCTTTGCTCGTACCTGCTGATTGGTTTCTGGTACGGCAAGCCCTCGGCGCGCAACGCGGCGGTTAAAGCTTTTATGACCACCCGTATCGGCGATGTCTTCATGTTACTGGGGCTGGCGCTGCTCTATTCGGCCACCGGCACGCTCAACTATCGCGCTATTTTTTACAACGAAGAAGTGCTGACCCGCCTGGCCGAGACGATGACACCCGTTTTTGGCCTTTCCGCCGCCGGGCTGATTGGCCTGCTGCTCTTCATCGGCACCATCGGCAAATCGGCGCAGTGGCCGCTGCACGTCTGGCTGCCCGATGCGATGGAAGGCCCGACTCCTGTCAGCGCGATGATTCATGCGGCGACGATGGTTTCGGCAGGCGTCTACATGGTCATCCGCATCTTCCCGCTGGTCACGGCAGATTGGCACGGTCACGGCCTGACGACCACCATGAGCGTCATTGCTTTCATTGGCACGTTCACTGCCATTTTTGCCGCCACGATTGCTGTGGCCCAGAACGACATCAAACGGGTGCTGGCCTACTCGACCATCTCGCAACTCGGCTTCATGATTGCCGCGCTTGGCATGGGGGCCTATATTGCCGCCGCTTTCCACCTCGTCACCCACGCCTTCTTCAAGGCGCTGCTTTTCCTCGGCTCTGGCTCGGTCATTCACGGCATGGAACACGGCGTCTTGCACACCGGCAACCACAAAGTTGACCCGCAGGATATGTGGAACATGGGCGGCCTGAAAGACCGAATGCCCATCACCTTCTGGACCTTTTTGATTGGCGGCCTGGCCCTCTCTGGCTTCCCGCTGGTGACGGCTGGTTTCTGGTCGAAGGATGAAATCCTGGCGGATGCCTTTGCCCACGAACACTGGACAATTCTCGCCACTCTCTCCATCGCCGCGCTGATGACCGCCTTCTACACCATGCGCCAAATTACGCTGACCTTCCTGGGCCAGCCGCGCACCAAAGAAGCCGAACACGCCCAAGAAACGCCCTGGACAATGAACGTCCCGTTGGTGGTTCTTTCGGTTTTCGCCGTCGGTTTTGGCTGGGTCGGCATCCCCGAACACTTCCCGGGGCTGGGCGGCCTGATTCCGAACTGGTTCCACGATTTCGTTGGCGGCACGCTCATCGAACATCCCAAAACGGTTGAATTCAGCTGGATTCCGCTTACCATCTCGCTGGTGGTTGCCCTGGGGGGCCTGGCGCTTGGCTGGCTGGTCTATAAAGACGTGAAGGCTGGCGATGCCGACCCGCTCGAAAAACCGCTTGGTTTCCTCTACCCCTTCCTCAAGAACAAGTGGTACTTCGACGAGTTCTATGCCTTCTTCGTCATCCAACCGATGACCTGGTTCTCGGAAGTCTTCACCTACCAATGGATGGACCGCGGTGTGATTGACAGCATTTTGCACTTCTTTGCCCGCGCAGCCCTGTTCATTGGGCATGTTCTCCGCAACTACTTCGACAAGCCGGTGATTAACGAACTCATTGGCGACAAACTGGGTGCCTACTGGACCTTCCAGCCCGCCGGGCGCGCGTTGAGCAAAACGCAGACCGGACGTATCCAGACCTACCTGATTGGCGCAGTGGCCGTTTTCATCGCGATTGGCGTTGCGCTCTATCTCTTCATCTTCTAAAGGGGAGTGGACAATGGACTTCATCAGCACTCACCTGCTCACCACAATTTTGTTCTTCCCTGTTGCTGCAGCGCTGGTTATCTGGTTCTTGCCCAAAGACCAGACCAACCTCATCCGTTGGACGGCCTTCCTCGCCAGCCTGGTACCTTTTGGCTTATCGGTTTGGCTGTGGACGCAGTTTAACCCGTCCGCAGTTGGCTTCCAATTCGAGGAGCAATACACCTGGTACGAAGCGATTAACTCCACCTTCCACGTTGGCGTGGATGGCTTGTCACTCACGATGGTCTTACTGACCACGCTGCTGACCCCGCTCGCCCTGCTGGCCTCCTTTAGCGTGACCGACAAAGTGAAGGCCTACATGATGCTCTTCCTCTTTCTGGAAACGGGCATGTTGGGCGTTTTCCTGGCGATGGACCTGTTGATTTTCTTCGTGTTCTGGGAAATCGGCCTGGTTCCGATGTACTTCCTCATCAACCAGTGGGGCAGCCCCAAGGGTGAGCGCGAACTGTGGGGTGGCATGAAGGTCTCGGCCCGCAACTATGCCTCGCTCAAGTTCATGGTCTACACCATGGCTGGTTCGCTCGGCTTATTGCTCGCCATTCAGATGCTTGGCGTGTTGTTCCAGACCTACGACTTGATGACGCTGACCGAAAAATGGAGCGGCTTCAACCAGGGAACTTTACTCGGCATGAACGTTTCAACCGTCAAAGCGATTGCCTTCTGGGCCTTCACCATCGCTTTTGCCCTGAAAGTGCCGGTCTGGCCCTTCCACACCTGGCTGCCCGATGCGCACACCGAAGCCCCCACTGCCGGTTCGATGATTCTGGCGGGCGTTTTGCTCAAACTGGGCGCGTATGGCTTCCTGCGGCTGGTGTTGCCCTTCTACCCCGCCGAATCGCAACAGTTTGCGGGTTGGCTGGCCTTCCTGGCAACGATGGCGATTGTCTTCGGCGCATTTGCCTCCTTTGGGCAAACCGATTTCAAGCGTCTGGTGGCCTATTCCTCGGTCAACCACATGGGCTTCGTTCTGCTTGGCATTGCCGCGGCGGCCAAAGCCATTGGGACGCAGGATGCGACCATTGCCCTGAACGGCGCAGTCTTGCAGATGTTCAATCACGGCCTTTCGGCAGCGGGCATGTTCTTCTTGGTGGGCGTGATTTACGAACGCACGCACACCCGCAACTTGAACGATTTTGGCGGCCTGTTCCCGCTCGTGCCGGTCTATGGCGGCATTCTGATTTTCACCAGCATGGCCTCGCTTGGCTTGCCCGGCCTCAACGGTTTCATCTCCGAGTTTTTGGTGGTGCGGGGTGCGTTTGGAGTTGGCTTTGCCGGGGGTGAGTGGAACTACATGGCCGTTTACACCGCAATTGCCATGCTTGGCCTCTTGTTCACCGGCGCCTACATTCTCAAAGGCATTCGCAAGGTTCTACACGGGCCGCTCAATGAACACTGGGCGCACGGCGAACACAAACTGACCGAAATCAACACCCGCGAGATTCTGGTCATGGCTCCGCTCATGATACTCATCCTCATCCTCGGTGTCTGGCCGATGTGGATGCTGGATGTCATCAACAAAGCCATGCTCCTGTTGTTCTCGTAGAGCGAGGTGACAAAATGCAATTTCCCGTCTTGAGCATCATCGTTTTTGCCCCGTTCATCGCCGCCGTCATCATGTTATTGATGAAGCCGGAGGCCAAGAACGAAATCCGCGTTACAGCCTTGGCGGCCGCGGTCTTCGACCTGGTTCTTTCGGGCTGGGTTTATTACCAGGTCTATATGCACCCCATGCTAGAGTACCAGTTTGTCGAAAAATATGACTGGCTGCCGGTGCTGGGCATCTCGCTGCACTTTGGCGTGGATGGCATGAGCGCCCCGCTTGTCTTGCTGACCGGCATCGTCATGTTCACCGGCGTTCTGATTTCGTGGGGCATAGATGACCGCCCGCGCGAATTCTTCGCCTTCCTGTTCCTGCTGGCGGGCGGCGTGTTCGGCGTGTTCGTCTCGCTCGACCTGTTCATGCTGTTCTTCTTCTACGAAATCGCCGTCTTCCCCATGTACCTGCTGATTGCCATCTGGGGCTGGAAGGTGACGCGCGAATACGCGGCCATGAAACTGACCCTCTACCTGTTCGTCGGCTCGGTCTTTGCCCTGGTCGGCGCACTGGCGATGGTCTTCGTCAATTATCAGAACACCGGCGTCCTCACCTTCGACATGCTCGCGCTCGAAAAAGCCGGCTTCTCGCAGGCCTTCCAGTACATCTGGTTCCTGCCGACTTTTCTGGGCTTTGCGGTGCTGGGCGGCATCTTCCCCTTCCACAACTGGTCACCCGATGGTCACGTCGCTGCGCCGACCGCCGTCTCGATGTTCCACGCGGGCGTCTTGATGAAACTCGGCGCGTTCGCCGCCCTGCGGGTGGGCATCATGCTCCTGCCCGAAGGCGCCAAGCAGTGGGCCTGGCTCATCTTTGGCCTGGCGATGGTGAACGTGGTCTACGGCGCGTTTATCGCCATGATTCAGCAGGACATGAAATACGTCATCGGCTTCTCCTCAGTCTCGCACATGGGGCTGGTGGCGCTCGGTTTTGCCACCCTCACCCGTGAAGGCATCCTGGGAGCCGGCATCCAGATGTTTTCGCACGGCGTGATGACGGCGCTCTTCTTTGCCGCCGTCGGCATGGTCTATGACCGCGCCCATACCCGCCAGATTCCCGAACTGGGCGGCATGGTTAAACCCCTGCCCTGGGTGGCGATTGGCTTCATCATCGGCAGCCTGGTTTCGATGGGCATGCCTGGATTCTCCGGTTTCGTGGCCGAATTCCCCATTTTCATGGGCGTTTGGCAAAAGAGCGCGCTGGCGGCCATCATCGCTTCCCTTTCCATTGTCATCACCGCAGCCTACGTTTTGCTGGTGGTGCGGCGCGCTTTCTTTGGCGAAATGCCGACCCAATTTGAGCATCACATCACGCCCATCACGCCGCTCGATAAGGTTGCCATCGTGACCCTGTGCGCTTGCATGGTGCTGCTCGGCCTCTTCCCCGGCCTGATGGCCCCCATGGTCTCGACCGGCGTGGAGAACATTCTCCGCATTCTGGGAGGTGCATAAATGAGCCTCAACATCCTGGCAGTCTTGCCTGAAATCTTTATCCTCGTTATCGGGATTCTGGTGCTGGTCCTCGACCCGTTCTGGAAAAAGGACGAAAGCCGCCGCATCAACCTGGGCTGGCTGACGGCTGGCGGCCTGACCGCCGCCCTGGTCCTGAGCCTCCTGCTTGACCGTCCCTCCGAGCCTGTCCTGGCCTGGGGCGGCATGGTGCGCTTCGACTGGCTGGCCTTCGTCTTCAAGATGTTCATCCTCTTTGCTTCGGCTATCACCGCCCTGTTTTTTATGGATGTAGAGCAACTCAGCAAACGCGCCGAAGCCTATCTCTTGCTGCTGGCCGCCACCATTGGCATGTGCCTGATGGTTTCGGCCAGTGACCTGGTGATGTTGTTCCTCGCCATCGAAACCACCTCCATCCCGATGTACGTCCTGGCTGGCTTCATGCTCGATGACAAGAAATCCACCGAAGCGGGCTTCAAGTACCTGCTCTTTGGCGCCATGACCTCCGGCATTTTCCTCTATGGCCTCTCGCTGGTCTACGGTTTTTCTGGTACGACCCAAATCGAGAACATGCGCAGTTACTTCACCAACCTGAATCCCATCTCAGTGGGTGTTCTGTTCCTGCTGGTTGTGGGGTTGGGCTTCAAAATTTCGCTTGCGCCCTTCCACTTCTGGGCCCCCGATACCTACGAAGGCGCGCCGACGCCGGTGGCTGGTATTCTTTCCACAGCCTCCAAGGCCGCCGGGTTGGCCGTCCTCATTCGCCTGTTCATCACCGCTTTCCCGCAGGTGGACGCTCACTGGCAACTCATCCTGGCGGTTCTGGCCGCGCTTTCGATGACCATCGGCAACCTGGTTGCTCTGGCGCAAAAGAACATCAAACGCCTGCTGGCCTATTCATCCATCGCGCACGCTGGCTATGCCCTGGTTGGCGTTGTAGCAGGCAACCAACTTGGTATCGAGGCCGTCGTTTATTACCTGATAGCCTATGTCCTGACCAACCTGGCCGCCTTTGGCATCATCGCCACCTTTGGGCGCGTAACTGGCTCTGAAGAAATCCGCGCCTACGATGGCATGAGCCGCCGTTCCCCTTACCTGGCGCTCGCTATGCTGGTGGCTTTCCTCTCCCTCTCCGGTATGCCGCCCTTCGGCGGATTTATCGCCAAAGTCTTGGTCTTCGCCGCTGCTGTCGAGGCGGGCTGGTACTGGTTGGTCATCGTTGGCGTGATTAACTCGGTGGTAGGCGTTTACTACTACTTGACCGTCATGAAGTATGTTTATCTTTACCGTATGGAAGGGGACAACGAGGAAGCTCACCCCATCCAGGTTACACGGCCTTACGCGATTGCCATCGTGGTGCTGACCATCGGCATCATCCTGACCGGGACCCTCTTTGCCCCCTGGTTTGGCCTCTCCACCGACGCCGCGCTCAGCCTGTTTTTCTAATTTCAACTTTCTGCTCCTGCCCTCAACCTGTTCTTTCTCCTCCCCCAAAAATTGACCCTTTCGATTTTTGGGGGAGGCCGGGTGGAAGGTAATTCTGATAAATTTTGTTCACTTTGCTGATAAAAATCCTTGTGATATAATCCGCAACCGATGACAGCATCCAACCCACAAGATAACCAGCAAAACGCCAATCACCAATCCCTCGTACCTCGGGACACGTTTAACATGACGCTGGCGGCAGTTGTTGGGCAGGTGGGTTGCATTATTCCGGTTCTTTTACTTGCAGCCTTGTTTGTGGGATTGTGGCTTGACCGGTATTTCGATACAAGACCCTTCTTTGCCATCCTGTTTATTGTAGGCAGTGGCCCGATTTCAATCTATGCTTTATACCGCATTGTGAAATCGGCCACCAGCCGCTTGAAAACATCAAACCAACCAGCCAAATTTTCTGAGGAGGAAGCGAATCGTGAGTGAGAAACCCAAGAAACGCGTTTGGGGACGCTGGGTTGTGCTTGCGGCGATTATCTTAGGGCTGTTCCTGTTTACCGGTTTCTTCGGAATCGGCCTGGGAATCAAGCCCATCATGCCGCATGTCTACCTGCCCGGCGAAAAATATAGCGAAGTTCCGCTTTTTACCATCCCTTTCATCGGGCCGTTTTACTTCACCAACACCACCTTTGGCCTGATTGTGGCAGACCTTGTCGTCATCTTGCTGGCGATTGGCGTCTCGCGCGGGGTCAAGAGTGGGAAAATGGTGCTGACCGGCATCTCCGGCGCGGTGGAAGCCTTGTTGGAAATGCTTTACGGCATCACCGAAAGCACGGCCGGGAAATGGGCGCGGCAAATCTTCCCCTGGTTTGCCACCATCACCCTGCTGGTGCTGGCCGCCAACTGGTCGGGCTTGGTGCCGGGCAACGAAACCATCGGCATCATCCATGAGTATGACGGGCACGGCTACGCACTGAAACATATCGGCCCCATCACCACCATTTGGGACGAAGGCGGCGAAGCCAAAGGCGAACATGGCGAGAGTTATGCTGTCATCCCCTTCATGCGCCCTGTTTCTACTGACCTGAACTTCACCTTTGCGCTTGCAGTGGTGGCAGTGGTCATGATTCAGTATTTTGGCTTCAAATCACAGGGCATTGCCTACCTGTGGAAGTTCTGGAACGTGGGCGGCCTGTTTAGCAAGCCGATTTTCGGGTTCATTGACTTCGGCGTTGGCCTGCTCGAACTGATTTCGGAATTCTCGAAAATCCTGTCTTTTGCTTTCCGTCTTTTTGGCAATATGTTTGCAGGCGCGGTGCTGCTGTTCGTCATCGGCTCGCTGGTGCCTGTCTTTGCCCAGGCCCTGTTCTATTTGCTAGAATTCTTCGTGGGTCTCATCCAGGCCGTCGTGTTCGGCATGTTGACCATGGTCTTCATGTCGCAGGCCACCCAGGGACACGGCGACCACCACGAAGAAGCGCACGCGTAAATTTCGGGCGAGTCACGCTGCCCGGGTAAACACCATTTCAAAGTGGCGGTCTTCCCGCCCGAAGCTCAATTACGGAGGATACATACAATGGAAGTTGCAGCCGCAAAACTGATTGGCGCAGGCCTGGCCATGATTGGCGCGATTGGCGCCGGTGCCGGAATTGGCATCGTCGTTGGTGGTGCTGTGCAGGCCATGGGACGCAATCCCGACGCTACCGGCACCATCCAGACCAACATGATTCTCGGCATTGCCTTCGCCGAAGCCGTTGCCATCTACTGTCTGGTTGTCGCCCTGCTCATCCTGTTCGTCTTCTAGTAGAAACCGGGAGGATACCTTGGAAGCATTGGGTTTAAACCTACCCTTTTTTCTTGTTCAGGTCGTCAACCTGATCATTGTCTATACAGTAGTCGCCAAGTGGATTGTCGGCCCCATCTCTGGCCTGCTCGAAAAGCGCCGCGAAACCATTGCGCGTGGCCTGGAAGACGCCCGCATTGCTGCCGAAGCCCGCGCCAATGCCGAAAAAGAAGCCCAAAAAATCACAGCCGAAGCCCAGTCTAGGGCCAGCCAAATTGTGCGTGAGGCCACTGAACGCGCCGAAGCCGCCGCTCGCGACGTGAAATCCGCCGCCGACGCCGAAGCCAAAAAAGCCGCTGAAAAAGCCCTGGCCGAGGTTCAAGAGGAGCGCAACCGCATCCTCGGCGACCTGCGTAGCCAGGTGGCTGCCCTTGCCATCGCCAGCACCCAGAAATTGGTGGGTGAAGCCCTCGATGAGAAGCGCCAGCGCGCCTTGATTGACGAGTTCTTTTCTGGTGTTAAATCGGGCAAAGTCGTCGTCATGGAAGGCGCGTCTGTTGCCGGTTCATCCGCCGAAGTGACCAGCGCTTTGCCGCTCACCAAAGAGGAGCAAGAATCTGTCAAAAAGGATGTGCTTGCCAAAACTGGCGCGGCAGCCATCTCCTTCCGCGTTGACCCAGCCATCCTGGGCGGCCTGGTCATTAAGGTTGGTGACAAAATCCTCGACGGTTCCGTCGCTGGCAAACTGGAAGGCCTGCGCGCCAACCTGCGCTAATCACGTGTTTTACCAAACTGACCTGACAGGTTCTCAAAGACCTGTCAGGTCTTTGTTTTTTATGGAATAATTGCATCTATGACCACCCTTCGCACGCTTTTCCTCGATTTTCCCCTGCCTTACTCACCCTCAAACCTCCCCGACCTGCCTGTATCTGGTCTTGCCATTGATAACCGCCAGGTTCAACCCGGATTCCTGTTTATCGCCCGCCCCGGCGCATCGGCAGATGGACACGACTTCATTCCCGACTCCATCCGGCGCGGCGCGGTGGCTGTCGTCGGGCAAAAAGACATCTCCAGCCTGCAAGTTCCCTACATCCGCCTCGCTGATTCACGCCGCGCCGTGACCCATCTCGCCGCGGCTTTTTACGGGCATCCGGGCCGCAAACTGACCGTCATCGGCGTCACCGGCACCGACGGCAAAACCACCACCAGCAACCTTCTCTACCAGATTTTGATTGCTGCCGGTCTCAAAACCGGCATGATTTCCACCGTCAACGCCGTGATTGGCGATGAAGTCCTCGATACCGGTTTCCACGTCACCACCCCCGACGCCCACGATGTCCAGCGCTATCTGGCGCGCATGGTTGAGGCCGGGCTGACGCACGTCATCCTAGAAACCACCTCGCATGGCCTGGCCCAATATCGCGTGGACGCTTCGCAATACGACCTTGCCGTCGTCACCAACATCACCCACGAACACCTCGACGAACATGGCTCCTACGAAAACTACCGCGCCGCCAAGGGCCGCCTGTTTGAGTTACTCGCCGAGACCCTCCCCAAACCGCAGGGCAACCCGCGCCTGGGCGTGCTCAACCTCGATGACCAGAAATCTTACGAGTATCTCTCTGCGCTCCTCACTCGCCACTCCTCGCGCCAGGTTTCCTACGGCCTCACTCCGCAAGCCGATATTCATGCTGAAAACACCTCCTACAGCCCTTCTGGCCTGGCTTTCGACATCGTGGGCAATGACTTTCGCGTTCCCGCGCGGACTCACCTGGTTGGCGCGTACAACGTCTCGAACTGCCTGGCCGCCTTCTCCGCCGCAGTCGTTGGCCTGGGAATCGACCCGCAAACCGCCGCGCAGGGCATTGCCAACTTGCCCGGCATTCCGGGACGCATGGAATTTATTGACCTGGGACAGCCCTTCACCGCCATTGTGGATTTTGCCCACACCCCCAACGCCCTCAAAGTCGCTCTGGAAACCGCCCGACAAATGACCAGCGGGCGTGTGATAGCCGTCTTTGGCTCTGCAGGCCTGCGCGACCGCGAAAAACGCCGTCTGATGGCCGAAACCTCTGCCCAACTGGCTCACATCTCCATTCTCACCGCCGAAGACCCGCGCACCGAATCACTGAATGACATCCTGGCCGAAATGGCCGCCGGCGCTTCCTCCAAAGGCGGCTTGGAGGGAGACACCTTCCATCGCGTCCGTGACCGGGGCCAGGCGATTAAATTCGCCCTGCAATTAGCCCGCCCCGGCGACCTGGTAATTGCCTGCGGCAAAGGCCACGAACAATCCATGTGCTTTGGCAGCACCGAATACCCCTGGGATGACCGGACAGCGATGCGGGCAGCGCTGGCTCAATATTTGGGCATCGCAGGCCCCTCTATGCCTTACCTGCCCACCCAAGAAGACAAAAATGGCGCGTAGCCAATCTGTTTTGTATCCGTTTCTCCGCTTCATCCGTTGTCCCATCCGTTTCTCCGCTTCCTCCGTTGTCCACTCCGTTTCTCCGCTTCATCCGCTGTTCACTCCGTTTCTCCGCTTCATCCGCTGTCCACTCCGTTTCTCCGCTTCCTCCGTTGTCCACTCCGTTTCTCCGCTTCATCCGTTGTCCCATCCGTTTCTCCGCTTCATCCGCTGTTCACTCCGTTTCTCCGCTTCCTCCGTTGTCCACTCCGTTTCTCCGCTTCCTCCGTTGTCCCATCCGTTTCTCCGCTTCCTCCGTTGTCCACTCCGTTTCTCCGCTTCCTCCGTTGTCCCATCCGCTTCTCCGCTTCCTCCGTTGTCCCATCCGCTTCTCCGCTTCATCCGTTGTCCCATCCGTTTCTCCGCTTCATCTGTTGTCTCATCCGTTTCTCCGCTTCCTCCGTTGTCCCATCCGCTTCTCCGTTTAGCGTAGCCATTCGTTCCAGAATCCGTTTTTACAGCCATGATTTACTATCTCCATTACCAACAACTGATCCCCGCTCCCATTGCCCAAGTTTGGGAATACTTTTCCAACCCACATAACCTGAACGAGCTAACTCCGCCTGATATGAATTTTCGTATCCTGACCGACCCTCTGCCGCGCATGTACGAGGGACAGATTATTGAATATCGGGTTGAATTTATTCGCGGCTTGCCTTCGCTCTGGGTGACGGAAATTGCTCATGTCCGCGAGAACGAATATTTCGTCGATGAGCAGCGCCTCGGGCCATACCAATTCTGGTATCATGAACACACCTTTTGCGCGGTGACTAGCGGGGTGCAAATGACCGATCAGGTCACATATTCAATCGGCTATGGGCTGTTGGGAGATTTTCTGAATAAGGCCTGGATCGCGCAGCGTTTACAGGGCATCTTTGATTTTCGTGCCGAGAAAATCAAAACACTTTTTGCTGGAGGTGTTTGAATGTGGGTCGAACCCATCACTTTAGAAGGAAACTTTGTCCGCCTCGAGCCGATGACTGAAGAACACGCCTACCGCCTGTCCCTCATCGGCAATGACCCATCTATTTGGCGCTACATGCTCTATGGAGAGTTGACCACCGAGCAGGACATGCTGGCCTGGGTGCGCGATATGCTGGCACGCAAAGCCGCCGGAACCGACCAGCCCTTCGTCGTCATCCAAAAAGAGAGCGGCATGGCGGCCGGGGCCACCCGTTACATGGAAATCCGCCCCCAACATCGCGGCCTGGAAATTGGCGGGACGTGGTACGGCGTCCAGTTCCAGCGCACCGCCGTCAACACCGAGGCCAAATACCTCTTGCTGCGCCACGCCTTCGAGACCCTCGGCGCAATCCGCGTGCAGTTCAAAACCGACAGCCGCAACGAACGCTCCCAGCGCGCCATCGAGCGGTTGGGGGCTGTGCGCGAGGGCTTCTTGCGCAATCACATGATTCTGGAAGATGGCGTCATCCGCCATTCGGTTTATTACAGTATTCTCGATACCGAATGGCCGGTTGTCAAGGCGCGATTGGAAGAGAAACTGGTATAATTTCATCATGCTTTACGTTTTCTCCCTCGCTCACCCCCTTATCGCCCGCACCCTGAATGGCTTCGATTGGGCCTTTCCTTGTCGTATTGCGCCTGTTGCCCGGAAAGACTGACCGCTTCGTCCTCACGAATTTCTCGCGCCGCAGGTAACCCCTGCGGCGTTTTTATTTGACAAGGAAAAGCCATGATTTCGATTGCCATCTCCAACGCCACCCTCGTTTTGGGGGCCAAAACCATTTTTCGTCACCTCAACTGGGAAATCCAGCACGACCAGCGCATCGGCCTGATTGGCCCCAATGGCGCGGGCAAATCCTCGCTGCTCAAAATGATCATCGGCGAATACGCGCCCGAACCGGGCGGCAATGTCATCCGCGCCAGGGGCGTGACGGTTGGCTGCCTGTCCCAGCAGCCGGAACTCGACCCCCGCCAGACCGCCTTCGATTCTGCCCTGGCAGGCAACCCGCGCTACGTCGAAGCCCACGCCGAACTGCTCCAGGTCGAATCGCGCCTAGGCGAGCCGGCCGTTTATGAAAATCCCAAAGCCCTCGAAAAAGCGCTTGCTTTACAGGAAACTCTGCTCGAACAGTATGCCGCTTTCGGGGGAGATTCTTACCCTCAGCGGGTGCGTGACCTTTTGCTGGGACTCGGCCTGCCTGAATCCGATTTGCAAAAACCCCTCGGCCTTCTCTCCGGCGGACAGAAAAAACTCGTCGGCCTCGCTCGCCTGTTGCTGCTACGCCCCCCCGTGCTGATGCTCGACGAACCCGATAACCACCTCGATTTACCCGGCAAAGCCTACCTGGAGCGTCTCATTCAGGATTACCCCGGCGCGGTTGTCATCATCTCGCATGACCGCTACCTGTTGGATGCCGTCGTGACCCACATCGCCGAAATCGAGGACGGCAGCCTAACGACTTTTGTCGGCAACTACACCGATTACATCATCGACAAAGAGCAGCGCCTCGCCCGCCAGGAGGAACTCTTCCAAATCCAGCAGCGCGCCATCCGCCGCATGGAGATGGCCCTCAAGCGTTACCAGGTCTGGGTGCAGGTCAGCGACAAATTCGCCAGCCGCGTGCGCTCCATGCAGACCCGCCTCGAAAAGGTCGACCGCCTCGACCGGCCCAATCTCGACCGCAAACGCATGGGGTTGGAACTGAACGGCTGGCGCGGCTCGAACAAAGTGCTGGAACTGCGCGGGGTATCGAAGGCGTTTGGGCAACGGGTGATTTTAGACGGCGTGGCCGAGATTCTCTGGCACGGCGAGCGCGTTGGGGTGGTCGGGCCAAACGGGTCGGGAAAATCTGTCCTGTTGCGCCTGATTTTGGGCCAGGAACAACCCGATGGCGGCGAAATCATCCTGGGGCCGAGCGTCAAAATTGGCTACTACGCTCAGGAACACGAAACCCTCGATTTCGACGAAACCGTGCTGGATACCGTGCGCATGGCCGGGAACATGAGCGAACCGAATGCAGTCTCATTCCTGCTGCGCTACCTGTTCACCTACCAGCAGTCCCAGCAGCGCGTGGGCGACTTATCGGGCGGCGAACGCAGCCGCCTGCAACTGGCCCTGCTCGTGCTTTCGGGCGCGAACTTCCTTCTGCTGGATGAACCCACCAACAACCTCGACATTGCCTCTGCTGAAGTGCTGGAAAACGCCCTGGCCGATTTCAACGGCACTGTGCTGGTCATCTCCCACGACCGCTACTTCCTCGACCGCACGGTGGAGCGCATCCTGACCATCGAAAACGGCCAACTCGTCGGGCATTTGGGCGGGTATAGCGATTACCTGGCGGAGAAGCCGTGAACACAAAAAAGCCTCGCAATTGCGAGGCTTTTTTGTGTGCCGAAGGAGGGATTTGAACCCTCACCCCTCTCAGGACTACGCCCTGAACGTAGCGCGTCTGCCAGTTCCGCCACTTCGGCAAATCGTACTGCTCTGGCTTGAGCGAACGGTATTTTACTCCACTTTGGCGATTTGTCAACCTGCCGCGAAGCCCGATTTGCGCGGCCACCGCACCCAGCCGCGTTTTTTGGCAAACACGGCATAGCGCGATGACAAATGGACAAACGGCGAAGAAAGCCGGACATCTTCCACCCCTGAAGCGATGACCTTCCGCAGGCTTTCTGCGTCTGTGAAGGGTTCAACCGTCAACGTGGCACGCCCTAACTCCATCAGGGTATGCGCATCGGAACCGACTATGCCAGGGATGCCGTGTTCCCGCGCAAGCGCGCGTGCGTCGTCATTGAATTTTCTGTCTATGCAGCGCGCGTTAAAGACCTCGAGCGCGTCCATGTACGGCAGAATCTCCAGGAGGTGTTCCCGCTTCCAGCCGCGCATCGGGTCGAGGGGGTGCGATACGCTGATAAACGCTCCCTGCTCCTTCAGGCGGTGGATGACCTCGAGCGGCTTCAACCCGGCGGGGATTTCCTGGCGCACGAAAGTGGCCAGGAACTCGCCTTGGGTCGTCAAAATCTCCTCGCCCACGATGACCAATTCCGGCGCAATCTTCTGCGCCTCCAGCGCGCCGCCAATGCTGTTGTGGTCGGTTACAATCAAGCGGTCGATTCCTTTGCGGTGGGCTGCCTCCACCAACTGGCGCGGCTCCACCAGCGAATCTTTGGAATAGATGGTGTGACAGTGAAATTCAACACGATATTTGTCCATAGGCCGCGATTATACGTCATCTCGTTTCCATTTTTTGCGTTTTTGTTATAGAATCAAAACAATATGGATGATAACCCCCGTTTTTTTGAACAGCCGCTTACGCGCGTGCTCATAACTTTTTTGGTCTTTGTGCTGGCCTATTTCTTGATAAATTTGCTGGCCTACCTGTGGGTATGGGTTTTTGTGCCTGCCCCCGAAGAGGAACTCACCTCTATTTTTACCAGCGAGTTTTTCCTTGGGCCGGTCAACAACCCCTTTCAACAATTGACCGATGCCCTGGTGTGCCTGATTGGCCTGGGGGCCTGGCTGGTCTTTTTTGCGCAGTTCGTTTTGCCGGTACGCACCTTAAGCGACCGCTTGAAAGTGGTTGACCGCCTGGTGACTTACCTGATGGGCGGGCATGGCCCGGCGGTGTTTATTGAAAACGGAATTGTCCGTGCCAAAGAAAACGAGCAAGCCAAAAAAGGCCCTGGTCTCATCTGGTTAGATAGCGCCAGCGCGGCGGTTTTGCGCACCGATTCTCAATTTACCGAGGCCATCGGCCCAGGCGTGCATTTTACCAACCCTGGAGAGCGCATTGCTGGCACAGCCGATCTACACTCTCTGACCCAAGCCGTTGGCCCCGTGGATACCGACCAGGGCGAAGCCGACCCCTTCAAAGTCAACAAAAACCATCCAGACTACGAGGCGATTCAAGCCCGCCGCTGGGAAACCAGCGCCCTCACCCGTGATGGTATCGAAGTGGTTGCCGCCCTTTCGGTCACCTTCCACATCGCAGCCAGGCCAGGCGAGGGCAACACCCGCTTCGGATTCAACAAAGAAACAGCCCAAAAAGCCATTCGTGACAGCATCACGCGCGGCGCCGACACCTCGCAACCTGTTTGGAGCGAACTGCCAGCCCGCATGGCGGTGGATATTTGGCGCGAATATGTGCGTAAATTTCGACAAGACGAATTATTCGGCCCAGTGGCTGGCCGCTCTGAAACTGGCCTGCAACTCATTAGCGCCCTGGTTGCCAGGCGGCTCAAACAGCCCGAAATAGAGCAATATGATGACTTTGGCCGCCCCATCTTAAAGCCCGCTGAAACCTGTCAAACTATTTGCAACCAGCATATTCAAAAAAATCTCTATGCAGGTCTCGACCTCTCCAAAATCACTGAATTTTTCGAGAGCAAAAACTTTACTGGTCTCTACACCTATCTCCTTTCGCAGAAAAAGACACAAGAAGCCGAAGACTTTTTGCAAAAAATGCCCAGCCGTGAGTATAAAACGCTCACCGATATGGGCCTGGAAGTCCAAGGCGTTGGCTTAAAGCGGGTGATTTTTCCACCTGAAATTGAAGAACGCCTGATTTCTACCTGGACAACCACCTGGAAGAAAAACGCCGAAAAAGAACGCGACCAGATAGACCGCAACCGCAGGCTATCTGAGATTGCCGGGCAAGAAGAAGCCATTAAATCGTTTGCGGTTGAGTCCACTCGTGAATTTATCTTTGAGCCGGCTCCCAATCGCTACGAGACGTTGTTCCTGCTCGTCCGGAACACGTTTCGGGGTGCCCGGCGCAACTCTGCCCTGGTCAAGCGTCTCAGTTCCGAGTTGCGCGAACTCTCTGAAATGTTCAACTGGCTCAGAGATAAAGGAGGCCGAGGATGAAGCAGTTTGTTCCTGTCGCCCATGCGGGTCATCTTCAACCGTCTTTGTTTAACAGGGTTGCCAACTGGCTGAGCCGTGCCATAGATTCTGTTCTCAATACAATCTTTTCGCTCACCCATGCAGCCTCTGTAACGCGCTGGCGTGTGCTGCTGTTGGGGTTCTTCCTGGCCTGGCTGTTCGCTATTTTAATTAGCCTTCCTGCCGCCATGTTTCAGCAGCAAATTGCAAATTTTCTGGCCGCATTGCTGGCTGCCGGGCAAGGCAATCTACAACCTTTGCAAACAGTTTTCGTCCAATTCCTGTTTACCGTCGTTTTTCATCCGGCCGTCATCAAACACGTCCTTGCCCTGGTGGCACCCTTTTGGCTGATGCACCGCATAGCAGCCATTTACCTGGCCGATATTTTCGAGGAACCAAGCCAGGCAACCGCCCGGCATTTTGTGATGGAATCTGCCTTTGGGCGCGGCTACCGTACCCTCAACATTAAGCAGGGAATGGTGGATGATCAAGATGCCAAATCTTCTACTATTATCAAAATCGGCGGGCCAGGCTATGTAAAAGTAGAATTAGACAGCGCCGCCTTATTTGAGCGCCCCGATGGCACACCACACGTTATTTTGCCTGGTCAAAAAGAAATTATTGACGATTTTGAACGCCTGCGAAGGGTGGTTGACGTGCGCGACAGCATCGAAATGATTGATTTGCCCCCCACGCGCACCAAAGACGGCATTTTTGTAGGCGCCAAAAACATTCAATTTTCTTACAGCGTTTATCGCGGCGAATCGCCAGACCGTAAGAAATCTCCTTATCCATGTAGCCCTCGCGCCGTTGAAAACCTGGTTTACAAAGATGGCCGCTCGGTTAAGCCCAAAGTGGCTCCCGCCCGGGTTCCTGAATGGCAATTGGGACAGTTCAAAATGGGTGGCGCCATCGCGGCTGAAATCGGCGCTTTCATCAGCAAACGCAGTTTAAGCGACTTCCTGGCAACCATTGGTGAGCCAGAGCAAGATTCGTTGCTGACGCGCGAAAGAGAGATTGCTCAAACCAGCCAAAACCTGGCTGGGGCAGGCGATTCGCCCTCCATTCAAAAACCGCCGCTCGAAGTGACCAACACCTTCTCGCCTCGCACGGTGTTAACCGATGCTTTTTACAATCAGGAGGACTTTGTAAAACGCATGACCGAAAAAGGCTTCCAACTCAACTGGATTGGTGTTGGCACCTGGGATACGCCTGCCGAAATCATCCCCGCCAATCACCGCGAGGCCTGGAAAATCAGCCGCGATAACCTGGCACGCGGCAGCCGAGGCGCACTCGATTCAGTCAAGAACGAAGCCACCTTGCAAGAATTACTCCGCCTGGTTCAAATTCCAGTGGCGCAATTTGTCCGCAACCTGCACCTGATTCAATCGGGTGACGAAAAACCGCTCGACGACATCTTGCAAGAATACGAAGACATTCTTCGGCTGGCGCTTGAACTTTACCAGCGCGGGACCGATTCCATTCCATCAGGTCTCAACCGTTTGGGTCAAAAAGCCGTTAAACTTACCGAGCGTATCAGTTATCCAACCACTTCAGAATATGATGAGTTCTTAAAAACCATTGCCCATCTTTTTGAGAACGGCGGCCTCAACCAGGCATACTGGAGCATAGAAGAACTCTTGCAACCTGCCGGTTTCCTCTACGAAACCCTTCAAACTCTGCTCACCGCGGAAGATAAGGACTTCTTGCTGCAAGCCAACCAAGTGTACGAAAACATTCGCAACCACAACCAGATTCAGCGCGTTGCCGATGTTTTAGCCAACGGACGTCGTTTTCACTGGGTACAAGGCCCTAACGCATGAAAGACACCCTAGACCATCCGGTCCTCGTCATTGGCGCCTCGGCCCTCGATGTGGTTGGCCGCGTGGAGGGCGAGCTGCGCTCTGGCACATCCAACCCCGCCCGCATTCGCACATCGTTTGGCGGCGTGGCCCGCAACGTCGCCGAGAACCTGTCTCGGCTGGGGCAGCCCGTCAGCCTGTTGTCCGTCATCGGCAAGGACCGCATCGGCGAAGACGTACTGGCCCATACCCGCCAGGCCGGGGTGGATGTCAGTCATGTCTATGCCACCGAAAAATACCCGACCGGCTTTTACATGGGCGTGTTAGATGGCGACGGCTACCGCCAGTTCGCCTTCGATGACATGCGCGTTATGCAGGAATTGACGGAATCGTACCTATTGTATCACGCCGACTTATTCGAGCAAGCTGCGATGGTCTTTCTCGATGCCAACTTATCCGCTTCGGCGCTGGCAGCCGTTTTTGGGCTGGCAAAGAAATACAAACTGCCGGTCTGCGCCGACCCCACCTCTGGTTCGTTGGCCCTCGGCCTCATGCCCTACCTGCATCAATTGAAAATGATTACCCCCAACGCTGTCGAAGCGGGCATTCTCACCGGCCAACCTTTTGACCCTGCCGATAGCCTGGCCGCTGTGGATTCTGCCCGCTACCTCGTCAGCCAGGGTGTCGAAACGGTCTTCATTACCCTGGCTGAGTTTGGCGTATGTTATGCCAGTTCTGAAACCACCGGCCACATCCCGGCCTTGCGCACCAGCATAGTTGATTCGACCGGCGCGGGCGATGCGCTCACTGCCGCCGTCATGTTTGCGCTGGTGAACGATATTGACCTGGATGACGCCGCCCGGCTGGGGCTTTCTGCCGCTGCTCTCACCTTGCGATACTCTGGTACTGTGTCCCCCGACCTGACCCTCGAAAAACTCTATAACGAATTGACCCTCTAATGACTGAACTCCCCCAATCCTTCTCTCTGTCTGTTGAAATTATCTCAGCCCAGCGGCGCGGGCTGCCCATCGTGGCCCTCGAATCAACGGTGGTGACCCATGGCCTGCCCAAACCCCAAAACCTGACCCTGGCCCAAGATATGGAAGCCGCCGTCCGCTCGGAAGGCGCCACCCCAGCCACCATTGCCGTCATGGGAGGTAAAGTACAGGTTGGGCTCAGCCCCGACCAGTTGGAGCGGCTGGCAAATGCGGGCGATGCCATCAAGGTCAGCCTGCGTGATTTTGCCGCCGCCCTTACCCAGGGCAAAATGGGAGGCACGACGGTCGCCGGGACGATGTTTGCTGCCGAAAAAACCGGAATCAAAGTGTTTGCCACCGGCGGCATTGGCGGCGTTCACCGCGAACACCCCTTTGATATTTCCACCGATTTGCAGGCGTTAGCCTCCATCCCGGTCATTGTGGTTTGTGCCGGGGCCAAATCTATCCTTGATGTGCGCGCCACGCTCGAATACCTTGAGACGATGGGCGTGCCGGTGGTGGGCTACGGCACCGATAAATTCCCCGAATTTTTCTCGCCTGGCAAAACCCATTCGGTCAGCGTTCGATTGGATACCCCCGAAGCAGTGGTCAACTTTGCCAAAACGCATTGGGGGTTGGGAATGAAATCGGCGGTGCTGGTTTGCCAGCCCATCCCCAGCGGCTCTGCACTCGATGCACAACTTGCCCGTCAGGCCGAAGAAGCCGCCTCGCAAGAAGCCCAACAAAAGAACATTCGCGGCCAGCAACTGACCCCCTTCCTGCTTAAGCGGGTCAACGAGCTCACCGGTGGCAAATCCATGCGCGCCAACCTCGATTTGCTGCTCAACAATGCCCGGCTGGCGGCCCAAATTGCGCGCGCACTGGTCAGTCAGGAACATCAGCAGAAGATGATATAAGTCAGCGGGAGAAAATCAGTTCACCCGCTGCGCCTTACCAACGCCCATAAACTTTCCCCAATTATGTCAATTTTCGGCCTCCATGCTTCGCCCTGCTCACGGGTGGCGATTCCGGTTAGAACCAGGGCTGTTGGGCAGCCGAGTGCCTGCCCCCCGGCGATGTCGGTTTCGAGCCGGTCGCCGATGACATAAGTCGTCTCTTTGGGCGTGCCAAGCCGGTCGAGCGCTATTTGCAGCATAGCGGTCTGCGGCTTCCCGGCGATCGTGGGTTCGATTCCGCTGGCGGTGGTGATGATTGATAGCCAGGCCCCTGCCCCTGGGATTTGGCCGCGCGGGGTGGGGAAGGTTTTATCGGCGTTGGTGGCGTAGAAAGGTTTCCCTGCCCGCACCAGCAGAGTGGCCTCAACCATTTTCTCGAAGTTGATGGCCCGGTCAATGCCGAAGACGACCGCTTCCGCTTCGGGGGCTTTTTCAACCGGCAATATCTCGAAACCTTTGGCCTTTAACGCCTGCATAAGGCCCTCGCCGCCGATGGCGAAGAGCGGCGTCTCGGCGGGGAAGCGGCCTGCAAGCAATTCGGCTACCGCCAGCGCGGAGGTAATAACCTGCCAGGGTTCTACTATTACGCCAAAACCGGCCAGTTTTTCCAGGTATTGCTCCACTGTGCGCGTGCTGTTGTTCGTGGCAAGCGTCACAGCCAGGTTCCGTTCCTTGAAACGGGAGAAGGTGGCGGGCAGGTCGATAAGGGCCTGAGAATCAGCCCACAAGACGCCGTCCATATCCAGGATGAGTCCCTGTGCGTTTTCGGGGAGTTTATTCATTTTCCGAACTTCCGCAGGATGTAGTCGTAAATGGGGGCATCAATCCACCCCGCCGCTGGGTCGCAGCGTTCCTCAAAGTTTTCGTTGCCAATAAAGGCCCGAAAGGCTTCGCGGGTTGGCTCGTCGTAAACGCCGCTTGGCGGGGTTTGCAGGTAGCCCAGCCGCGCCATGATTTTTTGCAAGTCGAACAGGTGTGTGCCGGCCAGTTGGATGCGCTCTTTTTCGGGGCTTTTGCCGAAGTAAAGGCGGTGCAGGTAGATGAATTCGCCGAGTTTGACGACCGGGTCGGGGTCATCATCCACGCGGTAATCGAGCAGGCGGTCGGTGTAGCCGCCGTAGCCGCCCCGGGCCTTGACGATGAGGAGTGCCGCGCTCTGGCGTCCGCGTTTGTCGCCGCCGGCGCGGTCGCCGGCCATCAGCGCGGCGTGCAGGCGGGTCGCCAGGTCGCCGTTGGTGCGCAGGTAGGCGCTCTCCATGCTGTAGACCACGTCGGCACTGGATAGGATGTTACCCTGAATGGCATAGCCTGCCCCGGTCAGGCCGCCGGCCCAGTGGGCGCATTCTTTTCCGGTGAAGGTGACCGGCCGGCCGTTTTTGTCAACAATGCCGATTTGGCGGGTTTCGCGGCCTGAGTCGGCGCTGGTCAGGCGAGCCAGGACGGTATCGGCGCTTAGTCCCTGTTTTAACAGGTCGAGTCCCTGGCTGCCGTAGGATACGTTGGCATAGGCCTGGGTGGCAATGGCCCCCGTCCCGGCCTGGGCCCAGGGTACGATGGCTCCCACCGCTGGGAATTTCGATGCGACGGCTACTCCCCAGGCTTCATCTTTGATGTCATAAGCGACAATTGAGAAAGTCATTGGCGTCTCCTTTTTCTGCGTTCGATGTAATTATACTTGTCGCGCTCGAAGCCTTCGTTGTGAAAACATTCGCGTTGTTCTTGCAGGGCAAACCATCCACCAGTGGGGTTGTGAACGCACGAACGCACGAATGGCGTTCTGATTCAACTCTTCGTGGTCGTATTTGTGGATGGATGCTTGCCGCAACGGACGCCCCTGTATAGTAAGGTGAGCAGTGCCTTTCGACGCACATCAACCTGAGATTTAAACGCAAAGACTCCACTGTATCCGCGGGTTGCTTCAGGCGCAAGAGCATTGCTTTGGCAATGGCATGGACAAAATAAATAGACCGGGGTTTCTCACTCCCGGTCTGGTGCTTATCGTCTACTGTCTATTTTTGTAACTCCCTACTTTCCCAGTTTTTTCTTGAAGGCCGCCGTCAGGGCCGGGACGAAAGTGAACAGGTCGCCCACTACGCCGTAGCGCGCTGTCTGGAAGATGGGCGCTTCGGGGTCTTTGTTGATGGCAACCACCAGTTTGGCGCTACGGATGCCGACAATGTGTTGGATGGCCCCGGAAATGCCCGCCGCGATGTACAAATCGGGCGCCACCACTTTGCCGGTTTGCCCGACCTGGTGGGCGTAAGGGATATAACCCGCGTCTACCACCGCGCGCGAGGCGCCGACTGCCCCGCCCAGCACCCCGGCCAACTCGCCGATCAGTTCGAAGCCCTTTTTGGCGGTTTCGGCTTCATTGAGTCCCAGCGATGGACTGATGCTCACGCCGCGCCCACCTGCGACGATGACTCCGGCGTCGGTCAGGCTGACGCCGCTTTCGCCTGCTGCGTAGCCTTCTACCACTGTGAGGGCCTGCCCGGCGGCTGGATAGTTTTTCACGCTGCCGCTGCGCCCGTCTTGGGGGGTGGGGCGTGGGAAGGCCCTCGCGCGCAGGGTTACGAACTGCGGTTTGGCAGTGCAGGTGGTTTTCTCGAACAATTTGCCCTCGTAGATGGGGCGGGTGGCGATGACGGAATCTCCATCCAGTTCCAGCCCGGTCACATCGGTTAGCACGCCGCTGTTCAGGTCAATGGCGCTCATCGCGGCCACCTCGCGGGCGCGAGTGGTACTTGGCAGCAGTACGAGGGCCGGTGACGAGTCGGAGAGAATTGCGCTCAAGGTAGAAGCATACGTCTCAGGGCGGAAATCGGCCAGGGAGGCGTCATCCACCGCCAGCACTTCATCTGCGCCGAACTCAAAAGCCGCTTTTTTCAGAGCCTCTACGCCCGAACCCAACACAATCGCTGCCGCTTCGCCAAACAACTTGGCTGCGCCCAGCGCTTCCCACGAGGCCTGGACAACTTCGCCTTGGAAATGGTCAATATAAACGCAGGTTTTCATAGCACTTTCTCCGCCAGGATTTTCTCCACCAGGGTTTCGGCGATGGCTTCGGGGCTTTCGCCGGTGATGATTTCGCACTGGGCCTCGCGCACGGGCGGGTTCATCAGTTCACTGCGTCTGACGACCGTTGGCGGGGCGGCGATGCCCAGGTCGGCCAGAGTCCAGACCGGGATGGTTGCTTTGGATGCCTTGCGGATGCCCATGAACGAGGGGTAGCGTGGCTCACCGATGTTCTGGATGACGCTCATCACCGCTGGGAGTTTGGCGCTGACGGTCTGTTTGCCTTCTTCGATGACGCGCTCGACCCTGATGTCTTCCCCGTTCCATTCGATTTTGCCGGTGAAACTGAGCAGCGGCCAGCCAAGTACGCGCGCCGTTTGGGCGGCGGTGATGCCCGCGCCGTTATCGAGAGTCTGGCGGCCAAAGATAACCAGGGCACCATCGCCAATTTTTTGGATGGCTGCTGCCAACACCCGCGCCGCGCCTTGACTGTCGAGGTTATCCAGGGCTGGGTCTGAAACCAGGATGGCATCGTCCGCGCCCATTGCCAGGGCGTGTTTGAGGGCTTCCCTGGCGCTTTCGGGGCCGATGCACAAGGCGGTGACGGTCGCGTCGCCGTTGTCTTTCTGCTGGAGCGCGGCTTCGACGGCGTACTCGTCGAAAGGGTTGATGACCAGGGGCGATTCGCCCCACGAGACTTGTCCGTCTTGGGCCGTCACTTTGGCTTCGGAATCGGGCACTTGCTTAATACAGGTGATGATTTTCACTGCGCCTCCTTTTTTGTAGCACAAATATTGTTTTGCGCGTTAAGTAATTTGGCTCAAGCCGATGAGTTTGCCGGTTTTCAGTTCCAATTCGCAGGCGTGGCCGCCTGTCGTATATGCAGAGATGGTCTCGTCATCGTTCAGCCGCACCCGCGAGTAGAGCGTGTTCGAGTCGGGCTTTTCTGCTCTCCACAGGATTTTCCCGCTCATGCCTATCATATACAGGTTCGATTCGTAGCGCGGGAAACCGTTGGGTTGTTCCAGCACCAGCAGGCCCATCATGGTCTGGATGGATTTATCAATGCGGGTATGTAAAGGTTGGTTCTCCATCATGTGCTTATCCTTGCCAGTAAGATTCATCGTAAGCGGGCAGTTCGCAGCGCAGGGGTTTATCGGCGCGTTTGCCCAGCGCGTAATCGGCCTGGATGAGCGTTTGAATTTCAGAGCTGCCCTCATAAATGATTGCCCCACGCGCATTGCGCAGGTGACGTTCCACCTCGTATTCATCGCTGAAGCCATACGCGCCATGCACCTGGATGGCTTCATTGGCGGCACTGAACGAGGCCTCGGTGGCGAATTTCTTGGCATACGAGGTCTGGAGCGTGCTACGTCGCCCCATGTTTTTGAGCCAGCCGACCTGCAAATAGAGCAGGCGCGCAATTTCGTAATCTTGCGCCATTTTGGCAATTTTTTGCTGGATAAGCTGGTGTTCGCCAATTGATTTGCCAAAGGTTTTGCGTGTTTTGGCATAGTTGGTGCTGGCTTCCAGGCAGGCACGGATGATGCCGGTGGCACCTGCCGCCACGGTATAGCGGCCATGGTCGAAGCCAGTCATCGTGATTTTAAAGCCCTCGCCCTCCTCGCCAATGCGGTTTTCGAGCGGCACGCGCACGTCGGTAAAAGAAATCCAGCCGGTTGAACCCGCGCGCACGCCCAGTTTGCCGTGCAAGTCGCCGCGCCGAATGCCGGGGAGGGTTAAGTCAACGAGGAAGGTAGAGAGGGATTCAGAAGGTTTGGGGGCCTTGGGGTTGGTGCGCGCCGTCACCAGGGCGTAATCGGCTTTAGAGGCCAGCGAAATCCACATTTTTTCGCCGTTGAGGATGTAGAAATCGCCGTCTCGTTTAGCGGAAGTCTGCATAGCCGCCACGTCTGACCCCATGCCGGGTTCGGTGAACGCGCCGCAGCCGAGTTTTTCTCCCGAGGCAAGCGGCTTCAGAAAACGCTCTTTCTGTTCCTCCGTTCCCCACTGGAAGAGAGTCATGGCGCACAGACCGGTATGCACCGACATCGCCACCCGCAGGTGGGTATCAACCGCTTCGAGTTCCTCGCACGCCAACCCGAGGGAAATGTAGTCCATACCCTGCCCGCCATAGCGGATGGGAAAGCACAGCCCCAGAATGCCCAGCGCGCCCATCCGTTTCAGCGAGTGGGGCATAGGTTCGGCCTTGCGGTCATATTCCTTGATGGTCGGCGCAATTTCTTTGCGGGCGAAATCGCGCGCCAGTTTTTGAACCATTTCGTGTTCTTGTGAAAGCGCAAAATCCATTGTGAGTTCCTTTCTTCATTATACCAAACCTACCGAACGGTTGGTAGGCTTGGAGGGGTTTCTTCTTCCTATTTTACCTGCTTGCAACCTGGCAGGACTTTAAGAAACCGTGTGCAACCTGGTTATGGCCTTCTCAAAGTCTTAAAAAACAAACAGGATGGAAGGACTTTTATCCTGCCGATCCTGCTAAACCAGGTGCCGCAAGCAAACACGAGAAAGCCATTGCACCCTGGTACTCGCAATTCCAAATCTGAGTCTGCTACAAAAACAATTACCACCACAAAAGACACCAGGTACACAAAGGAATCTCGAAACGCGGAATCAAGAAGATTCAAATTCGGCGCAAAATAACTTAAAAAAAGTCGTACCCTTTGTGTCCTTCGTGGCAAGAACAGGTTTTTTAGCGCAGCCAGTCGTTTATCATGGAAATTCGCAGACGGTTTGAGAAAACCTGAACCGTAACGCCTGACAGCGTCAGAAACTTTGAACAGGGAATGGCTGGAATTTCAAGATAAGACACACAAAAAACACCCTTTTATCCTTCTATCCTGTTACACAAATTGGCGATTTCAGATTTGGAATCGCTGAGTATACACCGAATTTTTGGCGCTCTGGGAATTATAATAGCTCAATTGATGATGCCGCCAAAAACAACAATTCCCCTCCTGTTGCTCTTGTTGGCTTTTCTGCTCACGGCTTGCAAATTTATAGAAGTCGTTGAGTCGCTTCTGCCCATCCCGCCGACTGCAAGCGCCTCGCCTGCCGCGCCCACAGCCAGCCCGGCCCCCACCGCAACGCCCACGGCCATTCCCACCGCAACGCTCTTTCGGGGCGTGCAAAACCCGCAGAATGGACACTGGTATCTGCTTCGGAGCGAAGCACGCAGCTGGCACACAGCACAAGAATACTGCCGGGGGATGGGCGCATCTCTCGTTACCATTAGCGACGAAGCCGAGAATCGCTTCGTCTACGCCATCACATCCACAACCTGGCTGGGCGCCAGCGACGAGAAGCAGGAGGGCGGTTGGGTGTGGGTGACGGGCGAACCGATGACCTACACCAACTGGGCCGAGGGCGAACCTGACAACTGTAGCAAACCCGATTGCCGCCCCGAGCACTTCCTGACCTTTTCTGAAACGCCCTGGCAGTGGAACGATGTTCAAGCACTGGAATTGCCCTTTATTTGCGAATGGGACAGATAAGCCAGGCGTTCTGATTGACGTTGCAAACCAACCCCTTCAACGAGGAAAACGCATGAACTGGAGCAAGTGGCTGCACAAATTCGGCCTGGAGGCAAGCACGGCCATCTTAACCGTCACCGGTATGGGCCTGTCCGTTCTCATCACCACCGCGACACAATTGCTTGGCGGGCAGGCAATTCAACCGCTCACTTATTTTGCCGCTATCCTGGTTCCTATCTTGCTGGTGGCCCCCCTGGCATACATTGCGCTCGACCTGTTCTTAAAGGTGGAAGACCTGAACATCGAACTGGTGCGCAAAGAATCCCAAAATGAGTACCTTGCCAAACAACTTGCCGGGCAAAACGGCTCCGAAAAAGAACAACTCATCCGCGACTTGAACTCGTTTGCTCAAACCGTTGCACACGACCTGAAAACCCCGCTCACCACCATCACTGGCTTTGCCACCATGCTGGCCGACCAAAAAGTGCAACTACCCATCGAACAGCAGCGCGAGGCCCTACAAGCCATCGTCAAAACCAGCCTGAAAATGAACAACATCCTGCAAGAATTAATGCTGCTCTCGGCTGTGCGCCAATCCACCGTGCGGATTGGCCCCATCCAAATGTCTGGCATTGTGAACCAGGCCAAACAGCGTTTGTGGGGAGTTTTGAGCGATGCCAAAGCAGAACTGATTGTGCCGGAGGCCTCGGCCTGGCCGCGCGTCATCGGCTATGCGGCCTGGGTGGAAGAAATCTGGATTAATTACATCAGCAACGCCATCAAATACGGCGGAACGCCGCCGCGCGTGGAGTTGGGCTTCGACGCCGACTATAAAAAATCCCCCTCCGGGCGCAGCATGGCACGCTTTTGGGTGCGCGATAACGGCAAGGGGATTGCCCTGGCCGACCAGGCCCAACTCTTTACACAGTTTACCCGTCTCGACCAAATGCGCGCCGAAGGTCACGGCCTGGGACTCTCCATTGTGGCGCGCATCCTCGACAAACTGGGCGGTGAATACGGCGTGGAAAGCGAACCCGGCAAGGGCAGCCTGTTCTTCTTCACCCTGCCGATGGCTGTTAGCGAACCCACCACCCGGCGCGTGCCAAAATCTAAAAGCAAATAAGGAGCCTGCCATGCCCGAAGAACCCAAACCCGCCGAAACCAAAGACGAAAAGAAAGAAAAACCCGAACCCAAGGATAATCTGGTCGTCACCCAGCACACAATCACCATCAACGGCCAAGAAATTGCTTACACTGTCACCACCGGAACCATCGTTCTCAAAGAAGAAACCGACCGCGAGAAAGATTACGAAGGCGAAAAGCCCAAGGCGCAGTTTTTCTTCGTCGCTTACACCAAAGACGGCGTCGAAAATCCCACCCACCGCCCGCTCACCTTCTCTTTTAACGGCGGCCCCGGCTCCTCCTCCGTCTGGCTGCACCTGGGCATACTCGGCCCACGCCGCGTGGTGATGACCTTTGAAGGCGACTTGCCCAAGCCGCCCTACCAACTCACCGATAACGAATTCTCCCTGCTCGACCAAACCGACCTGGTCTTCATTGACCCCATCAGCACCGGTTACAGCCGCCCGGCAGAAGGCCAAAAAGCCAAAGAGTTTCACGGCTTCAAGAAAGACATCGAAAGCGTTGGCGACTTCATCCGCCTCTACACCACCCGTTACAATCGCTGGCTCTCCCCCAAATTCCTGATTGGCGAAAGCTACGGCACCACCCGCGCCAGCGCCCTTTCGGGCTACCTGCAAGAACGGCATGGGCTATACCTGAACGGCATCATGCTCGTCTCCACCGTACTTAACTTCGGCACAATTGATTTCACCCCCGGCAACGAGCTGCCCTACGTCCTCTTCCTGCCCTCCTACGCCGCCACCGCCTGGTATCACCGCGCGCTCAAAATCCGCCGTCCGCTGCAAAGCCTGCTCGCCGAAGTAGAACGCTTTGCCATTCAAGAATACGCCCCCGCCCTGATGAAAGGCGATTCTCTCTCCAAACGCGAGCGCAACGCCGTGCTGCAAAAATTGGCCCGATACACCAGCCTTTCTATAGATTACCTGGAGCGCTCCAACCTGCGCGTGCCAGATTTCCGCTTCTTCAAAGAACTGCTGCGCTCGCGCGGGCGCACCGTGGGCCGTCTCGACAGCCGCTTCCTGGGCATTGACCGCGACACCCTCGGCGAAGGCGCTGAAAATGACCCCTCCTACACCAACATCCTCGGCCCCTACACCGCCGCTTTCTACGACTACATCCGCCGCGAACTCAAATTCGAGAAAGACGCCCCCTACGAAATCCTCAACTTCCAGGTCTGGCCCTGGTCTTACGCCGAACACGAAAACCAACACGTCTATGTTGCCGAAACCCTGCGCAAAGCCATGACCATCAACCCGCACCTGAAAGTCTTCGTTGCCAACGGCTACTACGACCTCGCCACGCCCTACTTCGCCACCGAATACGTCTTCAACCATCTCGGCCTCGATGAAACCCTGCGCAAAAATATCAACATGGCCTACTACGAAGCCGGACACATGATGTACATCCACCTGCCGACCCTCGAACAAATGAAAAAAGACCTGGCCGAATTTATTGAGAAAGCGAAATAGGAGTTTCGCCGCCCCCACACGCAGCGCGCCCCAAACGTGGCGCCTGCCTCGTATATTTCCCAAAACAGACTCCCCACATCTTGCCCCCGTCCAATGAACGTCTACTACTCTGACAGCCACATCCACCATCACCCGCCCTTTGAAATTTTCGATGGCGGAGAAAAGGTCGCCAACTTCGAGGTTCCCCAGCGCATGGAGCGGATTCTGGAAGCCCTGCGCACTGATGGCCGCTTCAACATTCTCCCCCCCGAAGATTTCGGCCTGACCCCCATCCAGGCAGTTCATGATGAGGGCTATCTCTCGTTCCTGCAAACCGCCTTCGACGAGTGGATGTCCACCCCGCTTGACGCCGACTACGAGCGCAGCGCCCTGCTCCCGGCCACCTTTCCTCCCGCCGGGTGGCGCAATCACATTCCCCAATCGCTTTTGGGCCGCGCCGGATACTACATGATGGACTTATCGGCCGCCATTGTGGCCGGAACCTGGCAAGCCGCCCTTGCCTCGGCCCACTGCGCCCTCAGCGGGGCCAAATTGATTGCGCAGCATTCTGCATCCAACATTCAACATTCTGCCTTTGCATTATGCCGCCCCCCCGGCCACCACGCCGGGCGCGCCAATTGCGGCGGATACTGCTACATCAACAACGCCGCCGTCGCTGCCCATTGGCTGACCCAATTGGGCAAAGTGGCCCTGCTCGATATTGACTACCACGCCGGGAACGGCACGCAAGATATTTTTTACAATCGTTCCGATGTTTTAACAATTTCCATCCACGCCGACCCAAACGATGAATATCCTTATTACTGCGGCTACCCCGATGAAATCGGCACAGGCGAGGGCCTCGGCCAACACCGTAATTTCCCGCTCGCCAGCGGCACCGATGACCAGACATACCTGGCTGTGCTTGAACAGGCCCTCAATATTACAAACGACTACGCGCCATTTTTTCTGGTCGTTTCGGCAGGAATGGACATCTATGGCGAGGACCCGCTCGGCAAAATCCGCGTCACAACCCAGGGGATTGCCAAAATTGGGCAAGAAATTGCCCGTTTGAACCTTCCCACCCTGATTGTCATGGAAGGCGGCTACAACCATGCCGCCTTGGGAACAAACATCGTGGCGTTTTTAGATGCTTTTCAACACAGAAATCCCCCCGATTCAAAGCAGCGCTCTGGTTAGCTGCTCCGTATTCGCTGAGCATCTAACACATTCGCCAGGTTTTCCATGCGGGTCAGCACCCGGCTGAGGTGGGCAATATCGCGCACTTCCACCACCAGGCGAATATCGGCGGTGTCGGCTTTTTCGTGGGCATGGTCCACTTTCACTTTAACATCCACAATATTGACCCCCTCACCATTGAGCAGGTTCGAGATGTCACCCATTAGCCCCTGCCGGTCGAAGGCCGTCACACGAATTGGGACAGGATAGGTATTGGTCGGTTTGCCCCAACTGACCCTGACCAAACGTTCCTTTTCCTTGACGGTGGCCCGCAGGACGTTGGGGCAGTCCTGGCGGTGAATGGTGGCGCCGCGCCCGCGCGTGATATACCCCACAATCGGGTCGCCGGGCGTGGGGTTGCAACATTTGGCTGTTGTGGTCAACAGGCCGCGCAACCCAACCACAGAAACAGCCTCTGAGGAGGTTGTTTCTGCTTTGGACGCGGATGCCACCAGTTCGTCGGGCGTCTCCTGCTCTGAAATCAGGCTGATGATGCGGCCCATTGGCAGGTCGCCGCAGCCCAGGTCTACAAACATTTCGTCGGGGATTTTGTATTCCAGTTGGCGGGCCAGTGTTTCGAGGTTGATTTCGCCCAATCCCAGGCGGCGAAATTCGCGTTCGAGCATGGCGCGTCCTTGGGCCAGGTTTTGCTCACGGTCTTGTTTCTTGAACCACAGCCGAATTTTAGAACGGGCCCGTTGGGTTTTGACCAATCCCAGTGAGATATTCAGCCAGTCTCGGCTGGGGCCGCCCTGTTTAGAGGTGAGAATTTCAACCCGCTGGCCGGTTTTCAGAACATAATCGAGCGTCACTAATTTGCCATCTACCCTGGCGCCCCGGCAGTGATGACCAACATCGGTGTGAACATGGTAGGCAAAATCTATCGGAGTTGAACCTGCCGGAAGGTCAATAATATCGCCCTTGGGGGTAAACACATAGACACGGTCCTCAAACACGTCGGTTTTCATCGAATCGACGAATTCCTGAGCGTCATTCACATCCTGCTTCCATTCCATCATCGAGCGCAGCCATAAGATGTGTTGTTCGTAGCGCGCATCACGCCGGGAGGTGCCTTCTTTGTACCGCCAATGCGCGGCAATGCCGTATTCGGCGTTTTGGTGCATTTCGGTTGTGCGAATTTGCACTTCGAGGGGTTTGCCATCGTCATAAATGACGGCGGTGTGCAGGGATTGGTAAAAATTGTCCTTAGGCGCGGCAATGTAATCGTCGAACTCGCCGGGGATGGGCCGCCAATGGTTATGAATGATGCCCAGTGCCGAATAACAGGCTGGAATATCGGCCACAATCAGGCGCACGCCCCGAATATCGCGCACCATTTCGAAGGCTTTGCCCTTCTGAATCATTTTCTTGTAAATCGAATAGATGTGCTTAGGCCGCCCACTGATTTCGGCCTTGATGCCCGCCTGTTGCAAAACATGCGAGAGGGTTTCAATAATTTCGCCAATTTGCTCCTCGCGCACGCTGCGCCGGTCGGCAATTTGCTCGGCAATTTCTTTGTATTTTTCGGGGTTGACGTAGCGAAACGAAAGGTCTTCCAATTCCCATTTAATTTGCCAGATTCCCAGGCGGTTCGCAAGCGGGGCGTAGATGTCGAGCGTCTCCTGGGCAATTCGCTTCTGTTTTTCGGGCCTGGCAAAACCCAGGGTGCGCATGTTGTGGACACGGTCGGCCAGTTTGATAAGCACCACGCGCACATCATCATTCATCGCCAGGAAGGTCTTGCGCAAGGCCTCGATGGTGATTTGCTTCTTGCGCTTGGAAACCTGTTCAGGGGTGAGCGGCGCGCCCTGTTCGCCGTCATGATGATCGAACCGGTCGCTACGCGAGACGCGCGGCAGGCTATCGAGTTTGGTCACCCCGTCCACCAGGTTGGCAATCACATCCCCAAATTGGAGGCGCAAAGCATTGAGACTGATTTCGGTATCTTCGACCGTATCATGCAGCAACCCGGCCGCCACAACATCTGAAGGCATGCGCATTTCGGCCAGGATGCTCGCAACGGCCACACAATGGGTGATATACGGCTCTCCCGAATGACGTTTTTGCCCGGCATGGGCTTCAGCGGCCACCTCGTAGGCACGCCGAACCACATCCCGGTCAAATTCACCATAGTAATCGGGAAGGCTTTGCATCAACTGCTCGAAATTAATGGCTTGTTCAATTTTCATATTCAAATTGTATTCGGGATTAATAGAAAAATCATCACAATTTTGCAAGAAGACCCGCACAATCTTGGCGGTCATTTTAACCAGGCTGAACCCAGCGACGCGATAAAACCAACTCCACACCGCTTAATGGAAAAGCGCGTTAAGAGCCTATCCGAAAAATATTCTTGCGCCATCCCGCCCGGACATGAATGTCCGGGCTATATCATCCGAAGCCGTCTGAAGACGGCTAAACCCCGGCGATTCAGTCCGCTTAAGCGGACTTTGTACTGGTAGCCCGGAGATAAATCTCCGGGCGGAACCGGCATGGCGCGAATTTTCGGATAGATTATAAGCCGCCCACCCTTCACGAGCAAATCATGAATGCGCAAATTTTCGTTTCGGCATTGGTTGACGCGTGGACGATTTGAAAAAACGCAAAACATTCAATTCTGACAGCGCCAGAAACTTTGAAGCAAGAAATAAGAATGAATGAGTCTCGTGGGAAGAAAAGATTTTTTCAGTGAAGTCATGAATCGATTCACAAATTCCAGTACAATAGCAAAAATGTTCAATTCTGGGAGCGGCTCATGTTCAACAGTCATTTAGAGTTGCTGGCCCAAATTGCCAGCCTCTACTACGAGCACAACCTGAAGCAAGAAGAAATTGCCAACCGCACCGGCTACTCACGCTCAATGGTTTCGCGATTGCTCACAGAAGCCCGCGAAAGAGGGATTGTCGAAATTCACATCAACTACCCGCTAGAGCGCTGTCTCGACCTGGAAGAAGCCCTGCAAGCCGCGCTTGGCCTGCGCATCGTGCGTGTTTTACAACGCGGCACGCTGGGGTATGCCGAAATGTTGCGAAAACTGGGATCCATGGCGGCCAGTTTGATTGAAGAACTGGTCGACCAGGGTAGCAAGCGCATTGGCATCTCTTGGGGAACTGCGCTTTACGAAACAGTCTCTGCCATGCGCCGCAGAAACTACACGGATACGCAGGTCTATCAAATCATCGGGTCTGCTGGCACACTCACGCCCGAAACCGATGGCCCCAGCCTGGCACGCCACCTGGCCGAAGCGCTGGGCGGGCAATACTACACCATTCCTGCCCCACTCATTGTGGCTAACCCGGCTCTGCGCGAAGCGCTGACCCAAGAGCCAAGTATCGCCCGCGTTTTCAAAGAAGCCCAAACCCTCAGCCTGGCGCTGGTTGGCATTGGCTCTATGGAACCGGCCTCTTCCAGTTGGGTGCGCGCTGGCTATTTTGACGCCGACCAAGCCCGCCGGTTGAGCCTGGCAGGCGTAGCCGGCGATGTATGCGGTATCCTGTTTGACCGCGCTGGTCACTTACGCGAATCGGAACTCCAGAGCCGGGTGGTGGGAATTTCGCCAGCCGCCCTGCAAGCCATTCCGCTCAAAATGGGCATCTCGGCTGGAGAAATGAAAACCATTCCCATCTTGGGTGCCTGCCGCGCCGGGTTGGTGAACTGCCTTGTCACCGACGAAACTGCCGCGCTCGGCGTATTAGAGTCTTTTCGTGAAGACCTGGCACACCAGCCCCTCTCTAACAGCCCTGAAAAGTAAGCGGCAAGCACGCCCCGGCTTCACATTTGTGCAAATTATTCACAAATGCTAGAAAATCCTGGTCGTTTTTTGTAAAATAAACGTAACTATTCAGCCAGAGCGGTGACCAACGCTGGCGCATAAGGCGAACCCGACAACGCCTGGGACAGAACTTCCAAAATGCGCTGGTTGTTTTTTCTGGCCGTCGAGATGCAGCTGCGCACCTGGCAAAAGACTTGTGCGCCCTCCGAGGAGCGAAAACCGCCTGACACTTTTTGCTTGACCTTTGCCATGCGAATATCCCG
>DAOUBQ010000017.1:0-4960 GCA_034432755.1 Anaerolineales bacterium
TTACAACAGCACGTCTGACGGCAGCACCACGGCCTACCTGCCCATGCTCTTCAAGAACGCCTTCGGCATCCCTTACAATGCCGCCTTCTACGTTCAAAATATCAGCACAAGCGCTGCCACAGCCAGCATCTTCTTCTATGATGACACAGGCTCGCTGCTGTGTGTGAAGGAACTGAACCTGGCAGCCGGAGCCACAATCGGCTTCTGGACCCCCGTGGCCACCTGTGTTCCATAATTTCTATTTCACCCGGTAACAAAAAGGGACGAGCCTTCAGGCTCGTCCCTTTGTCTTTTGAGAAGGTTTGGTTGCTCCGAGAAGTTTTTGTTACCCGCGAAGAGAAGTCAGTTTGCCCCCTGTGCAAAGTGGCACACTTTGATTGAGCGTTTCTGACCAGTAAATTTGCTCAAAACTGCCATTGACATAAACGCAAAAAACCTTAACTTGTGAGCGATAACGTTAGCCAATATCCAGCCCGGTCAGGCGCGTCAGCAAGCGGTGAATAAATAGAAGCGGTAAGACCAACAGGCAATGGACGATGATACTGACCAATACGATGAGCGCCATACCGCGCAGGAATTCGTTTAGGAAGGGGGCCAGGTTTTCCAACATCCAGGGGCCGGCCCCGGCCAGCAGCACCAATCCGAGCAACACCCCGCTGACAATACCCAGCGGCCTCCAGGCGTGGCGGTCAGATTCGGAGGGCATCATCGTACTGGAGACGGCAAAGGTCAGGTAAAACCACAGCCAGAAATCAGGCAGATTTGGCAAAACATGCAGCCCCCTCCAAAAGAGTTCCCACTGCCCGTTACGCAGGGTATCCCACAAGATGACGAGATACAGCCGTTCGACGGCTACATAGGCCACAAACAACATCCCGCTGATGAGCGGGGCCAGGCCAACCAACGAATCGCGCACGATGTCGCTGTGGGCAGCCTCCACATAGCCAAGTTGCAGGCGTCCATCCGGTAGAACCGTTGGTATCAGCGAAAACTTGCCGGTGCGCACCCCCAGCAGTTTGGCTGTGACCAGGTGGCTGAGTTCGTGCAAAAAAACGCCCGGCAAGAAGATGAGCGAAAAGGTTAGCACGGTAATGCCAGGGTTACGGGTGAGAATAAGGAAGATGGCCTGGATTTCGCGGTGCAGGGCGCGCTGCAACAACAAGAGCGCCAAGAGAGCCGCGATTGCCCCAAAAAAACCGTCAAACGTGGTGAGCATGTGATAAAAAATTTCCCGAAGGTCGGTTGGGAAGCACGAAACCTTCGGGAGAAAAAATACAAACGAGCAAAGATAGCCTTAAACGGCGGCTGCCTGGTTCTTGCCGCTCGCGCCGAACCAGATGGCCCCACCGCCTGCGCCAAAAGCGGCAGTAAGCCCCACGTTCATCAAGCCGATGCACAGGGCAAACACAATTTGCAGCGCCCAAACCATTGCCGGGTCAACCGCTTCCGCGCCCCAAAGCCGTCCCAACTGATACTGCGGGTTTTGCAAAACCAGCGAATTGATAATGGATGCAATTACCTGGGCGAAAATTGCCAGCCCGGCGGCCATTGCCCCTGCCCCGGCCCCGCGTTTGGCTGCATCGGCATTCGAGATGGGTTTATCGAAAACCCCAGCCAGGTAGCCAGCTCCCAACCCGGTTAGCAGCGGGACGCACAGGGCGCAAAACGGGCTGATGACCGCCGCCAGGCCGAGTACAACCAGGAACATGACTGCGCCAACAATCAAACCAGATTTAACCATGCCAACCTCCTTTGGTTACCCGGCCGCCGCTTGCACAATGGCGACAAATTCATCCGCCTTCAGGCTGGCCCCGCCCACCAGCGCCCCATCAATGTTCGGTTGGGCGAAGAATTCAGCGGCGTTGGAGGCTGTGACAGAGCCGCCGTATAAAATGCGGATGGATTGAGACGTTTCTTCCCCAAACAAGTCTTTGAGCGCAGCTCGAACCACATCGCGATGGACGTATTCTGCGTTTTCGGCGGAGGAGGCTTTTCCGGTCCCGATGGCCCAAACCGGCTCATAGGCCACCACCACCTGCGGCGCACAGGCCGGGTCGAGGCCTTTTAGTCCTTCCAACACCTGGCGGCGGACGACCGCTGCCGTCTCCCCAGATTCGTACTGCACCAGGGTCTCGCCGATGCAAACAATCGGGATTAATCCGTGTTTTTGGGCAGCCAGCACTTTCTTGTTGACGGTTTCGTCGGTTTCGCCGAAATAAGTGCGGCGCTCCGAGTGACCCAAGATGACGTATTTGCAAAATTCCTTGACCATGCCAGGGGCCACTTCGCCAGTAAATGCGCCTTTCTCTTCCCAGTGCATATTCTGCGCGCCCAGGCCAATATCGGTGCCGCCCAGCAGGTTGGCAACCGCAACCAGCGACATGAACGGCGGGCAAAGCACTTTTTCTACGCCCTGAACGAGTTTAAGGCTCTGTCCCATGTTCGAGACCAGTTCGCGGGCCTCGGCTACGGTTTTGTTCATTTTCCAGTTTCCTGCAACAAAAGGAGTGCGCATGAGGTTTCCTCTGTGAAGTTTTTCTCGATTATAGCCCACAAATCAAAAACCGCTTAACACATCGCCGATAGATTCCATCACGTCGCCGGCCAGCACCGAGGCTTCTGCGCCGATTTTTTCAGCGGCGTATAAGCCGGCTTGGGCATGAAGCCAGGCTGCGGCCACGGCTGCCCCAAAGGCAGGCACGCCCTGCGCCCGCAGCCCGCCCACCAGCCCGGCCAGCACATCGCCCGTTCCGGCGCGCGCCAGGGCCGCCGAGGCAACGGGAATGAGCGTGGCGCGTCCATCGGGCGAGGCGATAACGGTAAATGCGCCTTTCAGGAGGATGATATGTCCCCATTCGGCGGCATATTTCAGGGCAGTTTCGAGACGGTTTGCCTGAATTTCGTCTTTTTGCAGCCCAGTCAGGGCAGCCATTTCGCCGGGGTGAGGGGTCAGAATACTTTCGGGGGGGAGCAGCCTGGCCCAATCTTTGATTTTCGACAGGTAACGCAGGCCGTCGGCGTCTATCACCAGCGGCGGCAAGGGGGTAGATTTTCCTGATTCCAGATTGGGCGTGTCGTTGCGCACAAAGCCCATCGGTGCGGGGGCCTTTTTGGCGCCGCTGTTACCCGTGAGCAGGTTTTCGATAAATTTTTGGGTGATTTCTTCGTTTCCGAGGCCGGGGCCAACCAGCAGGGCGGTGGCGCGCTCTAGGTTTTTGAGCAAAACTTCGGCAGCCTGTTCGGCAATGACGCCTTTTTCGGTGGGCAGCAGTATCCAGGTGGCTTCGGGAAACTGCCCGGCCAGGATGGGATGCAGTGGGCCGGGAACGGCCATTTGCACCAGGCCCGCCCCGGCGCGGTAAGCCGATTTGCCCGCCAACAGGGCCGCGCCGGTGTAGCCAACCGAACCAGCGGCCACAAGCAGCGTCCCAAAGGTGCCTTTGTGCGCGTCAGCGGGGCGCGCGGGCAAGATGTCTTCCACAATATCGGCATCCGCCACACAATGGCGAATATTTTTCCAAGATTCGATTTCATCAGTCAGGCCGATGTCAGCCACGCGCAGTTCCCCGGCCAATTCAAAAGCCGGGAGTTTAAGCAGGCCGCGCTTGACGGCGGCCATGCAGACCGTGACGCTGGCAGGGATGACTTCGGGTGCGGCTTCGCCGGTGTCGCAATCTACGCCAGAGGGGCAGTCTACAGCCACGAGGTGTGGCGGCCAGGCCAGGCTAGAAATGGCGCGATTGGCGGCATCTAACACCCCGGCGATTTCGGGCTTGAGCGGCAGTTTAATGCCTGTGCCGAGCAGCCCGTCTATCACAACATCGGCGGTTTCGATAAAAGCGGCCAGGCGGGTGTAATCATGGTCTTGTTCAGCAACGATGATTTCACCGCCCTCTTTTCTCAAGCGTTCGACCAGATCATCGTCCTCCGGCTTGCGTTTGACCAGGTAAGCGCGCGCCCGCCAGTCATCGGCGGCCAGGTGGGTGAGCGCCACCAGCGCATCGCCGCCGTTGTTGCCCGGCCCCACCAGCGCCAGGACTTCGCGGGCTTCTTCTAATTCGGCGTAGGTCAGTTGTTTGATTTCTTGTGCCAGGCCACGTCCGGCGTTTTCCATCATCTTTGCATAGGAAAGGCCATTAGAATCGGCTTCCTGTTCAATTGCGCGCATTTCTCCAACGGTAACGAGTTTCATGTGCTTTTCTCCTAAGCGGGATACGTTCAAATGAGGCAATCGTAAATTCAACCAGGCCAAAAGTCAACCATTTTTCAGTCCCCAATCAAAAATCGTCAATCGCAAATCCTTAAAAGGCCCCGCCCTGCCGTCCAACAAGGGCTGCCGCAGGGGGTGTGGCTCTTCTTGTCTGACACGGACAGGGCAGGTAATTTGCCTTTTTCAAGCGGAGGTGAAACCCCGCATGAAGACTATGCTATTATACCCATAAATTTTAGCGAACTGTTAATCTTAAGGATTTTATTATAAAATTCACAAGTTTTATTATGCTGACCAGCCCAAGAAAGAATAGTAACCCAAAAGGGATGAACGTTATAAATTACGGTGGTAATTTGCCCGCCGAAACTAGCGCCCCTGCACTCAAGGCGAGATTAGATCTCATGCTGCGGGCTTGCCAGGATAATTTTTATCACTTTTGCGGGGCTTATTATCCACATTTTTCTGTTTTTATCAAGTCCTGTGGCGTGCTGAAAGCGATTGCAAATCTGAAATCTCCACTTGGTGTAACAAGATAGAAGGATAAAAGGATATTTTCTGTGGGGCTTATCCTGAAATCCCGACCATTTCCTATTCAAAGTTTCTGGCGCTGTTCGATGTCACGGTGAGAGATTGTCCCAGAAGGGAGTTATCTCACATTTGAATTTTTTACCGCCAAGAGCGCGAAGAACGCCAAGGGTTCAAGAGTATTTTTGCGTTCTTGGCGGGCTTCGCGGTGAATTTTTGGCGTTA